>NZ_JBJMQO010000074.1:0-19648 GCF_045802675.1 Archangium sp. | reverse complement strand
GCGGTCCATCCTGTTCAACTCGAGGGCGCGGGACGAGTTCGCCGCGTTCTTCGCGCGCTCGGGCACCTTCGCGCTGGGCATCTGCAACGGCTGCCAGATGATGTCGCAGCTGCGCGAGCTGATTCCGGGCGCCGAGCACTTCCCGCACTTCGTGCGCAACGTGTCGGAGCAATTCGAGGCGCGGCTGGTGCAGGTGGAGGTGGCGGAGAGCCCGTCGCTGTTCTTCAAGGGCATGGCGGGCAGCCGGATCCTCATTGCGTCATCGCACGGTGAGGGCCGAGCGGAGTTCGCGAGTCCCGAGGACGCGGCGAGGGTGAACGGGTCGGGGATGGTGCCGGTGCGCTTCGTGGACAACCACGGGCGGGTGACGGAGACGTACCCGGCGAACCCGAACGGCTCGCCGCACGGAATCGCGGGCCTGACGTCGAGGGACGGGCGAGTCACCCTCATGATGCCGCACCCGGAGCGGGTGAGCCGGAGTGTGACGTACTCCTGGTGCCCTCCGGAGTGGGGCGAGGACGGCCCCTGGATGCGGATGTTCCGCAACGCGCGCGCCGCGCTGGGGTAGGGCAGCACGCTGCTCTTCATGAAATCGAAGGTCCCACCTTCCAATACGAGGTGGGGCCCTTGATTTATGTGAGA
This sequence comes from Archangium sp., assembly GCF_045802675.1. Lineage (GTDB taxonomy): Bacteria > Myxococcota > Myxococcia > Myxococcales > Myxococcaceae > Archangium. The sequence continues at coordinate 19,006 of NZ_JBJMQO010000074.1, read as the reverse complement.
TCTATTCTGCCTCGTAGTGGGTCAACCTGGCCGCCTTTGCCGCACTCATGTAGCGGGCCAGACTTTCGGACATGGACGCCTGGGCAGCCTCAATCGCTCTGCGTCGATTCAAATCCCGGTTTGGAAAGAACTCAGGTTGTTGCAGCAGTTGGAAGAGCTGTATATCGGCGAGTAGATCTTGCCGAGCTTGGCGAAGTTGTTGCAGCACCTGCTCGTCCATCTGGCTGCCCTGCTGTCCGCTATTTCCTGCCATGTCGCCTCCTCTTGGTGTGAGCAGGTCGATTTAACGGCGGATTGCGGCGCCTGCCGATGTATTGCGCGACTGTCCGGGTTGAGCTTTCTCGAGGCTATTTGACGCTAATGACAAGGACTCAGCACTCACGACGGTGGAGTTCTTATTCGGACCAAACCAGCGCCAGTTCGAGCTCGATGGTCTCGAACGGCTCGGTGCGAACCTTCTCGTCTCCGGCAAAGGAATTGACGAGGAGCCAGTGGCGCCCCTCGCCGCGGAAGACGTCGAGCGTGTGTGCGACCGGATCCACATGCCAGACGTTGCGCACTCCCTCCCGGGCGTAGATGCGCATCTTCTCGACCTTGTCGATGCGCCGCGTTTGGTCCGAGAGGATTTCGCACACCCAGTCCGGGGCGAGATCGTAGTGCTCCGGAGCGTCGGGCCCTCCGACGGCCTGTGGCAGGCGTGCGCGCGTCCATCCGCAGATATCCGGCACGAGCTTGTCCGGTCGGGGACCGAGGTGCACTTCGGGCTGATTGACGATCACCCATCCGCCCGGTCCTCCCTTGCCGAACGTGAATGCCGTCACGAGGAGGGAACTGAGGTTCGTCAGCGCGTTGAGCGTCGGGCGAGCTGGGTGAGGGCTGATGTGCAGCTCGCCATTGAGGATCTCCGCTATCAGCTCTGGAGGAACCGCCTGAAAGGCAGCCTCGACGGACGGAGAGTTTTGCTGGGCGGGCTCGGTATCGGAGGGGCGGCGCGGGCTCATGAGAGGGACACTCCTCATGCCCCGCGCCTGGATCAACCGTCCCACCGCCCGGACGGCCGCGGAGAACGTCAGCGCGTCTCGGGACCCGCGGTGGTGCCCGCCTTCCGGCCGCGCTTCCCGCTGGCCCACTCTTCCCACACGCCCATGCTCTTCATCTGCTGGCCGAGGTCCGTGGTGCGCACCAGGTCCTCCACCTGCGCGCGCGAGTGGCGCGGCAGCTTCGCGTCCATCTGCGCGAAGCCGTACGCCAGTGCCGCCGTGATGGCCGTGTTGAGCCGCAGCTGCTGCGGATCGCACTTGTCCAGCTCATCCGAGCGCGCGTGGTAGTTCGGCCCGTAGAGCGCCGGCTCCTGATTGGCCACCAGGTTGGGCACGCCGCCGAGCATGAAGTCGAAGTTGTCCGTGCCCACGATCGGCGCGTCCACCTGCGTGAACGGGCCCAGGCCCTTCACCGGCTCGAGCGCGCGGTCCACCAGGGGCGGCAGCTCGGGGCGGCCGCCCGTGAAGAAGCCGGTGATGCGCCCGCAGCCGATGTCGAACGAGGCCGCCATCACATGCTTGTCCAGCTCGGCCTCGTGCGCCTGCGCATAGCCCGCCGAGCCGTACATGCCCTGCTCCTCGCCATTCCACAGCGCGAAGCGGAGGGTGCGCGCGGGCTTGATGCCCAGCTTCTTCATCTGCCGCGCCACGTCGATGAGCGCCACCACGTTGGCCCCGTTGTCCAGCGCCCCCGTGCCCAGGTCCCACGAGTCCAGGTGCGCGCCCACCACCACCACCTCGTCCGGGCGCGTGCTGCCGCGGATTTCACCGATGACGTTGTAGCTCTCGTAGGCCGGCCCGGACTGCACGTCGATGTCCGCCGTGAGCGTCAGCGTCTTGCCCGAGCGCAGCAGGCGCTGGGCGCGCAGGGCGCCATCGCGCTCCATCACCATCATGGGCCGCGTGTTGCGCAGGCCCGTGGACACGTTGTGCCGGTACAGCAGGCTGTTGGGCCGCGAGCCCACGTACACCACGCCCGCCACTCCGGCCGCGAAGGCCCGCTGCTCGATTTCAGCGGACTCGGCGTACTCGCGGAACAGGCCGTCCACGTCCTTGAGCTCCGCCTGGTCCACGAGCACGAACGCGCCCTTCGCCTTCTGTCCGAGCGCCTGGAAGTCCTTCTCGCCGCCCTTGCCCGCGTCGATCAGCGGGGCCGTCGTGCCGCCCTTGGGGGTGGAGACGGAGAAGGGCATGGAGGCGATGCGCGGCGAGAAGCCCACGTCGGCCCCGCGCACGCTCGCGGACGCCGAGCGCTCCAGCCACAGGCCCGGCATCTGGAAGGCCTCCTTGCGCGCGTCGACGCCTGCCTCGCGGAAGCGCGCGAGCGCCCAGTCCACGGAGCGCAGGTTGGACGGCGAGCCCGTGGCCCGGCCGCCGACCTCGTCGACGAGGGACTGCAAGTCCGTCAGCAGCGGCGTGTCCCCGAGGAAGGCCGAGGTCAGCCGTGCCGCCTCGGCCCGCGCTGTCTCCGAGGACTTCGCCGCGGGCTTGGAGGACTCGGCCGCGAGGGCCGGCGAGCCGAGCAGGGACAGGGAGAGAAGGGAGGAGACCAGTCGACGGGAAGAGGAGGTGCTCAGGCGGGAGCTCCGGGAGGAATGGGGCGGTGAGCATCCCCCCAGCCCTCCGAGGACGGCAAGGTTGCTCCCGCCGCGCGCCCGGACCCTGGAAACACGAAGGCCCGATGTGAACCGGAGTCCACATCGGGCCTTTGCTGTGAGGCGCCACCCGGATTCGAACCGGGGAATGAAGGTTTTGCAGACCTTTGCCTTACCACTTGGCTATGGCGCCGCGAGAAGCGAGACCGCCTTATATGAACCCGAAACAGCCGGGTCAAGACAGGAGCGAGGGGGGCGTGCACATCTCGGTCCGGTAGCATCCCGGGCGAGCGTTCTCACCACCGAGGTGCGTCACGATGCTGCACGGTTACGGGCTGTACCTGGAGGAGCACGAGGCCTTCCGCCGCACCGTCCGGGCGGTGGTGGACAAGGAGCTGAAGCCCTTCGCCCCCCAGTGGGAGGAGCAGGAGGAGTTCCCCCGGGCGCTCTTCACCCGCTTCGGCGAGCTGGGCTTCCTCGGTCTCAAGTACCCCGAGGCGTACGGGGGCTCCAACGCCGGCGAGCTCTACGAGGCCGTGCTGCTCGAGGAGATGGGGCGCTGCGGCTCGGGAGGGGTCGCCGCGGGCCTCGGGGCCCAGCACACCATCGCCACCGGCCCCCTCCACAAGTTCGGCACCGAGGACCAGAAGCGGCGCTTCCTCGCCCCGGCCATCCGCGGGGAGAAGATTGGCGCGCTCGGCATCACCGAGCCCAATGGCGGCTCGGACGTCGCCGGCCTGCGCACCACCGCCCGCCGCGACGGCGAGCACTATGTCGTCAACGGCTCGAAGACCTACATCACCAACGGCGTCCGGGCGGACTTCGTCGTGCTGGCGGTGAAGACGAACCCCGACGCCGGGCACAGGGGCCTGTCGCTCCTCCTGGTGGAGAAGGGCACTCCCGGCTTCTCCGTGGGGCGCAAGCTCAAGAAGCTCGGGTGGCGCGCCTCGGACACCGGCGAGCTCTTCTTCGAGGACTGCCGGGTGCCCGCGGCCAACCTCCTCGGGGGCGTCGAGGGCCAGGGCTTCCCCCAAATCATGGGCAACTTCCAGTGGGAGCGCCTGTCGCTCGCGCTGGGGGCGCTCGGGGCCATGGAGGAGATGCTGGAGGTGGTGATGGCCCACGTGCGCGGCCGGCGGGCCTTCGGCCATTCGCTCAGCGAGTTCCAGGTGGTGCGCCACCGGCTCGCCGAGCTGGCCACGGAGTTCGAGGCCGCGCGCCAGCTCACCTACCACGCGCTGCGGCTGCACGTGGGGGGCGAGTACGCCATTGCCCAGACGTCCATGGCCAAGAAGGTGGCCACCGAGACGGCCTGCCGCGTGGCCGATGCGTGCCTCCAGCTCCACGGTGGCGCCGGGTACATGATGGAGTACGACATCCAGCGCCACTGGCGGGACGCGCGCCTGGGCCCCATTGGGGGGGGCACCAGCGAGATCATGAACGAGATCATCGCCAAACAGCTCGGCCTGTAGGGGGCCGCGGAGGTGGACCCCGGTCGGGTGGCCTGGGGTCCCAGGCAGGCGGGCAGTCACAGGGGAAGGGCATATGGGAGCTCCGGGTTGTCCCCGACAGACACCGCAGCAGGAGGTCCCGGGTGGTGGATCCCCGAATGCTCTGTACCGAGCTCTACGTGCGGCTCGGGGACGAGGAAGTGCTCGTCCTCGACTGTCGTGCTCCCGAGGACTGGGAGCGCTATGGCCTGCACATCCCCGGCGCTCTCTGGATGACCTTCGAGGAGATTCTACGGGACGCGGCGGTGCTCCCGGACGACGAGCTCATCGTGGTGTGTGGGTGCGCCGGGGACGGCTCCGATGCGCGCCGGGCCTGCCGCCTGCTCCAGCAGCGGGGGTTCAACGCCATCTACCTGGATGGGGGCCTCCATGCGTGGCTCACCCACGGGCTGCCCACCGAGAGCCACCAGGCGGGCGCCTCGGCGAGCGGGTCGTGCTGAGCTAGGGCGCCGCTCCCCGCCGCGGTGCGTGGAAGTCTGGCGCCAAAGGGTGTAAAGGACGCGCCATTCCCCCGACCCCCATGGAAGGGAGTCACACGTCATGGCCAAGCTTCGTGCTGTCCTCATTGGCGCCACCGGTCTCGCCGGCCAGCAGTTCATCGCCGCGCTGAAGGACCATCCCTCCATCGAGCTCACCGGACTGGCGGCCTCGCCGCGCTCGGCGGGCAAGGCCTACGTGGAGGCGCTGCGCACCGCCAACGGGATGACCGCCTGGTTCGTCCCCGAGGCGCTGCCCGAGTCCATCGCGAAGCTGAAGGTGGTGAGCGGCGAGGAGGTGCAGGCCAGGGACTACGACATCGCCTTCTCGGCGGTGGAGTCGGACGTGGCCAAGGAGCTGGAGCCGCGGCTCGCCAGGGACATCCCCGTGTTCTCCGCGGCCAGCGCCTTCCGCTACGAGGCGGACGTGCCGCTGCTCATTCCCCCGGTGAACGCCGCCCACTCCCCGCTGGTGCGCGAGCAGCAGAAGCGCCGCGGCTGGAAGGGCTTCATCGTCCCCATCCCCAACTGCACCACCACGGGCCTGGCCATCACCCTGGCGCCGCTGCACGAGCGCTTCGGCGTCAAGGCGGTGATGATGACCTCGATGCAGGCCATGTCGGGCGCCGGCCGCTCGCCGGGCGTGATCGGCCTGGACATCCTGGACAACGTCATCCCCTACATCCCCAAGGAGGAGGAGAAGGTCCAGGTGGAGACGAAGAAGATCCTCGGCACGCTGCAGGCCGGGGGCGCGGCCATCACCCCGCATGACGTCCGGGTGTCCTGCACCTGCACCCGCGTGGCGGTGATGGAGGGCCACACCGAGTCCGTCTTCGTGTCGCTGGAGCGCAAGGCCTCCGTGCAGGAGGTGGTGGCGGCCATGCGCGAGTGGCGGGGCGCCGAGGTGTCCCGGACTCTGCCGTCCGCGCCGCCGCGGTGGATTGAAGTGCTCGAGGATCCGTTCCGCCCGCAGCCACGCCTGGACCGGGACACGCACGCGGGCATGGCCACCACGGTGGGCCGGGTGCGCGAGGACGCCGTGCTGGAGAACGGCTTCAAGTACCTGCTCGTCTCGCACAACACCAAGATGGGAGCGGCCAAGGGAGCGATCCTGGTAGCCGAACTGATGCGCGCCCAGGGCCTCCTGGGGTGAGTAGGAGGGGGTAGGTGCTTAAATTAGGGAGTGCCACCCCCGCCACAACCCATTAGTGTGCGCGCGCACGGACTCAGTCCGAGAGGAGAAGATTTCAATGGCTTATGTAGTCACCGAGCCTTGCATCAAGTGCAAGTACACCGACTGTGTCGAGGTCTGCCCGGTCAACTGCTTCTACGAGGGCGCCAACTTCCTGGTCATCCACCCGGACGAGTGCATCGACTGCGGTGCGTGTGAGCCGGTCTGCCCGACCAAGGCGATCTTCCCCGAGTCGGACCTGCCCTCCGAGTACGCCGAGTACAAGGCGCTCAACGCGCAGTACGCCCCCCAGTGGCCGAACATCGCGGAGAAGAAGGAAGCCCTGCCCGACGCCGAGAGCTTCAAGGACAAGAAGGGCAAGCGCCAGCTGCTCGAGCTCAAGCCCGGCAAGTAGGCCCTGTCCGCACTGTCGTTCCGAGGCCCTCCGCCCCTCCGGCGGCAGGGCCTCTGTCATGTCCAGGGTCCTTCGAGGGCGCTCCGCTCAGGAGGTCACGAAGGCACTGAGCTTCAGCCCGCGTTCGGCGAGGGCCTCGCGGATGCGCAGGAGGTCCTTCTGGGGGAAGCCGCCCCGGCGCCCCTGGATGCGCAGGGCTACCTCGCGATCGCCCGTGCGCTCCACCTCCACGGTGGCGTCCAGCGTTCCCCCCAACCGCATCGCCAGGGCCGGCCGCTGCGACTTCACGAACACCTCGATCTTCTCGATGAGCTCCAGCGCCGCCTGCACACGGGCCTCGGGGTTCGCCGGCTCCGGGGCCCTCGTCGCGGCGCCCTGAATGCCTCCGAGGCTCGTTCCTCCGGCGGCGGAGAGCGCCTCCAAGGAGGACGCGGCGGGTGGGGGCTCGGCCTCGGGTGACAGGGGGGTGGAGCGGGAGGGCACCGGCTCGGCGCGCGGCTCCCGGGCGAGCTCCCGGGCGACGAGGTCCGTCAGGCGCTGGTGCATCCGCTCCTGGCTCGTCTGGTGGGCCTCGCCGCGCACGTCCCCGAGGCGGTGGGCCTCGGCGTTCATGCCCTGGCGCACCTGGCCCAGGCGCTCGGTGCTGGCGAAGGCGCCCCGTTGCGGCGTCCGCGCCAGCCCGGGGGTGGCCACGGTTCCAGGGGTGCCCCGTGCGGTGGCCCCGGTGTTCCGGGCCGTCGGTGCCGGCCGGGCCGGAGCCTTCGCCGCCTGGGGAGGGGCCTTCTTCAGTGCTTCCTGGAAACGTCCCGATTCCGATGCCGGCCGGGCCGGCGCTTCCTCGTTACGACCGTCGACCTTCATGGGGTCCCTCTCGGCGCTGGGTGGGAGCCGAGGGGAGAGCACGGCCCATGCCAGGGCGGCTCGCTGGAGGGACTCGGGGAGGGGCTCTCCGTCCGTGGACGGCAGGCTCCCGGGTGGGACGGCTACCCGGGACGGTGGCGGTCCTCCGGGTGCTAGCTAACGGCCCGGCTTCGAGAAGGCGCCGGACTGCGTGGGCGACGAGCCCATCAGGTCGTTGATGGCGAAGGGGCAGCGCGCCACGGCGGCGGGATCCGCCAGGGTGTTGCCCTGGGTCCAGTCGCGGTCCTGGAAGATGAGCGCCTCGCGCAGCTCCACCTCGGTGAGCGCCTTCTTGAACTCCCAGAAGCGCCCGCGCACCATCAGCCGGGAGCCGCGGGGGATGCGGCTCAGGTCGAGGTACTGCTGGGGCGCCAGCCGCGCGGAGATGTTGACCACGGGGCGCGCCTGCTGCCGGCCGAAGGGATCGATGTCCCCGGCGTTGGGATCGGGCGGGTACCACACCATGCGGGCCACGGCCGTGGGCTCCTCGGGCTCCTCGTCGACGACGGGAGCGCCCCGGCGCTTCTTGGCCGGCTTCTTCTTCTTGGGCTGCTCCACGCGCAGATCGAGCAGCTCGAGGTTGCCGAAGGCCACCTGCCGGTCGAGGTAGCTCTCGCGGAACATCTTCTCGGCGGAGCGGGCGGCGGTGCCGTTGGCGCGGGTCACCTCGACGTCATAGCGGTCGCGCAGCGCGGGGAGGGTGAGGAAGAAGCTGTCGATGGGCTTGAGGCCCTCGGAGAGGAAGCGCAGCTTGCCCACGTCGACGGTGAGGACCACGGGCCCGAGCTTCGCCGCGGTCTGGAACCAGTGGGGGGGCATGGTGCGGTCGAGCAGCACGCGCCGCACCATGGCCACCAGGTAGACGTTGGCCTGGAAGCGCGGGGTGGACAGCTGCGTGTTGAGCGCCTGGACGAGCAGGGGATCCAGGTAGAAGTTCTCGTCGCGCTTGTGGAGCAGGGGCGACGTCTCGCCGAGCAGCGTGAGCAGGCCGCCGAGGAGCTGGGCGCAGTTGGGATCATTGCTTCCCTGCTCGAGGGCCCGGTAGACGCCGGTCTTGAGGAAGCGGCGGTCGAAGTCCTCTTCCTTGAGGTTGGGCACGTCGCCGCCGGAGCCGAAGAAGACCTCGGGCTGGGCGGAGGCGGGGAGGGAGACGAAACAGAGGACGAGTGCGAGGAGGGCGGATCGCATCGCGCCGCAGGCTATCACGCCGGAGGGGCCGGGCTCGCGGGAGAGAAGGGCCTGGGCGGGCAGGGGGAGGGGCGCGTGACTCCCAGCGTGGCGGCGGCCCCGAATCCGGCGGCCTGGACAGGAGGCATCGCTACGGGGGAGCGCTTAGCCCGGTGGGGGTGCCTTTGGGCCTGCCTTTTGGCCTGTTTGACCCGTCGGGATTTGTGTACCTTGGCCGGGCCATGCCGAACGCGGAGAATCCCCAGCAGCCAGTCACCATCGCTCAGATCAAGACGGAGCCTGAGTTGTGGCAGGCGCTCGCCATCCGCGAGGTGGTGTTCATCGAGGAGCAGCACGTACCCGAGGGCATCGAGCGGGACGCCGAGGATGCGAAGGCGTACCACGTGCTGGCGTTCCAGGGTGGGCACGCCATCGGGACGGGGCGTCTGGTGATGTTGCCCGAGCCGCCGTCCGGAGAGAGCGGGACGTGGGCGCAGATCGGGCGCATGGCGGTGTTGCAGGCGCACCGCAAGGCGCGAGTGGGCGCGATGCTGCTGACGTCGCTGGAGGACGAGGCGAGGCGGCGGGGCGTGACGGGGATCCTGTTGCACTCGCAGCTGTACGCGCTCGAGTTCTACAAGAAGCAGGGGTACGAGCCGCTCGGAGAGGTATTCAAGGAAGCGGGCATCGACCACCTGCAGATGCGCAAGAAGCTGTAGCACGCGCTTCCCGCGCCTCCGGTCAAATCCGCCGGCCACGCTCGGCCGGAGTCTGCGCGTGACGCGGATCCTCGGGCCAGCTGTGCTTCGGGTATTTGCGGCACAGCTCCTTGCGGATGGACGGGTAGTGCCGTTCCCAGAATCCAGCGAGGTCGGTGGTCACCTGCACGGCGCGCATGTTGGGCGCGAGCAGGTGGAGCACGAGCGGAACCCGCCCGGCGCAAACACTGGGCCCCTGGGCCATGCCGAAGAAGTCCTGGAGGCGGGACTCGGCCCAGGGGGGCTTACCGGGCTCGTAGTGGACCTTGGTGGTGCGGCCGCCGGGGAGAGCAACCTTCTCGGGGGCGTGGTTGGACAGCAACCGTGCCTGCTCCGAAGTGAGCCGCGAGTAGAGCGCGTCGAGGAGTGACACGCCCTCGAGGTCCGCGAAGCTCCGGGCGCCGGCGCACAGGGACGCGAGCGAGTCGCGCATGAACGCATCATCCACGGTGGGGAATCCAGCCTCGGGGAACGCCTGGGCGAGCAGGGCGACGCGGGTGCGCCACTGCTGAAGGGCCTCGGGGTCGGCGAAGCGGCCGGGGCCGGCGGCGAGGGCCTGCTCGACGAGCACGCGCGCGGCCTCCTCGGAGGGGGGCGCGGGAGTGCGGGTCTCCTCGAGGACGAGGTTGCCGTAGGAGAGGCGGGTGATGCGCTCGACGCGCTTGGAGGTGGGGTTCCACTGGAGGGCGTCCACTTCCTCCAGTGCGTCGGGGTACAGGTCGAGGAGCCACTCGGGCTCGACGGCGCTGGCGAGGCGGATGATGACACCGCGGCCGGGGCGCTCCTCGGCGTCGATGGCGATCATCAGCTCGGGCTCCTGGACGACGCTGACCTCGGAGAGCTGCGCGGTGCCACCGCCGAAGAGGAGGAGCTCGGGAGAGCGGGGCTTGCGGCGGCGGGCCACCCGGTCCGGGTAGCCGGCGAGCGCACTGAGCATGAGCGCCTGTTCCATGTCCTCGGGGCGGGAGGGACGCTGCCCCTGCTCACGGACGGCACGCCGAAGCTGGCGCTGCACGCGGTCCACGGCCTGCACGGCGCCCTGCTCGAGGGAGAGCGACTGCACGCGGCCGGAGGAGAAATTGGAGCGCTCGGCCTCGCGGAAGCGCTCGAGCAGCTCCAGCAGATCCGAGGGCCCGGCGACGACGTTGGCGGCACGGCCGGGGCCGGAGAGGTTGGTGCGGGCCTCACGGCGGATGTCGCGCTCACCGACGAGGGCGGCGAGCAGGGCTGCGTCCGCGCCGACACCGCGCCTCTCGCCCTCGACGATGATGCGGGCCTGACGGGGGTGCAGCGGAAAGCGCAGCAGCCGCTGGCCGATCTCCGTGACGGACCCATGGGGGGCCACGGCGCCCAGGAGGCGCAGGAGCGTCTCGGCGGCCTCGAGCGAAGCGGCGGGAGGGGGCTCGAAGAAGGGGAAGGAGGCGAGGTCCTTCACGCCCGCGGCGCGCAGGGCGAGGATCGTCTCCGCCAGGTCCATGCGGCGGATTTCGGGGGCATCCTGCTCGGGGCGGCCGTCGAAGTCGTGCTGGGTGTAGAGGCGGAGACAGTGGCCGGAGCGGGTACGGCCGGCGCGGCCGGCGCGCTGGGTAGCGGAGGCGCGGCTCACCTTGGAGAGCTTGAGGATGGGCAGCCCGGACCAGGGCGAGTGCGAGGCCACGCGGGCGAGTCCACTGTCGATGACGGCGGCGACTCCGTCGATGGTGACGGAGGTCTCCGCGACGTTGGTGGAGAGGATGATCTTCCGGCGCGAGCTGCGGCGTACGGCGCGGTCCTGCTCGGCGGGAGGCAGGTCGCCGTGGAGGGGGAGGAGGTCGATGCCGTGGCGCTCGGCGAACTCGGCGCAGGTGTCCTTCGCGCGGCGGATTTCCCCGGCGCCGGGGAGGAACACGAGCACATCGCCATCGAGGCCGTTGGCGTGGAGCCGCTTGATGCCGGAGAGCACCTGGGCATCGAGGTAGCGGTCGTCGGCGGTGGGGAGGTACTCGAGGCTGACGTCGAAGCGGCGGCCCTCGGAGCGCAGGGTGGGGCAGTTACCGAGGTAGGCGGCGATGGGCGCGGCCTCGAGCGTGGCGGACATGACCACGATCTTCAGGTCGGGCCGGGGGCCCTGCTGGAGGCGGCGCAGGAGGGCGAGTGAGATGTCGGCGGAGAGGTGGCGCTCGTGGAACTCGTCGAGCACGACGACGCCGACGTCGCGGAGGGTGGGGTCGGAGAGGAGGCGGCGGCCGAGCACGCCCTCGGTGACGAAGGAGAGGCGGGTTTTGGGGCCGCGGACGTCCTCGAAGCGGACCTGGTAGCCGACGGTTTCGCCCACGCGCTCGCCGATCTCCTCGGAGACGCGCTGGGCGGCGAGCCGGGTGGGGAGGCGGCGGGGTTGGAGGACGACGATCTCCTTGCCCTGGCCGAGGCCGGCCTCGAGCAGGGCGCGGGGCACGCGGGTCGTCTTGCCGGCGCCGGGAGGAGCCTCGAGCACGAGCGACTTCGCGCCGCGCAGCGTGGCGACGATCTCGGGCAGGAGGGGATCGATGGGAAGGGCGACGTCGGCCATGGCCGATTCCTCTTGACGGTGGCGCGAGGCCACCGCTGTCAGGCCGACTCCGAGGAGGTCGACTTGGGGTCGGTCTTCTTGCGTCCGCGCTTGGACGCCGCCTTGGCGGGCTCGGCCGCCGGGGGAGCGGGAGGAGGCTCGGGCGTGGAGGGCGCTTCGGGAGCTGGAGCCGCGGCGACTGCTTCAGGAGCCGGAGCCGCCTGGGACGCGTCCTCGGTGGAAGCCGGCTCGGAGGGAGCGTCGCCGGAGAGCGCCGCGAGCTCGGCCAGTTCGGCGGCACTGGGCTCCTCGGAGTCTGTCTCGAGGGGCTCGGCTTCGAGGGCCTCGGACTCGGAGACAGCGGCCTCGGGGGCGCTCACCTCGGTGGAGTCCAGGAACGGAAGCCCGCGAGCGGCGCGCTTGCGCGGCTTGGCGGCGAGGCCGGAGTTCTCGAAGGCATCCGCGAGCGGAGCGAGGGCGGCCTCGGCGAGGCAGCGGGCCTGGCGCAGTCCGACGTCCAGCTTCTTGCCGAGCGCGATGAGCTCGGCGCGCAGGGGAGCGGCCTGCTCGTGGGGGAGCTGCACGGGGGCGAAGCAGGACTGCCAGTTGGCGTAGGCGGTGGCGACCTGGGCCAGCACGGGGCGGACGAAGGAGAAGTCGTCGCGAGCGAGGATGCGCGAGACGTAGGAGGACTTGAGGCGGCGCTCGTAGCCGGCGGCGAACTCCTGGAGGGTGTCGCGGGAGGCGCGGCGCAGCTGGGGGAACTTGAGGTGGGGGAAGAGCGCCTCGATGACGGGGGAGCGGCTGCTGGCGCAGAAGGTGATGCCGGCGTGGAGCTTCTCCAGCGAGTCGATCCAGAGGTTGTGGAGGTTGAAGGCGAACTCCTCGCGGACCTCCTCGAGCTCGGGCAGGTCGCGGACCTTCTCGAGGATGGAGGCGGCGGGGGCGCGCTCGGTGCGGACGATCTGGATGGCGGTGGCCAGCCACTCCTTCTCGCGCTCCAGGCCCGAGCGGCCCGCGAGCAGCTCATCGGCGGCGGCGAGGCGCGAGTCGAAGGCCTCGGCGAAACGGACGAGATCGTAGGCTTCGAGGGTGGACAGCGACATGGGGTGGGAGCTCCTCGGATCCAGGGCGGCCCGGCGGGAGATAGCACACCCGGGGAGGGGGAAGGGCAGGCCGTCTCAACGCCCGTCGAGCAGGGCGGCGAGCGCTTCGTGGGCCGTGAGGTCGGGGAAGGCGTAGTCAGCGCCGCAGGCGAGCAGGGCCTCGGGGGAGAAGCTACCGGTGCCCACGCCGATGCAGGTGGCGCCGATGCCCTGGGCGGCGGCGACGTCCTTGGGGGTATCGCCGATGACGACGACGCGGCACTGCTCGACGGGGACGCCCAGCAAGGCGGCGCCACTGCGAGCACCGTGGCGGATGAGCTCGACGCGGTCCTCGTGATCGCAGCCGAAGCCGCCGAAGGAGAAGCGGTCGTGGATGCGGACGCGCTCGAGCTTGATGCGGGCGCCCTCGCGGACGTTGCCGGTGCCGAGTCCCACGGCGAAGCCCTTGCGGGAGAGGGCGGCGTCGACGGCCTCGCGCATGCCGGGGTGGAGGATGTAGTCGCGCTCGGCGACGCGGGGGACCTCCTCGGCCAGGTGCCGGAGGTAGGCGTCGATGACGGCGGAGATGGCGGCGGGGGAGGGGGTGACGCCGATGATTTCGAGCGCCTTGCGGACGATGGCCCGGTCGGTCATGCCGGACATGCTGAAGGAGTCACAGGCATCGCGGCGGCCGTGGAGACGCTCGAAGGCGAGGTCCATGGAGCGTCGGCCGGCGCCACCGGTGGTGACGAGGGTGCCATCGATGTCGAAGAGGAGCACGGTGGGGCGCATGGCCCCCATCTAACGGAAGCCGTGCCCCGACGCGAGCACCTGTTCCCTCGCCCTCCAGGCGGGGGCGGGGGGACCGGGCGCCCCGGGTTGAACCCCTGCTCTACGGCTCGAGGTAGCTGAGGCCCATCTGGATGGCCTCGCGAACGAGCAGACTCTCCTCATTCGGAAGCCGCTCCTCGAGGAGCTTGCGAGCCTCCACACCGCCCAGGCGGCCGAGGGTCTGAGCGGCGGTGGCGCGCACCTGCTCGCTGCGATCCTCGAGAAGGGGGGTAACGAGAGGCAGCGCCTCGAGTCCGGCGACGACGGCGATGGCGGCGACGGCGCGGGAGCGCTGGGGCTCGGGGGCCTGGGGGTTGCTGGCGAGGCCGAGCAGCTCGGGCAGTGCCTCGGGGCCGAGCGGGGCCCAATCCGAGGCGCGGGGGAAGGAGTCGGGGCGCTCGAGGAGGCGGACGATTTCCTCGTGCACGTTGGCGCGGGGCTGGGGCGCGGCGGGGGCCGGCATGCGAGCCGCGGAGGCCTCACCGTGGAGGGAGGGGCCCGTGAGGAGCAACGTGGCGAGCGCGCACGTGGGGGCCAGACGGGCGAGTCGCGCGCGGGAGAGCGAGGCGGCGCGCGCGGCGAGTGGGGAGGAGGACATGGGGGAGACTCCCTCGAACGGAGCTTCGACTGGCCCCGTTATAGGCCGGAGGCGCGGGTGGTTTCGACGCACCCCGAGTGCCTTTTGCTGAAAGTGGATTCTTGTATTGTCGCGCGCCCATATGTCTGGACGCGTCTTCTTCTTCCTGCAGCACGCCACGTACGAGCCTGCGTTCCAGGCCGCCTCGATGGGAATCACCGCGGCGGCGATGGGGGACGAGGTGTATTTCGTCTTCGCCTTCGACGCGTTGCGCGCGCTGGTGCGAGGCAGCTTCGGCCATCCGCACACGGAGAAGGAGTTGTCGGAGAGTGCACGCGCGGAGGGTCTCGGGGTGCTCCCGCCCGCCCGCATGCTGGAGGAGGCGCGGGCGTTGGGCGCGAAACTGGTGGCGTGCGACACCACGGTAAGAATCTGTGGATACGCGCCTGAGGAGCTGCGCGGGACGCTGGACGAGGTGATGGGGCTCGCGTCGTTGTGGAGACTGACGGCGGGTGCACGCACCCTTGCCCTCTAGGGAAGCCTGGAGTTGATGCTGGCCGAGGGTGCGCGGGAGAGGGTATTCTCGGCCTGCTTTCGGGGCCGGACCCTGTTGAGGAGCGATTTCAAATCTATGCGCGCCAAGCTGACTCTCGTGAGCGCCCTTGTGCTGGGCACCCTGGGTGGTGTCTTCGCCACCGGTTGCCAGACGTATGACTTCGAGCCGGTGGATCCGCTCGCCATCTCCCAGACGACGGAGACGCGGCGCATCGAGGCGCGCGCGGCCAAGCCGAACCTGATGCTGCTGGTGGACACGTCCGGCTCGATGAAGGATCCGGTGGATCCGACGGATCCGGACTGCAAGGTGAGCGGTGTCCTCTGCGGCGACGCGCGTCCGTGCAACACGACCGTGTGCCCCACGCGCTGGAGCGAGCTGCAGGCGGCCATGCAGGACTTCCTCTCCACCAGCGGCACGGTGGCGCGGATGGGCCTGGCGACCTATCCGGACCTGAAGGTGGATGCCTCGTGCGGCGCCACGGCCTCGCTGAGCGTCGGGCTGCCCGCGGCGGGCGATGATGCCGATGCCACGCTCGCGGGCAACGCCGAGAAGGTGAAGAACAAGATCCTCGCCATCAAGAACTCGTCGACGACCCCGGGTGAGCAGACGCCGTCGGGAGGTACGCCCACCAGCCTGAGCCTCAAGTACGTGGGCACGCTCCCCGAGCTGCAGACGGCGGAGCGTCCCGACTTCGTGCTGCTGCTGACGGACGGTCTGCCCAACTGCAACGGGGCCTACCAGCCGGCCTACCCGGATTCCGGCTGCTTCTGCACCCTGTCGGATTGCACCTACGCCAAGCAGATCGGCTGCCTGGACAAGAATGAGTCGGTGGCGTCGGTGCAGGCGCTGCGCGGCAAGGAGATCAAGACGATCGTCGTCGGCTTCGGCGCGGACTTCAACTCGACCACCACGTCGGGGCAGCAGGGCGCGTCGACGCTCAACCAGATGGCGGATGCGGGTGGCTTCGCGCGCGAGTGCGTGGCGGACTCGGACTGCGGTACGGGTGACACCTGCGACAAGACCAAGAGCCTGTGCAACCGCCGTTTCTACCAGGCGGCCAACAAGGCGGAGTTGGTGGCGGCCCTGAAGAAGATCACCGAGAAGGTCTCGACCGTTGACCCCTGTGTGGTGCTCTTCGACGCGGACGAGGCCCCGAGCTCGCAGGAGCTGGTGGTGGTGTACCTCAACGGGGAGCGCGTGGAGCCGGGCGCGGACACCTGGAGTCTGCAGGGCAATGTCCTGACCTTCACGGGCTCGTCGTGCTCGCGCATCAACGGCTCCACGACGGCCAACCCGGTGGACATCGAGGTTCGCGCCGTTCAGCGTCGTTAGTCCTTCGGGGCGGCTTTACGCGGTGAAGGGTCGGGGCTATGTCTCCGGCCCCCGTCCGGGCCGCCCATGAAGATCACCCTCCTCTCGCGCTCCGCCTCCATTTCGTCCACCAAGCGACTGGTCGAGGCCGGACGCGCGAGAGGGCACCAGGTGCGTGTGCTCAACCCGGTCCGGGTGGAGATGCACCTGGATGGGCAGCGCGCCACCCTCTATTACCGGCGCCGCAAGCTGTCCTTGTGCGACGTGGTCATCCCGCGCATCGCGCAGTCCATCAGCAACTACGGTCTGGCGGTGGTGAACCAGTTCGCCATGTGCGGGGTTCCGCTGGTGAACACGGCGCGGGCCATCGCCGAGTCGCGCAACAAGCTGCGCTCGCTGCAGTTGTTGTCGGCGCACGGCATCGACATTCCGGCGACGGTGATGGCGCGGGACGCGGCGGACCTGAAGGCCATGGTGGGCCTGGTGGGCGGCGTGCCGGTGCTGGTGAAGCTGCTGCAGGGCCAGGAGAAGCACGGGGTGATGGTGTGCGAGAGCCTCCAGTCGTTGGAGGCGGCGCTCGAGGCCATTCTGGGACTGGGGCACAACCTCGTGGTCCAGCAGTACGTGCAGAACACCGGGCAGGACGTGCGGGTGCTGGTGGTGGGAGGCCGGGCGGTGGCGGCGGTGCGGCGCCGGCCGAGGTTCGGGCGGCTCTCCTACACGCTGAACCGGGGCGCGCGGCTGGAGCGCATCGAGCTGACGGAGTTGCAGCGTCAGGCGGCGGAGAAGACGGCCACGCTGGTGGGGTTGGAGGTGGCGGCGGTGGACCTGCTGGACGTGCAGGAGGGGCACCCGAAGGTGTTCGAGGTGAACAGCTCGCCGGCCCTCCTGGAGATGGAGGCGGCCACGGGGTTGGACCTGGCCCGCATCATCATCGAGCGCGCCGAGGTGCTGGGGTCCGGAGGGGCGCGGGTGGGCCTGCCAGAGCCGGAGCCGGAGCCGACGCCGCCCTCCCGGCGCAAGCGGGTGCCCAAGGCTTCCGCGAGCGGGGCGTGAACAGAAAGAGGTCCCCGGGCGTCGGAGGCGCGGTGATATAGGGGGGACCGCTGACCCTCCCTGAGGAGAACGAACCATGCCGCACTTCCGAGGCCTCACCTCGCTGGCCGCCGTGCTGGTGACCCTTGCCTGGACCCAGGCCCATGCCGAGGGCCAGGTGGACCCGACCACTCTCTATGAGGTGAGCACGGAGGGGACCTCCACGAAGGTGAAGGCGGGGGAGCAGGGCGTGTTCGTGCTGTCCATCAAGAGCAAGAAAGGGGCGCACGTCTCCGACGAGGCGCCGCTGAAGCTGGAGCTCAAGGGGACGCAGGTGGTGCCCGCGCAGGAGAAGCTGGCGTTGAAGGACTCGGTGGCGAAGAAGGCGGCGGGGCAGCAGTACGCGGAGCCGCGCTTCGAGGTACCCTTCAAGGCGGAGGCGGCCGGAAAGGGCACGCTGGAGGCGAAGCTGACCTTCTTCATCTGCTCGGAGCAGCTGTGCGCCCGGCAGCAGAAGACGTTCTCCCTGCCCGTCGAGGTTCTCTAAGCCGTGGTGCGCCAGCGGACGTCCAGGGGCAGTGAGCGTGGGGAGCGCGGCGGAGAGCGCGGCGCGGACCGTGAGCATGGGGAGCGCGGTGGAGAGCGGGGAGGGCGCGGGGGCGAGCGCGCCGAGCATGCGCGCTACGTGTACGGGGTGAACCCGGTGCTGGAGTCACTCCGGGCGCACGCGGAGCGGATGGAGCGCCTCTTCGTGACGGAGGGGCAGCTGGCCGCGAAGGCAGCGGCGGAGATCTTCAGCCGGGCGAGGGACGCGGGCATCCGGGTGGAGCGTGTGCCGCGCGAGCGCCTGGCGGCGATGGCCGACGGTGGGGTGCACCAGGGCGTGGTGGCCGAGCTGCGGGGCTTCGAGTACGCGGACCTGACGGACTTGTTGGAGGCGGCCGAGGCGAGCGGACGTCCGCCGCTGTTGGTGGTGCTCGACGGCATCCAGGATCCGCACAACTTCGGAGCCATCGTCCGCTCGGCGCACGCGCTGGGGGCGCACGGGGTGATCATCGCCAAGGATCGGGCGGTGCCGGTGACGGGCGTGGTGGCCAAGGCGTCGGCGGGGGCGGTGGAGCACTGCCCCATCGCGCGAGTCACCAACCTCTCCCGGGCGCTGGAGGAACTGAAGGAGGCGGGGGTGTGGATCGCCGCGGCCGACCCTCACTCGAACGAGTACGTGTGGAGCGCCCGGCTGGACGGGCCGTTGGCGTTGGTGGTGGGGGCCGAGGGAGCGGGCGTGCGCCAGGGCGTCCTGGAGCACTGCGACTTCCGCCTGAGGATTCCGATGCTCGGTCAGGTCGGTTCTCTGAATGCGTCCGTTTCCGCGGCGATTCTGCTATACGAGGCCGCGCGGCAGCGGGGGACGTCACGCCCTGGTGCCGGAAGTTGAACCGTCCGGATCAAACCGCTTGACTTGGGGGACGGGGACTTCTAAAAGGGCGCGCCTCGACGGGACGGGTGGTTGACGGTTCCCGGCGCTGGAACGGGCGGGCAGGGGACGCAGCCGGAGTGTTGGACGCCGGTGTAGCTCAGTCGGTAGAGCAACTGATTTGTAATCAGTAGGTCGCGGGTTCAAGTCCCGCCGCCGGCCAAGCACGGGGGCCGCGGATGAGGGCCCGGTTCGAAAAAAGCAGTAGGAAGAAACAGGGGTTTCAAGGTAGTTGAGGATAGCGGTTGAGGAGGGGTACCCAAGTGGCCAAAGGGAGCAGACTGTAAATCTGCCGGCTCTACGCCTTCGTTGGTTCGAATCCAACCCCCTCCATCGGCATCGCGGGAATAGCTCAGTTGGTAGAGCGTCAGCCTTCCAAGCTGAATGTCGTGGGTTCGAGTCCCATTTCCCGCTCCAGCTGTTGTAGTCGCAGATACAAGCCCCGATAGCTCAGTTGGCAGAGCGCATCCTTGGTAAGGATGAGGTCACCAGTTCAATCCTGGTTCGGGGCTCCATTTTTTCGAGGAGCGTTATGTCCAAGGAAAAGTTCGAAAGAACGAAGCCGCACGTCAACATC
>NZ_JBJMQO010000073.1:0-26889 GCF_045802675.1 Archangium sp. | reverse complement strand
CTCGGGCGCCAGCCACGCCGCGAAATAGATGAAGACAGACAGCGCCACGCTGGAGACGAACAGGGGCGAGTTGAACAGCTCGCGCGCAGCTTCGCGCACGCCCTCGCCCATGTAGCGGGGCGAGAGCTTCAGGGTCATGAAGAGGCGGCTCGCCTCCAGTGAGTGCGGCAGGGGCAGCCGCGACGGGCCGTACCGGGAGAGGAACTCCTCGCGCAGCCGCAACTCCCACGCTTCGGGAGCCGCCCCCTGCGCGTCCCGAGCCCCCGCTGACGCCAGGACGAGCCGTGGACGTCCCTTTTCCCTCGGGGGCAGAGACTCATGCAGGACCACGAGCACGGCCCGTGCTTCTTCCGGCCGCAGCCGCTCCAGTGCCGGGTCGGGGGCCAGGGGCTCGAAGGAGAGCCTCAGTGCGCCTCCGGGCAGTGCCTCCACCCGCACCGGCTTCGGCTTCTCCCAGGGAGCCTCATCGCCGGGCATCGTGGCCCGGGTCGTCGTGCACGCGGTGGATAGGAGGAACCCCAGCGCGAGTATCAGCTGCGGCAGCGAGCCGGTTCTCTTCATGGCTCGGCAGCCTGCACGACTTCACTTCCGCCGCGTACCTGCCGTCCCGCTTCGTGCCCTCCCCCCGAGCGCACGGGCCGCGGGCCCGGGTGCTCCCCCGCTCACGGCCCGCCCCGCTTCGTTCAGCCCTGGGCGTTGGAGCTTCCTTCCGCTGTTCGGGAACACGGCCCCGGCCCGCCCGGTTGGTAGCCTCCAGACGCCGTTTCCCGTCTTCCGTCTCTCGCGAAAGCAGGCCTCTCCCGAATGACCTTCCCCTCCCGCTTCCGCCTCCTCGTCGCGGCCCTCCTCCTCGCCTCCGCTCCCGCGCTCGCCAAGGGGCCCGCCCCCTCCGCGCCTCCCGCCCAGGCCGCCTCCCAGCCCCGCGACAAGTCGAAGGCCTCCTCGTCCGCTCCCTTCACCAGCGTCGAGGGGATTACGGAATACCGGCTCGACAACGGGCTGCGCGTCCTCCTCTTCCCCGACCCCACCAAGCCCACCGTCACCGTCAACGTCACCTACTTCGTCGGCTCGCGCCACGAGGGCTACGGCGAGACGGGCATGGCCCACCTCCTCGAACACCTCCTGTTCAAGGGGACGCCCTCCCATACCAACATCCCCCAGGAGCTCACCCAGCGCGGCGCCCACCCCAATGGCACCACCTGGCTCGACCGCACCAACTACTTCGAGACGCTCCCCTCCAACGACGACAACCTGCGCTGGGCCCTCTCCTTCGAGGCCGACCGCATGGTCCACAGCAACATCGCCAAGAAGGACCTGGACAGCGAGATGACCGTGGTGCGCAACGAGCTGGAGAAGGGCGAGAACGACCCCTCGCGCATCCTCTTCCAGCGCGTGATGAGCGCCGCCTTCTCCTGGCACAACTACGGCAAGTCCACCATCGGCGCCCGCGCGGACCTCGAGCACGTGCCCATCGAGCGCCTCCAGGCCTTCTACCGCAAGTACTACCGGCCCGATAACGCCATGCTCGTCATCGCCGGCGCCTTCGAGCCGCAGAAGGCGCTCGCCGAGGTGAAGAAGACCTTCGGCCAGCTGCGCAAGCCCGCCGAGCCCCTCCCCGTCACGTACACCGAGGAGCCCACCCAGGATGGCGAGCGCAACGTCACCCTGCGCCGCGTGGGCGATGTGAGCGCGCTCGCCGCCGTCTACCACGTGCCCGAGGGCGCCCACCCCGACTTCGCCGCCATCGACGTGCTCACGCACATTCTGGGCAATGCTCCCTCGGGCCGCCTCTACAAGGCGCTCGTGGAGACGAAGAAGGCCTCGAGCGCCGGGGCCTACAACTTCCAGCTGCATGACCCGGGCGTGCTCGCCTTCTCCGCCGAGGTGCGCGAGGGCCAGTCGCTCGACACCGCCCGCGACACCCTGGTGAAGACGGTGGAGGAGGCCGCCCGCACCCCCTTCACCGAGGACGAGGTCAACCGCGCCAGGACGGCCCTGCTCAAGTACGTGGAGCTGACGCTCAACGACTCGGAGAGCGCCGCCATCCAGCTGTCCGAGTGGGCCGCCATCGGCGACTGGCGTCTGTTCTTCCTGCACCGCGATCGGATTGAGGCCGTCACCGCCGCCGACGTCACCCGCGTGGCCGAGCAGTACCTCAAGCCCTCCAACCGCACGCTGGGCCAGTTCTTCCCCACCGCGAAGCCGGACCGCTCGGAGCTGCCCCCGCGCGTCGACGTGGCCGCCATGCTCCAGAGCTACAAGGGCCGCGGCGAGGTGGTGCAGGGCGAGGCGTTCGATCCCTCTCCCGCCAACATCGAGAAGCGTGTGAAGCGCTCGCAGGCCGGTGGGCTGAAGCTCGCGCTGCTGCCCAAGAAGACGCGCGGCGAGATGGTCAACGTGACGCTCAACCTGCGCTTTGGCACCGAGAAGGGCGTGTGGGGCAGGAGCGACGCGGCCGACTACGCCGGGGCCATGCTCATGCGCGGCACGAAGAAGCACACCCGCCAGGAGTTGCGCGACGCCTTCGACAAGCTCAAGGCCCGCGTGGGCGTGGACGGCGGGGCCACCGGCGCCAGTGTCTGGCTGGAGGTGCCGCGGCAGAACCTCCCCGAGGTGATGAAGCTCGTGGCCGAGGTGCTGCGCGAGCCCGCGTTCGACGCCAAGGAGTTCTCCCTGCTGCAGGAGGAGCGCCTGGCCTCGCTCGAGTCCCAGCGCAGCGAGCCCGGCACGCAGGGACGCATCGCCTACTCGCGCGCGCTCTCGCCCTACCCCAAGGGCCACCCGTACTACGCGGACACCCTGGAGGAGTCCCTCCAGGGCGTGAAGGAGACGACGCTCGCGCAGGCCCAGGCCTTCTACCGCGAGTTCTACGGCGCCTCGCAGGGCGAGCTCTCGGCCGTGGGCGACTTCGACCCCGAGGCCCTCCAGAAGCAGGCCGCCGAGCTCTTCGGCGACTGGAAGAGCCCCGCGCCGTACGCCCGCGTGCCCGCGCAGCCGTACAAGGCCGGGACGCAGGCGCTGGTGCTCGAGACGCCGGACAAGGCCAACGCCCTGTTCCTCGCGGGCCAGGGGCTGAGTCTGCGCGATGACAGCCCGGACTATCCCGCGCTGGTGCTCGGCAACTTCCTCTTGGGCGGCGGCTTCCTCAACTCGCGGCTGGCCACGCGCGTGCGCCAGCAGGAGGGCCTGTCCTACGGGGTGAGCAGCTCGCTGAGCGCGGGGGCGATGGATCCGGTGGGCTCGTTCTCCACGTACGCCATCTACGCGCCGCAGAACGCGGGCAAGCTGGAGACGGCGGTGCGCGAGGAGCTGGAGAAGGTGCTGCAGAAGGGCTTCAGCGCCGAGGAGCTGGAGAAGGCGCGCGCGGGCCTCTTGGAGTACCGGCGCACGGGGCGCTCGGATGACGGAGGCCTGTCGCGCACGCTGGCGGCGTACCTGTACTACGGGCGCACGCTGGACTTCGACGCGGCCTTCGAGAAGCGCATGAGCGAGCTCAAGCCCGACGAGGTGCGCACCGCGCTCTCCAAGTACCTGGACTGGAAGAAGGTGACGGTGGTCAAGGCCGGCGACTTCGCGGGAGCGGAGAAGAAGGCCAAGGCCCCGGTGACGACGCCGCCAGCGCCGTAACACGGTGGTACTTCCCCTCTCCCCCGGGAGAGGGACGGGGTGAGGGTCGCGCGGCCACTCGGGTTCGCGATGGCCCTCACCCTTGTTGTTTTCGGGGCCTTCTCGTGGCGGAACGGTTCCGCGGCCATCCGCGCAGGAAGGCGCGAGTCATTGAGGCGTACTCCTCGAAGTCCTGCTGCATGCGCTGGAGTTGGTTCCGGGCCTCCTCGGCTTCTGGGTCGCGCAGCTCGATGAGTCTTCGGAGTGCTTTCACGAGACTCAGATGCTTTCGCCTTTGCTCAAGCAGTTCGTCCCGTTTGAGTCCCAGTGCGTGAATCGTCGCCTCCCCGCGTGCGTTGCCGTCCAGTGCATAGGGGACCTCTTCCCGGAACGAGATAAAGGTCTCGGGATCGTCCACTGCCGGATCGAGCAGCAGCGGGTCTTCCTCTGTTACATCTTCCTTGTGGTTTCGCGCCCGGCGCTCGGGAGTCTGTAAGGGGAAGAGGTTCTTCTTGAACTGCTGATTGCAGAGCGTGCAGGACACGAAGAGGTTCGCCCACTCGTAGGCGAGCCAGTAATAGCCGGGCCTGCCGAGTGCCTCGCCTCCCTCTTGACGCCATCCTGCCTTGGGGCGGAAGTGCTCGACGTCACCGTAGGAGATGTGGGCGAACTTCGATTCACAGAAGGCGCACTTGCGGTGCTGGGCTTCCCGGAGCGCCTGCTTGACGGTCTCGTGTGCGTAGAGGTTCGAGTCGAATTCGAACGATCGCTTTCCGCTGGCGTAGCTCCGCGGGGCCCGCGAGTACGCCGCGCTCATGGCGCGCCGGGCTTTTGCACCCTTGGTCCGAAGGACCTCGGGTGGCTCGGCGGGCTTGCGGATGCGAATCACTTCCGGCCACCGCGCAGGCGCTCGGCGGCACGCTGGATGAGGTCGAGGGCCTCGCGTTCGGTCTTCGTCTCTCCTGTGGGCAGGGGTCCGATGGCGGAGTCCAGCTCCCGCAGTCTGGCTTCGTCCTTCCGGGTCAGTCGGGGTTTGGAGAGGAGTTCGGTCCGCTCCTGGAGGAACTCTTCGATCTGGGGCGGCCGAGCCGTATCCAGCCCGAACAGGTCGCTCGTGAGGATCTGGTCCACGCGCCAGCCCCGGATGGACTCCACGTCATTGTCGATGACGACGTGGTCTCCCTCGCGCTTGAGGACCACGATATTCGCATCCGTGGCGCTCTGGACCACGAGCGGGCTGTGCGCCGTCACGATGAACTGGGTGTTGGGGAAACGCTCGGTCAGGTAGCCGATGAGCTGGCGTTGCCACGTCGGATGCAGGTGGAGATCGATTTCATCCACGAGCACCACTGCCGGTTCAGCCAGCGGGTTGGGGCTGTCGGGGTAGCGCTCGAACAGGCGGCTCGCGAGGTCCACCATCCAGGCGATGAGCGTGCGATATCCCAGGCTCAGACTCCGCATCCCGACCCAACCGAAGGGAGTCTGGACCTCCACCCTGGCAGACGGGTTACGCTCATCGGGAGGAGCGAATTCAAGGTCGGATACTTCTGGGAGCAGATCAATCAGGAGTTTCTTGATGCGCTCTCGACGCTCTTGAGCTTTGCCTTCTCCCTGTTCGAGTAATTCCTTGCTGGCAGCGTAATCGGCTTGCAAGAGCCACTCTTCCGCATTCCTCAACGGTATATCTTCGAAGAAGAGACTATCGCTGGGATGAGACTCCTTTGGGGCAGACAACGAGCCAGCCCCCATGCGGCGAGTCGCTCCATATCCGTAACACACGAGATTGAGGAAGGACTCGTGGATGCTTGCGGAAGTGCCGATTCCTCCTGACCGCAACCCATAGTTGCTGGTACCTCGATGTTCCTGTCCGTCGACCTTCGACAGCGGCTTTCCAGCCGCGATCTCAACAGAAAGAAGGGCGACGTCCGCTTGATGTCGAACCGGAGACCAGGACAAGCGCTCGGTCTGAAAGAACCCCTTGGGTGCGTAGTGGGGGGGCCGGTTGGATAGCGAGCCAAACGCAGCAGGTTCAAAGGAAGTGAGGGCCTGCATCAGGGTCGTTTTACCCATGCCGTTGTTGCCGAGAATCACCGTCCATCTCGCCGGGCGTCCCTTTTCATCAGAGAACTTCAGAGTCTGCTTGAGCCCGAAGCAGCGCACGTTCTCGAGGGTCAACGAAAGGAAGTACACGGGCAGGGGCTGAGAGGGCACTGGCTTGCGCGAGCCAGCTCGTCCCCGCTTCGCCTGCTGTGCTCTTCCCCGGGTCTTCGTGGCCATGTCGCTCCTCGAACGGTGCCCACCTCGGCGCCAGACGCGGGCGGTGTACCACGAAGGTTGAACCCGCCCCACCCGCGTTGTGCGCTCCCGGACGGGGTGAGAACCTCTCGGACCACAAGAGGACCCATGAACCAGAGCATCGAGCAGGAAGAGGCGGCGCTGTTCGCGGAGTGGCGGGAGCACCTCGCGCAGGGCAACCGCCGCTTCTACCCGGACGGGATCGCCAGGGGCTCTTCGTATTGGAACACCCATCCGCGGGTGCTCTTCCTCCTCAAGGAGGTCAACGCGGACGAGAACGCCGAGGCCTGGAACCTCTTCGATGTGGTGGGGGACGGGAGCATCGGTCCGACGTGGACCGTCATCTCCTATTGGACCCATGGCATCCACGAGGGCGGGCCTGCGTGGGAGGCGGTCCCTCCTGCAACTGCCGCGTTCCGACGCGAGGCCATCTCGAAGATCGCCGTCGTCAATCTCAACAAGTGTGGCGGCAAGGCGACCAGCGTCGACTCGGACATGTGGGCCGCCGCCTACCGGGATCGGCAGTTCCTCGTCCGGCAGCTCCGCCTCTACGCTCCCCACATCATCATCGCCTGCGGGGTCGGGGACATCGCCAGGTCCATCCTCTTCGATGAACACTGGAGCCACTGGAAAAAGACTCCGGAGAACAACCTGTATTGGCTGCGCCCCAAGGCGCTCGACACGCTTCTCGTCTGGACGAGCCATCCGCAGGCCCGGCGCTCACATTCGGAGATGTACACAGAGGTCGTGGCGGGGCTGAAGGAACTCAACGTGCTCCCGGCGGGCACTACGCCCCGGTAGCGAGGCGGCAAGGCCAAGCGTGGGTCAGCGCGCCCAGAGCACGCCCAACTCCAACAGCAGGGGCGCGAAGGGCTCGGCGTGCACGCGGGCCTGCCCGGTGTGCGTGGCCAGTGCCTCCCAGCAGCCGCCTTCCAGCCCGTACACCTCGAGCGCCTGCTTCAGCGGGTCCACCAACCACAGGTGGCGCACGCCCTCGCGGGCGTAGACCTTCATCTTCTTGTCCCGGTCCAGCGACGCCGTGGAGGGCGAGAGCACCTCGCAGACCCAGTCCGGCAGAAGCGTGAAGCCCACCACCTCGGGCATCTCCGGCATGCGCTCGCGGCGCCAGCCGGCGAGGTCCGGCACGAGCACGTCGTCGCCCAGGTGCAGCTCGGGCTCGAAGAGGAGCACCCAGCCGCCCGGGCCTCCCCTCCCCTGGTCGAAGGGACCATCGAGCTGCGAGTACAGCTTCCCCGCCGCACGCGCATGGGGCGAGGCCGGCCGGGGACTGACGTACAGCTCGCCGTCCACCAGCTCCGCCACGAGGTGTGGCGGGACCGCCTCCAGGTCCGCGTAGGTCGCCTTGCGTCTCTGGCCTCCGCCCATGCCGGGAGCATGGGGAGCCGGGCGGGCCTCTTCAAGGGGGCTCCGGGGAGCCCCGCTGGATTCAGGGTTCATACCCTCAGGCTATATCTGACCTCTGACATCAGGTAGCCCCGTACGTCCTCAAAGGTCATCCCCGGCCGGCCGGTCCCCTGCTTGGAGGAGCCCTCCAGCCGGTGCGCGCCGTCAGGGGTTCATCGGCGGCGGCTGGTGCTGCTGCTGGGCGGCGTTCTGGGACTGAATCATCTGCCCTCCCACGGCGGCGGCCGCTCCGGCGAGCGAGGCCTTCAGCTGCTCCTCCCGCGGCTCGCACACGCATCCGGCCGAGTTGCTGATGATGACCACCGCCGCGAGCTTCATGTCGATCTCCGCGCAGTGCGCGACGCACTCGGTGGCGCGCTCCCTCGGCACCGAGAAGGCGGTGGCCCTGGACGTGACGCAGCTGGTGGTCAACAGGCACAGCAGCAGCGGCAAGGTCTTCTTCATGCGAATCCCCTCTCTCCTGGGTGGAGCTCACATTCTCGATGCCGCGCCCGCGGAGGCCAGGAATCCGTCCAGCGCCGCGTTGAAGGCCTCGGGGGCGTCCATCATCAACCAGTGGCTCACCCCCGAGAGCACCTTCGTCTGCACGCGAGGCACACGCAGGTGCAGGGCGAACGGCCCGCACTGGGCCACCGTGGCCTCGGCGGCGATGTCGAACACCGGGCCCGGGTAGCGCTCCAGCAGCGCCTCCACGTCGCAGTCGAACAGGCTCTGCGTGGCGCCCACCACCACCTCGCGCGGCGTGGCCACCAGCGAGCCCAGCACGGCCTCGCGCGTCGCGGGCCTCGCGCCCACCAGCATCGAGTCGAACCAGCCCACGCGGAACGCCTCGTAGTTCTCCGGCTTCAGGCCCTCGCGCAGCGGCTCCATGAAGCGGGGCGGAATGTGCTTCATGCTCGGGCCCGGGTCTCCGAGCCCCAGCGCCACCACGCGCCCGGGGTGGTGCGCCGCGTACTCGCCCGCCACCGCGCAGCCGAAGCTGTGCCCCACCAGCACGAAGCGCTCGAGCCCCAGCGCGTCCGCCACCGCGCCCACGTCCCGCGCGCAGTCCGCGTACCCGTAGTGGCCCGCGGGGTCCTCGTCCGACTCGCCCATGCCCCGCAAATCCAAGGACACGCTGCGCTGCTTCAGGTGCGCCTGCTGCGCCGCCCACTGTGTCCGGGTGCCGCTGTTGCCGTGCACGAAGAGGACGGGCACTCCGCCCTCGCCCGCCGTGGTGACGGCCAGCCGCCCCACGGGTCCCTGCACGCTCCGCGTCGAAAAGGTCATGCCGCCAGGGTAACCGGCCGTCTCCGGGCGCCGTCCGGATTCGTTCGCACGCGGGCACTCGGCGGTGGCGCGTGCTCCCTCGGGCCGCGCGCCGACGCTACGCTCGCGCGCCATGCTCGTCGCCCGGCGGCTCCTCGTCCTCCTCCCGCCGCTCCTGCTCCTCGTGGGGGCCCCGGCGGCCCGTGCGCGCGCGCCCTCCCCTCCCGCGCCCCGGCCCCTGCGCGTCGTCTTCCTCGATGCGCTGCAGCCCGAGAACCCCTGGCGGCGCGAGCTCGTGGGCGCCATGCGGGCCGCCGCGAACGACCTCGGCATCGACTTCGTCGACCACGCCGTCGGCCACTGGCCCGGGGAAATCCTCGAGCAGGCGCGCCAGGTGCTGAGCGGCCCCGGCAAGCCGGACTACCTCCTCGTCACCCTCCACCGCGGCACCGGCCCCGGCCTGCTGGAGGAAGCCGAGCGGGCCGACGTCCCCGTCTTCGTCATCAACACCGGGCTGCTGCCCGAGGACCGGGCCCGCTACGGAGGGCCGCGCCAGCACTTCGCCCACTGGCTCGGACAGATGCAGCCGGATGACGTGGAGGCGGGGCGCCAGCTGGCCGTGCTGTTGCTTGAGGCGGCGCGCGCGCGCGCGCGCGCTCCGGACGCGCCGGTGCGGCTCGTCGCGCTCGAGGGGCGGCGGGGAGACGGCTCGGCCCTGCTGCGCGAGGAGGGCCTGCGCCAGGCCCTGGCCGGCTCGCGCCACGCCGAGCTCCTCCAGAGCGTCAGCGCCTCGTGGCGCGAGGACGTGGCCCGGCGCAAGACGTTCCTCCTGCGGCGCCGCTACCCGGAGCTCCAGGCCGTCTGGGCCGCCAATGACCGCATGGCGCTGGGGGCCCTCAAGGGCCTGGAGGACGCCGGCGCGGGCGGGCAGGTGGTGGTGGGCGGCATCGACTGGACGCCCGAGGCGCTCGAGGCCGTGCGCGACGGCCGGATGGTGGCCAGCCTCGGCGGGCACTTCCTGGAGGGCGCGTGGGCCCTGGTGCTGCTGTACGACTACCACCAGGGGCACGACTTCGCCTCCGAGCGGCTCGAGTGGCGCACGCGCCTGCTGCCCCTCACGCGCGACACCGTGGACGCCTGGCTGCGCCTGCACCTGGGGATGGACTGGGAGGCCTTCGACTTCCGGGCCTTCTCCAAGGCGGCCCACCCGGGCCTGGCGCGCTATGACTTCTCCCTCCAGGCCCTGCTCGCCCAGCACGGGGCCTCGCTTCCGGGCAGTCTCCGGGACTCGAATGGACACGCGCGGCCCTCCCCTCCCCGGCCCTGAGCCGCTGCCCTCCTCCAACCGGCTCGGCCGCCGGCTGCTGCGCTTCATCGTGCTCTTCAGCGTCGCCGTCAGCCTGCTGGGCACCACCGTGCAGCTCGTCACCGGCTACCGCGCCGAGGTGCGCTCGCTCCAGGACCGGCTCGACCAGATTCACGCCAGCTCGGCCTCGACGCTCGCCGAGAGCCTCTGGTCGCTCGACGAGTCCCAGGTGCAGCTGCAACTGCGTGGCATCACCTCGCTGCACGGCATCGTCCTGGCCGAGGTGGACAGCGCGCTGGGCCCCCGCTACGTGGCCGGCCACGGCGAGGGGGTGGCCCGGGAGCTCACCCGCTCCTTCGCGCTGTACCGCGGCCCGCGCTACCTGGGGACGCTCCGGGTGGGCGCCAGCCTGGAGGAGCTTCAGACGCGGCTGCGCGGCCGGGTGCTCGTCATCCTCGCCACCGAGGCGGCCAAGACGTTCCTCGTGGCCCTCTTCCTCTTCTACGTCTTCCAGCGGCTCGTCACCCGGCACCTGGCCACCATGGCGGCGTACACGCGGGGCCTGGACCCCGAGCACCTGGACGTGCCCCTGCGGCTGCGCCGCGGCGGGGTGCTCGAGGAGCTGCCGGCCCACGACGAGCTCGAGGAGGTGAGCGCGGCGCTCAACGCGCTGCGCGAGTCGCTGCGCCGGGAGCTGGACGAGCGCCAGCGCGCGGAGGCGGGCTCGGCCTTCCTGGCGCGCTCGGGCGCGGTGCTGCTCGAGTCGTTGGATTTGGAGAAGGTGCTGCCGCGCATCGCCTCGCTGTGCGTGGGGGCGCTGGCGGACTGGTGTGTCATCGACCTGAAGGAGGACGGGACGGTGCGCCGGGTGGGCGGGGCGCACGTGGACGGGGCGAAGCGGCCCCTGCTCGAGGAGCTCCAGCGGCGCTACCCGCCTGGCCCCGGCTCGAGGGCCCCGGCCATGCAGGCCATGGACACCGGCGAGACGGTGCTGGTGCCGCGGGTGTCGGAGGAGGCCCTGCGCGCCGTGTGCATGGACGACGCGCACTACCAGCTCGTCCTGGAGCTCGGCCTGCGCAGCCTGCTCACGGTGCCGCTGGTGGCGCGGGGCCAGGCGTTGGGGGCGCTCACCTTCGCCTCGGCCGAGCCGGGACGTTACGGGCCCTGGGAGCGCTCGCTGGCCGAGGAGCTGGCGCGGCGCGCGGCCATCGCCATCGACAACGCGCGGCTGTACCGGCGCGCGGAGGAGGCCATCCGGCTGCGGGAGACGTTCCTCTCGGTGGCGGGGCACGAGCTGCGCACGCCCCTGTTGCCGCTGCAGCTGCGGTTGCAGAGCCTGTTGCGCCGCGGCCGGGGCGGGGCCTCGCTGGAGCCCTCCGTGCTGCTGGGCGAGGTGGCGGCGGTGGAATGGCAGACGCGGCGGCTGGGGCAGCTGGTGGACCAGTTCCTGGACGTGTCCAACCTGGTGGCGGGCAACGCGCTGGAGCTGCGGCGCAAGCGGGTGGACTTGTGCGAGCTGGTGACGGGGGTGCTCGAGGGGCTGCAGCGTCACATCGAGGCGAGCGGCTCGGAGGTGGTGCGCGAGCTGCGCTGTCCCGCGGAGGGCGAGTGGGACCCGCGCCGGGTGGAGACGGTGGTGACGGGGCTGGTGCACAACGCGCTGAAGTTCGGCCAGGGCCGGCCCATCGACGTGCGGGTGGTGCCGGGGCCCGGGGCGGTGCGGCTGGTGGTGAGGGACAGGGGCATCGGCATGTCGGAGAGCGAGCAGGAGCACATCTTCGACCGCTTCAGCCGCTCGGTGTCGGAGCTGAACTACGGAGGGCTGGGGCTGGGGCTGTACATCTCACGCTGGGTGGTGGAGGCGCACGGGGGGAGAATCTCCGTGGAGAGCCGGCCGGGCGAGGGCGCCACGTTCACCGTGGAGCTGCCCGCGTGAGGACGGGAGCGCGCGGTGTCAGCGTTTCCAGAGCACGCCCAACTCGAGGAGCAGGGGCGTGAAGGGCTCGGCGTGCACGAGGGCCTGTCCGGTGTGCGTGGCCCGTGCCTCCCAGCGGCCGCCTTCCAGCCCGTACACCTCGAGCGCCTGCTTCAGCGGATCCACCAGCCACAGGTGGCGCACGCCCTCACGGGCGTAGACCTTCATCTTCTTGTCCCGGTCGAGCTTCGCCGTGGAGGGCGAGAGCACCTCGCACACCCAGTCCGGCGCGAGCGTGAAGCCCACCACCTCGGGCATTTCGGGCATCCGCTCGCGGCGCCAGGCGGCGATGTCCGGTACCAGCACGTCCTCGCCCAGGTGCAGTTCGGGCTCCGTGAGAAGCAGCCAACCACCCGGGCCTCCCCTTCCCCGTTGGAAGGGCCCATGGAGCTCACCGAGCAGCCACGAATGCGCGAGTGCATGAGGAGAGGCCGGCCGGGGACTGGCGTACAGCTCGCCGTCCACCAGCTCCGCCACGAGGTGCGGAGGCACTGCCTCCAGGTCCGCGTAGGTCGCCTTGCGCTTCTGGCCGCCGCCCATATCGGGAGCATGGGCAGCCGGGCGGGCCTCTTCAAGGGGAGTCCAGGGTGCACCGTTGGATTCAGGGTTCATACCCCCAGGCTATACCCTACTTCTGACATCAGGTAGCCCAGGCGGTCCGCACAGGTCAGGTCCGTCGAGGTGCTGCACCCGGGAGGTGCTCACGGGCGGCTGTCTCCCCGGCAGGTGGCTGACCCGGGGTCCGGGGCTCATGGGCCGGCCGTGCCCGGAACGCGGCGACTCCGGCCCCAGCGCCGTTTCAGCTTCTCGAGCACGCGATCGAGCTGCTGGGTGACTTCCATCCAGGCGGAGTCCGTCTTGTCGTGCTCGTTGACGGGTTTGCCACCGGGCTGGATGGCCTGATCTTCCCGAGGTCCAGCTTGTCGTAGCGGCACGCGCGGATGACGATGGGAACGAGCTCGCACGCCCCCGCTTCGCGCCGGGACAGCGCGCGCGGGAGCTCCTTCTCCATGCAGTAGGACGAGCGCAGGAAGTCGTTGCTCAGCAGCGGG
The DNA here is from genome assembly GCF_045802675.1 of Archangium sp. GTDB lineage: Bacteria > Myxococcota > Myxococcia > Myxococcales > Myxococcaceae > Archangium. The sequence continues at coordinate 13,982 of NZ_JBJMQO010000073.1, read as the reverse complement.
ATGATGAGCTGCGCCTGATCGAGCCGGGACAGGATTTCCTCCTCCCAGGTCTGCCCCGGCTCGACGAGCTCGTCGGCCCAGACGGACAGCTCCTCCTTGCGCTCGTAGGGGACGAGGGCCGCGCGAAGCTGGTCCAGGAAGGCCGCGTCCTTGCGCGAGTAGCAGATGAAGACCGGGATGGAGTGGACGGCCCGCTCGAAGAGCGCATCGAGGTCCACCCCCTCGGTGGCTCTCGCGCGAGGAGCCCCTGGAAGATCGATGCCGTCCAGCAACTCCTTCACCGGGAAGTCGAGCAGATCATCGCCGACCTCCACGGGGATGCTCGTCCGTCCCGGAATACTCCCTTGGCCCGGTGTTCTTGTCGGCGAGCCTTCCCAGCCCGGAGCGCCACCCGGCGTACGCCGCGAGCACCAACCCCGTCGCCATCCGCGAGGCCGTTCGCGCGCTCGCCGAAGTCGTCGTCCCGGCGGCGCGGCTCGTCTTCGGTGGGCACCCGGACATCTCCCCGCGGGTCCATGACGAGGCCGAGCGGCCCGGGGCCGCCGACAACGTCCTCATCTACCAGTCCCGCTTCTTCGAGAAGGTCATCCCGCCCGCGTCCCAGAGCTTCCGGCAGCTCATCTGGACTCCGGCCGGGGCGGATAGGGAGTCGAGCCTGCTGCTCATGCGCGAGCAGATGCTCCAGAGCGAGCGCTTCCACGCGGGCGTCTTCATCGGCGGCATGGAGGGGGTGGAGGAGGAGTTCGAGCTCTTCCGGCGCTACCACCCCTCGGCGCTCATCTGGCGGTGGCGTCCACGGGCGCGGCGGCCCGCCTCCTCTTCGACCGCGAGCCGGTGGGCTCGAAGGACGCCGGCCTGCGCGACGACCTGGCCTATGTCCCGCTCTTCCGGCGGCTGCTGACGGGCGGCGCGGGCGCGTCTCCCGCGAGCTCCTCTCGGGTTCCCTGAGCCGCCGCTCGCGGAGGAGCCGGGGGACCACGCCGCACCCCCGTCCTCCAGCTTGCCTTCACGCGTCGGGCACGTGAGAAGAGAGGCTCCACGCGGGCGAGCCGGTGCCGCTCGCTTCTCCCCTCCCCTGCCGACATGAAGCCTCGGTACGACGTCATCGTGGTGGGCCTGGGCCATGCGGGCTGCGAGGCCGCGCTGGCCTGTGCGCGCATGGGCCTCTCCACCCTGGGCCTCACCCTCAAGCGCGAGCGCGCCGCCGTCATGAGTTGCAACCCCGCCGTGGGTGGCACCGCCAAGGGCCACCTGGTGCGCGAACTCGACGCACTCGGCGGCGAAATGGGCCGCGCGGCGGACCTCTCGGGCACGCACTTCAAGACGCTCAATGCCTCGAAGGGCCCGGCGGTGCAGGCCACGCGCGTGCTGTGCGACCGCGAGGCCTACGCGCGCACCATGCAGTCCGTCCTGTGGGCGCAGCCGAACCTCACCGTGCACGAGGCCGAGGTCTCCGCGGTGGTGGCCGAGGGCGGACGGGTGGCGGGGGTGGTGCTCGGGGACGGGACGCAGGTGGCGGCGCGCGCGGTGCTGCTCACCACGGGCACCTTCCTCCAGGCGCTCATGCACGTGGGCGAGAAGAAGGAAGTGGGCGGGCGGCTCGGGGACGAGGCGGCCAAGGGCATGTCGGAGTCATTGAGGGGGCTCGGCTTCACGCTGGGCCGCTTCAAGACGGGGACGCCCGCGCGCCTGCTTCGCGACAGCATCGACTGGGCCGCGCTCGAGCCCCAGCCGGGAGATTTCCCCCCGCGTCCGCTCTCGCTGCGCACGAAGTGGGCCTCGGGTGCCGGGGCCTTCCCGTGCCAGCCCGCCGTCACGTGCGCGCTCACGTACACCACGGCCGAGACGCACCAAATCCTGCGCGACAACCTCCACCGCTCGCCGCTGTTCCAGGGGGAAATCGTGGGCCGGGGCCCGCGCTACTGCCCGTCCTTGGAGGACAAGGTGGTGCGCTTCTCGGCGCGCGAGCGGCACCTGGTCTTCCTCGAGCCCGAGGGCCCCGACTCGCCGCTGGTGTACCCGGCGGGGCTGTCCACGAGCATGCCGGCGGAGGTGCAGCTCGCCTTCCTGCGGACGCTGCCGGGGCTGGAGCGGGTGGAGGTGGCGCGCTACGGCTACGCGGTGGAGTACGACTACGCGCCGCCGACGCAGCTGAAGGAGACGCTGGAGACGAAGCGGGTGGAGGGCCTGTACTTCGCGGGGCAGCTCAACGGGACGAGCGGCTACGAGGAGGCGGCGTTCCAGGGGTTGTACGCGGGAATCCAGGCGGGGCTCCAGGTGCGGGGCGAGCCGGCGCTGGTGCTCGGGAGGGACGAGGCGCACGGGGCGGTGCTGGTGGACGAGCTGGTGACGAAGGGGGTGGACGAGCCCTTCCGCATGTTCACCAGCCGCTCGGAGCACCGGCTGCGCCTGCGCGAGGGGAACGCGGACCTGCGCCTGGCGAAGCACGGGGCGCGGGTGGGGCTGGTGTCGCGCGAGGTGCTCGAGCGGGTGGAGGCGCGGGGCCGGGCGGTGGCGGAGGAGGTGGCGAGGCTCAAGCGCTCGGGGCTGGCGGCGCGGCTGAAGCGGCCCGAGGTGACGTACGCGGCGCTGGCGGAGGAGAAGCCGGAGGGCTGGCCGCGGCTGGCCGAGGACGTGGTGGAGGAGGTGGAGGTGGAGGTGAAGTACGAGGGCTACATCGTGATGGCGGCGAGGGCGGCGGCGCGGGAGGCGGAGGCGTGGGACGGGTGGAGGATTCCGGCGGACTTCACCTATGGAGAGGTGAGAGGACTGTCGGCGGAGGCGGTGGAGAAGCTGGAGAAGGTTCGTCCGGCGACGGTGGGGCAGGCGAGGCGGATACCGGGGCTGACGCCGGCGGCGTTCTCGCTGTTGTTGGTGGCGCTGAAGAGGAGCGGGTTGGGAGGCGGTGGGGGCCCTCGCGAGTGCGGTGTGTGATCGCACAGGGGGGTGTGGACAAGGTGTGGGCAACTTTGGTGTGGCCCAAGGTGCGAATCATTTCGAGGGGTTGAGACCCCGAGCAGGGAGGGCAGGCTGTGGATAACGCGCGCTTCGCCGATCAGATTCAGAAGGGCTGCAAGGCGTTGGGGGTGGAGCTGGGGGAGGAGGTGGCGGGGAGGCTGCACCGGCTGATGGGCGAGCTGCTGAAGTGGAACGCGAAGGTGAACCTGACGGCGATAACGGGGGAGGAGGAAGTGGTGGAGAAGCACTTCCTGGACTCGCTGGCGGTGTTGCCGGAGGTGGAGGGGGCGGGGAGCGTGCTGGACGTGGGAGCGGGGGCGGGGTTCCCGGGGTTGCCGCTGAAGCTGGCGAGGCCGTCGCTCTCGGTGACGATGGTGGACTCGGTGGGGAAGAAGGTGGGGTACCTGAAGGCGGTCATCGCGAGCCCAGGGCTTGGGCTGACGGGGACGAAGGCGGTGCACACGCGAGCGGAGGGGAAGCCGGAGGCGGAGGGATTGCCGAGGGCGGAGCGGGTGATTGCGCGAGCCTTCATGGACCTGCCGGACTGGCTGGACCTGGCGCCGGCGTACCTGGCTCCGAATGGGCACGTGGTGGCGATGTTGGGCAAGGCGGTCAGCGAGGACGAGCTGCGAGCGCAGGCGGAGAAGCGGGGCCTGAAGCTGGTGACGGCGAGGGCGTACCGGCTGCCGTTCTCGGGAGCGGAGCGGCAGGTGGCCGCGTTCGCCAAGCGCGAGTAGCCTCCCTCCCGGGAGGTGTTCGATGACGGATTTGCAGAACGACGCGGCTCCGGGTGGCGGTGCGGTGGTGACGATCTCCGCCGATGCGTTCAAGAAGTGGATGAAGGCGTGCGGCTTCGAGGCGGGTACCGCCAACCCGAACCAGGAGGTCTACTTCATCTACAAGGCGGCGAAGGTCACCATCCAGAACGCCGAGGTGACTCCGAACTGGCACATCACGGCGATGACGTCGCAGCGGGACGGCGGGGACTGCGTCAACTTCCATTTCAAGATCGAGATGGGCAAGGCCGCCTCGCACTACTGGCACTACGTCGTCCATCGCGGGGCGACGGGCACCTATCATTGGGTGGGGGATCCGAACCCGAACCTCCCCGAGACGAACGAGGGAGGCGGCGGCGCCGCGGGTGACATGCAGAAGCTGCTCGCGAACCGCACCGAGGCGACGATCAAATCCCGCGTGTACGGCCTGGAGAGGATGATGACGCGGAAGATCCAGGCGCGGATGCTGAAGACGCTGAAGACGGCGCTCGGCAAGTTCCAGCTCACCTACGCGAACGGCCGCATCGACGAGTAGGCAGGAGGCGCACGAGGCCGGAGGTGGCGGCGAGGGCCGCGCTTCGGCCGCCGCCCCTGGCGAGTCCCGCGGTGAAGAAGTCCCGCCGTCCCGGAGCCATGGCTCGTGCTCGCGAGGGTCCGGGCGTGGCGTCTCGTGGAGGCGCTCGTGTCCTGGCCTGGAGCCGCCGGTGTCGCGGCCTCGGGCGTTCCCCAGCAAGCGTGCGCCAGGGCCAGGGCTCGAGGACGAGTCCGCCTACCGGCGCCGCCGCCGGGGCCGTGGCGGAGTGCGGGTGCGGCTGAGCAGGAGCCAGACCACGGCCATGAGGAACATGACGAGGGACACGGCGATGAAGTTGACGATTTGTGCGGACTCGGCGGTGCGGGCGATACCCGAGGCCACTTCGGCGAGTCGCAGGACGGCTTCCATCGTCATCCCCCCACAGGGTGAAGGAGCACGGCGCGGGCCGGGCGGGTCCGCGAGCCTGCCCGGTGTCGAGCTCCGAGAGCCGGGAAGGTAGGCACGGGTCCCGGAGGGAGAACCTGTGCGGGGAATGCCCCCATGGCACGGGGGCTCTTCACGGGAGTGGGGGCACGCGGTTCCTCACGCCTCGCACCCGGGCGCCGTTCCACGTGGAACAATCGGAGCGCGGCTGCGCGAGCAGGTGCCCGGGATTCTCCACGGGCCCGGGCAGGAGAGGGGAGCTCCACGGTCCACCCCTCGGGCGTGTGGGGCCCGGGGCGGCTCCTCCCCTTCACGGGGCGCGGGTTCCCCAGTGGGGCCGCGACTCAGGAGGGGCGGCGCAGCGCGAGCTCCTGCGCCTCGACGAGCTCCTGGAGGACGCGCTGGCCCTCGCGGAACACGCACCAACCGTCCCCGACGAGGATGGCCTCGAGGCGTCCGGGGGAGAGGAGGCGCCGCGCCGAGGCCACCGCGGCGGTGAGGTCCTGGAGGCCCTGCTCGGGAAGCAGCAGCATGAGGCGCCCCGCCCGGTGCGAGCGAATCAGGTCTCCGGTGAGGAGCGTGGTGTCCTCGAGGAGGAAGGCCAGCTCTCCGGGCGTCTTGGAGCCGAGCATCTCGTAGGTTTTGAGCCCGGGGAGGAGCTCGTCGCCGTCGCGCAGCCAGCGCTCGCAGGGGAGGGGGAAGCGGGACTGCTCGGCGGCGGGGCCCGCGAGCCTGGCGCCGAACGTGTCCGCGACGGACTGCGCGGCGCGCGCGTGGGCCGAGTTCGTCACCACCACCCAGGCGGCCCCGCCGAGCCCGCGCAGGTGCTCCGCGTCATGGGCCGAGAGCGGGAGCGGGTCGAACACCACGTTTCCGCCCTCGCGCACCCAGACGAAGCTGTTGAAGTCGATGTTCAGCCGTTCGTTGAAGGCCGACCAGCAGAACAGGTCCTCACGGTGGAGTCGCTTCATGAGGCCGCTTCTACTCCATCCGGGCCGCCCCTCCCGCTCCTCCGGGGGCGCGCCCGGGTGGCCGTGTTCCACGTGGAACGTCACGAGCGATGCCGGGCCCGCCGCGGTTCCTTCCACCCACGGCCCCGTGTCTCGTGAGGGGGGAGCCCGGGCCGGGCGGGAGCGTGTTCCCGCGTGGAACGCGGCGGGGATTGAAGCAGGGGAGGGCGTCTTCCCGGCGGGAGGCTTGTTCCACGTGGAACAAGGTCGAGGGCTGGAGGGGAAGGGGTTCCCCGTGTCTGCCTTCCGGGGCGCGAGCACGGAGGCCATTCCCTGCTCGGGCCGGGGCCATGGCCCATCGGGGCGGCGAGCCGCCCGTCAGGAAACGTTCCACGTGGAACAAGGCCAGGGAGAGGGGAGGGGAGGGGGAAGCACCTCTTCCTCCAGGACCGTGTTCCACGTGGAACGCCGGACGGTGCGGGCAGGGCCCCCGGCTCCCGTGCCTGCCCTGGACGATGGGGCACCCAGCCCGCGACAGCGTGTTCCACGTGGAACGAGGTGGGGGCGCGGAACGGGGGAGGGGCCTTTTTGGCGGGAGGCGTGTTCCACGTGGAACACCGGCCTCCGGTGGGGTTCAACCCGGGGCCGCCGCTCCCCTCACCCCGTCCCTCTCCCGGTGGGCGCGGGGGTGGGAGACAGCGGACCCCGGACCGTGCATGTCAGGCAGGCAGGCTAGAAGGCTGATCCGGTCGTGGACTGGATCAGCCGCCGATTTGATGGATCAATACGAGTCCGGTACATGCCTCCCCCGCAGAGCCCCCGGGTACTCCCCGGGGCGTCGCAAGGATGGGCCACGTGGGTCGAATCATCTGTATCTCCAACCAGAAGGGCGGCGTCGGTAAGACGACCACCGCCATCAACCTCGCCGCGAGTCTCGCGTCCGCCGAGCGCAAGGTGCTCCTCGTCGACATGGACCCCCAGGGCAATGCCGGCAGCGGGCTCGGGCTCAAGCGCGACCAGCTCCAGGGCACCGTCTATGACGCCCTCCTCGGAGGCCGTCCCATCAGCGAGCTCGCGCACCCCACCGAGCTGCGCTACCTCCAGGTGGTGCCCGCCACCCCGGACCTCACCGGCGCCGAGGTCGAGCTCGTCAACCAGGAGCGGCGCGAGTTCCGTCTGCGCGACGCGCTCCGTCCCGTCGCCGACCAGTACGACTACGTCCTCATCGACTGCCCGCCGTCGCTCGGCCTGCTCACGCTCAACTCGCTCATCGCCGCGGACTCCGTCCTCATCCCGCTGCAGTGCGAGTACTACGCGCTCGAGGGCCTCTCCCAGCTCAACCACACCATCGACCTGGTGCGGCAGGCCTTCAACCCCGAGCTGAAGATGGAGGGGATTCTCCTCACGATGTTCGACTCGCGCGCGAACATCGCCAACCAGGTCGTCGCGGACGTGCGCGGCTTCTTCAAGGAGCAGGTCTTCTCGGCCGTCGTCCCGCGCAACGTGCGCCTGTCCGAGTGCCCCTCCTTCGGCAAGCCCATCATCCTCTACGACATCAAGTCCAAGGGCTGTGAGAGCTACCTGGCGCTCGGCCGCGAAATCATGCAGCGCGAGCCCCATCCACCCCCTGCTCGCAAGGTGGCGTAGCGACCGGCCGGCCAGGAGCCCGCATCCTTATATATGCGGGCTGTGGCTGGCTCCCCTTCCCCCCTCCCGGCCGGGCAGGCGTCGAGGCCGGGGCCGGGGTTCCCCGCGCCGGGGTTCCGGGGTGAAGTCCCGCTCCAGGCCGCGAGGGCCGGAGTGCTCGCCGGGTTTCCCAGGTCCACCCGCGGCGCAGTGCAGGACCTGGCCACCCGGGCCCTTCCGGGTTGGTAGTGCCGGGACTTCCCGGCGGAGACGACGCAGTGCTGAACGGTGACAAGCAGAAGCGGGCGTTGGGCCGTGGCCTCTCCGCCCTCATCCCCCAGGCCGCTCCTCCTCCCGCGGCCGCCGCGGTGGCGGCGGCGCCTCCCGAGCCTCCCGCCCCTCCCAAGGGCAGCGTCCTCAAGCTGCCCATCGAGGCCATCCACCGCGACACGCTCCAGCCGCGCCGCCACTTCGACGAGGCGAAGCTGCGCGAGCTCACCGAGTCCATCAAGGCGCAGGGCATTCTGCAGCCGGTGCTCGTGCGCAAGGACGCGGAGGGCTACAAGCTCATCGCCGGCGAGCGCCGCTGGCGCGCCAGCCAGCTCGCGGGCCTGCACGAGATTCCCGCCATCGTCCGCGAGGTGACGGAGGTGGAGGCCTTCGAGCTCGCCCTGGTGGAGAACCTCCAGCGCGCGGACCTCAACCCCATGGAAGAGGCCGAGGGCTACCACCGGCTCGTCGAGGAGTTCGGCCTCACGCAGGAGCAGGTCGCCCAGCGCGTCGGCAAGGAGCGCTCCACGGTGGCCAATGCGCTGCGGCTGCTCGGCCTGCCCGAGGAGGTGAAGCGCATGGTGGGCGAGGGCAACCTGAGCGCGGGCCATGCGCGCGCGCTGCTGGGCGTGCCCCGCATCCCGGAGATGACCGAGCTGGCGCAGCAGGTGGCCGCGCGCAAGCTGAGCGTGCGCGACACCGAGAAGCTCGTTCAGCAGGCCAAGGGCAGCGGCAAGGGCAACAAGGACTCCTCCAGCACGAAGAAGCAGAGCCCCCAGGTGAAGAGCCTGGTGGAGGAGCTCCAGCGGGTGCTGGGCACCAAAGTGCGTTTGGTGGAGAAGGGCAGTGGAAAAGGCACCATCGAAGTCGATTACTTCTCGTACGATGACCTCGATCGCATCCTGAAGGTACTCAGGAAGGAGTAGCGCGTGGCGCTCCTCGGCAAAAAAGAAGAGAAAACCAACGTACCGCTTCTAGGTAGCTCCAGACGGGAGGATGAATCCGTGGCAACGCGTCCGGGTGAGGTTCACACGCTGCTCGGCAAGGGCAGCGAGTTCGAGGGGAAGCTCACCTTCGAGGGTCAGGTTCGCATCGACGGCAAGTTCAACGGCCAGATTGTGACCAAGGACGTGCTCGTCATCGGTGACGGCGCCCGTGTCCAGGCCGAAATCAATGCCGGCACCGTCATCATCAACGGCACCGTGGAGGGCAACGTGCGCGCCTCGCAGCTCATCGAGCTGCACGCTCCGGCCCGAGTGAAGGGCAACCTCGAGTCGCCCGCGCTCATCATGGACCGCGGCGTCATCTTCGAGGGCACCAGCAAGATGGAGAACCTCGGCGGCAAGGGAGGCCCGCCGCCGCCTCCCGGCGAGGGCAAGAAGTAGTGAGCCGCGCCGTGCGCCAGCAGGCCCGCGCCGCCCTGGTGGCGCTCGCCGTGCTGGCGACCGGTGGCGGTGGTTGCAAGCAGCGGCCCCCCGAGGAGCCGCGGGCCGTCCCCGAGGCCGAGCACGCCGAGGACGTCCCCACCCCCCAGCGCCGCGTGGGCGTGAAGGTGCCCATGCCCCCGGGGTGGACGGCCCAGGTGGCCGCCGATGGCAGCTTCCAGTTCGGCCCTCCCGCCCACACCGTGCTGCGCGTGGACCTGCGTCCGGGCCAGGGCTCGGCGCTGCCCTCTCCCGACGAGATCCTCCAGTCCGTGCAGAAGTCCTTCCAGGGCTTCGAGCACTCGGTCGAGCAGAAGGAGGGCGGCGCGGACTTCTCGCTCGTGCGGCTGAAGCTCGTGCCGAGGCTGGGCGATGGAGGGCTGGGCTCGGAGTACCCGGCGCTCTTCGGGGCCCGGCGCGTGGAGAAGGACCTCTTCCTGTGCGCCACCTTCCCCGGGGTCAGCGCGGACGAGGTGCACCAGGCCGCCGAGGCCTGCCGGGGCATCGAGTTCCAGCAGCCGAAGTGACCCGGGCGCTCCCCGCAAAGACATCGGGCGCCACGAGCCGGAGTCCCATGCTCTCCGGTCGCGCGCCCGATGAATCCCCCCTACGACACCAGGGAGCCGGCCCTTCCCCCCGGACGGACGGCGCTCTGGTGGATATGTGGAAACCGCCCGGAGGCGAGAACGCCCGAGGGGGGGCGTGGGTTCTTCGCGTGGTGTCGTCCGCGTGGGGCCTGTCCGCCCGCGGACGCTTTCTCCGAGCCGGTTTCCCCTTGAATGTCGGGTAGCCCTCGCCAGCGCAACCCCAAGCGCACGGGCGTATTCCGGGCACGGGCCCGGCAGTGGAATTCGTGACGGAGGCGTCACGGCATGCGGCCGCGCGTCGGCTGCCGGAGGGGACGGTGTTCCGGGGGCATCCCACGAATCATCCGGTGGGGTGGGAGACGGCGTCCGCCCGGGACGCGGGCCCGAGGCGACCGAGGACGTGGGCATCACAGGCGAGGAGCAGCGGGGGCAGTTCCCGTCTCAGGGCATCCCCGTCCCGGTCGAACAACCAACTCTGGGTCCGCTCCGACCAGTGACGGACCGCCTCGGAGGGGAGCAGGGGCCGCACGACCTCGGCCATTCCCCAGAAGGCGCGCTCCAAGGACTGGACGAGGAGGAAGTGCCCGGGGCGCTCCGCCGCCATGGCCGCCGTCCGGAGCAACTCGAACTCCTGCTCCACCCAGCGATGGGAGCCATCGTCCCAGCGAGCGCCCTCGCGCAGCTCGAAGCAGGCGGTCTCGACTCGAGCCAGCTCCTCGTTGGACGCGTGCTCGCAGCCGCGCACCAGCAGCTCGACGGTCGTCTCCCGCTTGAGCTCGAAGTACCCCGCGAGCAGGTGGAGCTGCTCGGAACGCCCTCTCTCCAATTCGTGGAGGACCACCCCCAGATTCTCGAGCGTCACGGCGCGGTCGAGCGTCACCGCTCGGGCCTGCGTCCCCTGGCGCCTCACGATCAGGCCGCGCGCCGACAGACGCAGGAGCGCCTCCCGGATGGTTCCCCGCGCCACGCCGAAGCTCCGCGCCAGCTTGCGCTCCGAGGGAAGGATTCCTGTCTGGGGGTGCGCGCCTCGCGCCACCATGCGCTCCAACTCGTTCTCGATGTGCGCGACGAGCTTCGTGCGCTCCAGGTTCTCCATGTCCTCGTGGCTCCTTCTCGTGGCCCGCGTTGCAGCAGGTGGGCCAGTCAGGAGACAGGACGTGGGAGCGGACCCGGACCCGGTTGCGCGCACTCCCAGGGGCGGGGGTCCTGGGCCGTGACCGGGGCCATCGACGAGCCTCGTGCGCTCGTCCATGCACCGGATACCCATCCAGAACCGAGAGCCTGCGCGAGGGGTGTTGCGCCTCCGGTGCGCTCACCGGGAAGGTCCCCCTGCCGGGCGAGCGCGGCGCGAACTGGTACGACCATCGGACCAGTTGCGGGAGAACTCGCCCGGAGGGTGCCCGCTGTGCTCGGGCCTCGTTCGGACCGACTCCCGGAGGAGGCCCCTCCGGGCGAGCGCGGCGCGGACTGGTACGACCATCGGACCAGTTGCGGGAAAATCGCGCCGGGAGGGGCCCCTTGATGCCCAACATCCGGGAGGTTCTTGGTGGCTCCGCGCGCCGGACGTGGGTGGTGCGTCAGCGCTTGAGGGCCAGCGAGAGCGCGAAGTCTCCCGCCGCGTCCGTCCAGCGCTCCACCAGCCGCAGCCCCGCCGCCGAGAGCTCCGCTTCCACCTGCTCGGGGCGGAACTTGCAGCTCACCTCCGTGCGCAGCACCTCGCCCTCGGCGAAGTTCACGTAGCGCTCCAGCGCCGGCAGCCGCACCGCCTGCGGCCTCGTGGAGATGAGCCGCATCTCCACCCAGCCGTTCTCCTCGTCGAAGGGCGCCAGGTGCTCGAAGCACCCGGGCTCGAAGTCCGCCCCCAGCTCGCGGTTGAGCACGCTCAGCACGTTGCGGTTGAAGGCCGCCGTCACCCCCGCGCTGTCGTTGTACGCCGCGAAGAGCCGCTCGCGGCACTTGAGCAGGTCCGTCCCCAACAGCAGCCCCTCGCCCGGCGCCAGTCCCGCCGCCAGCTCCGCGTAGAAGCGCGCGCGCTCGGCCGGCTTGAGGTTGCCGATGGTGCCCCCGAGGAACGCCACCAGCCTGCGCCCTCCCGCGGGCAGCCGCCCCAGGTGCCGCTCGAAGTCCCCCACCACCGCGTGCACGGGCAGCCCCGGGTACTCGCGCGCCACGCCCCGGGCCGCCTGCCGCAGGAAGGCCTCGCTCACGTCGAAGGGCACGAAGCGCCGCAGCTGCCCCGTGCCCCGCATCGCGTCCAGCAGCAGCCGCGTCTTCTCGCTGCTCCCGCTGCCCAGCTCCACCAGCGTGTCCGCCCCGCTCGCCCGAACCACCTCCCCCGCGTGGGCCAGGAGGATTTCGCGCTCGCGCCGCGTGGGGTAGTACTCCGGCAGCCGGGTGATTTCGTCGAACAGCTGGCTGCCGCGCTCGTCATAGAGCCACTTCGGCGACAGCTCCCGGGGCTGGCGCTCGCCACACAGCCCGGCCAGCACCTCCGCGCGCAACGCCCGCTGCGCGTCCCCCGGTTGCACGTGCACCTCCACCATCACCGACGGCTCGCGCTCCCGCCCCAGTCCGCTCTCGCCCATCCACTCCCTCCGTCCCATGCCTCACCTCGCGTCGCGCGCGCACCGGAAGCCGGCGAATAGCTGTCTGCGGATGGGGTAGTCCCAGTTGCGGAAGCTGTTGCGCACGGCCACCGGGGCGCTCGCCCAGGCGCCGCCTCGCAGCACGCGGTACTCCGTCCCGAAGAACACCTCCGAGTACTCGCGGTAGGGAAAGGCCTTGAAGCCCGCGTACCCGCCGAAGGTGCTCGCCGTCCATTCCCACACGTCCCCGAGCAGCCCCCACACCCCGTCCACGCTCTGTCCCGCCGGGTAGCTGCCCACTGGCGCGGGGCCCCACAGCTCTCCCCCGAGGTTGGCGTGGCCCTCGCCCGGCGCGGTGTCCCCCCAGGGGTACGCGCGCGGCCGCACGTCCGAGCCCGCCGCGGCCTTCTCCCACTCGGCCTCCGTCGGCAGGCGCTTGCCCGCCCAGCGCGCGTAGGCGTCCGCCTCGTACCAGCACACGTGCTGCACGGGCTCGTCCGGTGGAATCGGCTCCACCCACCCGAAGCGCCTGCGCAGCCAGGTGCCGTTGTCCCGCGGCTCCCAGAAAAGCGGGTGGCGGATGCCCTCGGAGGCAAGCCACTCGAAGCCCTGCGGGTCCCACCAGCGCGCGTCCGCGTAGCCCCCGGACTCGACGAAGACGACGAAGTCCCCGTTGGTGACGGGGTGCGCGTCGAGCAGGAAGGGCGCTACGTCCACCGTGTGCGCGGGGCGCTCGTTGTCATAGGCCCACGCCGCGTCGCTGCCCACGCGCACCGGGCCGCCGGGAATGAAGAGCTCGTGCTGCGCGGTGCGCCCCGGGCGCGGACGCGGGCGCGCGGCGGGCCGGTACTCGTGGCTCGTCATCAGCTGCAGCGTGGCGGCGAGCGTCTCCAGGTGCTGCTGCTCGTGCTGCGCCACCAGGCCGAAGACGAAGCCCCCGCGCAGCAGCGGCGCGTCCGACTCCTCGTGCAGGTGCTGGAGCCACTCGAGCGAGGCCTCGCGCACGCGCGCGGCGTAGGCGAAGGCCCGCTCGGGGGAGAGCAGCGGCAGGCGCGAGCGCGAGGAGCGCGGGTGGCGGAAGGCGTCGTAGAGCGAGTCGAAGGCGGCGTCGGTGAGCGCGGGGGCGCCGAGCGCGCGCAACAGCCACTGCTCCTCGTAGTTGGCCACGTGGGCCACGTCCCAGACGATGGGGGACATGAGGGGCGAGTGCTGGCGGGTGAGGGCGTCCTCGGGCAGGCCCTCGAGCATCCGCAGCAGACGCGAGCGCGCCGCGCCCAGCTCCGACACGGCCCGAGTCTTCCAGGGACGAGACTCCTGCCGGCCCGTGTCCCGGCGGGCCCCGAGGCTGCTTCGCATGGTGCCCTCCAACCTAGGAAGCGGCCCCTGTCAGGGGGAGTACCCCGCCCCGGCGCGCGAGCCCCTCGTGCGCCACCGCACGCCGGGTCGGCTGCTTCCGCGTGCGAAACCGTGGGGGAGGCGACACCGCTACCGGAGCGGGACTTGGGGGGGCGGGACTGTCGGGGGTCGGACGGGTGGGGGCTTCCGTTGGGCGGTGGACCCGGAGTGGGACGCCGGGCCTGGGGAGAAAACCGGATGTGGCGCCCTTCGAGCCTGATGGGGTGAGGGGAGCGGGCCTCCCGGGTCGAGCCCCTGTCCGTGCGGCCTGGCGGGAGACTCCGAGCGCCCGCTCGCCTGGCCCCTGAGGCGCACGGGACGGAAGAGCCGAGCGCCCGGAGGTGTTCTCCGAGATTGCCCGTTGGCCTCGCGGCGGCTCATGCGCTCGCGGGAGCCCGGAGCCCGGAGACTTTCGGATGAGCCAGGCGCGGAACGGTCGTGCGGAGTGGTTCG
>NZ_JBJMQO010000072.1:0-37147 GCF_045802675.1 Archangium sp. | reverse complement strand
TCGACAACCCGGCAGTGCTGCGGGCCGTGATGGGCGTGATGCGTTTCTGGCTCGACCTCGGCGTCGATGGCCTGCGGCTGGACGCCGTGCCGTACCTGATCGAACGCGAGGGGACCAGCTGCGAGAACCTCCCGGAGACGCACGAGGCGCTGAGGAGGGTCCGGAAGTTCGTGGACACGAACTACCCCGGCCGGGTGCTGCTCGCCGAGGCCAACCAGTGGCCCGCCGACGTGCGCGTCTACTTCGGCGACGGCGACGAGTTCCACATGGGCTTCCACTTCCCGGTGATGCCCCGCCTCTTCATGGCGCTGCGCAAGGAAGACCGCACGCCCATCGTCGAAATCCTCCAGCAGACGCCAGACATCCCCGAGACGTGCCAGTGGGCCATCTTCCTGCGCAACCACGATGAGCTCACGCTCGAGATGGTGACGGACGAGGACCGGGACTACATGTACCGGGAGTACGCCACCGACCCGCGCATGCGCATCAACCTGGGCATCCGGCGCCGGCTCGCCCCGCTGATGGACTACGGCCGCAGGCGCATCGAGCTCATGCACAGCCTGCTGTTCACCCTGCCGGGCACCCCCGTCCTCTACTACGGGGATGAGATTGGCATGGGGGACAACATCTACCTGGGCGATCGCAACGGCGTGCGCACCCCCATGCAGTGGACGCCCGACCGCAACGCGGGCTTCTCCCGGGCCGATGGCGCGCGCCTGTATGCCCCCGTCATCGCGGACCCCGTCTCCGGCTATCAGGCCATCAACGTCGAGGCTCAGGAGCGCGTCCGCTCCTCGCTGCTCAACTGGATGAAGCGGATTTTGCGCGTGCGCCAGCGCTACCCCGCCTTCGCCATGGGCCGGCTGCGCTGGCTCAACCCGGACAACCGCAAGGTGATCGCCTTCGTGCGCGAGTACGAGGGACAGACGATCCTCATCGTCTGCAACCTCTCGCGCTTCGCCCAGCCGGCCGTCATCGACCTGCGCGACTTCGAGGGCCAGGTGCCCGTGGAGCTCATCGGCGAGACGCCCTTCCCGCGCATCTCCGGCAGCATGCCGTACCAGCTCACGCTGGGTCCCTTCATGTTCCTGTGGTTCCGCCTCGAGAAGCTCACGCCAGGGAGGGGAATGCCGTGACCACGCCCATCGATCTGACGAAGCTCCCGGACTACCTCCGCAACCAGCGCTGGTTCGGCGGCAAGGCCTCGCCCATCAAGTCCGTCTCCGCGGTGGACCACGCCACCCTGCCCCTGCCGGATGGGCGCGAGTTCACCCTCGCCGTGGTGGAGGTCGTCTACGAGCTCGGCCACCCGGAGCGCTACCTGCTGCCCGTGCTCTCCACCGGCGAGGGCGTGCAGGACGCCTTCGAGGACGCCGAGGTGCTGCGCGCCTTCTTCCAGCTCATCCGCGAGAAGCGCGAGCTGCCCAGCGCCTCGGGCAAGCTCGTGGGCGAGTGGCTCGACACCCCCGAGGGCCTCATGGCCCTGCCCTCGCCCCTGCCCGTGCGGCGGCTCCAGGTGGAGCAGAGCAACACCTCCGTGGTGGTCGCCGAGAAGGTCATCCTCAAGGTCATCCGCAAGCTGGAGGTCGGCATCAACCCCGAGTACGAGGTGGGCCGCTTCCTCGCGACGAAAACCTCCTTCCGCGCCACCCCCACCCTGCTCGGGGCGCTGAGCTCCGAGGGCCCCGCGGGCGGCACCCTCGCCGTGGTGCACCGCTACGTCCCCGACGTCACCGACGGCTGGCGCTACACGCTGGACCACTTCCGCCGCGGTGCCCGGCTCACGGAGCCCTTCCTCGGGGAGCTGCGCGGCCTGGGCCAACGGCTGGGCGAATTGCACCGCGCGCTCGCCTCCAACTCCGACGAGCCCGCCTTCGCCCCCGAGCCCCTCCACGCCGAGGACCTCCAGCGCTGGAGCGCCTCCATGGTGGGCGAGATGGGCGTCACCCTCGCCGACGCCATGCGCCAGTTCCCCGAGCTGGAGAATCGCCGCGAGACGCTCCTGGGCCATGCGAAACAACTGGCGCAGGTTTCCCCTTCAGGGCAGAAGATCCGCATTCACGGAGATCTGCACCTCGGACAGGTGCTCCGGGCGCACGGGGATTGGCTCATCTTCGACTTCGAGGGCGAGCCGGGGCGCACCTTCTCCCAGCGGCGGGAGAAGTACTCAGCCTTGAGGGACGTTGCGGGAATGTTGCGCTCCTTCGACTACGCGGAGGCCACGGTGACGCTGGAGGGACTGGCCGCGGGGGAGCGCGTGGGGCCGGCGCGCCGGGCCTTCCTGGAGGGCTACCGCGCCAGCACGCGGGGGGCGCCCTTCCTTCCCCAGGACGACGCGAGCTTCAACGCGATGCTTGACGCCTTCGAACTGGAGAAGATGCTCTACGAAGTGCGCTACGAGTTGCAGAACCGGCCGGACTGGGTGCGCATCCCCGTCCAGGCACTCATGAGGATGGAGGTTCGCACGTGAAGAAGCCGATGGATCGGCAGCAGGTGGACGCGGAGTTGCAGCAGGTGGTGGAGCTGCGTCACCCCGAGCCGCACCGCGTGCTGGGCATCCACCCGGATGGGGATGGCGTGGTGGTGCGGACCTTCCGCCCGGACGCCGTCTCCATCCACGTGCTGCCCGAGTCCGGCGGCCGTATTCCGATGACGCACCGGATGGGCGGCGTCTTCGAGGCCCGCCTCAACGGCAGGACGGACACGTTCAACTATCTCATCGAGGTGGAGTACCCCGGCCACAAGACCTTCACCCTGCGCGATCCGTACAGCTTCCTGCCCACGCTGGGCGACATGGACCTGTACCTCACGGGCGAGGGCCGGCACGAGCAGATCTGGAAGCGCATGGGAGCCCATCCGCTCCACCACAACGGCATCAACGGCGTGGCCTTCGCGGTGTGGGCGCCCACGGCCTCGGGCGTGTCCGTGGTGGGCGACTTCAACAGCTGGGACGGCCGGCTGCACTCCATGCGGCGCATGGGCGCCTCGGGCATCTGGGAGATCTTCATCCCCGAGGTCGGCGAGGGCACGCGCTACAAGTTCGAGATCCGCCCGGGCGGCGGCGGCACGCGCCTGCTGAAGTCGGACCCGTTCGCCTTCCGCACCGAGGTGCCTCCGGCCACGGCCTCGGTGGTGCACGACCTGAACCACTTCCAGTGGGCGGACGAGAAGTGGATGACGGGGCGCGCCGGCAAGAACGTGGACCACGAGCCGTGGAGCGTCTACGAGGTGCACCTGGCCTCGTGGCGGCGCGTGGTGGAGGACGGGGACCGCTCCCTCACCTACCGCGAGATGGCCACCGCGCTCGCCGAGTACGTGAAGCAGATGGGCTTCACCCACGTGGAGCTGATGCCCGTGTCGGAGCACCCCTTCGGTGGCTCCTGGGGCTACCAGGTGGGCAACTACTACGCGCCCACCGCCCGCTTCGGGCACCCGGATGACTTCCGCTACCTCGTCAACTACCTGCACGAGCAGGGCATCGGCGTGCTCCTGGACTGGGTGCCCGGGCACTTCCCCCGGGACGCACACGCACTGGGCCAGTTCGACGGCACGGCCCTCTACGAGCACGCGGATCCACGCCAGGGTACGCAGCCGGACTGGGGCACGTACGTCTTCAACTTCGGCCGCAACGAGGTGCGCAACTTCCTCATCGCCAACGCGCTCTTCTGGTTCGAGGAGTACCACATCGACGGCCTGCGCGTGGACGCGGTGGCCTCCATGCTCTACCTCGACTACAGCCGCAAGCACGGTGAGTGGGTGCCCAACCGCTGGGGCGGCCGCGAGAACGAGGAGGCCATCTCCTTCCTGCGCGAGCTCAACGACACCGTGCGCCGCAAGTTCCCCGGCGCGGTGATGATCGCCGAGGAGTCCACCGCGTGGCCCAAGGTGAGTCAGCCCACGCAAGAGGGCGGGCTCGGCTTCCACTTCAAGTGGAACATGGGCTGGATGCACGACACGCTGACGTACTACTCGAAGGACCCCATCTACCGTCAGCACCACCACAACCAGCTCACCTTCGGCCTGCTGTATGCCTTCAGCGAGCACTTCATGCTGCCGCTGAGCCATGACGAGGTGGTGCACGGCAAGGGCTCGCTGTACGGGAAGATGCCGGGAGACGCGTGGCAGAAGCGCGCCAACCTCCGGGCGCTGCTCGCGTGGATGTGGGCGCACCCGGGCAAGAAGCTGCTCTTCATGGGCGGCGAGTTCGGCCAGCCCAGCGAGTGGAACAACGACCGGAGCCTGGACTGGCACCTGCTCGGAGACCCGGGACACGGGGGCATCCGGGCGATGATGTCGGACCTGAACAAGCTCTACCGGAGCCACCCGGCGCTCTACGACGCGGACGGCGAGCCGCTGGGCTTCCAGTGGCTCCAACCGGACTCGGCGGCGGCCAACGTGTTCGCCTTCGTGCGGCGCTCGCGCCAGCCCGGTGGCCACGTGGTGTGCATCGCCAACCTGTCGCCCGTGCCTCGCGAGGGCTACCGCGTCGGCTTCCCCCGCCACGGCAGCTACGTGGAGCTGTTGAACACGGACGCCCAGGACTACGGCGGCTCGGGCATCGGCAACATGGGGCGCATCCACACCGAGCAGTACGGGTGGGACGGCCAGGAGTCCTCGGCCTCGCTGACACTGCCCCCGCTGTCCGTGCTGTGGTTCACCCCGGGGTAGTTCCCGTCCCCTCGGGAGCGTTCAGGGGCAGCCACACCGAGAAGGTGCTGCCCTGCCCCTCCACGCTCGTCACCTCGATGCGGCCTCCGTGCTGCTCGGCGATCTGCCTCGCGCCGAACAGCCCGAGGCCCGTCCCGGGAATGCGCCCCACGACGTTCTCTCCCCGGTAGAAGCGCCCGAACAGGTGCGGCAGATCTCTCGCGGGGATGCCGAGGCCCTGATCCTGGACTTCCAGGACGGCCCACCCCTCCCCGTCCACCTCGCGCCGCTCCACGCGCACCTCGACGGCGCCTCCCTCGGGGCTGTACTTCACCGCGTTGAGCAGGAGGTTGCGAACGACGCGCCGCACACGCACCTCGTCCACGGACACGACGAGGGGCGTCCGTGGCGTGTGGACGTGCACCTGGTGCCGCTGCGTCACCTGCTGCTGATCCAAGGCGACGCCCCGCGCGAGCGCCCCCAGGTCCACCTCGGTGCGCCGCAGGCTCGGGCGCTGGCCCATCTCGCTGCGCACCACGTCGAGCAGGCCGTCGATCATCGAGCTCATCTCCTCGGTGACCGCCTGGATGCGCGTCGCCTCGGACGTGAGGCGCTCGGGCTCGATGCTCCCCCGCTGCGCCACCTGGAGGTGCAGGAGCTCCGCGCGCATCTTGATGACCGACAGCGGGTTGCGCAGATCGTGGGCCACCGAGGAGAGGAAGTCGTCCCGGGTGCTCAGCGAGCGCTGTAGCTCCGTGAGCAGGCGGGCGTTGTCCATGGCCAGGCCGCAGCGCCGGCCGAAGTCCCGCGCCAGCACCAGGTCCTCCTCCGTGTAGCGCTCACTGCCCGGGCCGCGCAGCAGGGAGAGCGTTCCGAGCACCCGCTCCCGGGCCACCAGCGGCACCACCAGGTAGGAGTGGGGGGCCAGCGCGCGCATCGCGGCCAGATGCTCGTCGGACCCCACGGTGGCCTGATAGGCCGCGTCGTCGAACCGTTCCCCGAGCCGCGCCTCTCCGGTGCGGAAGACCTCGAGCACGGGGCTGCGGGCGCCCGGACCCGGACGGTGGCGGCGGATCACCTCGACGTGCGCGGCGGCGGCGGGCTCCCGGTGGAACACCGCCACGCGCTCCAGGCCGCCCGGGGTGTTGAGATCCACGACGCACCAGTCGGCCAGCTCCGGGACCACCAGCCGGGTGGCCTGCTCGAGCGTCTCGCGCTCATCGAGCGAGCGGGCCAGCACGGCGCTCGCCTCCGCGAGAAAGTGCTGCACGGCTTCCGCCCTCTTGCGCTCATGGATGTCGATGATCGCGCCCAGCCAACCCTCGAGCTCCCCGGAGCCGCCGTGCAGGGGCACCACGCGCCCCAGCATCCAGTGGTATCCCCCACTCGCCGTCTTCAAGCGGAACTCGACGGCATAGGCCGACCCCCGCCGGATGCCCTCCTCCCGGGAGGCCCGCAGCCGCGCCAGGTCCTCGGGGTGGATGGACTCCAGCCACCCGTAGGCCGAGGCCTGCTCGCGCGTCTGTCCGGTGAGCTCGAACCAGAGCTGGTTGAACTCCGTGCCACTGCCGTCCGGCCGGTTCGTCCAGATGATCTGCGGGGCCGCCTCGAAGAGCTGCCGGTAGCGCTCCCCGTTGGCGCGCACCGCGTCGAACAACCGGAGTTCCTGTCGCAGTTGCTCCGCACGTCCGCGCGCCTCGTGCAGCGTGCGGGCGGCCACGCCGATGACAACCCCCAGCACGCTGAGCATCCCCAGCATCACCGCCTCACCCGGGTTCGAGATGGCGAGGGAGCCCAGCGGGGGGAGGAACAGCACGTCGAGCGCGAGCGTCGCCAGGACCGTCAGGCAGAGGGCGGGCCAGAGACCGCCGTACCCGCCCGCGGCCATGATGCCCGCGAGGAAGACGAGGAACGAAAGGCCGTGGGCGAGCGCGCCGAGGCCTCGCGAGACCAGGATGCAGACACAGAACGGCACCCCGACGCCGAGCACCCGTGGGAGCCAGCGCGCGGCGTGCGCCTGGGAACGGGCAGGGGCCGCTGTCATGGCCGCTCACCCGTCGCGGCGCGGGCGGCCTCGTGCGCCACGGTGGCTGGGCTGAATGCCACGGGAGGTGTCAACATTCACCGCAGGCGAATACGTGGTGCGGGCCTTTCGCGCAACGCTGTCATGGGGGGATGTCTCCCTTTCACCCATGCAAGGGACGGCGAGGCGGCCCGGAGAAACGCACGGGCGCCCGCTCCCCTGCCTGGGACTTCATTGCCTCGGCGGGGGCGGATGCGGACGGTTCCCGCGACACCCGTGCACTGGGAGGAACACGAATGGCCACGGCGATGACCCTGACCGCATTAGAAGGACAGCTGGCGAATCACTCCGCGCTACCCCTCCGAGCCACCCTCGGCTCGACGATGCTCTACCACGGCCTCTCCAAGCTGAAGCCCGAGGGCCTTGAGCAGACGTCGCAGTTCTTCGACAGCATCGGCATCAAGCCCGCCCGCTTCTGGGTGCTCGCGACGGGCTGGACCGAGCTGGCCGCCGGCGCCCTCACCTTCCTCGGCATCGGCACCCGCGTGGCGGCCGTCTCCATCCTCGTGACGCAGGCCATGGCCATCGCGAAGGTGCACGCCCGCAACGGCTTCGACGTCCAGAAGGGCGGCTACGAGTTCAACCTGTCCCTGATGGCCGGAGCCCTCGGGCTGCTGCTCGGAGGCCCGGGCAACCTGTCGGTCCACCACGCCGTGCGGCCCAAGCCGGGCCGCCGCTGGAGTCTGGCGGGCCTGCTGTCGCCGCGCCGCCAGACGCTCCGTCCGGCCGTCCGGCTCGCCCTGCTGCTCGCGTAGTGCCGGAGGCTCCGTCCGGTGTCGCCGTCACGCGACCGGGGGCGGAGCCTCTCGCGGGCCCACGTCCAGCTCACACCGCAGGCTCTCGAGCACGCGGCGCAGGGGCATGCACACGCCTCGCCAGCAGCGACGGCTGGTCCCCGAAGGCAATCGCGTGCACGAGGCCCCGCATCTGATTCGAGCTCACTTGCATAGGCGCCTCTCCGGCTTCCCCGTGCACTGCTTCTCATCGGCGAAGCTGGCCTGGGCCTCCCGCGCGAGCTCCTCCGGAGGCCTCTTGCACTCCTGGCTCGCCAGGGAGCCCTGGATCTCGAAGAGGCGGAGGATCTCCGGGCACCGCTCCTGGAAGGTCCTCACCCCTTGGAGGAACAGTGGCCGCATCACCTTGGGCGTGAAGGCATACCCCTGGGCCGTCTCCAGGCTCGCCTCGGGCAGGTACATCCACGAGCTGCGCCAGCTCGAGGCCACCTGCTCGAAGCGCGCCGGCCCCATCCACATGCTCGCGGCGGCCTGGAAGCCCGAGGGCCTGGGCGGAGTGAAGCCCGGCCCCTGGCGGGCGCAGAAGTTCGTGACGGCACTCCTCCGGGCCTTCTCGTCCTTTGGCTCTCGGACGGTGAACGCGAGCCGCTCCGTGCACAGGTTGTACTCGGTGAAGCGCCGCGAGACGGCGGCCAGCTCGCCCTGCTGCACCTCGGCCACCCGCGGCTGCGCGACGAACAGATCCAACGTCCGGGTCAGCATCCCGAAGGCATGCGGCGGGTTGGCGACACGCACCGGTTCGATTCCCGCGGTGGAGATGACCAGCACCCGCTCGGCGCCGCGCTGCACCGCCTGGAGCAGCGGCAGCCCCGAGCGCACCCCGCCATCCACGAACGTGCCCCGTGCCCTGCCGTCCTTGGAGGGCACCCAGTCGATCGGCTCCGAGAGCACCGGCTCGACGATGGAGGCCATGATGGCCTGGATGAGGCCCTCGACGCGCTCGGACTCGGTCGCGCTCCGGGAGAAGTCCGCGGGATCCTGATCGCTGATGGCGTAGACGTCCCCCGAGGCGTACTCCACCGAGACAGCCACCAGCTCGGTGCCGTTGGTGAGCATCCCCGGCGTGACGGCGGCCTTCAGCTTGCCCTGGAGCCGATCGAAGCGGACGAGTCCCCGCACATCCTCGGCGAGCTTCCAGTCCCACGTCGAATTGACGCAATACAGGTCCGACTCCACCGTGCAGGTGTAGTTGCTCACGAGCAGCTCTCGCGCGTTCTGCTCCTGGCCCGGCGTGTGGAACAGATCGATCAGCGTGCCCACGAGCGTCCCCGTGCTGCTGCCGGCCACCAGATCGATCCGGGCATCGCCACAGCCCTCGGGAGGCGCCTTGCCCCGGCACTGCTGGAGGATGCCCAGCAGGCGCCAGAGCGCCCCGGCGGTGAAGGCGCCATTGGCCGCGCCTCCACTCAACACGAGCGCGGTGGAGGGCCGCTGGAGCTCGCGGTGCCAGCGGCGCGCGTGGATGTACTGCGCGGCGGCCTCGGAGCCCTCCTGGATTCCCTTCGCCAGCTCCTCCTGGGTGAGGGGCCGGCCCACGGCCTGCTGGAGCGCCGCCAGCGAGGGACCGATGGACATGACATTGGCCAGGAAGCGCTCCGCGTCGACCTCCGCCACCTGGGGCGCGGCGGGATCCACCAGGCCCGGAGCCTCGGGCACGCCCCATTGGGGAGCCGTCACGGCATCACCGACGAATGGGTTGAAGCAGGTCCCGGTGTCCGTGCCCGCCGCGTTGGACAGACAGCCCACCAGGGCGACGAGGGGCCCGGGCGCCTTGCCCAGCTCCGACATCCAGCCCGCCACCGTGGCGGGCTCCAGGTACGCGTCGGACAGGTGATCCCGCGTCAGGCGCCCGACCCGCTCGGCCACCGAAATCTCGGGAGTCTGGCCCGGCTTCGCCGGAGGCGACGGCTTGTTCAGCGTCTCGAGGATGAAGTCGGTCTTCGCGAAGTGGCAGGAGCAGACCAGGAGGGCCATCAGCGGGAACGACCAGGAGTGCTGCCGCTTCATACCGTGCTCCAGTGCGAAAGGGACCGGGAGTCTAACTCCCGGCCCCCTCCCGGGAGCTCGTGCTTCTTCACGCGCCCTGTTCAGTCGTGGAGTCCCCGGACCCATCCGGCCGGCCACGCACCAGATCGATCACACCGAAGACCAGCTTCAGGACGGCGACCGAGACATACAGCCGTCCGTGCCGTACGTGCCGCCGGGCCGTGGTGCGCAGGCCCGAGGCCGCGGCCTTCCCCCGCTGCATCAGGGTCATCGGCCCGGTGCCGGACGCCGGCAGCGCGAGCACCTGGCTCGGCTCGGGACGATCCAGCACGGAGGCGAAGACGCCGAGGTGCTCCTTCCAGTACGTGCTCAGGAAGATGCCATCCGGATCCATGCGCTTGCGCACCTGCATGAACCGCCCCCACATGGGGTACTGCGAGCGCAGGTACTCGGCTCCCGCCGCCGAGCGCACGGGAGGCAGGTACTTGCCCCAGTGCACCCGGAAGTCGATGCCCTCCTGGCGCATCAGGCCCCAGAAGCGCTCGAAGAACGCCTCCCGCGTGGCCCGGTCCGCCTTCGTATGGAACCAGAACACGTCCAGCCGGCAGGAATGCCGCTTGTAGCTGGGGCTCATCCAGAAGCGGCTCCTGTGTCCCGGGTAGATCTCGAAGGCGAACGAGCCGGTGCGGCCCATGCCCGCCGCGTCCTTCAACGCCTCGCTCTCGTCGGAGCAGGGGTTGAAGTACTTGTGGAGCACCTCGAGGACCCGGGCGGTCTGCTCGAGGTCGAAGAACATCTCGGTGAAGACCGTGGGCAGGTGCTTGTCGGACACCCCGTTGTCCATGGGCAGCGCCTGGAACCACGAGTCCCGGAACGTCTTCACCCCATCGCGCGAGAAGAGGTTCAGCACCCGGCGCACGAGCCTCTCGGTGGCCTCGACGTAGGGCAGGCCCTCCTCCGCGATGAACTTGTAGAACGGGTGGATGATGAGCCACTGGAAGACGCGCGGGACCGAGACGAAGGGCCTGCGCTTGAAGCGCCTGCTGACGAGGCACCGCAGCCACTTGCGCTCGTCCCCGGCGCGATGCGCCGTCCAGAGCTCCACCTTGTCCACGCCCTTCTGGGGCAACCAGAGCAGGCGCGTATAGGTGTCCCCCTGTTCGTTCTCCTCCCAGTAGCGCTGCAGCCCCTTCCCGCCCGGGTCGAACAGCGAGATGTCGCACTTCCCGGCCGGGCTGGTGACCTGCCGTCCCTCGATGTCGTAGCGGGGCTCGCACTGGAGGGTGACCGTGGAGATGACGCCCAGCAGGCCCAGGGAGACGCCCGCGGCGTAGAACGGATTGTTCCGCTCGTCCTCCGGGTCCTCGGGGTTGGGCGCCAGCTCATGCACCCGGCCGGTGCCATCAATCAGGCGGATGCCGGCGATGGCCCCACCCAGATCGTGGTGGATCGTTCCCCCCATCGAGCCCGTCGACAGGAAGCCGGCCACCGTCTGGTGGGTGATGCCTCCGAGGTCCGGCAGCGCCCAGCCCTTCTGGTCGAGCTGCCAGAGCAGGCTGTTCTTCTTCGTCGACAGCGGATTGTTCGGATCCACTCCCAGGTGGCAACCCGCCTGGACGGTGACGCGCATGCGCGCCTCGTCCCAGTGGAGGATCCGGTTGTAGTAATCCAATTGCACGTTGATGTGCTGGGAGCCCTTGTCGGTGTAGATGGCCCCGCGGGGCTTGCAGTGTTGCGCGCCACGCACCCGGAGCTGCACGCCCAGGGCGCGGGCCCGCTTGACGAGCAGGATGATCTCGCCCTCGGTCCGGGGGTGCTCGAAACGGGGGACCCCGCCATCGTCCCGCTCCTGGGGCCGTAGCGTCACATCCGACGACGGTGAACTCTCCAACAGGGTGGATGACGCGAGGGAGGATTGTCCTTCGTGCAACGGCATGCATGGCTCCAACGGGAAAAGGCACGAGTCCCGTCCAGGGGGACCCGAGCGCCCGAGGTGTCACGCCATCAGCACGGCACGCACCTCAGGGCGGTTCCATGAAAGTTGGAGTCGGGGAGGTGGGGATGTGACCGATCTCCCAGGGAGCGGTGGCCATGAGGCGGTCGACCTCGTCCTCCTCGTCATGCTCCTCCTGGAGCCGGGCGAGCACCACCCGGGCCACCCGGATTTCCGGTGAATCGAGCCCCGGCGCCAGGGGCTGGAGATGCTCCAGCAACAGCCGTTGCGCCTCCCGGGTGCGGCCCTGCTCACGCAGCAGGTGGCACAGGCTCAGCGTGGCACGGAGCTCGATGCACAGGGCGCCGGAGCCGCGGGCGATGCGGATCGACTCCTCGAAGGCCGCCAGCGCCCGGGCGAGCTCCCCATTGTGGAACAACAGCTCGCCCCGCAGCCGGTGCAGCTCGGGATCCTCCAGGTGGTCCCCCGCCCGCTCCCCCCAGGCCAGTCCCTCCGACACGGCCTCCAACCCCTCGGAGATCCGCCCCAGCCTCAAGCGCGCATCCGCGATCAGGCTCAGGAAGATGGTGCCCCCCGACTCCGCGCCCGCCTTCTGGATGCGCTCGAAGTCCTTGAGCAGCAGCTCGTAGCCCTCCTCGGGCCGGCCCAGGAGCAGCAGGGCCCACCCTCGCAACGCGGGCGCCCACCCCTCCCAGCTCGGGAACAAGCCCCGCTCGAAGATGACGAGGGCCTTGTCCGCCGCCTCCAGCATCCGGCGGGGATCGAACCGCACCCAGTGCAGCAGGGCGGCCGCCTCGTACGCCAGCAGGCACGTATACGGATGGCCGATCCGCTCGGCCCGCCGTACGGCCTGGGCGATGAGCCGCAAGCCCTCCTGCTGCTCGCATTGGATGACGCAGCACATGGCCTCGTAGGCCTGGGCCATCGTCAGCGTCTCGGCATCGAGCACCCCGAGCTCCGCGGGCGCCTGCTCCGCTTCCGCGGCCCCGTGGAACACGGCCTCGTGGAGCGACCTCCGTGCCGCCGCCACCGCGCCCTGCATCAGGTAGTTCATTCCCTCCATCAACCGGCCCCCGGCGATGAGCTGGGGTGACTGGACGCGCTCGCCCAGCGAGACGATCTGCTCCGAGAGCTTGAGCGCCACCGGGATGTTCAGCCTCATCATGTTCTTGACGAAGAGGCTCCGGCACGCGGCGAGGAGGATGGGAAGGTCCCGCACGTCCTGGAACAGCTCGGGGATGCGGGCATAGAGCTGATCCACCTCGGGCGCCGAGTAGCTCCGGGCGGCCACCAGTGCCTGGCCGAGCAGCACCATCAACCGCAGCTCCTCCTCGACGTGCCGGGCCGCCGCCGGCAGGCGCCTGAACAGCCGCAGCGCCTGCTCCAGGTGGCCCACGGACTCCTCGAACGCCGAGCGATGCAGGGCCAGCTCCCCGGCCTGTGCCCAAGACGTGACGGCCTGTTGCAGCTCCCCGGCCTGGGTGTGGTGGTGGGCGATCAGCTCGGGGGGTGCCGGGGGATTTCCCGCGAGCGGGTGCTCCAGCAGGCTGGCGACGCGGTGGTGGTACTCCCGCCGCCGGGGCTTGAGCAGGGACTCGTACGCCGCCTCCTGGATGAGGGCATGCCGGAACTCGTAGCAGGGATCCGGCTCGTTGCCCTTGTGCAGGAGCAGCCCCGCCTCGACCAGCTCCTCGAGGTCCCTCCTCAACGTGGAGCCCTTCCCCTCCGAGAGGGCGGTGACCTCCCCCAGGGTGAAGCTCCGCCCGAGCACCGCTCCCTTCCACGCCAGCTCCTTCTGCTCCTGCGGAAGCGAGTCCAACCGCGACATGAGCAGCTCCTGGAGGGAGATGGGGAGCGGGCCCGCGGTGAGCGCCGCGGTACCGGACGGCGCCTGGGAGAGCACCCGGCGCGTCAGCTCCTCGACGAAGAGCGGGTTGCCCTCCGTGCGCCGCACCAACAGCTCGAGCGTCTCCGCCGTGAGTCCCGGCCCCTTCTGGGTGAGCCGCCGCACCAGCTCGGCCGTCTCGTCCGCCGCGAGGCGATCCAACGTGATGTCCAGGAAGCCCGGCTGGCCCGCCCAGGAGAGCCGCAGCTCGGGGCGCGCGCTCAACACGAGGTACAGCCCCGTCAGCTCGATGCGATCCTTCAGGCGCGTGAGCAGCCGCAGCGTGGAGGGATCGGCCCAGTGCAGATCCTCCAGCACGAGCAGCAGCGGACCCGCGCCTCTCTTGCTCGCGAGCTTCGCGGGGAGCCGCAGCAGGAGCGTCGTCAGCGTCTCCAGGGTGCGCTCGCGTTGCAGCTCGGGGGACAGCATCAAGGGCGGCAGTCCCTCGCGGGGCGGCAGCTCCAGGAGCTGCCCGAGCAGCTGAAGGCCCTCCGGAAGGGGGATATCGAGCGCCCCCAGCACCTCCTCCAGGCGGGCCTGGCGCGTACACGGCGGCGTCTCCGGCTGGAGCCCGAGCAGCTGCACCACCCACTCGAGCACCGGGTGGAAGGCGCTGCGGTTGAGCTGGGGCCAGCACTGGCTGGACACGCAGAGCGCCCCCTGCCGCAGGGCGTGCGCGCACAGCTCCTGGATGAGCCGGGACTTGCCAATGCCCGCCTCGCCGCGGAGCAACACCACCACCCCCTGCCCCCGCCGCGTGTCCTCCCACTTCGCCACCAGTTGGCCGAGCTCGCGCGTGCGGCCCACCAGCGGCGTGAGGCCCTGCCTCCGGGCCCGCTCGAAGCGCGTGTGCTCCGGCCGCTCGCGCACCAGCCGGTAGACCCCCACCCGCACCTCGCCCAACGAGGAGTAGAAGGACCGCGGGCCCAGGGGCTCCGTGATGAAGCTCCCCCGCGCCCCCTGCCAGGCGTTCTCACTCAGGTTCGCCGTGTGGGGGGCCGCCTGCTCCGCCAGCCACTTCGCCACCCGGGGGGCCTCGCCCTGGATGGAGGGAGAGGGGCCCGCGGCCCCGGTGGGCGCCGACACGTCCAGCACGACCAGATCCGTGTGCACCCCCACGTGCACCGCGAGCCCCGTCTGGGCCGCCTGGGGCAGGTGCTCCGCCAGCCGCGTCAGCTCGAACGCCGTCCGCATCGCGCACAGCACGTCATCCTCGCGGGCCAGCGGATAGCCGAAGCAGCCCAGCACCTCGCCGCCCATGCGCAGCGCCACCCAGCCCCCGTGCCGTTCGATCTCCCGCGAGCAGGCCTGGTGGAACGCCGCCTGGAGATCGCTCAGGTCCTCGGGATCGAAGGACGCCAGCTGCCCCGAGAACCGGCAGCTCACCAGCGTCACATGGCGGCGCTGGGGAATGAATCGCGGCGGAGCCTCGCCGGACGGGGCCAGGCTCCACTCCAACACGCGCAGCTGCTCGTGCATCTCGAGCGCGCTCTGGAAACGCCGCGAGGGATCCTTCGCCAGCGCCCGGGCCAGGAACCAGTCCACCAGCTCGGGGAGGTCCGGGCGGTACGTGCGGATGGAAGGCACCGGCTCGTCCGAGGTCACCCGCTCTCGCAGCGCCCGGGGATTCCCGGCGGAATGGGGCGACTCCCCCGCGAGCATCTCGTACAGCAGCAGCCCGGCCGCCCAGACGTCGGTGCGCAGGTCCTGCTTCTGTCCCCGCCACTGCTCGGGCGCCATGAACGAGGGCGTTCCCGCACGCGCCAGCTCGATGCCCAGCGACGAGGCGAGCCGCGCCAGCCCGAAGTCGAGCAGCTTCACCCGCCCGTCCGGCAGGATGAACACGTTGCTGGGCTTGAGATCGCGGTGGATGATCCCCCGCGAGTGGGCATGCGCCAGCCCGGCGGTGACCTCGCGCAGGATGTGCAGCGAGCGCTCGAGCTCCAGCGGTCCGCGCCGCACCAGCTCCTCGAGCGACTGGCCCTCCAGGTACTCCATGATGAGGAAGGGAGCGCCCTTCCACTCGGAGACGTCGAAGATGCGGACGATGTTGTCGTGATCCAGCTGGGCGACCAGCCGGGCCTCTTCCTGGAGCAGGCGATCCAACATCTCCTGGGTGAATTCGTGGCCCGGAGAGATGAACTTGAGCGCCACGACGCGCTGCAACACCTCGTCGCGCGCGCGGACGACCATGCCCATGCCCCCCCTGCCGAGCTTCCCGAGGACCTCGAACCGCCGGCCATCCCGCCCCCCGAGCCGCGAGCCTGCCTGGGGCCAGGGTAGGACGGGCGTGTACTCGAGCACCTCGCGCAGGAAGGAGTCTCCGTAATCCGAAGAACCCTCCCCGGCGGGCACGGAAGGGTTCTCCCGTCCGGCCCCCTGGTCATCGTCGTCGCGCCGGGTCATACACGTCCCCCAGCCCATACGATGGGAGAGCCCGGGGCGGTATGGCATCCCCCCCTCGGGTCCCAGCCCTCCTGCTCCCACCCTGGCGCTCGGACGGGCGCCCGGTGGAGACGCCCGGTCTCAGGCGACGTGGGCCAGGTGAGGCTCCTCCAGCTCATGGGCTAAGGATGTTTGCTCCCTCCGGTCGCGGGGGCCGAGCGCCGACAGGCTGCGCAGCGTGCCCAGCAGCTCCTGCGACGGCTCCTTGCCCCGCCGCATGGACGACAGCAGCGTGCCCTCGCACCCGGTCCGCGCCAGGCACGACTCCAGCGAGTGCTTCACCAGCGGGTGCGGGCTGACCTCCAGGAAGACGCCGTGCCCCTCGTCGAGCAGCGTGTCCACCGCCTCGCGGAACAGCACCGGCTCGGCCAGGTTGCGCACCCAGTAGTCCGCGTCGAAGCGCCGCCCGGCCAGCTCCCCGCCCGTCACCGTGGAGATGATGGGCAGCCGCTCCATGCGCGGGCGCAGGCCCTGGAGCTCCCCGCGCAGCCCTTCGCGCAGCGGCTCCACCTGCGGGCAGTGCGCCGCCACCTCCGAGTCCACCCGGCGCGCCGGCACGCCCCGGCGCCGCAGCGCCACCAGCACCTGCTCCAGCACCTCGGGCCGCGCCGCCAGCACCGTCCACTCGGGGCTCGCGTGGATGACGCGCCACACCTGGCCCGCGAACTCGGGCAGCGCCTCCAGCGCGCGCGCCCAGGGCAGCCCCACCAGCGCCATGGCTCCCTGGCCCCGCAGCTTCCCGATGGTGCGGCCCTGCAGGCAGATGACGCGCATGGCGTCTTCCAGCGTCAGCACTCCGGCCACGTGCGCCGCCGCCACCTCGCCAATGCTGTGCCCCACCACCGCCGCCGGCTCCACGCCCCACGAGCGCCACACCGCCGCCAGGGCGAGCTCCATCGACACGATGGCCGGACAGCTCACCTCGATGTCACCCAGCCGCGAGTCCTCCGCCGTCAGCGCCTCCAGCAGCGACCAGCCCAGGTGCCGCCGCACCTGGACGTCACACGCCTTGAGCACCAGCGCGCCCACCGTCGAGCGCTCCAGCAACGCCCGGCCCATGCCCGTCCACTGCGAGCCCTGGCCGGAGAAGACGAAGACGGGACGGCACCCAGGGCCCGTCTGGCCCTGGCCACGCATCAGGGACTCCTTGCTGGTCCACCGCATGCCCCACTCCCCTCGCCCGATGGGTCGGAACAGCCCCACCGAATCAATTCAGTCAGGATGTATTAATAACGCGCTTTTCCTGTAATGTGAAGCTCGTTTTCCACGAATAGTGAATTGTTCGATTCTGGCCACGAAAACGAGGTAGAAAACGACCCGGGGATTCCCCATATGGAGGGATTCGTCCCACCTCCCCGCTGGCGGGGAACCCCAGGGAAGCCCTAAAAGAGGGGGTTCATCATGAGCCAGGTTCGCTACCAGACGCTCGGTCCCCTCATCCCTGGCGAGGGCAACCGCCCTTCACTCGCGTTGGCGCTCGAGGAGGGCGTTGCGCCGAGGCCGGTCGTGCTGGTGTGGGCGCCCGCGGAGGTGGTGCAAGACGCGACGCAGCACAGCCGGCTGCGGCGCGAGACGGAGCGCGCCGTCGTCTTCGAGCACCCCAACATCCTGCGCGTGCACGGGCTGGTGACGCTCGAGGGCCGCGTGGCCCGGGTGACGGAGTTCGCCGACGGCGAGCCCCTGCGCCAGGTATTGGAGGTGGGAGGGAAACTGCCGCCCGCGCTCGCGGCGCTCGTGGCGGCGGACGCGGCCACCGGCGTCCACTATGCCCATGTGGCGGGCAATGATGATGGGACGCCGCTCATCCATGGAGATCTGCGCCCGGAGACCGTGATGGTCTCCTTTAGTGGTGTGTGCAAGGTGTCCGGCTACGGCGCGCTCGGCGTGGCGCCCCGGGAGAGCAACGGCCGCCGCGTGCGCAACCGCCGGCTGTACAGCGCCCCCGAGCAGCTCATGGGTGG
This sequence comes from Archangium sp., assembly GCF_045802675.1. Taxonomy (GTDB): domain Bacteria; phylum Myxococcota; class Myxococcia; order Myxococcales; family Myxococcaceae; genus Archangium. Next base: position 19,392 of record NZ_JBJMQO010000072.1, on the reverse strand, counting down.
GCGCGAGGCCTCCTCCGTCCTCACGGACGTGTTCCTCCTGGGCCTGCTGCTCTACGAGTGCCTCTCGGGGCGCAAGCCCTTCCAGGATTCGATCGAACCGGACAAGGCGATCCTCAACCGTCCCCTGCCGCCGCTGCCGGCGGAGATTCCCCTCGCGCTGAACGAGGTGGTGCGCCGCGCCACGGCGAAGCGCTCCGGGGAGCGCTACCCGAGCGCCCTCGCCTTCCGCGAGGCCCTGGTGGCCGTCGTGGGCGAGCTGCCCCCGCCCTCGGCCCTCGCCGAGCTGCTCGGGCAGCGGATTCCTCCCGACAACGCGGCGCGCGTCGCCCGGAAGAAGACGCTCGAGCAGGGCATCGCCGCGGCGATGCGTCTCGAGCTCCCGCCCGCCACGGCGCCCATGCGCGTCATCGCCCCCCGGCCGTCCGTGGACCCGGCCGAGGCCCCCACCGTTCCCGCCACTCCGACGATTCCGCCTCGCACCGAGGCGCCTGGCATCGAGGCCACTCCGACCGTCCCGCCCCGCGCCGAGCCCTGGGCACTCGCCGTCCCCAAGGACTCGAGCGAAGCCCCCACCCTCCCCGCGACGCCCGTCGTGCCCGCCCGTCCCGCCGCGCCCGCGAGCCCGCGCCGCCCGGCCATGCCGCTCGTGCTGGGCGTGGGAACGCTGCTGCTGGTGGCCGCGGTCGGCACGGTGTGGAGCAAGCGCAAGCCGGCCGAGCTCACGCTGCCCGACGACGCGGGCGAGGAAGAGGCCACCCCGAGCTTCGACGCGCCCGTGCTGCTCGACGCCGCGCCCACGGATGCCGGCGTGCGTCCTCCCGTCCAGGACGCGGGGACCCCGGCCGCACCGGTGGCCACCCCGCCGCCCACGATGGTGCAGCTCAACGTGAATCCCGAGGTGACCGTCACCATCGATGGCCGCGCGTACGGCCACTCGCCCCTGACGGTTCCGCTCCAGCCCGGCCGCCACACGCTCACGCTGGCGGATGAGGCCCGGGGGTTGCGTATGTCCCGGATGATCGACGTGCGCGCCACCCCGGAGCCGGTGTCGTTCACCATCCACGTGGGCATGGGCTCGGTGCTGATCCACGCACCTTCCGGGGCGCGGGTGTCGATCGACGGGGAGGACCTGGGAGCGGCGCCGGTCTCCGAGAAGACGCTCTTCGAGGGCGAGCACCGCATCAAGGTCACCCAGAACGAGGCCGTCTGGGAGAAGGCCTTCTCCCTGCCCGGAGCGCAGCGCCTGGTCTTCAACGTGGACCTCGAGGCGGGGCAGGAGCCGGCGCCGGAGCCGGAGGAGTAGCCGGGCATGCTGTTGCTCGCGCTGAGCTGCCTCCAGGGGCGCCCCATGCAGGCGGCCGCCGAGGAGTTGCTCTCCCTCGGAGCCGAGGGCCTCCAGCTCACCCCCGGCAACGCGCCGACGGGAGGCTTCGAGGCCTGGCTGAAGGACCGGGGCGTGGAGACGCGCACGCACCACGGTTTCCACTGGCGCGCGCTGCGCGGCCCCGTCTGGTCCCCCGAGGCCGAGTGCCTCGTCGGCTCGCACTCGGTGCACCCGCCCCGGGCCCAGGACGACGCGGCGGCGCGCTGGTTCCACCGCGCCGGACAGGGCGCCTTCGCGGACCGGACGCTCGAGACGATGTACCCGGGCTATGTGCTGGGCACCGGGGAGGAGCTCGAGCGGGCCATGGACATGGGCTTGCGGCTGGCGGTGGACGTTTCGCACCTGTGCATCCAGCGGGAGGCGGGCGTGCTCGCCGAGCGCACGTGGAAGCGCCTCCAGGACTATCCGCGCATCGGCGAGGTCCACGTGTCGGAGAGCCTCGGGCAGCGCGATGCGCACCGGCCCGTGCACCCCGCCACCTTCGGCCTGGGCTGGGTGAGGGAGCGGCTCGGCGCGGGCGTGGACGTCATTCTCGAGTGCTACATGCACCGGCTTTCGCCGCGCGAGCGGCTCGGACAGTTGGACATCCTGCGAGGGAACGAATGAGCGGGGACAGCGACAAGAAGTACACCTCGGAGCAGACGGCGAAGAAGCGCGAGGAGATCGTCGCGCAGATCGCCCAGGGCGTGGGCCGGGTCTTCGACAAGCACCCCGAGCTGCGCTCGGCGCTGATGCTGGTGTCGCAGTTCTGGAGCGACGAGGCCGACGACGCCGTCCACTGCGACTTCATCTTCTCGAAGCTGGGGACGCCCAACCTCAAGGCGGCGGCCAAGGCGTGGGACGACGGCGAGGACGGGGACCCGGTCAACCTGCCCGAGGGCCTGAGCCACATGGACCTCGCCTTGACCGTCGACGGTTACCCCTGGGACGACAACGGCGAGTCCATTCCGCTCTTCGCGGCCTTCACCAAGGAGGACTGCCATCAGGAGATGTCGGTGATGGAGGCCGGTGCGCCCTACGCCGTGTTCCGGCGCTCGTCCCTGGGCGTGGAGACCGAGCTCGTCGGCGAGATGATGCGGCCCTGGCTCGACGGCGTGACGCCCTCCTGGGAGCAGGAAGGCGACGCCGACTGACCGCGCCTGCTCCGTGCGATTCAGGGGGCCAGTGCCTGCTCGAGGTCGCGGATGAGGTCCGCCGGAGCCTCCAGCCCGATCGACAGGCGGAAGATGCCGTCGCCCGCCCAGGCCCGGTAGCGCTCCAGCAGCTCGGGCGAGAGCTGGAAGGAGGTCCGCTGCAGGTCCTCCGTCGGCAGGTAGAAGACGAGGCTGTGCGGCTTGCCGAGCGACACGGCGTATTTGACGACCTTCAGCCTGTCGGCGAGCCGTCGAGCCACCGCGGGGCCGTTGTCCGCCTGGAAGGCGATCATCCCGGACGTATTGCGCAACTGCGCTCGGGCGAGCTCCGCCTGCGGGTGGGAAGCGAGCCCCGGGTAGAGGACGTGGTGCACGCGCGAGTGGCTCTCCAGGAACGAGGCCACCGCGCGGGCCGTGGACTCATGGGCGGCCATGCGTTGAGGCAGCGTGGCGAGGCTGCGGAGGATGAGCCACGCGGGAAAGGGATTGAGCACGGCGCCCAGGTGGATGAGCGAGTCCTGACGCAGCGCCGCCAGCTCCGAGCGCCGCCCCACGACGACGCCGCCCAGCACGTCCCCGTGGCCGCCGATGTACTTGGTCAGCGAGTGGATGACGAGGTCCGCGCCCAGCGCGAGGGGTTGCTGGCCGATGGGCGTCGCGAGCGTCGCGTCGACGGCGAGGCGTGCCCCGGCCCCGTGCGCGAGCGAGGCCACCGCCGCCACATCCGTCAGCTTCAGGATGGGGTTGCACGGCGTCTCGATGTAGACGAGCCGCGTGTTCGGGCGCAGGGCGGCCCGCACCTGCTCGAGGTCCGAGGTATCGACGGGCGACACCTCGACGCCGAAGCGCCGCAGCTTGCCCCGGACGAACTCCGCCGCGCCCGCGTAGCAGACGTCGCTGATGACGAGGTGATCGCCCGGCCCGAGCAGGTGCAGCAGCAGCCCGGTGATGGCGGCCATGCCGCTGGCGAAGCACAGGGCGTCCTCCCCTCCTTCGAGCTCGGCGAGGCGACGCTCCAGGGTGCGCACCGTGGGCGTGGACCAGCGCGCGTAGAAGTAGGGGGACTCCTCGCCCATGTCCACGGCGGAGAAACCCACGCCCTCGGGGTGGGCGCGGAAGGTGGTGGACATCACCAGCGGCGTGTTGAGCGGTGCCCCCTGCTCCTCCCCGGCATCGGCCTGCACGAGCCGCGTCCGCACGTCCCAGTCTGAAGCCATCGTTCACCTCGTTCGGATGTTGGAGCGCCCCGAGGGCGGATAGAGTCCGCCCCCCATGTCACACCAAACGAATCCCCAGGTCGTCATCATCGGCGCGGGCCCGGCCGGAATGATGCTCGCCTATCAACTCGTCACCAACGGCGTCCCGGTGCGCGTGCTCGAGCGCCACCCCGACTTCGAGCGCGAGTTCCGCGGCGAGCTCCTCCAACCCGCCTCGCTCGCTCCCCTGGAAAAGCTCGGTCTGCTCCCGCTGCTCGTGGAGCGCAAGGCCGCCAGGCCCAACGTCGAGCGGCGCATGTTCGTCGGGCACTCGCGGCGCGTCATGGTCCCAGGCGGAAAGGAGCGCGGCTCGCTCATCTCCCAGGCCGGGTTCCTCCAGGTGCTCCACGAGCTGTGCGGCCGCTTCCCGCATTACCGGCTCGACTTCGGCACGACGGTGCTCGGGACGATCCGCGACAACGGCAAGGTGGTGGCTCTGAAGACGCGCCGCGAGGGCTCCGAGGGCCGCATCGATGGCGACGTCTTCGTGGACTGCAGCGGCCGCAACAGCGGGCTGCGCAAGGACGTGGGCCTCCAGGTCGAGGCGACCCAGGTGCCCGCGGACGTGGTGTGGCTGCGCTTCGACTTCTCGGACGCCCCCGAGGCGCTCCCCGACGGCGTCGATGTCCACATGTTCGGCAAGGGCGTGGTGGCCGTCTTCTTCCCCACGACGCGCTCCCGGTTGCAGGTGGCCTACAGCGCCCCCGGGGACCTGGGCAGCCTGCGCAAGAACCTCCCCGAGCTGCGGCGCCAGTTGCTCCCCGTGGTGCCCGCGAAGCTGCGGCCCCACCTCGAGGCGAAGCTCGACGAGCGCACCGAGTCCCAGTTCCTCCGCGTCGTCGTCGACAAGCTCGAGCGCTGGTATGTCCCCGGGCTGCTGTTCCTCGGGGACGCGGCGCATACGATGTCGCCCTCGGGCGGCCAGGGGCTGAACCTGGCCCTGCGCGACAGCATGGTGGCCGCCAATCACATGCTCGATGCGATCCGCACCGGCCAGCCCGTCGACGAGCAGGTCTTCCAGAAGATCGAAGCCGAGCGCCGCCCCGAGGCCGACATGATTCAAGCCATGCAGACCCGCGTGCACCGCATGGTCATGGCCCCGATGTTCGTCGAGCACCTCATGTTCACGGTGCTCGGCGTCGTGCTGAAGCTCTCGAAGAAGGCGAGCCAGGGGGGCCCCGGCGGTCCCCTCGTCGAGCCGCGTTACGGCGTCCCGGTGTCCCAGCTTCCGGGCCCCGGCGCTTCGTAAGGTGGCTGCTCCCACTCCGCTGGAAGCGGCTTCGCGGCGAGGGCGCGGTAGCATGCGCGCCCATGGATCTTCCTCCGACCGCAGGTGTCGTCTGGTACGCCGTGGGGCGCTTCTACGAGGCCCGGGATGGCAGGCAGTTGGATCTGGGCTACTTCGCGCACCTGGGGGGAATGGCGCCGCTCTTCCACGGCCCTCCGGGTGAAGCCACCGCCCACTTCACCTTCCGCTCCGAGCCCTTCACCGTCCAGACGCTCCAGAATGGAGACCTGGAGCTGTCGCTCGACGCCACCGGCCGCTTCACGCTGTACCTCAACCGCGAGCCGTGCGGAGACTTCTCCAACCCGGACACGTTCTCGCGGGGCGAGCCCATCGCCACCTTCGAGCGCTTCTCCACGGTGGTGGGGACGGCGGTGGGGCCGCTCGCCAGCAACCTGTTCTCCGCGGCGCTGCGCTCCAGCGCCGACTTCACCTTCGGGGGCAGGACGTGGAACCTGGCGAGCCTCGTGCCGCAGGGCATCACCCAGTTCGGCACGGCCAGCACCACCGCGCTGCCTCCGCCGCACGGCTACAAGGCGATGAAAGCCTTCGTCGGCTCGGCGATGGCACTCGGGGCGCGGCGGCCCTGAAACGGGAGCACGCCCTACTCGGACCAGACGAGCGCGAGATCGAGCTCGATGGCCTCGAACGGTTCGGCGCGGACGCGCTCCTCCCCAGAGAAGGAATGGAGGAGGATCCAGTCACCGTCCTTGAACCGGAAGAGGTCGATCGTGCGCGCGACTGGATCCACGTGCCACAGGTGCCGCACGCCTTCCCGAGCGTAGATGCGCATCTTCGCGCCCTTATCCCGGCGCCGCGTGCGATCGGAGAGCACCTCGCAGACCCAGTCCGGAGCGAGGCCGTAGTGCGCCGGAGCGTCGTCCCCGCCGACGGCGCGCGGCAAGCGCTCGCGCCTCCACCCGGCGAGGTCCGGCACGAGCTTGTCCGGCCGGGGACCGAGGTGCAGCTCCGGCTCATAGATGAGCACCCACCCGCCAGGCCCTCCCGTGCCGAACTTGAAGGGCGCTCCGAGGATGATGCCGAGGTTCGTTGCCACGTTGGCGTGGGGGCGGGCCGGGCGAGGGCTGAGGCGCAGTTCCCCGTCGAGGATTTGAGCCACCATCTCTTCTGGTGCCGTTTGGAAGGCCGCCTCGACGGACGGGGCGTTTCGCTCTGTGGACTCGGACTCGGGAGGACGACGGAGGGACATGAGAGAAGATTTCATCATGCCCCTCGTGCAGTGCAATGCCGGTGCCCGCGCCGCGCGAAGCTCTTCCCCGGGCGTGTGCGAGGAATGACGTTCCTGCCTTCATGCCCGTCACCCCGCCAGCCCATGCCGCCGCGGTGCTGCCCTTGTGCCGGCTCAGGTCCGCGTCTTCAGCAGCCGGGTGAGCTCGCGGTCCAGCGTGGCGGCGAACTGCTGGCGATCCTGCGCCGAGAAGCCTCCGGGGCCGCCGGTCATCACGCCGCTTTCGCGCAGGTCCTGCATGAAGTTCCGCACCGAGAGGCGCTCGGCGATGTTCTCCTCGCTGAAGAGCTCGCCGCGTGGATCAATCACCACCACGCCCTTGGGCACGAGCAGCGCGGCGAGCGGAATGTCCTGGGTGACGGCCAGGTCCCCCGCCTGCGCCGAGGCGGCGATATGGGTGTCCGCCACGTCGAGCCCGGCGCCCACCTGCACCGTGGAGACGAGCTCCGAGCGCGGCAGTGTCAGGCGCTTGTTGGCCACGAACACGGTGGGCACCTGGAGGCGCTGAGAGGCCCGCAGGAGGATGTCGCGAACCGGCCCCGGACACGCATCGGCGTCGACCCAGATTTTCATGAGGGGCGGCATCCTCGCAGATGGGGCGGAGGAGGGCACGCCTTCCCCGAGGTAGGGGGAGCGGACGGCCGAATGCTGTGGTACAGGGCGCTGGCACGCACTCGCCTGGCGGTCAGGTGAGCGAGGCTCACCGCTGCACGAGCACGCGTGCAACCCCATGATCAGGCAGGCACGGCGGGAGCCCCTCCCGCGGGAACCCCCGGGGAAGTCCCGGCTCCGAGCGTGCCGTGCCGCCGCGCCCCGAGGAGGGCATCCATGCAAATCGCGAATGACAGCGTCGTCTCCATCGAATACCGGCTGCACCTGGGAGACGGGAAAACGATCGACGAGAGCGATCCGGGCGAGCCGCTCGTCTACCTGCACGGCCACGAGCAGATCGTCCCCGGCCTGGAGAAGGCGCTCGAGGGCAAGAAGGTGGGCGAGTCCCTGAAGGTGACCGTCACCCCCGAGGACGGCTACGGCGAGTACGATCCGGACGGCGTGGAGGAGGTGCCGCGCGAGGACTTCCCGCCGGACATGGAGCTGGAGGCCGGAGGCATCGTGAGCGCCACGGACGAGGAGGGCGACGAGGTGGACTTCCTCGTGAAGGAGGTGCGCCCCAAGACGGTGGTGGTGGACTTCAACCACCCGCTGGCGGGCAAGACGCTGCACTTCGAGGTGACGGTGCGCGAGGTGCGCGCGGCGACGAAGGAAGAGCTCGAGCACGGCCACGCGCACGGCCCGGGCCACGAGCACTGAGCGACACGCCCACGGGACGAGCGCGGAGTCGGAGGCCCTCGCGTCTACGAGGAGCGTCCCCCGCGCCGTCCCGCGCGCAGCCAGGCGAGCAGGGCGGCCCGATCGCCCGCAGGGAAACGGGCAGGACGGCGGGGGGCTCTCGGGGCATGCGCCTCCACAATATGGCCGATGCCAGCGTGCGCGCCCGCTGCGATAGGCTCGCGGCCATGAACATCGTCATCACGGGAGCCAACCGCGGCATCGGCCTCGAGCTCGTGCGCCAGTACCTCGCCCGGGGCGACTCCATTCACGCGGGAGTCCGGATGCCCGAGCGCTCGAACGAGCTCGCCGCTCTCGTGGAGTCCTCCGGTGGCCGGCTGCGGATCTCCGCCTGCGACGTGGCGCTCGAGCCGAGCGTGCGCGCGTTCGCGGCCTCGGTGGCCGGGCCCGTGGATCTCCTCATCAACAACGCCGGCGTGAGGAGCCGCGAGCGCGCGGATGGTGTCGAGGCGCTCGACCTGGCCGACGCGACCCGGACCTTCGAGGTGAACGCGCTCGGCCCGCTGCGGCTCACCGGCGCGCTGCTGCCGATGCTCCGCCGCTCCCGGGGCGCGAAGATCGCCAACATCAGCTCGGGGCTGGGCTCCATCGACAACAGCTCGGGGGGCGCCTACGGCTACCGCATGTCCAAGGCCGCGCTGAACATGGCGTCGCGCTCGCTGGCCCAGGACCTGAAGGACGAGGGCATCGTCACCGTGGTGCTCAGCCCGGGCTGGGTGCAGACGGACATGGGGGGCTCGGACGCTCCGACGCCGGTGACCGAGTCGGCCTCGGGCCTCATCGGCGTCATCGACCGGCTCACCCCGAAGGACAGCGGGGGCTTCTTCGACTTCCGGGGCGAGCGCATCCCCTGGTGAAGGGGCCTCGGGCGCCCTGCCCTACTCGCCGCGGCGCAGCCGCTCGATGTACTCGGCGGGCAGGCCCGCGCTCTGCGCCCCGCGCACCAGCGCATCGATGAAGCGCTGGCTGATGGGGCCCTCGGTGGAGGCGCGCCGGGGCGACGTCACGAACGCCGTGGCCTGCAACTCCTGGCCCTCCACCCGCACGCGCACGAGCCGCTCCACGCACATGCTCGTCACCGCGCCTTCCTTGTGCTGGATGATGGGCCAGTCCTGCCCGCTGATCTCGAAGAGCCGCCCGTGCACGCTCTTGCCCGGCGCGTCCGTCAGCCCCGCCACGCGCCCGCCCCACCACCGCGAGGGGAAGTCGTAGACCAGGTCCACGTCCAGCGCCTCGGCCAGCTTGCCCTCGGGCAGCTCGAAGAAGTCGTAGCTGTGCTGCCCCCGCCACTCCTCGAAGGCCGCGCGGTCCAGAATCGTCGAGTACGCGAAGTACAGCTTCGAGGCGGCCGTCACGGCCGTGCTCCGCGCCTTCATCACCTGATCGTAATGCGAGTCCATCGCCTGACTCCCTGGCCCTCGGGCCGCCTCATTGCCGGTGCGAGTCCTCGCGCAGCGCGCCGAGGATGGCGCCCACGTCCAGGCGCGCCGTCTTGATGAACAGCCGTAACGCGCGCTCCACGTGCTCGGCAAGCGTGGCCATCTTCTCCAGCCGGGCCAGGTGTTCACTGGGGACGTTCCCCGCCTGCTCGGCCAGCCGGCGGGCCTCGGACAGGTCGGCGCGGATGCGCTCGATGAAGCCCGCCTCCCGCTCTTCAATCACATGCGACACCATGCGGATGAGGTCCGTCTCGGCCGCGTAGCGCCAGGCGCTGTCCTGGGGCGAGCGCACGCGCCGCACCACGCCCCAGCGCTCCAGGTCGCGCAGCAGCATGGACACGCCGCCCTTGGACAGCTCCAGCTCGCGCTCGAGCTCCCCGGCGGTGAGGGGTTCGCCGCGCAGGTACAGCAGGGCCCAGACGCGGCCCTGGTTGCGCTTGAAGCCCCAGAACTCGATGACGTTGCCCACCGCGTCAATGGCGATGGCTTCCCAGGGAGCGAGGTGACCGTTGCTCGAGCCCTCCCCCCGGGCCGACTCCACACCGCTCGTCCACAGGTAGCCCTTCATGCAGCGCGGCTCCGCTCCTGGGCCTGGGCGGCGATGCCCTCGGACAGCTTGCGCGCCCAGTCCACCAGCTGGAGGCCCGAGCCCTGCTGCGCATACGCGCCGAGCGCGTCCACGGCCGCGTCCAGCTCCCGGTTCATCCGCTCCATGGAGAGCTCCACGGCGCCAGTGGCCTCGATGGCATCGCCGATGGCGCGGGTGCGCTCGGGGTTGACGGTGGTGAAGGCCCAGGCGTCCTTCAGCTTGTTCCTCAGGCTGCCATCGCGCGCCACCGCCAGGAGGATGGGCAGCGAGGGCGTCCCCGAGAGCACGTCCGCGTAGCGCGGCTTGCCGGGGTCCGTGCCGAGCACGTCGCGGATGTCATCGGCGATCTGGAAGGCCACGCCGAAGCGGCGGCCGAAGAGATCGAAGCGCTGGGCGGCCTCGGGCTGGCCGGCGAGCGTGGCGGCGGCGCTGCCGCACCAGCCGAAGAGCGAGCCCGTCTTGCCCTCGGCGACGTAGCGCAGGCGCTCCAGGGGCAGGTCCAGGTTGCCGCGGGACTCCACCTCGGTGATGGCGGCGCGCGACATCTCCACCACCACGGACAGGGCCGTCTGGGTGAGGCGCGGATCCAGGTGGGCCAGGCGGTGCAGGGCGGTGGAGAGGATGAGGTCTCCGCTCATCACCGCGACGATGTTGCCCCAGCGGGCGTTCACCGTGGGCCGGGCGCGGCGGTACATGCCGGCGTCCACCACGTCGTCGTGCAGGAGGCTGGAGGAGTGGATCATCTCCGCGGCCACGGCCACGTCGACGAGCTGCTCGGGGGCCACGCCCACCGCGCCGCCGAACAAGCGCACGAGCATGGGGCGGGCGCGCTTGCCGCCGGTGCCGACGCACAGGTGGCGCGCGGCCTCCATCAGCGTGTCGCCCTTCACGCCCGGGCCCGCATCCCCGTCCGCCAGCATCGAGCCCAGCCGCTGCTCCACGCTCCCCAGAAAGTCCACCAGCTCACGCGCGAGTTCCATGTACCCCTCTTCTCCTCTGCGGCCGTTCATATAGTTCAAGACCGCGTGAACTGCCACCAGCTTCCTACAGGGACGAGCAGGCGGGGGGGCCTGGAAGGGGGGCAGGCAGGTGCGGGGGGTGGGTTTGAGTCGGCGCGGTGCGTCGTGAGACAGACTCGGCCTCTACAGCCACAAGGGTCCGCGTGTCACTCGCCGTCCTGCGCCGCAACGTCTTCCGCAGCTGTGCTGCCCTGGCTTCCGCCGTCCCCCTCTTCCGGCCTGGAAACTCGTTGCCGGGCTCGGCCGCCCCGCTCGTGGGGGCCCCCGCCGCGAGCACCGCGCCCACCGTCCCCCCGGGCAACCCGGCGCACCGGGCCCTGCGCCACTCGTTGAGGGCCTCGGTGTCCGAGGGAATCGTGGCCGAGGTCTTCACCGCGTGCGCGGGGGCCACGGTGCTCACCGGCTGGGCGCTGGCGCTCAAGCTGGGACCCTTCCTGGTGGGGGTGATGACGGCCCTGCCCTTCTTCGCCCAGTTCATCCAGTTCCCGGCGGCGTGGCTGACGTCCACGTTCGGCTACCGGCGGGTGGCGCTGGTGGCGGTGTGCCTGTCGCGCCAGGTGATGCTGCCCTTGTGCGTGCTGCCGTGGCTGCCGCTGACGCTGGCGGGGCAACAGCGGCTGCTGGTGGGGGTGGCGGCGGTGTCGGCGGTGCTGGGCGTCATCGGCAACAACGCCTGGGTGGCGTGGATGGGCGAGCTGGTGCCCGAATCCATCCGGGGGCGTTTCTTCGGCCGGCGCACGGCGCTGACCACCCTGGGCAGCACGCTGACGTCGCTGGTGGCGGGCGTGCTCATGGACAAGCTGCGCCCTCCCGAGGGCGTGGGCCTCGGCCTGCCGCTGCTGGCCGGTATCGCCTGCGTGGCGGGCGTGGTGACGACGGTGCTGATGGCGCGCCAGCATGATCCCGCGCCGGACCGGGAGAAGGCGAAGCTGGACTTCCGCGTAGCGCTGCTGCCGCTGCGCGACGAGCGGGCGCGCCGGGTGCTGGTGTACCAGGTGGCCTGGAACGCGGCGGTGGGCGTGTCCGCGCCCTTCTACTCGTTCCACATGCTGAAGAACCTGAAGATGAGCTTCCTCACCATGGCCATCTACCTGGCGGCGGTGGCGGGGATGCGCATGCTCACCGCGCCCCTGTGGGGCAGGCTCATCGACAGGCTGGGAGCGCAGCCGGTGCTGCTGGCGTGCTCGCTGGGCATTGGCGTCATCCCCTCCATCTGGCTCTTCCCGACGGCCACGTTCCTCTGGCCGTTGCTGCTGGACGTGGTGCTGGCGGGAGTGCTGTGGGGCGGCCACGGCCTGGCGAGCTTCGCGCTGCCGCTGTCGGTGGCGCCGCGCCGGGGCCGGCCCTTCTACCTGGCGGCGTTCTCCACGGCGGGAGGGCTCGCCTACGCGGCGGCCTCGGCGCTGGGCGGGGGACTCGCGAGCCTGCTGCCCACCGAGTTCGTGCTCGGAGGCCACGCGTGGGTGAACCTGCACGTGCTCTTCGCGCTGTCCGCGGTGACTCGGGTGGCGGCGGCCTTCCTGGCCATGCGCATTGTCGAGCCGGGCGCGCAGCCGGTGTGCTCGCTGGGGGCGCTGCTGTCGCGGGTGGGGATGAAGCTCCAGGTCCGCGCGGCGCAGGTGGCCATGCCGGTGCCCATGCCCGCCCCGGTGCTCGCCGAGGCCCCGTCCGCCAACGCCGAGCCCTGACCCTCCCGCTTCCGATCAGTGCAACGCGGGCGGCCTCTCACCGGAAAGAGTCCACGATGTAAACCCCTGACGCCGAGAATTCGACTAGCGCCATTCCAGGCTTTGATTCGGGCAGCTTCTTGAGTTGGCCCTTTGCGAGCCTGTCCACCGCACAGATAGGGATTACATCCCCATTCGGTGGCTTCGCTTCGTAATACCGGATGACGACCTGTGGGCCACCAGTCCAGACCCGTCCATAAAGCCGGGTGGGCGATTCGAGTGGTCCAAGGTCATCATTCAGCATGCTCTCGACCGGTCCGTCGTACAGAGTGACGGGGCTCGTGTCGGTCTGGTTCACGTCGAGCTCAACGAAGGCGGAGTCGCCTACTTGCAGACGCAGAATGCGCATTGCCTTGAGGGCTTCTTCCGGGCACTTTTCCGGTCCGGGGCTGCCGTCTGGTCGCAAGGGCACGCCCCCGGAAGGGCAGCCAGCAGTCGCAAGAAGCAAGACCACAAACGTGAGACGGTGCAGTGCTCTGTTCGAAGACATGACCGGCGCTTTTACTCGCGGACAAGACGACGATCTAGAAGAACGTGGGCGTCCAACAGACCGTCTTGGCGGTACAGTTCCACGGTGAGATCGCAAGCACCCTCTCGTGACTTGAAGGCACTCTTGTCCACGACGACGGCAAGATAGCCGGATGCACCTGGAGCAAGCTCTTCCCAATCCTTCTGCAGAGCAAACGGTTTCGCCTCACCGAACAATACGGGGGCGGTCTCACCTGGCCGCGTAGTCAACAGGCGAGCCTCTGACAAACTCCAGGGGTTGAACTTGTTGTGGTTCGTCACACGGAACAAGACCGCCGCTTTGGCCTTGCCGGTGAGGAACGTGGCCTCGACGGTCATGCCCACTTTTTTGAGGATCCAACGCTGACGCGCCTTCAGCGGAGTGAGCCTCACGGAACCGTTCTTCAGGAGCTTGGCGAGCGCATGGTCCTCCGTGTTCTCCTCCCAATGACGCCTGTTTGCTTCCTCAAGAAGCTTTTGCCGGGTGCGGGTGTCTTCTAGCTGCGCTCGGAGTGCGTCCTGGGTTTCAGGAGCTAGGAACACGTTCACCTGTTGATCAGGCCGCTCCCACTCCTTGTCTCCGATTGCCGTGACGGTGAAGGGCAGCTCCTTCCCGTCTGCAAGCGTCACCAGCAAGAGGAAGCGATCCTTGGGTTCAAGGTTTTGGAGCGGCTCTACAAGAACCCTTTTCCCGGCGCATTCCACAGGCACAAAGCGGCCTTCCCAACCCAGCATCTTGGTTCGCGCCGGGTCACAAGGCTGTTGGAAACGGAGCACGGTTACCACCTCCCCGGTGACGTACACCCGCTCCGCCTCATCCTTCGGATTGTCGCGAATATAGACGTTCCGCACGCGGGGCTCACGATCCCTGGCCACTGCCACGGACGCTACGAGGAAAAGAAGCAGGGTAGACCGCTGAAGTAGGAAAATCCACATGGCGCGACACAACTTACCAGAACGGGTCGAAGGCGACCAGCCGAGCACGCCGGCTCCCGTGCTGATGCTCCCTGGGCAATGGCGCGGGGGCCGCGCGACGCCGGTCCCGGCCCCTGGCTGGACGGATGGCCGGTGCGGTGGGCTACGCTGGCGCCTCCGAGCTTTCGAGGAGCCCCATGCCGAAGACCCCCCGCGAGATGCGCGAGGCCATCATCCGCAACCTGCCGAAGAACACCGGCAAAACCTTCGAGGAGTGGGTGGCGCTGCTGAAGAAGCAGGGCCCGAAGGACCCGAAGGAGGCGCGCGCCTGGCTCAAGGAGAAGCACGGACTGGGGCACGGGCAGGCGGGGATGATCTCCGCGGAGCTGGCGGGTGGCCCGAGCTTCACGAAGAGCCCCGAGTCGCTGGTGGACGCGCAGTACGCGGGGCCGAAGGCGGAGCTGCGGCCCATCTACGAGAAGCTGCTGGAGGCGGCGAAGAAGCTGGGCAAGGACGTGCGGGTGGAGCCGTGCACGGGGTACGTGCCGCTGATCCGCAAGAACCAGTTCGCGATCATCCGGGCGTCGACGAGGACGCGGGTGGACCTGGGGTTGGCGCTCGGGGAGACGGAGCCCGAGGGCCGGCTGGAGGCGGGCAAGGTGCAGGGGACGTCCGAGCGCATCACGCACAGGATCGCGCTGGAGTCGCCCCAGGACGTGAACGCCGAAGTGCTGCGCTGGCTGAAGCGGGCCTACGCCGACAACGCCTGAGCGAAGCCCGTGCCCCCACACCGATGACCGTATCCCCGACCGTTCCCCTGCGAGCGCTGGCGCGCCAGCTGCTCCCGTTCTCCATGCGCGTGGGCCTGCGCCGGCTGCCCGCGGTGACGAAGGCACTGCTGCGTCCCCCACCCGCCCCGAAACGCGGAGACGCCGCCCGATTCCCCCACACGCACTGCGAGCGCGCCAGCCCGCTGCGCCGGGAGACGACGATCTACGAGGACGCGCTCCAGCGAGCCAAGGAGCACAACGTGCGGCTCGGCGCTTCACGGATCCACGGGTGCATCCTCGCGCCCGGGGAGACCTTCTCCTGGCACGCGGTGGTGGGCCCGCCCATCCGGCTGCGCGGCTTCCGTCCCGGCCCCGAGTTGCACGAGGGCCGCCTCTCCAATGGCCCGGGGGGCGGACTGTGCCAGGTGGCCAACCTGCTCTACTGGCTCGCGGTGCACGCGGGACTCGAGGTGCTCGAGCGCCACCGGCACGACCTGGATCTCTTCCCCGACCACGAGCGCACCGCGCCCTTCGGCTGCGGGGCCACCGTCTTCTTCCCCACGAGGGATCTCCGCATCCGCAATCCGCACCCGTGGCCGGTGATGCTCGAGGTGCACGTGGACGCGGAGCACGTGCGAGGCGCGGTGCGGATGCCCGAGGACCCGGGCTTCCGCTGCGAGGTGCTCGAGGTGGCGCACCGCTTCGTGCGCCGGGACGGCACCATCTGGCGGGAGAACCAGCTCGTGCGCCGCACCCACGCGGGGGGCGCGTTCCGGGACGAGCCGCTGAGCGAGAACCACGCCCGCGTCGCCTACGTCGTCCCCGAGCACCAGCTCGAGCTTCCCGAATCCGCCGTTGTTGGAGGTACCTCATGAGCCGCCGTCTCGCGTTCCTCACCGCGCTCGGCCTGGGCAGCGCAGCCCTGGCCGCCGATCCCATCGCCCTGCAGACGCTCACGCCCACCTCGGGCACGGGCGCCGAGCTGCTGCTGGACGGCAACCCGGCCACCGGCTGGAGCCCCGAGGGAGATCCGGCGCAGGAGGGCGTGCTGCTGCGCTTCGAGAAGCCCGTGTCGCTCGACGGCGTGTCGCTGCGCACCTGCACGGGAGCGCCCGAGCTCCAGGCGGCGCTCTACCTCAACGGCACCGAGGCGCTGACGGAGCAGAAGATCGGCGCCGAGGCGAAGACGCTGCCGTTCGGCAAGCGGGAGCTGCGCTCGCTCTTCGTGCGCCTGCAGTCGGCCGGCGGCGCGAAGGCGTGTCTGGGAGAGGTGACGCTGCTGCAGGGGGGCAAGCCCCAGACGGTGAAGGCACCGCGCACGGTGGCGGGGCGCATCGAGGCCTCGTCGGTGCTGACGCCCGCGGATGCGTACGCGCCGGGCTTCCTCTTCGACGGCCGCCTGGACTTCGGCTGGGCCGAGGGCTCCAAGGGCCCGGGCACGGGCGAGTCCTTCACGCTGACGCTGGAGGCGCCGGTGGAGCTGACGGCCCTGGAGCTGTGGAATGGCTACCAGCGCTCGGAGGACCACTTCCAGAAGAACGCGCGGGCGAAGAAGCTGTCGCTGTCGGTGGACGGGGGCGCGCCGGTGCCGCTGGGCGTGAAGGACTCGAGCGGCGCGCAGACGCTGAAGCTGCCGGCGCCGATGAAGGGCCGCGTGTGGAAGCTGTCGGTGGACGAGGTGTACCCCGGCAAGCGCTACCCGGACATGGTGCTGAGCGAGCTGCGGCTGGTGGACGCGCAGGGGCCGCTCGGGGTGCGCACGCCGGACGGGGACGAGCGCAAGCGCGCGCTGGAGACGGGGCTGGCGGGCTCGCCGCTGGGCAAGGTGGCCAACCAGCGCTGGCGCGGGCTCTGCGCTCCCGAGGCGGTCAAGTCGGATCGCCAGTTCAAGCTGCGCACCAACAACACCTTCGTCTTCTACGACGACAGCGATGACGCCACCTGGAGCGCGTCCGAGGTGCTCGATGGCGCCTGGGTGGTGAAGCAGGCGAGCGGACCGTGGGCGGCGGTGGAGCTGTTTGGCCGGCGGCACCGCAGCGAGACGAACTGGGACCCGTACGCGGACACGCAGAACAAGGACACGGTACGCATCGCGGGCGGGAAGCTGGAGGTGGCGCGGGTGGCGGACCTCGGCCGCAAGGAGTTCGAGAAGCTGGTGGCCGAGTGGTCCAAGGGCACGCAGTCCGGCAAGGTCGAGTGCGTGGGCCAGGAGGGCCACACCTACGAGGACCTGGTGAAGGCGGACGCTTTCGTCGTGCGGGGCACGGCGGTGACGGACCTCTTCGCCCGCGAGTAGCCCGCGCGACACACCCTCGAGGACTACCGCGTCGTGCCCTGGTAGTTGACACTCCATGAGATGCGATGGGCCGGTGGGATCGGCCATGCTCCGCGCCCCCATTCCGGGAAGGAGCCCCACACCATGCCGTCGATCTCTTCGCGTCACTCCCTCGTGCTGCCGCTCATCGCGGCGCTGTCCCTCGCCGCATGCGCTCACTCACAGGAGCCCGGCACCGAGGCCAACAACTCCTCGGATGTGGCGCCCACGGGCCGTGGCGGCACGGGCACCACCGCCATCCGCGCCCGCTACGAGGGCGTGCTGCCCTGCGCGGACTGCACCGGCATCCAGACGGAGCTGATGCTGCTCGCGGACGGCTCCTACGTCATTCGCGAGACCTACCAGGGCAAGGGCGACAACGCCTTCGAGAGCCGTGGCCGCTACAACGTCTCGAGCAGTGGCACCCAGGCCGACGCCAACGCCAACGTCTACGTGCTCACCCCGTCCGAGGGCGAGAACCGCTTCTTCGCCGCCGCCAACGGCGGCCAGGAGCTGCGGCTGCTCGACAGCCAGAAGCGGGAGATTGCCTCCCAGTCCCCCCACACGCTGATGCTCACGGGCGGCGCGCCCTCACAGCCGTAGCCTCGCGAGCCACCCCCGCACGAAGCCATTGTATCAATCACGCAAATCATGTAAGTCGTGCCTTTCCGTATTTTCCAGGAGGCGCACGAGATGGGCTTCAACCAGACGCGGGGACTCTTGATCGCGACGTGTATCGCCGGGGCCGGGCTCGCCGGATGCGGGCCCGCCTCGGAGCTGGAGCCCGGCAACGAGGCCACGGGCGCCAGCCAGCAGCCCCTCACGGAGGGCGCCGCGTTGACGACGCACGACGCGAGCTGCCTGCAGATGCAGGACCAGAACACCTGGAGCACCTACGCCTCGTACCTGACGCCGGTGGGCCCCGCGCTCGGGCTGTCGAGCGTCCTGGCGGATCTCAACCGCGCGGGCCCCATGCTCACCGCCACCACGCATCCGCCGGCCGTGGGCTACAAGGGCGGCTTCCGCTGGAACGACGGTGACATGTCCACCACGGACTGGGTGCCCCAGGCGCTCACCGCGGGCGTGTCCGGGAGCACCAACGTCGCCATCGTCTCCTGGCACTACGCGCCCACCACCGCTCCGGAGAAGGGCGTGCGCATCTCGGTGGCGGACATCTCGGACATGTCGCTGAGCGCGGTGAACTACCGCCACGTCCTGCTGGTGCGGCCCACCAGCTCCGGCAACTTCGCCGTCATCCCCGAGCACGGCGGCGGCCTGGCCTGGTTCGGCAACTACCTCTACATGGCGGACACCTCCGACGGCGTGCGCGTGTTCGACCTCACGCAGATCCGCGAGGTGAGCACCAGCACCACGTGCGACACGGCGATCGGCCATGTCGGCACCGAGTGGTGCGCGTACGGGTACAAGTACGTGCTGCCGCAGGTGAGCGCGTACGTGGTGCCCTCGAGCATCACCAGCCCCTGCCGCCCCAAGTTCTCCTTCGTCGGCAAGGACACGCGCGGTACCACGCCGGTGGTGCTCTCGGGCGAGTACTGCAACAACACCGGCACGGGCTGCCCCTATGACGGCTCGACGCCGGGGCTGGGCGGGCGGCTCTACCGCTGGCCGGTGGACGCCACCACCAACCGGCTCAAGACGGTGAACGGCCTGGTGTCGCCCGAGCGCGCCTACATCATGAACGAGCCCAACGTGCAGGGCGTGGCCCCCATCATGACCACGACGTCGACGGCCTCGTACTGGCTGAGCTCGACGCGCTACGGCGGCGCGCTCTTCAAGGTGTCCTCGAGCGCCTCGCGCACGGCGTACCTGTCCGGCAGCGCCCAGTGGGCGAAGATGCCCGAGGGCATGCACGCCACCGGCAGCGGCACCAACCTGTGGACGGTCACCGAGGGCGTCAGCGGCGTCACCAATCCGGCCACCGGCGGGCGCGTGGTCTTCTTCGTGGACCAGGCCTCGGTGGACTGAGCCCCGCGCTCAGGCGGGCCCGTGCCCCACCCGGCGGATCCGCTCGTTGTACGCGCTCGTGGCCTTGGAGAGCTCCTTCACCAGGGCCACGAAGCGATCGCGCCGCACCTCGAACTCCGGATCCGGCGGGACGGGCGGGCCGGGGTTCACGACATGGAGCTCGAACCACAGGATGCCGTGGAGGCCCGCCACGAGGTTCGCCAGGGGGAACTCCCTCACCGCCCGCTCGGTGTCGATGAGCTGCGCGTCTCCCACGGTGGTGACGGTGTCGTAGTGGTGCAGGCCCATCTTCCACACCCACGTCCCCACCACCTCGACGAGCCCCAGGCGGCCATCCTCAAGCAGGTACAGCTCGCGGCCCAGAATGGCCCCAGTCTCGCCGGGCCGCGCGTTCTCCACGCCCCGGAGTGAGTCATCCCTCCCGAGCGGGTATGCCCGCGCGTCCAGCCACTTCGCCTTGCGGACTCGC
>NZ_JBJMQO010000071.1:0-19906 GCF_045802675.1 Archangium sp. | reverse complement strand
TGCTGATACGGCGACAGGATCAGCAACGCCACCACCCCGGCCGGCGTCTGCTTGAACACCACCAGGACCTGGCGCTTGCCCTTGCCCACCCGGAGGTGGTGGTGGCGGTGGTAGGCCGGGCTGATGACGAGCCAGTCCAGCCACCCCAGCGAGTACCCACGCGACGAGTGGTGGTACGTGAGCACCACCGAGTACAGCGCGAAGTAGAGCTGCACCGAGAGGGGCGAGAAGCCCAGCCCCGCGAGCAGCGCCACCAGCGCGGAGCCCGAGAGCACCACCTCGAGGGCGTGCGTGTGCGTCACCATCCAGACGCTGAAGTGCTCCTCGCGGTGGTGCTGGAAGTGGAAGCGCCAGAGGAAGGGGTGCTGGTGCTTCACCCAGTGGCTCGTCCAGCTCACCAGCTCGGCGACGAGCGCGCAGGCCACGAAGTCGGCCACGGGAGGCAGCATCCCGGGCCGCATCAGCGTGGGCAGGTGCGAGTGGAACCACGCCGCCGCGGACTGCACCACGAGTGTGGGGACGAAGCTGGTGAAGAAGAAGGCCCAGTTGCGCCGGCGCCTCGGCCCGGCTCCGAAGCTGTCCGCGCGGAACTGCGGGTCGCGCAGCTCCAACAGCACCAGCGTCAGCATCGCCAGCGCCGTTCCCGTGTGAATCAGTCCCAACGTGTCCATCGCCCGCCAAGACTTGCACGAGCCGGGCCGGGACGCCCAGTGCCCCCTCGCCCCCCTGCTACACAGGGAGGAAGGGAGCACCTGTGCAGGGCCCTGTACGGGCCGTGCAGGGCCGGGCACGGCTCCATCGAGCACCTGGGACGCGCGTGCCTCAGTCGAGGAAGAAGTCGGGCAGCGGCTCGGTGCCGGGCTTCACCAGGTACTTCGCGAAGTCCGTCACGCCATTCTCACGCAGCAGGTCCTCGTCGATGAAGAAGTTGCCGGTGGTGGTACGGCTCTCGCGGGTGAGGATGAGGTGGGCCGCGTCGGACATGATCTCCGGGGTGCGGCTGGCCTGCATCATCTCCTCGCCGCCGATCATGTTGATGGCCGCGGTGGCGATGACGGTGCGAGGCCAGAGCGCGTTGAAGGCCACGCCCTGGTCGCGGAACTCCTCGGCCATGCCGAGCACGCACATGCTCATGCCGTACTTGGCCATGGTGTAGGCCACGTGGTTCTGGAACCACTTGGGCTTCATGTTCAGCGGCGGCGAGAGCGTGAGCACATGCGGGTTCTTCGCCTTGAGCAGCTCCGGCAGACACGCCTGGGTGGTGGCGTAGGTGCCGCGCACGTTGACGCCGAACATCAGGTCGAACTTCTTCATCGGCGTCTCCAGCGTGCCCGTCAGGCTGATGGCGCTGGCGTTGTTCACGAGGATGTCGATGCCGCCGAAGCGCTCCACCGCCTGCTTCACCGCGGCGTGAAGCTGGTCCTCGTAGCGGATGTCCACCATCAGGGGCAGCGCCTTGCCGCCCTCCTTCTCAATCTCCTCGGCGGCCGAGTAGATGGTGCCGGGCAGCTTCGGATGGGGCGCGGACGTCTTGGCGGCGATCACGACGTTGGCGCCGTCCCGGGCCGCGCGCTTCGCGATGGCCAGGCCGATGCCGCGGCTCGCGCCGGTGATGAACAGGGTCTTCCCCTTCAAGGTGCTCACAGCGAGTCCTTTCTCCCGGGGCCCTCGGAGAGCCGCAGCCGGGTCGCTTCCGCCCGCCGGTGAGGAGCGGGCCATGCCCCTGCGTACTTCGTCCCGCCGGGGAGCGCCAGTGTCACGGGCGGGGCGTCAGCGCCTCGGGCCTGGAGCCGGACGGCGGGCGATGCCCAGGGCGCTGTGCACGAGCGCCACGTGACTCGAGGGAAGTCCGCGGTGAGGACGGCCTCGCCGCGCCGCAAGGGGACGGGGGTGTGCAGGGCCACGCCGTCCGGGCCGGCCCTCGCGGCCACGTGGTTCTCGCCGAAGCGCAGCCGATGGGCGTCATCCTGTCGCTGCTGCTGCGCGGTTACGATTGGGAGCTCGTGCCCGGGCAGGACCTGAGCTTCGTGCCCCTGCCCTTCCCGCACCCGCGCAGCGGCCTCGAGGTGCGCTTCTCCCGCCGCCGGGAGGTTTGACAAACCCGCATTCGTGGCCAATTTGAGGGTGCATGTCCGGCCCCCTGCATCGCGCTGCCCGCTGGCTGAGACTGGTCCTGGCGTTCCTCACGGTCGCCGGGGCCAGCGCGTCGGCGCATGCACTGCCGGCCGCCGAGGGCGCGGTGGCGGTCTGGGTCAAGCGGTACGAGCCCACGGCGCAGCGCTCGGTGGCCGAGGCCCCGGTATCCCTCCGGCGCGAGGCCACGGCCCGCCCGAAGGTGCCCTCACGCCCCGCGTTCACGGGCCGCCGCATCCACGAGGCGCGCACTCCCGCACCGCCGCGCCGCCTCTTCCTCGTGCATCGCGCGCTCCTCCACTGAGCCTCTCCGGGAACCCACCCCTGGAGAGCCGTTCAGCCCGAGGAGTACCCCATGACCTTGCTTCCCAAGGCCGTGCGCACGTTCGTGCGCGCCAGCCTGCGCTTCGCCTTTCGCTTCGTCCGCTTGCTGTTCATCCTCGGCCTGGTGGTCCTCCCCGCGCCCCTGACGGCCTGGGTCGTCATCATCCTGGAGCCCCTGCGCCGCAACGTGCCGGCCGAGGTCCTCCGTCAGGAGCACCTGCCACCGCCCGAATGAACCCGCACCGCGACTGCTGTATACATGCGGGGTGCCCATCGAACCGCCGCTGGAGCAGAGCCCCCCGAGCGTCAACGAGGACGGGAACCCGCGCTTCCGCTGGCTCTACCAGGCGCTCGGGTTCGTGTGTGTCGGACTCGGGGTGCTCGGCGCGTTCCTTCCGCTGGTGCCGACGACGCCCTTCCTGCTCGTCGCGCTGTGGGCGTTCTCGCGCAGCTCGCGCCGCTTCCACCACTGGCTGTACACGCATCCGCGCTACGGGCCCCGGCTCCAGGAGTGGGAGCGGCACGGCATCGTCCCGATGAAGGTGAAGCTCACGTCCCTGTCCGCCATGACGGCGAGCTTCCTGTTCATGGCGTTCGTCCTGCGCGTGAAGTGGCACGTGCTCGCCGCGGCCGGTTCGCTGATGCTCGTGGGCGCGGTGTACGTGTTCAGCCGCCCCAGCCGCCCTCCCGGGTAGCCCTCCCCCGGCGTCCCCGTCTCCCCGCGAGCGAGGGGGCGTGCGATTCCTGAGGCCGTCTGCCCCCCAGTGCCCATATATGTAGACGCATGCTCCACGTCATTCCCCTTGGAGGACTCGGTGAGATTGGCCTCAACGCCATGGTCATCGCCTGCCGTGGGGAGCTGCTCCTCATCGACTGCGGCCTGATGTTCCCCCCCAGCGGCACCCTGGGCGTGGACATCGTCGTGCCGGACTTCACCTACCTGCGGCAGAACGCCTCGCTGCTCAAGGGCATCGTCCTCACCCACGGGCACGAGGACCATGTGGGCGCCCTGCCCTACCTGCTCAACGAGGTGCCCGTCCCCGTCTACGGCACCCGCTTCACGCTAGGCATGGTGCGTGGCCGGCTCGAGGAGTACGGCATCAAGGCGGACCTGCGCGAAATCGAGCCGCGCCACCCCTTCCCCGTCGGCGCGCACTTCACCGTCGAGGCCTGCCGCGTCACCCACACGGTGCCGGACGCCGTGGGCTACATCGTCCGCACGCCCGAGGGCCCCGTCATCCACACGGGCGACTTCAAGTTGGACCCCAACCCCATCGACGGCCTGCGCACGGACCTGGAGCGCTGGGGCGAGCTCGGGGACGAGGGCGTGCTCTGCCTCCTGGCCGACTCCACCAACTCCGAGCGCACCCACGAGACGGGCAGCGAGAGCGAGGTGGCGCAGACCTTCGACCGGCTCTTCCGCGAGGTGAAGGGCCGCATCGTGGTGAGCATGTTCGCCTCCAACGTGCACCGCATCCACCACGTGCTGGACCTGGCGCGGACGCTGGAGCGCAAGGTGGTGACGATGGGGCGCAGCATGGTGCGCAACATCGAGATGGCCCGCCAGCTCGGCTACCTCCCCTCCGTCACGGATGGCCTCTTCGTCCCGCTCGAGGAGGCGCCGTCGCTTCCCCCCGAGCGCCTGCTGGTGCTCGCCACCGGCTCCCAGGCCGAGCCCCGTGCCGGCCTCTCTCAGCTCGCCGCGGGGGACGGTCCCCTGCGCCTGGGCCCTGGAGATCTCGTCGTCCTCAGTGCCCGGGCCATCCCCGGCAACGAGCGCGCCGTGTCCGGCCTCATCGACCAGCTCATGTGGCGGGGCGCCCGCGTCGTCTACCCGGACGTGGAGCCCGGGGTGCACGTGTCCGGCCACGCCAGCAAGCCCCAGCAGCAGCGCGTGCTGGAGCTGGTGCGCCCCAAGAACTTCGTCCCCATCCACGGCGAGTACCACCACCTGCACCACCACCTCGCCACGGCGAAGGAGTCCGGGCTGGCCCCCGAGCAGCTGCTGCTCGCCCAGGACGGAGACCTGCTCGTCTTCGAGGAGGGCCGGGGCCGGTTCGCGGGCAGTGTGCCCACCGGGCGCATCTACCGGGAACGGTTCGGCAGCGGGGTGGTGACGCAGGACATCCTCCAGGAGCGCACCCGGCTGGCGGAGACGGGACTGATACTGGCGGTGCTCGTCATCGACCGGGCCAGCCTGTCGCTGATGGCGGGGCCGCAGCTGTCCGGCCAGGGGCTGAACCTGGACGAGCAGGTGCTCCTGCCCCGAGTGGCGGAGGACGCCCGCGCCTTCTTCCTGGAGATGTCCCCCCAGCTCCGAGGGGATGATGCCCGGGCCCGGGAGGAGCTCGCACGGGCGGTGCGCCGGGCCTTCAAGCTGTATACATCCAAGCGGCCCGTCGTGGTGCCGATGGTCCTCAAGGTGTGATAAGGGCGCGGACTGCCATGCCTTCCTTCGACGTCGTCTCCAAAATCGATATCGCCGAGCTCGACAACGCGGTCAACCAGGCCAAGAAGGAGATCTCCACCCGTTACGACTTCCAGGGCGTCAACGGGGACATCGTGCTCGCGCCGGACAAGACCTCCATCACCGTGAAGGCCAACAGTGAGGACAAGGTCCAGGCCGCCAAGGAGGTCCTGCTCAGCAAGCTGGCCAAGCGCGGCATCTCGCTGCTGGCGCTCGAGTACGAGCCCATCGAGAAGACGGGCCTGACCAACGTGAAGCAGCTCATCAAGCTGCAGCAGGGCATTCCGGTGGAGAAGTCCAAGGAGCTGGTGAAGCTGCTCAAGGACTCGAAGATGAAGGTTCAGGGCTCCATCCAGGCCGATCAGCTGCGCGTGACGGGCAAGAACAAGGACGACCTCCAGGCCGCCATGGCCCTGTTCCGCAAGGAAGCGGACCGCCTGCAGCTCGACATGCAGTTCACCAACTTCCGGGACTAGCCCTTGCGCTCACTCGTCGTCTCCGCCGTCCTCGCGGCGCTCGCCCCGGGAATGGCCTCCGCCAGGCCCAAGCCCAAAGCGCAGGCCGAAGACAAGGCCCGCCCGGCGATGGCCGTACCGTCGCTCTCCCGCGAGCCGAAGCTCGATGGGAACCTCAAGGACTTCCCCGCCACGCTCAGCGTGAAGCCGCCCGCCTCGAAGGAAGCGAGCGCCTCGTTCACCGCGCGCGCCGGCTGGCGCAAGGACACCCTCTTCGTGGCGGTGGAGGCCCAGGGAGAGCAGCCCCAGGCGGGCGACGCGCTCACCCTCTCGATCTTCTTCCCGGACGCCGGGCCCGCCGCCACCGGCCACGTGTTCCACTTCGGCCTCGACGGCAAGATGTCCTCGCCGCCCGAGGCCGGCACGCCCGAGTTCGCCCAGAAGCTCGTGCGCACGGGGGTGCAGCGCAAGCCCAACGCCCTGACGCTCGAGGTGGCCATTCCCGCCAAGGCCTTCCCGCGCTTCCCCGCGCAGGAGCCGCTCGTGCTCGACCTGTGCGTCACCTACCAGGGCGTCTCCAACTGCAAGGACGGCGGCATGCTGGGCGATGCGCTCCGGCTGCCGGACGACTTCCGCAAGGGCCTCAAGCTCAAGCCCCCCAAGAGCGTGGTGGCCTTCGAGCGGCAGCCCGATGGCTGGCTGGGCTACGGCCTGCTCCACTTCCCGGACTGGGTGGAGGCCGACAAGCCCCTGACGCACGAGCTGCTCGATGACCTGGCGACGAGCACTCCGGTGGACGCGGCGTCGGCCGGGGTGAACGTGCCCGACACGCTCTCGCTGCCGAATGGAAAGCCCCTGGTCACGGTTCTGTCGGGGGAAAATCCCTACGCCGCCCAGGGCACGTGCGATGGGGACAAGGAATTGCGCCTCGGCCTCTACCTGGTGAAGGGGAAGACGGCGCAGCGGGTGCTCGAATGGCCGGCCGCCAACTGTGCGCTGGGACGAGCCACTTCTGTGGTGCTCGATGAAGAGGGCGCGTTGAGCATCGGTTACTCGAACGGCCCGATCATCAACTTTGCTTGGAGTGGAGATCACTTCGAGCGGACCGAACTCGGAAAGCGGTAGGCGCTGTGCAGAATCCCCCTGAGACCAAGAGCCTCTACATGATGACCCTCGGCTGCCCGAAGAACCGGGTGGACTCCGAGGTGATGCTGGGCACCCTCAAGCAGCGCGGCTACGCGCTGGTGCAGGATCCGTCCGCAGCCCAGGTCATCGTCGTCAATACCTGTGCCTTCATCGGACCCGCCAAGCAGGAGTCGGTGGACTCCATCCTGGAGATGGCCGAGTTCAAGAAGTCGGGAGCGTGCAGCACGCTCGTGGTCACCGGCTGTCTGTCGCAGCGCTACGGCGCCGAGCTCTCCAAGGAGATGCCCGAGGTGGACCACTTCCTCGGCACGAGCGCCTACGCGCAGATTGGCGACCTGCTCGCCGCCGAGGCCAGCCCGCGTCAGGTGATTCCGGACCCGGACTACATCCACGACGCGAACACCCCGCGTGAGAACTCGATGCCGTCGTACACGGCCTATCTGAAGATCTCCGAGGGCTGCGACAACGCGTGTGCCTTCTGCATCATCCCCACGCTGCGCGGCGGCCAGCGCTCGCGCCCCATCGCGGACATCGTCGCCGAGGCCCAGCGCCTGTCCGAGCAGGGCGTGCAGGAGCTGAACCTCGTGGCGCAGGACCTCACGGCCTACGGGCACGACCTGCCGGGCAAGCCGAAGCTGCATGACCTCTTGCGCGAGCTGGTGAAGGTGGACGTGCGGTGGATCCGCCTGCACTACGCCTACCCGCGCGTCTTCACCGACGAGCTCATCGAGCTGATGGCGACGGAGAAGAAGATCGCCCGGTACCTGGACATGCCGCTGCAGCACGCGAGCGACAAGCTGCTGCTGTCGATGAAGCGCGGCCGGGACTCGAAGTTCCTCAAGGAGCTGTTGACGAAGCTGCGCGCCCGGGTGCCGGGGCTGGTGATGCGCACCTCGATGATCGTGGGACTCCCGGGCGAGACCGAGGAGGACTTCGAGCTGCTCAAGGAGTTCGTGAAGGAGCAGCGCTTCGAGCGGCTCGGCGTGTTCCAGTACTCGGACGAGGAAGGCACGGCCGCGTACGACTACGAGAACAAGGTGCCCAAGCAGACCATCGAGCGGCGCTGGCGCGAGGTGATGGCCATCCAGAAGCGCATCAACCGCGAGCAGAACAAGAAGCTCGTGGGCCAGCGCATCGAAGTGCTGGTGGAGGGCCCGAGCGAGGAGTCCGAGCACCTGCTGGTGGGCCGCTACGAGGGCCAGGCGCCGGAGATCGACGGTCTGGTCTACATCAACGATGGCCTGGCGTACCCGGGCGAGTTCGTCACCGTGGAGGTGACGGAGGCGCACGACTACGACCTGATCGCCAAGGTGGTCGAGCGCCCCAACCCGAAGGACCGCGTGCACAAGCCGCGCGACTCCTTCCCGATGGCCGTGGTGCCCTCGGCGCGCTGACGCGCCTTGGGCAGTGCCTCAGCGCCGCTCCAGGCGGTGCCATGGGCCCGCGCGCCCGGTCTCCGTGAAGCCCACGAGGGTGCCGGGCAGCGGCCCCTCTCCGTACACCAGCAGCGCGGTGAAGGGTGCGAGCTGCTCGGCCGAGCTCCCGTCCATCCACTGCGGCAGGGAAACGCCCGGGTGGAAGCGCACCGGCAGGTGATCCCCATCGGCGAAGAAGTGGTGCCCCACCCCGCCCTGGGTCGCCGTCCACCACTGCCCGAGGTGCTCCAGGTAGACGAGCCGGCTCTCGCGGGACCGGTTCCCCACGAGCGAGACGTAGCCGTGCACCCCAGTCGGCGGAGGGCTCGCCACCAGCGTCTCGAGCCCCGCCACCTCCTGCTTGAAGCGCCAATGGAAGCGGGCCGTCTCGGCGAGCGAGGCCACCACCACGAGCAGCAGCAGGATCCGCACCGGCCGGGCGATGCGCGAGGGGTCCACCAGCACGAGCGCGACGACACCCGCGAGCACGGGCAGGCGCACATGGATGAGCCAGGCGCCCGAGAGCGCCTTGGGCGTCAGCAGGAACAGGGCCCCCAGCGCGAGAAACAGCACCCAGGGCGCCCGAGATTCCTCGCGCCGGGCGCGCACGTAGGCGGCCACGAAGACGAGCGTGATGAGCAGTGGGGCCGCGACGGCGAGCACGCCTTCGGGGCGGTAGTTGCGCAGGAGCCAGTTGAAGTGCGAGCCCCAGCCGTAGTCCGTGGGCGCGGCGTTGCCGGGAGCGAGGGCCCTCGACATGAGCGCCACGATGCGCGCCGCGCACAGGCCCAAAGGAAGCGCGAGCCCCGCCGCCGCGAGTCCCGCGGCCCGCCGCCGGGGAGTCGAGGTGAGCGCGAGCGCCGCCATGCCGACCCCCAGGGCGCCAAAGGCGACGAGGTGCGAGAGCATCGTCGCGGTGGACAGGAGCGCGAGGCCCACCATGGTGCCCCCCACGCGCCCGGAGCTCCGCAGCGCATGCAGGTAGAGCGCGAGCGAGAACAGGGCGAGCGGCAGGGAGAAGAAGCTCGGGAGGAAGCCGTACCAATAGGAGATGTTGAAGGCGAGCGGGAGCCCGAACACCACCGTCCACTCGGGCCGGCGCAGGACGCGCGCGAGCGCCAGGTGGGACAAGGGGAAGAGCATCAACCCCGTCCACGCGGCCAGACGCGCCGCGAAGGCCCCATTCGTGAGCAGCGTCACCGGCAGGAAGAGCCAGATGGGCAGCCCGTAGCCGAGCGGCAGGTGCGCCTCGTAGAAGGCGGACACCGCCGCATCGCCCCGGACGAGCGCCGCGAGCGTCTGCATCTGGGCCGCGTGGGCGGGGAGATCCACCGAGGGAGGAATGCCGCTCACGCACCAGGCGGCGAAGCTCCCCCAGGCCACCAGCAGGGCGATGACCTTCCAGGACTCGCGCGGGGGGGCGATCGCGGCCGACGGCTCGTGGGACATGTTCCGTCCCCCTTATACCGCCGTTCCGTTACTTCGGATCCTCGGGCTCCCGCTCGCGCTCCTTCTTGCTCGGCGGCTGCGGCGTGTTGTTCCGGCGGGGGATGGCCGCGTCGCCCAGCGGGGTCGGCTGGCACTCGCAGAGGGTGCGCCGGGTGCTCGCCTGGTGCACGAAGATGCAGGCGTTGGGGCACTCGGGGAGCTGCCCTTCCTCGAACACGGCCAGCGCGTACCCACGCACCGACTTCAGCGCCTCGTTGCACTCGGGCATCGCCTGCGCCAGCCGTGGCCACGGCACCAGGTGCTGGGTCGTCGCGCCGCGGCTCGTCGGCGCGAACGAGAAGCCCACCTGGCAGTCCATCGTCAGCGGCTTGCCGTCCTCGCCGAGCGGCTCCAGGTGCACCCGCCCACCCTCGGGCAGGTCGCGGAACACCGCCCCCGTGATGGCCATGCGCCCCTCCGCGCCCCTCCGCACGTGCAGCCCGAAACAGGACTCCTCGCGGAACTCCTCGGGATTCTGGGAGCCCGGCCGGGCGCAACGCTGACGGCCCTCGACCACCTCCACGCGAGGCCGGCGCAGCACCAGCGTGTCGCCCTGCACGTCCACCGTGGTGCGGAAGCGTCCCCAGACATCCGGCCCCAGCCGGCCGAGCGTCGTCGGGTTGCGCCACCCCACCCCGGCCTCCAGCACCAGCGGCTTCACCCCCACGTCCGAGGTCACCTCCACCGCGTCCGCCAGATAGGCCCTCGGCGGCAGGTTGGCGCCCGTCTCCAGGGGTTGGAAGCCCTGCGCTTCCGCGGCCCCTATCGCGAGCCGCGAGAAGGGCTCGCGCGTGCCCAGCACGAAGGGGCCCGTGAGGTTCGACTCGCCCTGCGTCACCCGCGCCGCCAGCAGCGGCCAATCGCCCACCGGGTCGCGGGAGAGCTCGAGCCGGTACACCTCCTCGGCCGGGTCCACGCCGGGAGTGGCCGCCTCGGCGACGAGCACCGAGCGCGGGCGGGACTTCTCGAAGGTCACCTCGCGGCGCAGCGGATCCACCGTGAAGGCATAGGGCGCCAGCACATCCGCCCCGAGCGTCACCGCGCAGGCGCGCTCGTCGGTGAGCCCCATGCCGCGAGGCCCCACCGGAACACGTCCCACGCGCAGGCCGGACAGGCGCACGAGCGGCCAGTCCCGCAGGCCTCCGGGCCCGGCGTAGACATCCGGCACGCGCGCCGAGCCCACCACCGGAGGCGCGGGCTTCTTCTCATCCCAGCACCCCGAGGACACCGCGGAGAGCGGCCGGGCGAGGTCCATCACCACCGGCACCGCACGCCCATTCAAGTGGCCCTCGACGACGAGCCGCAGGTTGGGCGAGGGCAGCAGCGGCAGCGTCTGGCCCACGAGGGTGCCGGGGGCCTCGGACGCGGCGGGGCCCGCCTCCCGGTGACACCCGGCGAGCAGCAGCAGCAGGGCCCCGAGCCGCGCGGTCCGCATGGGCTACTTCCGCATCTTGGAGAAGTCGTCGATGCGCGTGCCCTCGGGCGGATTGATCTTGAAGCGGTCCGCCTCGATGCCCACGTTCGTCTTCAGGTTGAGGAAGGCGATGGCGTTCTCGCTGCCGTCCGGGTCCACCACGGTGCTCTTGAGCACCTGCGCCGTCTTCGGGTCCACCTCCAGGCGCACCTGGCGGAAGCGCGGCTCGTTCTTGAGGGGATCGAGCACCAGCAGCGTGCCCTTGCAGTCCTTGCACTCGCCCTTGGAGATGGAGAACTCGTCGGCGAGCTTCCCCTGGCCGAAGAGGAACGTCACCGAGGCCGACAGCTGGCTGGTGTCGATGCGGCCCACGCTGAGCGTCTGCGCCTCGGGGTCGTACGCGTACACCTTCTCGCCGGCGAGCACGAAGGTGCGCTTGGAGGGCTTCTCGTACTCCCAGCGCATCAGGCCCGGCTTCTTGTAGATGACCGTGCCCGTCGAGGTCTGCGTGCGCCGCAGGGCCTTATACTTGTAGTCCTGCTTGAAGTCGGACGAGAAGTCCTGCGTCTTCTCGTAGAAGGCCTGCATCCGGTCCACGAGGTCCTTCACCTCGGGGGCGACCTTCTTCTCGGGGGGCCTGGCGGCCTCGGGGGCCTTGGGAGCGGCGGCCTTGGGGGGAGCGGCGGGAGCGGGGGCCTGCTGGGCGGGCGCCTGGGCGACCACCTGGTGGGCCACGGTGGTGGGCACCGGAGCAATCACCGGCGCGGCGAGCAGGGTCACGAGCAGCTTCTCGAGGTACATGGCTTGGGCTCCCTCCAGGCGGGCGAGCGGCCCGCGGTTCCAACTGTACCTACAGACGGGGCCCCGGGTCCGGCATTCACCGCTTGGGGGCGGGCTGCTTGCGGAAGATGCGTTTGCGCTGTTTCACGGCGAGCACATAGAAGCGGTCGCGCAGCTCCTGGGCCTCGGCCTCGGTGAGATCGCCCACGCGGCCGAGGTGCTCCTCGCGCCAGGAGATCGCCCGGGTGATGCAGGCGGACGCGGCGGCCGAGATGTTGAGGCTCTGGCTGAAGCCACGCATGGGAATCCAGAAGGTGCCGTCCGAGCCGGCCAGCACCTCGGGGCTGACGCCCTCGCGCTCGTTGCCGAAGATGAGAGCAATTTTCGAGTCGAAGCGCAGCGAGTAGAGGCTGGTGGCGTCCTCGCGGATGGCCGAGGCGTAGAGGGCGAAGCCGCGCGACTTGAGGTGCTCGCGGCACGAGGCGAAGTCCTTGTAGAGCTTCACGTCGAGCCACTTGTCACAGCCCTGCGCCACCCGCGAGTTGGGCATGAAGGGCGCTTCGGGGTTCACGATGACGTGCACTTCCTGGAGGCCATTGGCCTCGCAGGTGCGCAGCACCGCGGCCATGTTGAAGCTGTCCTCCAGCCGGTCGAGCACGATGGTGAAGGTGCGCGTGCGCCCGGAGATGACCTTGTCGATCTTCTCCTTGCGCACGTCGAGCAGGAGGGACTCCGGGTCGATCGGAGCCTTCTCCAGCTTCTCGTAACGAGGGCCGCCACCAGACATCGGCTCAGGACCTCCGGGCCCGCTTCGGTGCGGCCTTCCTCGCGGCCCGTGCCGGGGCCTTCTTCGCCACGGCCTTCTTCGCGGGCGCCTTCCTCGCCGCGACCTTCACAGCGGCCTTCTTCGCGGGCGCCTTCGCCGCCTTCTTGGCGGGAGCCTTCTTCGCCGCTGTCTTCACCGCGGCCTTCTTGGCGGGCGCCTTCTTCGCCGCCGCCTTCTTCGCGGGCGCATTCTTCGCCGCCGCGGCCTTCTTCGCGGGAGCCTTCGCCGCCACCTTCACGGCAGCCTTCTTCGCGGGAGCCTTCGCCGCCTTCTTCGCGGGCGCCTCGGCGGGCTGGCGCGGGGCGGGGGCGGTCTTCTTCTGCGCCCGGGGCTTCGGGGGCGGCTCCACGTGCAGCTTGTCCGTCTTGCCGGTGAAGAGCACCTCGGCCACCGCGTCCAGCAGCGGCTGCATGCCCTGGCCCGTGGCGCACGAGACGGGGAACACGGCGATGCCGCGCTGGCGCATCTCCTCCGTCAGGGCCCCGAGCCGCTCCTGCGCGTTCGGCAGGTCCAACTTGTTCGCGGCCACCACCTGGGGCTTGTGCGACAGCTCCTCGCTGTACTTGCGCAGCTCCTCGTTGAGCACGTCGAAGTCGTGCAGCGGCTCACGCCCGTCGCCCTCGGCGCCCATGTCCAGCAGGTGGATGAGCACCTTGCAGCGCTCCACGTGCCGCAGGAACTGGAGCCCCAGGCCCACGCCCTCGCTGGCGCCCTCGATGAGGCCGGGGATGTCCGCCATCACGAAGGACAGGCTGTCCTTGTACTGGACCAGACCCAGGTTGGGCACGAGCGTGGTGAACGGGTAGTCGGCGATCTTCGGCCGAGCCCGGCTCACGATGGAGATGAGCGTGCTCTTGCCCGCGTTCGGGTAGCCCAGGAGCCCCACGTCCGCCAGCAGCTTGAGCTCCAGCCGCAGCATGCGCTCCTCGCCCGGGGTACCGTCCTGGGCGAAGCGCGGCGTCTGCCGGGTGGAGGTGGCGAAGTTCATGTTGCCCAGGCCGCCCCGGCCGCCCTTGCACACCACCATGCGCTCGCCGGCCGTGTTCAGGTCCGCCAGCACCTCCTCGGTGTCGGCGTCGCGGATGAGGGTGCCCACCGGCACCTTGAGGATCAAATCATCCGACGAGCGGCCGTTGCAGTCGCTGCCCATGCCGCCCTCGCCGTTCTTCGCCCGGTGGTGCTGCTGGTAGCGGTAGTCCAACAACGTGGTGAGCTGGGGATCGGCCACGAAGATGACCGAGCCACCGTTGCCCCCATCGCCCCCGCTCGGGCCGCCACGATCGACGTACTTCTCCCGGCGGAAGGCAACGGCCCCGTTGCCCCCATCTCCAGCCTTCACGTGGATGCGGACTTCATCGACGAATTTCATGACCAACCCCAGAAATGCGGAACGGGCCGCCACCGCGTCCAACGCCCAAGGGCGAATGGACTGGGAGCGACCCGCTCACGAAGGCACACGGGGATCCGCTACCGCTGGATCCCCTTCAGACGACGCACCGGTTAGGCGCTCGGCTGGGCCGGATGGACGGACACCTTCTTGCGGTCCCGCCCCTGGCGCTCGTACTTCACCACCCCGTCCACCGTGGCGAAGAGCGTGAAGTCACGCCCCAGCTTCACGTTGGCGCCCGGGTGGATGACCGTGCCGACCTGCCGCACGAGGATGCTCCCCGCGCTGACGGTCTCGCCCGCGAACACCTTCACGCCGCGGTACTTCGGATTGGAATCGCGACCGTTGCGAGAAGAACCCTGTCCCTTTTTATGAGCCATGACACCGATTCCTGATGCGGCCGGCGCGCCGCTCGGCGCTCCGGGAAGTTGTGACCCGGACTAGCCGGAGATGGAGGTCACCTTGACCTCGGTGTAGGGCTGACGGTGACCACGGCGGCGCGTCCAGCCTTCCTTCTCCTTGCGGAAGTGCAGGACCTTGCGGTGCTTGTCCTGGGCCAGAATCTTGCCCACGACCTTGGCGCCCGACACGGTCGGCTGCCCCACCTTCGGGCTGTCGCTTCCACCGAGCATCAGGACGTCGTTGAAGCTCACCTCAGCGCCGACGTCGCCCGAGACCTTCTCGATCCGGAGCACGTCGCCCTCGGCCACGCGGTACTGCTTCCCGCCCGTGCGAATGACTGCGTACATCGTAGAACCCCTGGTTTTGTTCCGGGTTGATTCAACCCGTGAAAGGCCGGCGCGCAT
Organism: Archangium sp.; assembly: GCF_045802675.1. Taxonomy (GTDB): domain Bacteria; phylum Myxococcota; class Myxococcia; order Myxococcales; family Myxococcaceae; genus Archangium. Next base: position 5,265 of record NZ_JBJMQO010000071.1, on the reverse strand, counting down.
TTCGGACGGGGGAGACCCGTCCTACGATGCAAAGGGCGCTCGATCTACGGGAGAAGGCCTGGGGAGTCAAGACAGATGCACGGGGGGGCGGCGCACTTACTGCATTCCATCCCCCTCCCCCCTCCACGCCTGCCCGCATGTGGACAGGGGGTGCACACCTGCCCCGCCGGACACCTGCCAGGCGACCGGGCCGTCCGTAGGATGAAGGATCCCCCATACAAGGAAGACCCCCGATGCGGAAGTCCGGATGGAGGCTCGCTCCCCTGGCGGCGGTGATGCTCCTGAGCGGGTGCCGGAACACGGCTTGTGAGGAGCTGGCGGCGGCCTACGCCGACGTGGCCCGGAAGTCCGAGCCCTGCCTGGAGCGCGCCCCCCTGCCCTCCTTCGACGCGGCCCGGTGTGAGCAGAACCTCCAGGAGCAGTGCGGCGACAAGGACCTGGAGCGGCTCGAGAAGCAGATCCAGTGCTACCAGGAGCTCGGGACCTGCCAGCCCGAGGAGAAGGCCTCGTTCCTCCAGGGCGTCACCGACTGCGACAGCTACGCCCTGAGCAACGGCTGCGAGGCGGCCATCTTCTAGGACGGCCGCTCCGGCCCCCCAAGCGCCGCGCCCCCCTGGCCCTCCGGGCCGGGGCCGCTAGGATGCGCGCCTCGCTTCACGCGCATTCGTGAAGGACCCGGAGGGGGAAGCACATATGAAGAAGCTGTTCGGAGTGGCCGCTGCCGTGGCGATGGCGCTGACGGGCTGCGGCCCGTCTGTCTGTGAGGATCTGGAGGGGGCGAGCAAGACCTTCGGCGAGAAGTACAAGCCCTGCGCGGAGGGCGAGACGACCACGTTCCCCGTGAGCAACACGTGCAGCAAGGACATCGAGCAGTGCACGGACAAGGAGAAGGAGGTCGTCTCGGACTTCGCCAGGTGCATCGACAAGATGCACCGGTGCGACCCCGATAACCCGGATCAGTTCAGCAACGAGGTCTTCACCTGCGTGATCGACCTGTACAACGGGGCCAGCGAGAAGTGCCTCGTGGCCACCGGCATCTTCGGCGGCAGCTGAGCGCTCACCCAGGTGCCACCGGGGGCCACGCGCCGTGCGGGTGGCCCGCTTCTGGGGGGGCCCCACGAAAGCGAATGACCGTTAACACTCCGAAGATTGGGGTGTGAAAGCATTCATGGCGCTCCAGGCACGGGCCACTAGGATGCGCGCCCTCTCTTCACACTCCTTCGTGAAGGGCCAGAGGGGAAAATACACCTATGAAGAAGCTGGTCGGAGTGCTCGCGGTCGCGGTGATGGCGTTGACGGGCTGCGGAAACACCTGTGACAACCTGGGAGACGCTCTCACGGAGTTCGACAAAAAGGCCGCGCCCTGCGGCAACAACGAGCCGTCGACGTTCAACATGAACCAGTGCGACAACAACCTCGACAAGTGCTCGAGCGAGGACAAGAAGGCGCTCGACAAGTTCGCCGACTGCCTCGGCGACCTGCCGACGTGCGCCACGGCCACCGAGGACAACTTCAACGCCGCGGCCGCCGGCTGCGCGTTCTCCCTCGTGGGCAGCATCAGCGAGCAGTGCCTGAACACCATCGGCGGCTAGCAGGCCGGTGACCTGGGAGCCGGGGAGTGGCCTGGCCTCCCTGTCCGTGGATCGGGGACCCCCTGGGCCCCGGTCCCCGGGGATTCACCCCAAGGCAGTTCCCGTCACACCCGGGTGACGGCTAGAGTGCGCGGCGCCATGTCCCGTACCACTCGCCGCATCCCCCTCGTCAACCTGTCCCACTACCGTTCCGGCAGCCCCGAGGAGCGCGCCCGCTTCGTCCGGGTGTTCGGTGATGCCCTCAAGGAGTTCGGCTTCGTCTCCGTCGAGGGCCACGGCATCGACGACGGGCTCATCCGCCGCACCTACGCGGACGTGGCGGCCTTCTTCAACCTCCCCGATCAGGTGAAGCACCGCTACCACGTCGCCGAGCTCGGCGGGCAGCGCGGCTACACGCCCTTCGGCAAGGAGCACGCGAAGAACCGCACCGTGGGCGACCTCAAGGAATTCTGGCACGTGGGCCGCGACCTGCCCGAGGGCCACCCGCGCCGCCCGGACTCCGCCGCCCACAACGTCTGGCCCGAGGAGGTGCCGTCCTTCCGCACCCATACCCTCGAGCTCTTCCGCGCCCTCGACGAGGCGGCCGCGGTGATGCTGCAGGCCACGGCCGAGTACTTCGGCATTCCGCTCAACACCTTCAGCGACATGGCGCAGGACGGCACCTCGGTGCTGCGCGTCATCCACTACCCGCCCCTGAAGGAGAAGTTCATCCCCGGCGCGGTGCGCGCCGCCGAGCACGAGGACATCAACCTCCTCACCCTGCTGTGCGAGGGCACCGCCTCGGGCCTGGAGCTGCTCACCCGCGACGGCGAGTGGCTCCCCGTGGACACGCTGCGCGGGCAGATCGTCGTGGACTCGGGCGACATGATGAGCCGCATCACCAACGGCGTCATCCCCGCCACCACCCACCGCGTGGTCAACCCGCCCTCGGCCGCCGAGGACAACACGCGCTACTCCATGCCCTTCTTCGTGCACCCCTATCCGGAGTGCATGCTCGCGCCCCTGGAGAGCACCGTGACGCCGGAGAAGCCGGGCCAGCCCCCCATCACCGCCGACGCCTTCCTCAAGCAGCGCCTGCGGGAGATCGGCCTCATCAAGTAGCCTCGGGCGCGTGGAGACCCCCGCGCCCTCGCACGTAGAGCCATTCGCCGTCCAGACCCGCGTCTCGCTGGACGACTCCGCCTCGCGCCTGCGACGCCTGCTGCTGGTGGGAGGGCTGGCCGCGGCTCCCGCGATGGCCCAGGAGGCCCCGGAGCCATCCCGGCTCATGCGGCCGGGCCACCTCGACCTGCGCCTCGAAGGCGGGCTCGGCTTCCTCCCACCCGCTGGAGAGGCCGGTGCGAGCACGGAGCTCGGCGTGGTGACGATTGGCCCGGGGACGCTCTCCGCCGGCGCGCAGCTCGGCTTCCGGCAGTGCCTCCTCGCGTGCTCGGTCTCCAGCGTCCTCGCCCAGCAACGCGTGTCGAATCTCGACCTCTACGCCCTCGGACGCCTGGGCTACCACTTCAGCCTGGAGGGCAAGAACCAGGACAGGGTGGACCTCTACGGCGTCCTGCTCGGGGGCGTGATGGAGGCGCGCACCACCCGCAGCGCTCCGGAGTTCCGCTACGAGGGGCGGGGCCGAGGTCCGGCCGTCGGCGTCGGGGTGGGCGGCAGCTACTTCCTCTCGTCCCGGTTCTTCGTGGGCGCGGAGGCCCGGCTGCGCTTCGCCACCGGCTCCTACGCGCTCACCCTCACCCGGGGCACGTACACCTTCACCCCCGACGACAGCCACTGGGTGCGTCTGGGCCCCAGCACCGTCCTCTTCGCTGGGGCCCGGCTCTTCTGAAACAGCGCAACCCGGAAGCCCACCGAGCCTCCATCCGAGCGTGAGCCCGCCGGGCCCGCGAAGCGCATACAGACCGTGTCATTGACGCCTGGAGAGCCCCCTCCTAGCCTCGACGGTCTTCGCCGCACCAGCGGCGTGTGCCCCCCATCGACCCATGAGCATCCGCCACTCCCTTCGCCCCCTGATCGCCACCGCCGTCCTGGCGAGCACCCCGAGCCTCGCCGAGCAGCCCGCCGCGTCCACCCCCGTGAACGCGCTGCAGGCCCACGTCTTCGGCACGAACTACCCCATCTCCTTCCAGCAGCTCCCCCAGCGCTACGAGAACCCGGCCAACCCCATCACCGCCGAGAAGGTGACGCTCGGGCGCATGCTGTACTTCGAGACGCGCCTGTCGAAGAACCAGGATCTCTCGTGCAACTCCTGCCACGACCTGGCGCAGTACGGCGTGGACGGCAAGCCCTTCTCCTCGGGCCACAAGAAGCAGCTGGGCGGCCGTAACTCGCCCACCGTCTACAACGCCGCCGGCCACCACCTGCAGTTCTGGGACGGCCGCGCCCCCAACGTGGAGGAGCAGGCCAAGGGCCCCATCCTCAACCCGGTGGAGATGGCCATGCCCAGCAGCGAGCATGTCGTCGCCACGCTCAAGTCCATCCCGGGCTACGTCGCCGAGTTCCAGAAGGCCTTCCCGGGCGAGGCGGATCCCGTCACCTACGACAACCTCGGGAGGGCCATTGGCGCCTTCGAGCGGCAGCTCGTCACCCCGGCGCGCTTCGACAAGTACCTCGCCGGCAACGAGAGCGCGCTCAACGAGCAGGAGAAGCGCGGCATGAAGCGCTTCGCCGAGGTGGGCTGCGGCCTGTGCCACAACGGGCCGGCCTTCGGCGGCGGCATGCAGCGCCTGGGCTACATGGTGGAGTACCCCGACAAGAAGGACCAGGGCCTCTTCGAGCAGACGCACCGCGACGACCACCGGATGATCTTCCGCGTGCCCACGCTGCGCAACGTCGCGCGCACCGCGCCCTACTTCCACGACGGCTCGGTGAAGGACCTGCCCACGGCGGTGCGCCTCATGGGCTGGCACCAGCTGGCCAAGAAGCTCAGTGACGAGGAGGTGAACGACCTCGTCGCCTTCCTGGGTTCGCTCACCGGCGAGCTGCCCACGAGCTACATCGCGCGCCCCGCGCTGCCGCCGAGCGGGCCGTCCACGCCCAAGCCGGACCCCACGTAGTCCCGAGCCCCAGGATCCGCCTCCCGGCTTCCAGAATCGGGAGGCGGCGCCCTTCCCAGCCGTACCCACCGCGAGTAGGGTGCCGCCGCCACACGGCCCGTAGCCCGTGCGGCCGGTGTGGAATGGGCCGCACTGAGTCCCCCGTGGGCTCCCTGTGACCAAATACGAGCAGATCTTCGCGAACAACCGCCGCTGGGCCGAGGAGCAGACCCGGAACGATCCCGAGTTCTTCATCCGGCTCGCGGCCGAGCAGCGCCCGGACTTCCTGTACATCGGCTGCTCCGACAGCCGGGTGCCGGCCAACCAGATCATGGGCCTGGCGCCCGGTGACGTGTTCGTGCACCGCAACGTCGCCAACCTGGTCAACAACGTCGACCTGAACGTGATGTCGGCCATCAACTACGGGGTGCGGCACCTCGACGTGAAGCACATCATCGTGTGCGGCCACTACGGGTGCGGCGGCGTGCGAGCGGCCATGATCCCCAAGGATCTGGGCATCCTCAACCCGTGGCTGCGCAACATCCGCGACGTGTACCGCCTGCACAAGGCGGAGCTCGACTCCATCAAGCCCGAGGAGCTGCGCTACGACCGGTTGGTGGAGCTCAACGTCACCGAGC
>NZ_JBJMQO010000070.1:0-51778 GCF_045802675.1 Archangium sp. | reverse complement strand
GCCAACACGTACTACACGCTCGACGGCAGCGAGCCGACCACGGCCTCGACGCCCTACTACGGCGGCTACCTCTCCATCTCCAGCACCACCACGCTGAAGTTCTTCTCCGTGGATGGGTCCGGCAACGCCGAGCCGGTGCACACCGAGACGTACGTCATCGACCACGAGACGCAGCCCCCCACCACCTCCGCCTCCCCACCGGGCGGCACCTACTCCTCGGCGCAGTACGTCTACCTGAACTGCTACGACGACACCTGGTGCGCCAACACGTACTACACGCTCGATGGCAGCGAGCCGACCACGGCCTCGTCGCGTTACTACGGCGGCTCCCTCTACATCTCCAGCACCACCACGCTGAAGTTCTTCTCCGTGGATGGCTATGGCAACGCCGAGCCGGTGCGCACCGAGACGTATGTCTTCCCCCCGGACACGACGCCCCCCGTCACGTACGCCTCCCCACCGGGCGGCACGTACGCCTCGGCGCAGTACGTCTACCTGAGCTGCTACGACGACACCTGGTGCGCCAACACGTACTACACGCTCGACGGCAGCGAGCCGACCACGGCCTCGACGCCCTACTACGGCGGCTACCTCTCCATCTCCAGCACCACCACGCTGAAGTTCTTCTCCGTGGATGGGTCCGGCAACGTCGAGCCGGTGCACACCGAGACGTATGACTTCGCCCCCGACACGCAGGCGCCCATCACCTACGCCTACGCGCCGGGCGGCACGTACGCCGGACCGCAGTACGTCTACCTGTACTGCTACGACAACGCCGGGTGCGGCAGTACGTACTACACGCTCGACGGCAGCGAGCCGACCACGGCCTCGGCGCGCTACTCCGGCTACCTCTACCTCTCCAGCAACACCACGCTGAAGTTCTTCTCCGTGGACGTGGCTGGCAACGCCGAGCCGGTGCACACCGAGACGTACGTCATCACTCCCGACACCACGCCCCCCTTTACCTACGCCTCGCTGGCGGGCGGCACGTACTCCGGAGTGCAGTACGTCTTCCTGTATTGCTCCGACAACACCGGGTGCGCCAACACGTACTACACGCTGGATGGCAGCGAGCCGACCACGGCCTCGGCGATCTACCCCGGCTACCTCTACATCCCCAGCAACACCACGCTGAAGTTCTTCTCCGTGGATGGGGCCGGCAACGCCGAGCCGGTGCACACCGAGACGTACGTCATCGAGCTCCCCCCGACGGATGCCTCGGCGCAGATCGCCCGGATCCGCACCCTGTCGGATGGCGCCATGTACGAGCCCATCAACGACGCGCTCGTCACCTACACGAAGGCCACCACGGGCCCCTCGGACCTGGCGGGCTTCTTCCTCCAGGGCAGCGCGGGTGGACCGGCCGTCTTCGTGGCGGTGGATCCGCTCACGCTCTCGCCCACGCCTCAGCCGGGCGATCGCGTGTACCTCTATGCCACCCAGAAGGCGACGGTGAACGGGCTGGTGGAGATCACCCAGCTCGACACCGGGCTCTTCTACGTCTACAGCCGTGGAGAGTCGGTGGAGCCGTTCCGGATCGACGCGAGCAGCAGCGATCTGGTGCTCAAGGTGGGAGACTACGAGAGCACGCTCATCTCCTTCAGCGGCACGGTGGCCAGCGACTTCGCCTCGGCGGGCACGGGGCACGTCTCCGCGAACATCGTGTCCCTGGGCAACAACACCGTCAGCTCCAGCCTCAAGCTGCGCCTGACCACCTCGCTGCAGAGCGCCCTGGACGTGACGCAGGGCTGCTCCATCACCACGAACGCGCCGCTGTGGCGGTTCAACACGCAGGCCCAGCCCTCCGCCTGGGCGAGCGGCGACCTCACCGTCCTGTCCTGCCCCGCCCCCAAGGTGGCGGGTGCGGCCTCCACCAGCGGCACGGACGTCGTGGTGGCCTTCGACCGGCGCATCGACCCGGCCACCGTGAACGCCAACGGCAGCCAGTTCACCTTCGACAACGGTCTGGTGGCCACGTCCGCCACCGTCACGGACCGGCAGGTGCAGCTCACCACCTCCACGCAGGTGGGGGGCACGTCCTACCGGCTCACCGTGGCCCCGAGCATCCTGGACACCCGGGGCTCGGCGATCGACGGCTCGGCCAACAGCGCCAGCTTCACCGGCTACGGGAGCACGCCAACCCCGGGCCCGGCCCAGCTGCGAATCACCGAGGTGAGTCCCGGCATCGCCAACGGCCGGGACCTGGTGGAGCTGGTCGCCATCAAGGGCGGGAGCGTGGACGGGTTCACCCTGACGATGGGCGCCACCGTGATGGCCACCTTCCCGAATGTCCAGGTAGCGGCCGGTGACGTCATCGTCGTCCACATCAAGCCCGACTCCGCCACCAACGGCGACGCGACCGGCTCCGAGACCACCGGCAAGAGCCAGTTCCCCGCGCTCTCGTACAGCGCCAACTACGACACCGCCTGGGACTTCCTCGGGAGCGCCACCACCGAGATCGGCTACTCGCGGCGCGTGCTGCGCGTGCGCGACACCACGGGAGCCGTGCAGGATGGCGCGGCCTTCGGGCGCACGGGCGGCACCCCTCCCGCCGACTTCCTACCGCAGCTCCAGGCGATCCAGGGCGAGGGCGCGTGGTTGCCGGCCAATTGCGGAGGCGTTTCCTGCTCCGACACCACCACTCCCACCGCCCTGGAAGTGTCCGTCGACTGGGCGGGCTGCGGAACCACGAAGGGCGGCAACTCGGTCCGCCGCGTCTCCGCGACCGACAACAACGTGCGCGGGGATTGGGCGGTGGGTACCCCGTCGTTCGGCCTGGCCAACCCGTAGTCCGTCGCCGTCACGGCCCGAGGGAGGAACCGGATGCTCACGCTCACTCCCGTTTCTCCCTCGGAGCACGTGTTGCTGCGCAACCTGTACCCACTCTACCTACATGACCTGAGCGAGTTCGACGACGGCTACACGCTGAATGCCGAGGGCCTCTGGCAGCCGGACTACCTGCCCTACTGGTTGTCGGGGCGGGAGGACTGCCACCCGCTGCTCTTCCGGCTCGACGGACGGCCCGTGGGCTTCGCCCTCGTGGGACAGGCGCCCTTCCCGTTCATGACGCCCGGGCGCGACTTCCACCTGAGTGAGTTCTTCGTGCTACGGGGCGAGCGTCGGCACGGCGTGGGCAAGCGCGCCGCGTTCGCCCTCTTCGACAGGTTCCGCGGGGTGTGGGAGCTCTCGCAGTTGCCCGCCAATGTGGGCGCCACCGCGTTCTGGCGCCGCGTGATTGGTGAGTACATGGACGGCGACTTCGAGGACACCACGTTGGAGGGAGATCCCGCCCAGGTGTTCGACAGCCGCAGGGCGCACAAACCCGCCCACTAGCCTGTCTCAAGATAAACGTTCCTCCGGCCGCAGGAGCCGTGCGTTTCGCTCCGGAATGTAACGTCGGCGGGGCGGGTCAGTTCCCAAACGCCCCGGCACGAGACGCCTCACATGGCCGCCAGAACACTTCTCCAGAGACTCCTGGCACTGCACCTCTGCTTTCTCCTGACGTCATGTAGCGCGACTCGCCCCACTCTGGCGGATCCCGCTGGACCGCAGGAGCTGATGGAGTACGTGCTCATCATCCAGGAGAATCCGGACGGGCAACCCACCCATGAGTGGAAGCCAACGCTGGACCTCGACTTGTCGCAATACACGTATCGAGCGAACAGGACGATCGAGGCAGGCCGCGTCCAGGCCGTCACATTCACGCGCGATTGTGAGGCGGAGCTCCATGAGTGCTACCAAGATTGCATGAAGCGCCCCCTCCCTCCTGGCCACGGCGGTATCAAGATTCCACGCAAGGAAGGCGGCAAGGCGGAGTGGTGCAACAGAAAATGCATGCAGCCCTACAACGACTGCTGTCGGCTACGCGACCTGGAAGTGCAACGTTTCGAGGCGATCGAGCCCGCCCTTGAATGGGCGAAGCAACACCGCAAGGAAATCCTGGCCGGCACCGTGGTCATCATCGCCGGAGTCGCCTTCCTGGCATTCGGAGGGCCCGGAGTCCTCATCCTGGCTCCTGCCGCGGCGGTCTTGATGACGAGCGGAATCGAGGCCGCACCAACGGATTCCTTGAATCAAGAGAGGCCTTGATGCCACCCCAAGACGTGATCCTCGATGCCCAGAAGCTCATCGGAAGGCTCTGGAGAGAGAAGCAATCCCCCGAGCGGGCACGAATCCTGGAGTGCGCGGGCTACATCCTCTCATTCATCTCCGCGGCCGGCCTGGACTACCGATTCGAGGATTTCCGCCAGAGCCAGAACCGTCCCAGCCCGGCCGAACAAGGAACCCCTGGCACCGCGAACCTCCGAGAACTTCTGGCCAGAACCCAAGGCTTCTTCAATCAACTGCTGGCCGCGCCGGAGGCCTCCAACGAGCAAGGACCGCTTCGCATCATCCTGGATGCTGTGGATTACATCGCCTCGACCGGCGAGCTCGAGGCCTTGAGGGAGCACATCCGGAGGCTCGGAGCCGGTGCCCCGCCACGCGTCGTCGCTGCGTTTGGCTCATTGGGGGAGGCCACGGCCTGGCTGGAGCGGGCTCCCGAGCCGCCCAGTAAGGCCCTGGTGTTGATTGATGGCCGGTACCACCAAGCCATCTATCTCCGCGACCTCCACCACCGCAAGGTCATCCCGTGGCCCGCCATGGAGTACTACCTCGCGGAGCTCGTACAGGATGTGGCGCCCGTCGCCATGGCCTCCTTCGCCAGCCACGAGTTGGCCGAGGCCTGGTTGAACACACAAACAGAACCACCCGATCGCACATGGGTGCGAATCGCGGGTGAACTCCACCTCGCGGTCAACCACGCCAACGTTCAATGCCGCGCGCTGTATCCCCTGTCGATGGCCGCGGGTTACGCAATCAATGACGAGGTTGAACCCGAGCCACCACCGCGAGAATGACTAGCAGCGGCGAACACGGTCAGCGCCGCGGTTGACGCCGCTCGGCGATGCCGTTCGCCAGTTTCACCTGCTGCTTCCAGTGGCCATACAGCCGCCCCTGTGAGGCCAACCGGTCCAGCTCCCGCCGCGTCTCGTCGTCCACCCTGCCCGGCGCCGCATCCCGGTACGGCGTCCCCGGCAGCGGCATGAACGTGTGCCCGTGCACCTTCGCCCCGAGCTCCGACAGGCGCCGCATCAACTCCAGCGTCGCCTTCACGTCCTCCGGCCTCTCTCCCGGCAGTCCGAGGATGAAGTCCACGTTGGGCACGAAGCCCCCCTCCACCGCCAGGCTCACCGCCCTCACCACCGTCTCCACGTCGTGCCCGCGGTGCATCTCGCGCAGAATCCGCTCGCTCCCGGACTGGCCGCCGATGATGAGGTTGTCGTTGTGCACGTAGCGCTTGAGCATCGCCAGCGCCTCGGGCGTCACGTGCTCGGGCCGCACCTCCGAGGGGAACGTCCCGTAGAACACCCGCCCCTCCGGGCCCATCGCCTCACGCACCGCCGACAGCAACCGCTCGAGCGCCTCCAGGTTCACCGATTCGTCCTGCGTGCCGTAGGACATGGACGTCGGCGTGATGAAGCGCACGTCCCGCTTGCCCGCCTCACGCAGCACCCGCGCCCAGCGCGCGATGTTCTCCACGCTCCGGTGCCGGAAGCGCGCCTTGTTCATGAACGGCGTCTGGCAGAACCGGCATGCGTAGATGCAGCCGCGGGTAATCTCGATGGCCCCGAACATCCGGTGCCTCGCCGCGAACGGCGGGTGCGTATCCAGCACCACGCCCTCGCCCCGCCCCTGCGACACCATCCGCCCGTCCACCAGCCGCGACAGGCCCCGCGTCTGCCTCGGGTCCTCCCCGCGCACCAGCCGGCCGAGCAGCTCCAGCAACACCGGCTCACCCTCGCCCACCGCCACCAGGTCGAAGCCCGCGCGCAGCGTCTGCTCCGTCTCCGCCGTGGCGTGCACCCCACCCGCGATGCACAGCACCTCGCGGCCCTCCAGCCGCTCGCGCAGCCACACCAGCTCCTCGGCCGCCCCGGGGAAGCTCGCCGAGTAGAACGACCAGGCCACCACCACCCGGTACCCCTCGTCGAGGCACTCGCGCACCGCGGCGAGCAGCGACTCCTTGTCTCTCGGGAAGCGCAGGGCCACGTCCTGCCCCACCGCGTCCGCCTCCACCGCTCCCGCGAGGACGGTGAGCGCGTACTTGCCCGGGTACTGGTAGCTCAGGACGAGCGCGACCTTGTTCTTGGACGGCATCTCCCGGGGAAATTAACACGGGCGCTACACCTGGGAGGGCTCGCTCGACTCCCCGGCCGGGCACGCGGCGAGCGCGCCGCAGACACGGCCCGCTCCCTGCCCCATGCACCCCTCGCCAAGCCAGGCGGGGGAAGTCCTGTCGGGGTGCTCTCGCCGCAAAGAACGAGGCCCCTTCCGGTCGCACTTCGTCCCGACTGGTACGACCATCGGACCAGTTGCGGGAAAACTCGCCCAGAGCCTCCCCGCTGACAGCACCAACTCCACCTGGCTTAGCGGGAGCCCCTGCCACGGGTAGCCTGGCCGCCACCTCCGGGGGGGAGCACGCATGGCGGAACCGAAGCGTGAGTGGATGATTGGCAAGCATCGGGCGTGGCTCGAGCTCCCGGATGTACTGGGGGTGAAGTACGACGGGGACGTTCACCTCTCGGACGCCCAGCGCGTCATGGAGCTCTTCCGCGAGGTGAGTGCCCAGACGCCCTTCCACGTGGTCATCCACTTCGGCGGGGCGACGCTCCACAAGGACGCGCGCGACCACATGGTGCAGCAGGCCCGCGCCGAGTGGTTCAAGGGCGTCATCGGCGTCGGCGGCAACAGGGTCCAGCGCGCCGTGTCCAAGGCGATGATGGTCGCCCTCTACATCACGGGGAAGTGGACCATCGAGTCCGACTTCGTCGAGACCGAGGAGCAGGCGCGCGCCGCCCTCACCCAGCAGCGCGCGAAGCGGCTGAAGCGCGCCGTCCGAGGACGGCGAGGCGCGCTCAGCGAGCCACCGCGGCGGACAGGCCCCGGGCCGAGGACACCCAGCGGGGCAGCACCTCGCGCCCCACCCTCCGCACCTCGCAGCCGAGCGCGAGCACCTGCCCGAGCCCGCCCGAGCGCTGGTGCATCCGCGCCACCACCGCCTCGCGCGCGGCCTCCCCGGGCGCGTGCACCAGCGAGAGCACGTCCTCCCAGACGTGGGCCCGCCAGCGCTCGAGGACGAAGAGCGCCAGGCCCCGCATCACCGGCCGCGCCGCGCCCGCGAACATCCTCGGGGTGATGGGGCACGCGTAGCGCTCCACCAGGCGCTCCACCGCCTCCGGCAGCGAGGCCGCGAGCAGCCCGTTCACCGCGTTGTGGTCGTGCTTGTAGCGCGCCAGCCGGCGCTCGCTCGTGTCGCCGAACTCCTCGATGGTCTTCCACAGCCCGAGCGCCAGGTCGAAGTTGATATGCGCGCTGATGCCGAGCGCCGCGTCCTGCAGGGGCAGCGTGAGGCCGCGGTCCGCGTAGGTGTAGGCCAGCTCCCACGCCCGGCAGTCCTGGGCCGAGCCGCGCAGGGACCAGTCCAGCGTCTCGAAGTAGCGCTCGGCGAAGCGGCCCGCGAGGCGGGAAATCCACTCGGGCTCCTGGAAGAAGCCGGTGCGGCCGAGCACCTCCTTCGCCACGTTGCGCGTGATGACCCCGTACACGTCGGGGAACACCGCTCGCGCGTCCCTCCACGCGTGCAGGCGCTCGACGATGGTGTCCAGCGCTCCCATCGCGGCCACCACGTCCTGGGGCCGCAGCTCGACGCCTTCCAACAACGACGACATGTCTCCTCCCGGTGGGTGTGGGTGGAAACGAGCGTGGCTGTCAATCTTCCCACGGTGCGAGCAAACGTCCGTTTTCGGAAAGAGCTGTCGGACAAATGACAATGCGTTGCACCATCAACCGGCCTATCGGATGCCCTCCACCGCCACGCGCAGGGCGCGGAACAGGCGCGCGAGGTCCTCGGGCAGGTAGTGCGCGTTGAGCCCGCTCGGGTTGGGCAGCACCCAGACGCGCGTGCCGCCCAGCGTCTGGGGCTGGGGCCCCAACGAGGCCTTGGGGTGGCCGAAAGCCGTGCGCCACGCGCCGATGCCCAGCACCGCCAGGTACTCGGGCCGGTAGCGCCGCACCTTCGCCTCCAGCCGCCGCCCGCCCTCGGTGAGCTCCGCGTCCGTCAGCACGTCCGCCGACACCGTGGCCCGCTCCACCACGTTGGTGATGCCCCAGCCGAGCGCCAGCAACTCATGCTGCTCGGAGGGCGCCAGCAGGCGGTGCGTAATCCCCGAGGCGTGCAGCGCCGGCCAGAACCGGTTGCCCGGCCGCGCGAAGTGGTAGCCCACCACGGCCGAGTACACGCTGGGGTTGATGCCACAGAAGAGGACCTTCAGCCCGGGCGCGATGAGGTCCGGCATCTTCCGCCCCACCGCGGCGAGCAGCTCCTCCTTCGTGGGTCTGCGAGGTGACTTCAGGCGTTCCTCCCGTCCCCTGAACCTATGCCGTCTCCCTCGGACCGTCATCCCCCGCGAAGCGTACGGCGGTGGACGGGAGCCCCTCTCCGCGCTCCTTCCCCTCCGGGCGAGCGGCTACCGTTGGCCCACCATGCGCACTCTCGATATCAAGGACGGACCGATTGCCTCCGTCCTCATCGCCGATGAGCTCGCCACCCGCCAGGACGGCACCCTGGACGTCTCGGTCCGCCTGAAGGACGGCCGGCACTTCATCCTCACCCTCTTCTCCCTCGAGTACGTGCAGCGCCAGCTCGACTCGGCGCTGTCCTTCGTCACCCCCGGGATGCTCGTCGTGAAGCAGTTCTCCGACGAGGCCATCCTCGACGCGGTGCGCTCGGCCATGCGCCTGGACATCGAGCGGCTCGGCGTGTTGCAGCCGCTCATCAATCAGTAGCGGCGAGCGCCGTGAGCTGCTCCCACACCGCGCGCACGTGCCGCTCCTCGGTGCGCGGGGCGCCGATGGCCATGCGCAGCACGTAGCGCGCGGGCGCTCCGTCCACCCCGGGCAGCACGGTGTGGGTGAGGAAGGCCTTGCCCGTGGCATTCAGCCGCTCGAGCAGCTGGCGGTTGCGCGCGTCCGTGGTGGCGGGCTCCTCGCCAGGGTGGGGACGCAGCCGGAAGCACACCAGCGCGAGCGAGCGCGGCACGGCCAGCTCGAAGCGCGCGTCGGCCCGCACCCACGAGGTGAACAGCTCCGCCTGCCGGATGTGCTCGCGCAGGTAGGCGCGCAGCCCCCTGGCCCCGTAGTGGCGCAGCACGAACCACAGCTTGAGCGCGCGGAAGCGGCGGCCGAGCGGCACCTGCCAGTCCCGGTAGTCGATGACGGCGCCGCTCGCGGTGGCCGCGTTGCGCAGGTACTCGGGCATGACGCTCAGCGCGTCCAGCAGCGCCTTGCGCTCGCGCGTGTAGAAGGCGTTGCAGTCGAAGTTGGTGAGCAGCCACTTGTGCGGGTTGAAGGCGAAGGAGTCCACGCGCTCCAGGCCCGCGAGCATCGCGCGGTGCTCGGGGCAGATGAGCGCCGAGCCCGCCCAGGCCGCGTCCACGTGCAGCCAACCGCCCGCGGCGGTGACGCCCGTGCGCTCGAGCACCTCCGCGAGCGCGGGCACCGGGTCCATCGCGCCCGAGGAGGTGGTGCCCAGCGAGGCGCACACGAAGAAGGGCTGGCGGCCGGCGGCAATGTCTTCGCGGATGGCCTTCTCCAGCACCTCGGGACGCAGGGCGTAACCCGCGTCCGTGCCGAGCTGGCGCAGGTGCACGTCGTCCGACACGCCGCGCACCACGCCGGCCAGCATGGCGGCCTTCAGCACCGACGAGTGCGCTTGCGTGGAGGTATAGGCCACCAGCTCCACCTCGCGGCCGAGCGTGCGCCGTACCCGCTCGCGCGCGGCGACCATGGCCACCAGGGTGGCCTCGCTGGCGGTGCCCTGGATGACGCCGCCGCCCGTGCCCGAGTCCGAGCGGAACGCGGCCGGCAGCGCCGTCAGCTCGGCGAGCCAGTCCAGCACGCGCGTCTCCATCTCGGTGGCGGCGGGGCTGGTGGACCAGAGCATGCCCTGCACGCCCAGGCCGGCGGACAGCAGCTCGCCGAGCACCGCGGGCCCCGAGGCATTCGCGGGGAAGTAGGCGAAGAACGAGGGCGACTGCCAGTGCGTGAGGCCGGGCAGCACCACGTCCTCGAGGTCCTTGAAGACGGCCTCCCAGCCCGCGTCACCGCCCAGGCCCTCCTCGGGCGGGTGCGCGGGGAGCTTCGACAGGACCTCGCCCGGAGCCACCGCCGCGCGCACCGGGAAGGACTCCAGCCGAGACCAGAAGTCGGCGATCCAATCCACCATCCGATGGCCCAGCCGCCGGAACTCCTCGGGGCTCAGGTGGGGCACCGCCCCGTCACGCGCGTCGCTCATCTCGGTTCTCCTCTGGGGGTCGGCTTCTCATACGACGGCCCCCCGGAGACCGGTAGCGCTACCTGCGCCGGAAGCGCCGCAGCAGGCCGCCGAGCCCCAGCAGCGCCATCATCCAGAGCGAACCGCCCGCGCTCGAGCACCCGACGCGGATGGGCTCCTCGGAGAGCGGCGGCTCGCCGGAGGAGCCGGTGCCGGGCACGGGCGACGTGGGGGTGACGACGATTCCCCCATCCGTCTCCGGCGTGCCCGCGTCCGGCGTGGGCGTGCCCGCGTCCGGCGTGGGCTGCGGCGCGGGAGCGGGCGGCAGCACGTCCTCCAGGCTCGTCGCCTGCGTGAAACCGTCGTGGTACACGACGCCCACCGGCAGCACGGTGTCGCTGCGGTAGAGGCCCAGCTTCAGGTAGATGCCATCCCCCGCGTACATCGTCGCGTGCGCGTACCGGTTCAGCACGCGCTGGCCGTTGTGCCACAGCTCGACGAAGCCCACGGCCGGGTCCGACGACCACTTCACGTGGAAGACGAAGTCCTGCCACTGCCCGCGCACCAGCTTCGTGCTCCACGGCGTGACGCTGTCGGTGAGCGTGAGGCGGAGCTCCTCGCCATAGACGAAGAACTCCACCGGCGGCGAGCCGCAGCAGCCGTCGTGGTGCCACTGGGTGAAGACCTGCCACGTCTTCACGCTCGGGTAGTCCGCCGGGAACAGCACCTGCCAGCGGTAGTAGTACTCCGAGCCCTCCTGCTCCTTGCCCTGGTAGTAGAGCTCGTTGCGGTTGCCACTGGAGTTGATGGGGTCATCCCCCTGCTTCACCGTGGCCATGAGTGCATGGCGTCCCTGCGTCACCGGGGAGGCCACCACCTGGAGCCGATCCGCGCTCACGCGCTGCGTCCCCGAGTACTGGGAGAGGTCCCCCGTCTCGAAATCTCCCTTCCAGACGATGCCCGCCCACGACAGCCCCGGCACCAGCACGGCGAGCAGTGAAACCAGGAGTCCTCTCATCAAGGCGCCCTCGTTCTTGTTTGAAATCCAACGGCAGGCGCCACGGTCCCACGTTTCTCCTTTATTTCAAGGGGCTGTTATTTCTTTTGCCTTGACAGCCCAGCAGGCAGTCAGGAGAGCGATTGTCCCCTCCGGGTTGTCTTTCCAGACGTGGGAGGAATTGGACCTACCGGGCGGCCGGACGGGCGAGCGGGGAATGCGACGCAGCGCGTCGAAGCAGGGCGGAGGGGCGAGGCATCGGCTGACGGGATGGCCGGGTGGTGTATGGTGGCCCCCCCTCTGAGGTCCCCCCGTGCGAGGGGGGATCCGGGTGCTCCCATGCTCGTCCTGCGCGATGTCCAGAAGACCGACCTGCCCGGCCTGAAGCGGCTCGCCGCGGTGCTCAACACCGTCAACCTGCCCAACAACGAGGAGACGCTCGAGGCCATCATCGACAAGTCGGTGAAGAGCTTCGCGGGCAAGGTGAAGGACCCCTTCGAGCGCGAGTACCTCTTCGTCCTGGAGGACGTGCGCAACGCGCTCATCATCGGCACGTCGATGATCATCGCGCAGCACGGCACCTACGAGGCGCCGCACATCTACTACGACGTCTCCGAGCGCGAGCACTACTCGGCCACCATCGGCCGGCACTTCCGGCACAAGGTGCTCTCCATCGGCTACAACTACGAGGGCCCCACGGAGATCGGCGGCCTGGTGGTGGATCCGCCCTACCGCGCCACGCCGGACAAGCCCGGCAAGCAGCTGTCCTTCGTGCGCTTCCTCTTCATGGCCATGCACAAGCGGCTCTTCCGCCCGCGCGTGCTCGCCGAGCTGCTGCCGCCCCTGCTGCCCGACGGGCGCAGCCTCCTGTGGGAGGCGTGCGGCAAGAAGTTCACCGGCCTCACCTACCACGAGGCGGACCGCCTCAGCCGGCAGAACAAGGAGTTCATCAAGGAGCTCTTCCCCAACTCGGACATCTACGCGTCGCTCTTCCCCGAGCGCGTGCAGAAGGTGCTCGGCGAGGTGGGGCCCAACACCAAGGGCGTGCAGCGGATGCTCGAGCGCGTGGGCTTCCGGTACGTGGAGCGCATCGATCCCTTCGACGGCGGCCCGCACTTCGAGGCGAACCTCGCGGACATCACCCTGGTGCGCCGCTACCGCACGGCGAAGCTGTCCGAGCAGGACTTCGACATGGAGGGCGATGATCTGGTCGTCGCCTTCGAGCAGGAGTCGGGGCGCAACCGCTTCCGCGCGGTGCGCACCACGGGCCGGCTGGACGACAAGAACGCCTACCTGCCGGCCCGGGCCAAGGAGCTGCTGCAGGCTCCCGCGGGCGCCAGGCTGTCCGTCATCCCCTTCGAGTGAACGGGGCCGCTACCGCGCGAGGGGCCGCCGCACCACGCGGTGCTCGCCGCGCAGCAGCGCCAACCACCGCTCCCCCGCCTCCACCGAGGGGCCACCGGGCTCGGCCACCGCGAGCGCCAGGTGCGTCCGCGGCGTGACGTCGTCCAGCGAGGTGGGATCCAGCTCCAACGTACCGCCCCCCGCGAGCCCCACGCGCACCCAGGCATGGGGCCGGGCCGGGCCTCCGTCCACGACGAGCAGCCCGTGCACCAGTGCCACCTTCTGCCCCCGCGCCGCCGCCCGGGCCGCGAAGCGCAGCGCATGGGCCAGACACCCACCCGCCTCGCCCTCGCCGTTCTCGTTCCAGTCCGCGGCGCCCGGGCCCTTCTCCGGAAAGGCCGCGTGCACGGACGCCGCGAGCGCCCGCGCCTCTCCCGCCCGCCAGTCCGTGAGCCACGCGGGGCGCACCTCGACGGGCCAGGGGGGAGCGAAGGCCAGGGGCCCCACCTCGCCCTCCACGGGCAGCCCCTGCGCGAAGAGGTCCGGTGGGGGCCTCAACCGCACGCCCGGTGGCACCGCGCTGAAGCGCGACTCGCCCACCTCCAGCGCCACCATCCGCCCGCGCTCGTCGTAACGCGCCGCGAAGGGCTGGCCGAACATCGTGCCCTCCACCGTGTCGCCCCGGACGGCGGTGACACAGTGCGGCCCCTCGCGGCCGGACAGCTCCTCGCGCCCCGTCACGCACCCGGGCGCCGGTGGGCCCCGCCACAGCCACAGCCCTTGCGGGACACTCGGACGCCCCACGACCGTCTCCCCGGGGCCGAGCTCCACGGTGGCCTCCCGCACGCGCTCCCCCACCTGCCCGCCCCGGGTGTGCAGGTGGCGCGAGGTATAGGTGAAGCGCTTCACCTCGGGTGCGAGCGACAGGGTGACGGTCCCCACCGGCACGCCCCGCCAGGAGAAGACGAAACGAGCCGTCTCCGCGGCGGGGCCAGCCGGCGGACCGCCCCTCGCTGGCAGGGCGAGCAGGAGGACGGAGACGAGGGCGAGCACCCCGGCAGTCTGCGCTGAATTGAGGACCCGGGCGAGAATGCGGGATACGGTGTGAAACCGTTCACTCATGGCCGCCAAAAAGTATCTCTTCGCCTTCATGGTCGTCGGAGGGCTCGCCGTTGCCCTCATTCTCGGCGGACTGCTCTACGCCTTCACCGGCCAGCCCAATGACTGGCGGGGCTGGTCCGTGATGCTCCTCGGCTCGCCGCTGGTGCTGCTGCTCACGAGCTACGTCTTCTGGTACGTCTGGGCCCAGGAGCGCGCCCAGGAGCGCACCAGCCTGCTCGCCCGGCTCGCCGAGGGAGACCTGACCAACGACGCCTACGGTGGCATGGGAGATCAGCGCGAGGTGCGCCGGCTCCTCTTCTCCCTGCGCCGCGCGCTGCGCCAGGTGCAGCGGGTGACGGGCAACGTGCGCCGCACCTGCCAGGGTGTCTCCGAGGAGGTGCGGGTGCTGCTGGAGGCCGCGCGCCGTCAGGGCGGAGCGGTGGAGCGCTCGCAGGAGTCCGTCACCAGCATGGGCCAGAGCCTCCAGTCCGCGGGCAAGCGCGTGACGCAGTTGGAGAGCTTCGCCCAGGAGACGAACAGCTCCCTGGTGGAGATGAGCGAGCGGCTCGGACAGGTGGCCGAGGCGCTGCTCGCGCTCGACGAGTTCTCGCACCGCACCACGCAGCAGGTGCAGGCCATGAGCGAGCGGCTGCACCACATCGCGTCCTCGGGCGACGAGCTGGCGCGCTTCGCCAGCGAGGCCGAGGCCTTCGTGCAGGTGGTGCAGACGGGCATCGACGCCGTGCGCCACCGCGCCTCGGAAACCAATCAGCTGGCCCACGCCGTGACGGCCACCGCCGAGCGCGGTGAGGTGCTCGTCAACGACTGCGTCCAGGGCATGTACCGGGTGGAGGAGACGGTCCGTAAGGCCGCCGAGCTGGTGGACTCGCTCGGCGTGCGCTCCACGCAGATTGGCCGGATTGTCGACGTCATCCAGGAGATCGCCGACCAGACGAACCTGCTGGCGCTCAACGCCGCCATCATCGCCGCGCAGGCCGGTGAGCAGGGCCGTCCCTTCGGCGTGGTGGCCGACGAAATCCGCAACCTCGCCGAGCGCACCGCCCGCTCCACGCGGGAAATCGCCACCATGGTGGGCGGCATCCGGCGCGAGGTGGACACCACGGTGTTGCTGGTGAAGGAAGGCCGCGAGCAGGCCGGCACGGGCGTGCTCCTGGGAGACCGGGCCGCCGAGGCGCTGATGGAGATCCGCACCATCACCCAGCGCACCTTCTCCGCGGTGGAGGCCACGCTGGCGGAGACGAAGCGGCTGGAGGCCCAGGGCAGCACGGTGGTGGATGCCAGCCGCCGGGTGGCCCGGCGCGTGGACGACGTCACGCGGGCCGCCATCGAGCAGTCGGGACAGGGCCGCGAGCTGGTGCACCAGACGCAGCAGATGGCCAAGCTGGCGCAGGAGGCCTCGCACAAGGCCGAGGGCCAGGCGCGCACGGGCCGCGACCTGTCCAGCGCGGTGGTGCGGCTGAGCACCGCCATCGAGGAGATCCGCGCGGCGCACGACGTGTTGATGCGCGGGGACACGGCCATCAGTGAAGAAGTGGCGCGGGTGCGCGAGGACGCGCTCCAGGTCATCCGCATTGGTGACGGGCTGAGCCGCACGGTGGACCAGTTGGCGCACGAAGCGGCGAGCCTCGATGGCGAGGTGTTCCGCTTCCGGCTCCCGGCACCGCACCCGGGTGGCACGCTGCGCGCGGGCATCCACCAGACGGCCTTCGTCCGGGCCCTGGGTGGGTTGGATCCACTCTTCGCCGTGGACAACCAGTTGCTGGAGATGAGCTGCTGCGTCTTCTCCGGCCTGCTGCGGCTCGATGATGGCGTGCTGGTTCCGGACCTGGCCGAGCGCTGGGAAGCGGACCCCTCGGCCAGCCGCTACCGCTTCTACCTGCGCCCGGGCGTCACCTTCCACGACGGCGCGCCCCTCACCGCGCGCGACGTGAAGCGCCACTTCGAGCGCCTGTTGGACCCCGCGGTGAAGTCACCGGACCGGGGCCTGCTCGAGGACGTGGAGGGTGCCAAGGCCTTCGCGACGGGACAGGCCCGCGAGGTGACGGGCATCGAGGTGTTGGACGAGCTGACGCTGGAGATCCGCCTGGAGGAGCCCAAGGCCTTCTTCCTCCAGCTCATGGCCCTGCCGCGCACGGCGGTGGCCCGGGTGGACGCCCGCGGACAGGTGGTGGGCACGGGCCCCTTCCGGCAGGTGGGCTTCGACTCGAACCTCATCACGCTCGAGCGCAACGCCCCCTACTGGCGCCGGGGACAGCCCCTGCTGGACCGCATCGAGTTCCACCTGCTCGACTCGCGCGATCAGGCCGTCGAGGCCCTGCGCGAGGAGAAGGTGGACCTCGTCTCCTACCTGTTCGCCACGCATGTGGCGTCGCTCGAGCAGGAGGGGCAGCAGGTCGTCACCGGCAGCACGCCCTCCACGTCGTTCCTCGGCTTCAACCTGCGCGAGGCGCCCTACAATGACATCCGTGTGCGAAAGGCCATCCGGGCCGGCCTGGACATCCAGGGGTTGGTGGACCGCTTCCACAAGGGCGCTCGCGTCGCACGCACGGTGACGCCGCCGGAGCTCATCGACGACGACAACCTGCTGCCCGAGCCCATCCTGGACATCGGCCTGGCCGAGCGTCTGCTGCGCGAGGCGGGCATCCGCGTGCTGCCGCTGACCATCTACCACGCGGTGGGACGCGACACGTCGGCCGAGGACGCCATCCTCTTCCGGCCGCTGATCGACGCGGGCCTGGTGGAGCTCAAGCACGAGGAGCTGCGCGCGGAGGAGTTCGCCGAGCGGCGGCGCGAGGGACGGCTGCCGGCCTTCCGCGTGGGGTGGCTCGCCGACTACCCGGATCCGGACAACTTCCTGCACTTCCACCTCAACTCGAAGGCGCAGACGGTGTACTCGCTGGGCTACCGCAACGCGGAGCTGGACAAGCTCACGGCCGAGGCGCGCGTCACCATCGACCCCGAGCGGCGCAAGCAGCTCTACCGGCTCGCCGAGCGCATCGCCCACGACGACTGCCCCATCATCCCCATCTTCCACCACCGCGTGTACGCGGCGGCGACGGGGCGGGTGCAGGGGCTGCGGCTGCACCAGACGCCCCCGCAGGTGCGCTACGAGGACCTGTGGTTGGACAAGCAGACGCGGGAGCAGCAGGAGCAGGAGCGCAAGGCGGGCTGAAGCTCAGGGGCGTGCGCGCCGCGAACCGGAGACGCCGGAGCCCTGGGGCCATCCGCGCGTCTCCGCCGTGACGAGCCCCCCGAGGTCGAACGCCTCCAGCCGCCAGGTGCCCTCGCGCTCGAGCGCGATGTAGACGAAGCTCCCCGCCCACACGGCACCGGCCACGCGGGGAGTGCCTCGCAGCGGGCACATCATCAGCCGCTGGCCCTCGGAGAAGAGCTGCACGTGCGTGCGCGTCTCGCCCCCGAGCCGCGCGCTCGTCACCGCGCCCACCGCGCTCCCCGGCAGCATCGCGCCTCCCTGGAGCAGCGCGGCCTCGTGCAACACCCCCGGGGCCTCGTCTGGCAGCACGGACGTCTCCCAGCGCACCGCGCCCGCCCGAGCGTCGAACGCGCGCAGCAAGAGCCCCTCCTCCTCCGGGGTGCACGCCGTGCCGTCGGTGCGCGAACAGGTGCGGGCGAAGGCATAGCCGGTGTCGTCCAGCAGCAGCACGGGCTCGGCGAGCGGCTGCACGCCCAGCATCCCCGCGTCCCAGTCCGCCGCGACGGGCACTCCCCCATCCGAGTCCACGAAGGCCCGCGCTCCAGCGAAGAGCCGCTCCCCCGCCACCGCGAGCGAGGCCCCCGACTCCGGCACCTCCGCGAGCAGTGGAATGGTCCGGAAGCCCATGCCCCCGTCCTCCGGCTCGGCGCGCACCAGCGGCCCGCCCGGCGCGAAGAGGAACACGCCGCCGTGCGAGTCCAGGGCCACCCGCGCCTCTCCCGTGAAGCCCTCCACCGCGCCCGAGCGCAGCACGCCCCCGTCCGGTGCGAGCACCACCAACGCCGCTCCCGCGTCCCCCTCCCCCACCCCGCCCCCATCCGTCACTTCCGGCGGCGCCCACGACACGAGCGACACCACGTTTCCCTCGGAGCCCAGCGCGACACGCCCCGCCCCCGTGGTGGGAACGAGGGCTCCGGCGCCGGGCGGTGGCTCGAAGCGCGTGAGTGGGAGGCGCCACAGGAAGGCCCCCGTCGCCGAGGACGCGTAGGACGCGAGACTCTCGGACTCGTGCAGCACCACGCCCGCGTCCGAGACGGCGAGCAGCGCCCGCGCCACCTCCTCCGGGTAGGGCGTCTCGTAGCGGAGGAAACCCTCGCCCGTGTACGAGACCAGCCGGCAGCCCGCATCGCCCCCACACACCGAGGCGAAGAGGGCATCGCCCCGGGAGAGCAACACCGGCCCACCCGGCTCGGAGGAGGGCTCGCCCCCGAGATCCTGGGAGAAGGCGGGCTCGAGCTCCACCGGGTCCGGCCGCTCGCACGTGCCACCCCTGCAATGGCCCTTGCCCTGACAGGGCGTGGAGGGCGCGCAGAGGAAACCCTCGGGGGTGGACACCTCGCGGCAGGTGCCGGAGTAGCACAGCCGGGCGGTGACACAGTCCACCTTGCCGCAGACGGTGAGGTCCTGCACCGCCACCTCGGTGCAACCCCGCTCGCGGTCGCACACGCCCGCGAGACAGGGATTGGAGGGCACGGGACAGGCCACCGGCGCGGTCACGCAGCCCTCGCTGGGTGAGCAACTGTCCCGGGTGCAGGGATTGCCGTCATCGCACGAGCGCGGCGAGCCCACGCACACCCCACTCTGGCAACGCCCGTTCTCCTGGCAACGGCTCGGGGCGATGCACGCCGTCCCCTCCGGCGCCTCCGACTCCACGCACACGCCCGGCTCCAGCTCGAAGTGGGACTGGCGGCACTGCGCCGAGGGCACGCACGCCAACGGCCGCACGCCCTCGCCGCGCAGCGATACCTCCTGCGTGCGTCCCCCGGCCGAGAGCACCAACGTGCCCTCCACCGGGCCATTGCCCGCGGAGAACAGCACCTCCAGCGACACCGAGCCGGCCCCGGGCAAGGACACCTCGCTCGCGGGCAGGGAGAAGGCGCTCCCCTTCACCGAGGCGGACACCGTCACGTCGGCGCGCCCCGTGGCCGACACTGTCACCGAGCCGCGCGCCGTATTGCCCTCGAGCACCCGGCCGAAGTCGAGCCCCCGCGGCTCCACCCGGAAGTCGCCGCGAGAGCCACCCACGGAAGAGGGCTCGTCACACCCAAAGCCGCCAGCGAGCACGAACGCCACGAGGAGCAGGAACCCAGGGCGGGAGTGGAGCATGGCACCACTGAATCGCGGCCCCGCTCGCACGCTCAACGCCCCTCGTGGGGGACTGGTGGATGAACGACACGCCCTCGTGCCGCTCGCGTCAGAAGATGGGCGGATGCTCGTGCGGCTGTCAGCCCTCCGGAGCCCTCAGCCCTCCGGAGCCACGGGCGCCTTGCGCCGGGCCAGGGCGCGCACCACCACCGCCACCACGCCCACCACCACCAGCCCGAGGATGGCCCGCTGGTATTGCCACATCAGCGCCTCGAGCTTCTCCAGGTTGCCGCCCACCGCCGCGCCCAGCGCCAGCACCAGGCCCGTGTGCGCCATCGCCGAGAGCGCCCCGAGCACCAGCGCGTTGGTGCGCGGCATGTGCGCCGCCCCCGCCGCCACGAAAATCAAGCCGCGCACGCCCGGGATGAAGCGGTTGGCCAGCAGCAGCCACGGCCCCTTGTGCCGCATCTGCGCCTGCACCGACTCCAGCCGCGTATGGGTGATGCCGAAGAAGGCCTCGCCGGGCCGCCGCTCGAAGCGCCCCACCAGCCACCGTCCCACCTGGTAGTTGATGAGCGCTCCCGCCACGCTGCCCGCCACCACCACGAGGAACACCAGCGGCCACGGGTGCTGGCCCCGCACGGCGTACACCCCGCCGAGCAGGGTGATGGTGTCCCCGGGAAACGGCGGCGCCACGTACTCCACCGCCGCCGCGAGGCCCAGCATCAGCAGCCCCAGCAGTCCGATGTGCGTGATGAGGGTGTCGAAGAACTCGACCATGTCCCGCCAGACTAACTGGCGGTCACGGGCGGCGGCAGCACGACGCCACCGTACTGTGAGGCTTCGAGCGTCCCGCACGCCGCGCCAATGTCCTTGCCCCCCGAGTAGCGCCGGGCAATCGGCGCCCCCAGAATCTGCAGGTGATCGCGGAACGCCTTCAGCTCCTCGGCCGAGGGCGGCAGGTACTTGCCCGACGGGTCCGTCACGTCGATGAGGTCCACCTTGATGGGGATGCCCTCGAACGTCTCCTTGAGCGCCACCGCGTCCTCGCGGCCCAGGTTGAA
The DNA here is from genome assembly GCF_045802675.1 of Archangium sp. Classification (GTDB taxonomy): domain Bacteria; phylum Myxococcota; class Myxococcia; order Myxococcales; family Myxococcaceae; genus Archangium. Next base: position 31,580 of record NZ_JBJMQO010000070.1, on the reverse strand, counting down.
GCCGCTGATGGCCACGTAGGCAATCATGGCCCGCTCGCGCCGCACCGTGGAGTACTCGCGGATGGCCTCCACCAGCTCCGGCAGCGGGTGCGTCTTTTCAATCGGCAGCACCTGGGCGCGCTTCTCCGGAATGGCGCTCGTCACCGAGAAGGCCAGCCGGAACGGGTGCCCCTCGCGCACGTAGCGCCGGATGGCCGGCACATGGCCCGCCGTGGAGAAGGTGATGGAGGGGCCCGCAATGGCGAAGCCCGCCGGGTTGGAGAGGATCTGCGCCGCGCGCAGCGTCTCCTTGTAGTTGAGCAGCGGCTCGCCCATCCCCATGAACACCACGCCGCGCACGGGCCGGTCCGCCTCGGCGCGGATCTGCATCACCTGGTCGAGAATCTCCCAGGTGAACAGGTTGCGCTTGAAGCCCAGCTTGCCCGTCATGCAGAAGTCGCACGCCAGCGCGCAGCCCACCTGGCTGGAGACGCAGACGACGTACTTCTCGTCGAAGATGGGGATGCGCACCGCCTCCACCCGGCCGCCCAGGGGCGAGGCGAAGAGGTACTTCACGAAGCCGTCGTCCGCCTTGCGCCGCTCCACCACCTCCAGGTGCGTCAGCTCCGCGTTCTGCCGGAGGAAGTCGGCGACGCGCCGCGGCACCTGGGGTGCCTGGCACACCGCCTCGAGCGACTCGGCGCCATGGGCGAACACGGAGGCGAACACCTTGCGCACCGCGACCGGCGAGGGCTCGGTGGGGGCGAGGGCCTGCTGCAACTCCGGCAACGACAGCGACTTCAGATTGAGCTTCACGAGGCGGACTTGATTCGGGCGCGCAGGAAATCGGTGAGCTTGGTGGAGACTTCCCGCGGCATCTGCTGGGCCATTGCGCGCTTGCACAGCCCCGGCGTGGCCTTGTAGGTGCGCAGGAAGTCGATGCACGGCGCGCAACCCGACAGGTGCTCGCGCAGGTGCTTCTGATCCTCGGGCGACATCTCGCCGTCGAGGAAGTCCAACAGGAGGTTGATGGCGTCTTTACACGTGTACATCCGGACCTCGGCCGTGGGCTGCCTCGTCATTCACGAAGATGCCCAGCCCCCTGATGGGTTTCACCCTGTCGCTCCGCCCTGATTGTAGAACCGATCAATCGCTTCGCGAAGGGCGAGCCGTGCCCGATGCAGCCGGCTCTTGATGGCGGGGATGGAGTCCCCCGTCGCCTCGGCGATCTGTTCGTAACTGAGCCCCTCCAGGTCTTTCAAGAGAAAGACCTCCCGGTACCCCTCGGGCAGCCGGTCGGTCGCCTCCTGGATGGCCCGCCCCAGCTCGGCGTCGAGAATCTTGCCCTCGGCGCTACGGCTCCAGTCCTGGGCGGGGTAGGCGGCCAGGCTCTCCCGCTCGGTGAACTCCGGGCCCTGGAGCTCTTCCTCGGCCGCCTGCACCACCCGGCGGTGGCGCAGCCGCATCAGCGCGTTGTTGGCGGCAATGCGGTGCACCCACGAGCCGAAGGCCGCATCCCCGCGGAAATCCTTGAGGTGTTGGTAGGCGGACAGGAAGGTGTCCTGGGCGATCTCCGCGGCATCCGCCTCGGAGCGCGTCATGCGCAGGGCCAGGCCGTACACCCTGTCCCGGTGGGCCTCCACCAATGCCTCGAAGGCGCTGATGTCGCCGGCCTGGGCCCGGGACACGTGCTGCCGGTCCTCTTCGAGCTGGCGGTCCTCTTCCTTGACGGCCTCGTCGGACATTGGGGGCGCACCCTCCCAGCCAACACCGTACGGCGTCAAGCGCGCTCGCCGCGCCTGCGCGCTGGCACACGGCTCACGTGTTGACTGTCCCGGACCCACAGCCGGTAGGGTTCCCGCGCCCACTCTCCGGCGTAGTCCACCCCGATGCGCGGCCCTCGCGCCACCTGGGACTCGAGCACGGGCGCGCCCGCCACCAGGTGCAGCCGAGGGTCCTGCAAATCCCAGCGGTTGTGGGCCAGCGTCAGCCCCAGGGCCCGGCACAGCCGCCCCGGCCCGTCCGTCCGCGCCTTCTCCGGCAGCCCCGCCACCGGCTCCACCGCCCGCACCAGCACCGCCGAGGCCACCCCGTCCACGTCCGTCACCACGTTGAAGCAGTGGTACATGCCGTAAATCAGGTAGACGTAGGCCCGCCCCGGCGGCCCGAAGAGGACCTCGGTGCGCGGCGTGCGCCCCTTGGCGGCGTGGCAGGCCAGGTCGTGCTCGCCCACGTAGGCCTCCGTCTCCACGATGCGGCCCACGCGCCGCCAGCCCTCCTCGTCGACGATGAGGTGGGCGCCCAACAGTTCCCGGGCGACGGTGAGCGCGGGGCGCGCATAGAAGGAAACGGGGAGGCTCACGGCGGGGAAACGGATGCCGCCACCGCGTCCTGCCGTCAACGTCCGCGAGCCGTCCCGGGCCCCGCCAGCTCCCCTGGGCTGCCGGGCGGACAGCCGCCGCACGCCGGGCCGCCAGGACAGTTCACAGCGCGGGGGACGTGGTGCATTGTGCGCCCACCATGGCTTCCACAGGCCGCATCTCCGGTCTCCTGCTCCCCCTCTTCTCCCTCCGCTCGAGGACCGACTTCGGTATCGGCGACTTCGGCGGGCTCGATGGCCTCTTCCACTGGATGGAGGCGGCGCGCCAGCGCCTGCTGATGCTGCTGCCGCTGCTGCCCACGGCCCCGGGCGACCCCAGCCCCTACTCCACCCGCTCGGCGTTCGGCCTCAACACGCTCTTCATCAACCTGGAGATGCTGCCCGAGTTCCACGCCACCGGCGGCGAGGCGGCGCTCTCCGACGAGGAGAAGCGCATGCTGGCCGAGGCCCGCGCGGCCACGCGCATCCGCTACGAGCTCGTCTTCCGCCTCAAGGGCGCGGCCTTCCGTCGCTGCTTCGAGCAGTTCGAGCGCACCGAGTGGCCCCAGGGCCCGCGCGCCCAGCAGTTCCGCGAGTGGCGCCAGCAGCAGGGCGAGTGGCTGGAGAGCTACGCGCTCTACACGGCCATCTCCAACGAGCGCCACCACGCCCCCTGGTGGGAGTGGCCGGAGCCGCTGCGCGACAGGCACGCGCAGGCGCTCGGGGCCGAGACGGCGCGGCTGGAGCGCGAGGTGCGCTACCACGCCTGGCTCCAGTGGGTGGCCGAGGTGCAGTGGAACGCGGTGCGCGGGCTGGCCAAGGCCCGGGGCGTGCTGCTGTGCGGCGACGAGCCCTTCATCATCGGCCAGGACAGCTCGGACGGGTGGGCGCACCGGGACGTGCTGCGCCGTGACGCGCGCCTGGGCGTGCCCCCGGATGCCTTCTCCGCCACGGGCCAGGACTGGGGCCTGCCCTACTTCGACTTCGCGCAGATGGAGAAGGACGACTACCGCTGGCTCAAGTCGCGCGCCACCAAGGCCGCCAGCTACTACGACCTGCGCCGGGTGGACCACGCGGTGGGCTACTTCCGCCAGTGGATCCGCGACGAGAAGACGCCCACCGGCCGCTTCATCCCCGACAACGAGGCGGCCTGGAAGGCCCAGGGCGAGCGCCACTTCCGCCTGCTGTCCAAGGACGCGGGCATCGTCGCCGAGGACCTGGGCGTGATTCCCCCCTTCGTGCGCACCATCCTCAAGGACCTGGGCCTGCCCGGCTACCGCGTGCTGCGCTGGGAGCGCGACGACAACGTCTACCGCGACCCGCATGCGTTCCCCGCCGTGTCGCTCGTCACCACCGGCACCCACGACACGGAGACGGTGGCCGAGTGGTGGGAGGCCGCCACCGAGGCGGAGCGGCTGGGCGTGGCCCGCGTCTACCCCGAGTTCCAGAGCGTCACCGCCACGCGCGAGTTCTCCCCGGACGTGCACCGGGCCATGCTCGCCTCGGCGCTCAACGCGGGCAGTGACTTGTGCGTGCTGCCCTGGCAGGACGTGCTCGGCACGCGCGACCGCGTCAACCTGCCCGGCTCCATGAGCGACGCCAACTGGTCCTACCGCATCACCCAGAACGTCGAGGATCTGCTCTCCCTCGAGGAGACGCGCAAGGCCGCCGAGCGCCTGGGGCTCCTCACCGCCTCGGCCCGCCGCTGAGGCGTCCACACCCGGCCCGGGTCCCTCTCCACGGGGGGCCCGGTGCCCGTTTCTCCTCGGGGGGACGTATGACGACTCGCCGCCTCACGCCGGTGCTGCTGGGGGGCCTCGGGGCCCTCGCGGCCGCCTGCCAGCAGACGCCCACCTCCGAGGAGGTGCTCTGCCAGAACTACTGCTACGCGCAGCTCCAGGCGGTCCCCACCCAGGGCGCGGCCACCTGCGCGTCGTCCAACGACTACTACTGGGAAGACTGCGTGCGCACCTGCACGAAGGACCTCGGCACCATCGCCGAGTCCTGCCGCACCTCGCTGGTACGGGCCTATTCCTGTGGCGCGGACCACGGCTGGTTCTGCGTCCCCCAGGAAGGCGGGGAGCGGACCCTCACCCAGTTCGACACGTGCCGCGAGGCCTGGGACACCTTCTACTTCTGCGAGAAGGCCCTCCCGGACTCGGGCACGCCCTGAGCCGCCGTCCCGGGCCCGGCTACTTCTTGTCGATGCACTTCACCTGGCCGGGGAAGCCGTCGAAGATGGCGCACTCGCGCCCTTCCTTCTGGCACTCGAGCTTCTCGCACACGTCCAGGAAGAGGCACAGCGCGGGCGACTTGCCGTATTCGAAGAACACCTCCAGGCAGGCCTGTCCCTCATAGGGGCACCCGAAGGTGGAGCAGTACTGGAGGCCGACCTCCGGGTCCCCCAGTGTCTGACCTTCCTTGAGCCGCACCGCTTCGTCTTCGCTCACACCACAGGAGCAGAGCACCACGAGTGCCGCCGCCCCCAGGAGTCCTCGGATTCGCCATGGCATACGGCCGGACTCTGGAGCAGACGGGCCTGTTATGCACGCCCGGATGCCCTCCGGCCCCCGTCGACTGTCCGATGGACGAGAGCCCACGGCCCTTGCGAGTCAACCGGGTGACTTCCAGGTTATGTACCGACCGTGGACGCCGCCTCGCACCCTCGACCCTTCCTCTCCGTCCTCACCCTGCTCACGCTCTCGGCCGGGTGCGCCACCACCTCGGGGGCCCAGCCCGATCAGCCCAAGGTGGTGAAGCTCGACCTCGAAGGCACCCAGCAGGTCAAGGCCTCGGACATCAAGGAGAAGATCGTCACCAGCAAGACGCCCTGGTGGGAGCCCCTCAACCCCTTCGTCGGGCCCAACTACTTCGACCCCAACACCTGGCAGGCGGACCTCAAGCGCATCGTCCGCTACTACCAGGCCCAGGGGTACTACGACGCCCGCATCGACTCGGCGACGCAGCAGCCCAGGGGCAAGGACGGCATCGCGCTCGAGGTGAAGGTGCGCGAGGGCACGCCCACCCAGGTCACCGCGTTGAACGTGACGGGCCTGGATGAGCTGCCCGGGGAGCACCAGCGCAAGGCCCTGGACGAGCTGCCCGTGGCCCGGGGCGGCGTCTTCCGCGAGGCGGACTGGGAGGCGACGAAGGAGCAGGTGAAGCAGCGCCTGCGCGAGCTGGGCTACGCCGAGGCGGAGGTGGGCGGCGAGGTGCGGGTGGACCTGGCCACGCATGGCGCCCAGGTGGACCTGCAGGTGAAGCCGGGCCCGCGCTACCGCTTCGGCAACATCTTCGTGGCCACGGACGCCAACCCGCAGGTGAACCCGCGGCGCATCATCGAGCAGGCCCAGGGCGCGGTGCGCAAGGGCGACTGGTACAGCGAGTCGGCCCTGGCCGAGGCCCAGGCGCGCGTGTTCCGCATGGGCGTCTTCGGCGCGGTGAAGGTCAACCGCGGCGCCCCGGACCGCGAGTCGCGCATGGTGCCGGTGGTGGTGGACGTGCGCGAGGCCCCCTTCCGCTCCATCCGCCTGGGTGGCGGCGTGGGCCTGGACTCGGCCCGGCAGGAAGGGCGCGTGCTGGGCGAGTGGACGGACCGCAACTTCCTGGGCGGCCTGCGCCGCCTCACCATCAACGGCCGGCTGGGCTACGCCTTCATCCCCAACATCACCGCCGCCTTCGACAAGGTCGATACCAATGGGGACGGCGTGGGGGACGCGCCCAACGTCGCCACCCCGCACGGCCCCATCGGCCAGCTCTCCATCGAGTTCGAGCAACCGCGCTTCCTCGCGCGCGACCTGCGGTTGCAGACCTCCCTCACCGCGGAGCGGGGCCTGGAGCAGGCGTACAACTACATCGGGGGTCGCGGCCGGGGCGGCGTCGTCTGGCAGCCCCATCCGGACTTCTCCCTCACCCCCACCTACAACCTGGAAATCTACCGGCTCGAGGGCCAGCGCGGCGTGGGAGACCAGACCACGGTACCCCCGCTCGTGCTGGGCTGCCCGGCGGGCACGGTGAGCACCTGCAACATCTCGGTGAGCTACCTGGAGCAGGTGGCCGAGTTGAACCGCCGTGACAACCCCATCGCGCCGCGCCGTGGCTTCTACACCTCGCTGTCGTTGCAGGAGGGCGGCGGGCCGCTGCAGGGAGACTTCACCTTCGTGCGCGTGATGCCGGACGTGCGCGGCTACATCACCTTCGGCGCCAGCGACCGCTTCACCCTCGCGGCGCGGCTGCGCCTGGGCACGCTGCTCACCCCCTTCGTCACCAACGAGACGGGCGAGCGCATCCGGCAGGAGAGCGCCGTCGTCAACCGCTTCTCCTCGGGCGGCGGCGCCTCCATGCGCGGTTTCAACAGCCGCCGGCTGTCCCCCATGAACATCAGCAGCCCCACCGCGGAGCAGCCCTCGGACCGGGTCGTCCCCATCGGCGCCAACAGCCTCGTGGAGACCTCCGTGGAGCTGCGCCTCAAGCTGTTCGGGGACCTGACCCTGGCCGCCTTCCACGACTCGGGCCTGGCCGGCGCGGGTCCGCTCAACTTCGGCTCCCACCAGGACGACGTCCGCAAGGAGAGTAGCCGCATCTTCGGCGACTACCACTACCAGGCGGTGGGCCTCGGCTTGCGCTACGCCACCATCGTGGGCCCGGTGCGGCTGGACCTCGCCCGGAGGTTGAATATCGGCCGTCCCCTGCCCATCTTCGACCCCTCCACGGGCGGAGCCACCACCGTGGGCGGCTGGGGTGACTGCTTCGGACTCGGCGTCAAACAACGCCGGGTGCCGGACCCCACCCCCACCGACCCCGGCCGCATGAGGCTCGTCAACGTGGAGCAGGAATACGCGGGCGCCCCCGAGGGCTACTGCACCTTCTTCCTCTCGATTGGAGAGGCATTTTGAGCACCGGCAACCCCACTCCTCCCGAGGCCCCTTCCTCCCCTCCGCCCCGCCGCCGGCGGCACCCGGGCCGATGGCTGCTCTGGGGCCTGCTCGGGTTGCTCGTGCTGGTGCTGGTGCTCGTGGTGGGCGCGCTCATCTACGCCACCGGGCCCGCTGGAGAGGCCCGCATCCGCGCCCTGGCCATCGAGCAGGCGAACAAGCAGCTCATGGGCCGCGTCGAGATTGGCGGGCTCGACTTGAGCCTGCGCTCGCTCGTGCTCACCGGCGTGAAGCTGTACGACCCCGAGGGCGAGCTGGTGGCGGAGATAGACAGGGTGGAGGCGCGGGTGGCGCTCGCCCCGCTGCTGCGCAAGCACGTGGTGCTCCAGGAGGCCCGGGTGGAGCAGCCGCACCTCTACCTCCACCAGGACGAGCGCGGCCTCAACCTCTCGCGCGCCATCGAGCCCCGGCAGCCCAAGCCGGAGGACCCGAACGCGCCGCGCGGCACCCTGCGCTTCACCCTCGAGGACCTCCAGCTCACCGATGGCTCCGTCGACTACGTGGCCCAGGCCCCCGAGGGCCAGCGCGAGGTGCGCCTGGATGACCTCGATGCCTCGGGCGCGGCCTCCTGGGCCTCGGCCACCGAGGCGCTCGACGCGAAGCTCGAGGCCACCGCCAGCCTCGCCCGTCCCCTCGCGGGCCCGGTGCGCCTGTCGCTCACGGCCGGGGGCCAGGAAGGCAAGCTGAACGCCGACGTGGACCTCGACGCCCCGGGCCTCACGCTGCGCGCCAACGGCGGCACCGAGGGCGAGAACCAGGCCCGCGCCGAGGTGAAGCAGCTCACCCTCACGCCCGAGACGGCCCGCGCCTTCCTGCCCTCCTACCCCGTGGCCGCGCCCGTCACCCTCTCGGGCAGCGTGGCGCAGGCCGGGGACACCGTGCGCGTGAACCTGGAGGCGCGGGCAGCGGACGGCACGGCGAAGGTGGAGGGCTCGCTCGATACGGCGAAGCTGCGCACCGACGGCCTCACCGCCCACGTGCGCGGATTGGACCTCGCGAAGCTGCTGGGCGGTGGCCCGAGCACCGTGCTCGCCGCGGACCTGAGCGTGCGCGGCGGCGGCAAGAGCCTGGAGACGCTCGATGGGACGGTGGACCTCACCCTGCCGCCCTCGAGCATCGACGGCCAGCCGCTCGGGCCGATGGAGCTGCACGCGAGCGCGAAGGACGGCCGCTTCGAGCTCTCCCAGCTCCAGGCCCAGGCGCCCGGCGTCAACCTCACCGCGCGCGGCGGTGGCACCCAGGAGGACGTGCGGCTCGAGGGCCGGCTCGTGGCCTCCAACCTGGACGCCTTCGCCAACACCGTGGGGCGCCTGGGCAACGGCCAGCCCCTGCCCCTCTCGGGCCACGGCGCCGTGGACTTCACCGTCACCGGCCCCGTCCGCCATCCCGCCGTCAGCTTGAAGGGCGGCTTCGACACGCTCGCCTGGGCCGATACCTCCGTGCAGGGCCTCTCGCTCGACGCGCGCGTGCCGGACGTCACCCAGCCCCTCACCACGGATGCCACGCTGAAGGCCAGCAAGCTGAGCACCGGGGGCCGCACCTTCGAGAACCTCAACGCCTCGCTCCTCACCCGCGACCGGGCCCTCGAGGCCTCCGTGACGACCGGCGGCGCGACGAACCTCCTCGTGTCGCTGCGCGGCACCGTGGACAAGGACAACCAGGGCCTCGGGCTCGACGCCCTCACCCTGCGCTACCCCGAGGCCGAGTGGCTCCTCCAGCGCCCCACCCACGTGGACTGGGGCAACGGCCGCATCGAGGTGGAGCCCGCGCTCTCCCTCGCCTCCGGCCCGCAGGCCCTCTCGCTGGCGCTGTTGATGGAGGGCGAGCGCATCACCGCGCGCACCGAGCTGCGGGCCTTCGACCTCGGGCGGCTGCCCAAGGCCTTCCTGCCGCCCACGCTCGACGTGGCGGGCCAGCTCTCCGGCCAGGTGGCGGTGAATGGACGCCTGCCCCGCCCGGACACCACCGTGGACCTCTCCCTGCGCGGCGGCCGCTACCAGCAGTACAGCGACCTGGCCTTCGACCTGAAGGGCCGCTACGTGCGCGACCGCGCCACCGGCACCTTCGCCGCCAACGCTCCCGCCGGCCGCGTCTCCTCCACCTTCGACGTGCCCGTGCAGGGACTGATGCTGCACCGCCGCGAGCCCGTGAGCCTGGAGCTGACCGCGGAGCGCGTGGACATCGGCCCCGCGCTGCGCATGGCCGGCCAGCCCGAGTCCGCCACCGGCATCCTCTCCGGCACCCTGACGCTCAAGGGGCTGGCGAATGATCCCCGCCTGGCGCTCGCGCTCAAGGGAGAGAACCTGCGCTACTGGGGCACCCCGTCTCAGCAACACCCGCCCGTGGTGCTCGCCCCCGGCGCGCTGCCTCCCCAGGTCGGTGGCGAGCCGCTCGGCATCGAGCTCACCGCCCGCTCCGATGAGCAGGACGCCACGCTCAGCGCGACCCTGGATGTGCACGGCATCGGCTCGAAGGCCTCGGCCACCCTCGTGACACCCTTCACCGTGGGCCAACTGCTGGCGAAGCCGCCCACCGCGTCCCAGATGATGGAGACGCCCATGCGCCAGCTCCAGGCCGAGCTGAACGACATGCCGCTCGCGCTCCTCTCGCAGCTCGGCATGGCCGACCGCGCGGGCGGCACGGTGTCGATGTCGGCCCACCTCACCGGCCCCCTGCTGGCCCCCGTGGGCGAAGTGAAGCTGCAGGCCCGCCGGGCCACGATGAATGGCCTCCAGCCGCTCGACGGCGAGCTCGCGCTGCGCACGGATGAGTCCTCCGTGAAGCTCCAGCTCGCCGCGCGCCGCGAGAGCACCCTGCTCGCCCAGGTGGACGCCACCGTCGACGCCCCCATCGCCGCCCTGCAGGACCAGGAAGTGGTGGGCCGCGTTCCCTTCACGCTCGCCCTCCGCGCCGGGCCCATCTCCCAGCGCGAGCTGATGGGCCTGTCCGCCGCCGCCACGGCCCGCGCCGACCTCATCCGGTGCAGGACCGGCGCCACCGAGGACGAGGAGCAGCTCCCCGACCAACAGAACATCCTCTCGGTGAGCCTGCGGGCGCGCGGCACACTCGAGGAGCCCCAGATGGACCTCACCGCCGGCGTGCAGAACATCGGCGTGAGCCAGGTGGGCCTCGGCCAGGCGCGCCTGCACTACACCTACGACAAGGCCCGCTCCGAGTTCACCGCCCAGCTCGCCTCTCCCAAGGGTGGCACCCTGCTGGCCCGGGGACACGCCACCCAGGAGCTGTCCCTGTCCGCCGTGCGCCGCGGCCTCGACTTCTCCCGCGCGCCCCTGGAAGTGGACGTGGACGCGCACCAGTTCGACCTGTCCTTCCTCTCCGGCTCGCGCCTGCCCATGGTGCGCTCCATCGGCGGCGTGCTCGCCATGGACAAGGTGCACGTGGGTGGCACCATCGGGGCCCCCTCCTTCCGCGGCAAGCTCGAGTGGAAGGACGGCCGCCTCGCCCTGGAGGGCCTCGGCGACTACCAGAAGATCCACGTGGCGCTCGACGGCACCGACCAGCGCTTCGAGCTGTCCGACTTCTCCGCGTCGAGCGGCGGCGGCAACATGAGCCTCAAGGCCAAGGCCGAGCGCACCCAGGCGGAACAGTTCGCCTTCAGCGGCGAGGGCAGCCTGGACGACTTCCCCCTCGTCTACGACGACCAGCTCCTCGCGCTCGTCCAGCTGCGCACCCACTTCGAGGGCGAGGCCTCCAACAAGCTCGTCAACCTGCGCAACCTCTCCATCCCCGAGGCCCACGTCCACCTGCCCGACGCCAGGCGCAAGGACCTGCAGGCGCTCGACCGGCCCGAGGGCATCGTCCTGGTGTGCAACGGCACGCCCCTCCAGCCCACCAAGGACAAACGCACCGCGCCTCCCGCGGGCGGCGCCAGCCCCGGCAATGGCCCAGGCACGGGGAGCACCACCGGCACCGGAGGCTCGGGCCGCGGCGACACCGGCGAGGAGCCCCAGCGCCAGTACTGGATCAACATCAACGCACCCCGCAACCTCTGGGTGAATGGCTCGGACGTCAACGCGGAGATCGGCCTGTCGGAGAACTTCCGCGTCGAGTACTCCACCGCCGCCTCCATCTACGGCGAGGTGCGCGTCATCCGCGGCGAGGTGGAGGTGCTCGGCCGGCGCTTCAACATCCAGAATTCCAGCCAGGTGCGCTTCACCGGCCCGGCCCTCACGCCGTACATCAACGCCACCGCCGAGTACAACAACGAGAAGGCCGGCGTGAAGGTCTTCGTCGCCGTGCGCGGCCAGGGCAAGGACTTCACCATCAAGCCCACCAGCGAGCCGCCCCTGCCCGAGACGGAAATCTATACGCTCCTGGCCACCGGCCGGCGCACGCTGCACGCGGGCTCGGGCGCGTCGATGAACCAGGGACAGGTGGCCTCCGTGCTCGGCTCGGTGCTGGCCTCGCAGGCGCGCAAGGCCCTGGCCGCGAAGCTCCCGCTCGACGTGCTCACCATCGAGGCCGGCGAGCAGGGCCTCTCGGGCGCCCGGCTCGAGGTGGGCAAGTACTTCACCGACGAGCTGTACGTCGGCTACAGCGGACGCCTCGGCGCCCCGCAGAGCCAGTCCACCACCCGCCGCGAGAACGCCAACGCCGTGCGCCTGGAGTACCAGTTCAGCCCTCGCTGGAGCCTCGAAGGCGAGTACGGCGACGCGCAGCAGGGCGGCGCCGACGTCATCTGGAGCAAGGACTACTGAGCGTCCCTACTCGCCCGCGCCCAGCACGAAGGACAGCAGCAGCAGCGCGAGCACCACGGACGTCACCGTGACGAAGGCCCGGTCGCGCTGCCGGCCGAAGACGAGCAGCGAGAGCGCCACGCGCATCACCGGCGTGGCCACCAACACCAGCAGCCCCGCCATCACGAAGGCCTGCCCCTGCGCGCTCAGCACGTCCCCGAGCACGTCCGACAGGGCGTGCGGCCCCCGCTCGGGCGCGGTGAGGCCCTCGAGCGACTGGCTCGAGGAGAAGTAGTCGGGGTGGCGGAAGAACGTCAGCGACATGCCCGCCGTCACCAGCGTGAGGCTGAGCAGCACGCCCAGGCGCAACACGTTGCTGATGAGCACCTCGGGGCCGTCGTCCCGCTCCAGCGCCTCCGAGACGTCCGGGAGGGATTGGGTCAGGGATTGCTCGCTCACGGGCTCACTCCCTTGCGCAACATCTGGAAGGCCACCCACAACAGCACCGCCACGAAGAGGCCGCGCAGCCAGTGGCTCTTCACCTTCGTGAGGTAGTGCGAGCCCGCGAAGGCCCCCAGCACCACCCCCGCGCACACCGGGCCGGCGATGAAGGGATCAATGTCCCCGCGCGCGAAGTACACGCCCGCGCTCGCCGCGGCGGTGACACCAATCATGAAGTTGCTCGTGGCCGTGGACACCTTGAAGGGCAGGCCCATGGCCAGGTCCATCGCCGGTACCTTCAGCGCCCCCGAGCCGATGCCCAGCAGCCCACTCACCGTCCCCGCCGCGTACATGAGGCCCAGGCCCGTCAGCGGACGGGTGACGCGGTAGGAGACCTCCCGCCCCGTCTCCTCGTCCCAGTAGCTGCCGTGCAGCCCGAGGCGGTCCGCCAGCGCATCCGGCCCGGCCACCACCGCCGGAGCCGCTCCCCGCCCCAGCTTGCGCAGCATGGCCAGCGCCGAGTACGCCATCACCGCGCCGAAGACGACGTACAGCCAGCGCCCACTCACGAGGCCGGCGATGGCGGCACCCGTCAGCGCCCCGGCCGTGGTCGCCAGCTCGAGGAACATGGCCACGCGCAGGTTGGTGAGGCGCTCGCGCACGTAGGCCGCCGCCGCGCCACTCGAGGTGGCGATGACGGACACGATGGAGGCCCCCACCGCGTAGCGGATGTCCACCCCGAGCACCAGGGTCAGCACCGGCACGAGGATGAGGCCCCCCCCCAACCCCAGGAGCGAGCCCATCAGCCCGGCCCCGAGGGCCACGATGAAGACCACGATGGTGAAGAGAAAAGGCGTCACGCAGGTGGCAGCATCCTTCCGCCATCTTCCCGGAGCGCGCAATTCCGTGCCGCCCTGGCTTTGGCCGCCCGGCTGCTCCTCTGTCTGCCTCGGAGACGGAGGTGGACAGGTGGTGCCCGTCCCCCGAGCCAGCCGGGCTACTCGACGGTGACGTCCACGAAGGAGGACTCGGAGAAGGTCGCATCACAGGAGGTGAAACCCTCGCACGCTTCCACGCCGGCCCTCGCCGTGCCGTACACGCTCAGGCGGTACTGGCCCGCGGACATCGCGGGCAGGGTGAAGCGGACGTGGTTGCCCTCCACCTCCCGGGAGGTCTCGATCCGGTACACGCCCGCATTGGACCCCACCCGCGCCAGATCGATATACCGCGCCTCGAGGAGCTGGTCGGTGCCCGGAAGCCACTCGACGTCGACCTCGACCGCCTCCCCGGCATGAAGCGCGGCCTGCTCCTGGCCATTCATCCGGATGCTCCGCTTCACGTGGAGGTTCTGGAAGACAGCGCGCAGGCGCGAGTCGCCATCGGTGAGGAGGTACTCGACACGGGCCTCCTCCAGCGGACTGGGAACGCCCGAGAACCAGGGCTTCTCACAACCGGAGACGCCATCGAAGCTCAAGCTGGCATCTCCCCGGACCGTCAGGGGGACGTCGACGCCGTTGACGGTGAGGCGGGTGTCGGAGGGAACGCGGTAGCAGGGGGAGTCGGACGTCGACCGGTCGTAATCGAGCCGGACGTACTCGGTCGGCGGGCTGATGGAAGCGGGATCTTGAACGGTCACACCGAGCTTCAGTCCCGGGATGTGCCGCAGATCCCGGTTGAGGACCTCGGGTCCACCACAAGCGGTGGCGGTCGCGGCAATGGCAATCAGGGGAAGGAGTGTCTTCATGCCCGTGCCGCTGAGCACGTCACGTACCAGGACGCGCTCCCGAGGGAAGACGCGGTGCGGCGTACAGATGTGTGCACAGAGAGGTGTGCACGGCGAGCCGCCCGGTTCGCACACGGGGAGAGCGAGAAACCGCGGTATCGAATTCCAAGAAGGTGTCAGCCCGAGAAGGCGGACGCCTCCCGCCCGCTCAGCGGCAGTCCGCTGGCAGGTAGACCTGGCCCTGGAAGCCCTTGGGGCGTTCGCCTTTGTCATACGCGGCCTGGATGGCCTGCTCGGCCAACTCACCGAGTTGCTCCATCTCGTCCCTCGGCAACTCCTCCTCCTTCTGCGCCGCCCGCTCCTTCCAGGTCGCATTCGGTTTCTTGCGCCGAGAGCTCCAGCGGTACAGCGTCACCCCGGGCTCGGGCGTACGCCAGGACAGATGCCAGAGTGCTCCTCCGTTCTCGAATTCGACGAAGAGGGAACCCTCGTAGCCGGTGCCTCCCACGAATTGCTTGCCAGGGTCGACGACCGCATTGAGCGCCGCCAGGTAGCGCCCCGCCTGTTCTCTTCCTTCGTCGCGTGACGCCTCGTCGTCCGGCTTGATCTCGAACAGCACGCGGTCACTCGTATCGGTGATGTCCGGGCGCAAGAGCCTCACGAGCTCCGAAAGACGTTCGGGGTTCCCCAACCTCCCTTCCTTCACGATTTTGGAGAGGTTGGCGGGGTCGAGGAAGACGACACGGCGGGGATGCCGCACGCGGTACTCCCTGCCAATGGCGGTATGTGCGGCTTTGCCAAGAAAAAAGCCCCAGCGCTCCCGGGACTCCAGCGGACGGCCAGGAAGCCTGGTCGAGGGCGGCTCTGCCTGAGCGCCGAGGGCCGCCACGAGCACCAGGAGAAAACCCGCCAGGCCCCAGGTGCTCCACGTTCTGCGTCCACGCTCTTTCATGTCCTCGTCCACAGGAGGCTAACGCCGTCCCAATTCCTTGAGCCAATCCAGCAACTGCCCGCACACCGCGTATTGGGAGGCGCTGGAGATTTCCTCGAACTTTTTCGGGGGAAGTGCGGAGAGGCGCTCGCGCAGGAAACCGGGGTCCCTGAGCAGGTCGCAGTGCTTCAAATCCGTGTCCGTCTCCACCACGGCGGGCATCGCCCGGAGCACGGCTTCCAGGCACTCCTCCCGGGTCGCGCGAGCCATGCGCTCCACCGTCAGCGCCAGGTGCTCGCGAACCGACGCGGGACCTCCAGGGCACCAGGCCTCCAGGGTGATGCGCCAGACGTCGTCCACGAGCTGTTCCAGCGTGTAATTGTCATTGAACCCCCAGAACGCGTAGCGCGGGCCCTGGAGTACCTCCCAGAAGCGCAGCAGCGCGGCGAGCTGGTTCGCGATGCGCTCGGCTCCCCACGGCGGCAGCGGAGGCACGGCATAGCAGAGCGCCCCCCAGGGAGTGCTCAGACAGAAGGACTCGAAGGCCTCGTCCGTCCGTTGGCGCGCCTCCTCTGGCACGCAGAAGTACAGCTCGGTGGAGACGCCCATGAACATGTGCATCCGCCAGCAGGCGTGGGGCGCGCCGAATTCGGCTCCCGCGTGCATCACCAGCACCTCTCCGGGCTGCACCTGACGCATCTGCCGAGGCAGGGGAAAGGCACCGGTCTCGAGGTACTGCCGGGCCCACCACTGGCTCTCGGCTCTCACCTTGCGAAGGATTGCGGGGATGGTGCCGTGGAGCCACGCTGGAAGCTCGAGCACTGGCGACTGTTCCGGGGTCATGGCCATTCGCCCTACTACAGAGGTCAGGCGCGCCTCAACCGGCAACTCACCGCGCGGGCCGCAGGCAGTCCAGTTCCAGGTCCGCGAGGAAGGACAGGAAGGCGTTGTCTCCCACCTCGGCGCGCGCCTCCTCTACCCGGGCCTTCGCGGCCTCCCACTCCCCTGCCCGCTTGAGGCGCGTGGACTCCAGCACCTTCCGGTTGGCCGCCAGCTCGCGCGACAGCCGCGCCGCGTCCCACCGCTCCGTCCCCGCGAGCACTGGCGGCTGCGCCATCGCCAGCAGCGCCTGCGCGTCAAAAGGCTTGTCCGCGTTGAAGAGGAAGTACTCCACCGCCGGGTGGTCATCCGTCACTGGCGCGTACCCCTGCGTCCAGCGCCGCAGCGCCTCGGTGCCCGCCACGTACGTGCCCACGAGCCCATACGGCGAGGTGAAGCCCACGTCCGCCAGCGAGCGCGCCACCGTGGCCTGCGCCCACCGCGCCTCCCAGCCCGCCACGTCCACCGGCAACGGCCGGTCCGCCGCCACCAGCACCGCCTCGTAGTCCGAGGGAATCCACAGCGTCACCTCGGAGAAGCTCTCCAGCAGCGACGCCACCATGCCCCGCGTCAGGTTGTCCGGCTGCTGCTGCAGGGGAATCCACTGCGCCAGCACTCCGCCCGGCGCCAGCCGCTGCTTCACCTCGCGGTAGAACTCGGTGGTGTACAGGCTCACCACGCCCGCCGAGCGCGGCGGCGGGGGCTCGAAGGAGATGACGTCGTAGCGGCCCTGGCTCGAGAGCAGGAAGTGCCGCCCATCGTCGAACACCACGTGCGTGCGCGGATCCTCCGCCGCGCCGTGGTTGTGCTCGGCGAAGTGCGGCGCGGCGGCCAGCACGTCCGGGTTGGTGTCCACGATGGTGAGCGAGCGCAAACCCGGGTGGCTCGCGAACGAGCCCGCGGTGCTGCCCGTGCCGAAGCACACCTGCAACACCTCCTTCGGCTCCGGGTGCAGCAGCATGGGCAGGTGCGCCAGCGTGGCCATGTACCGCTTCCTCGGCAGCGCCGTGTTCGCGTACGACACCGAGCCGAACAGCAACTGCTGGTGGCGGAAGCGCTTCTCCCGGCACCCCGGGCCGCACTGGTACAGCCCCGAATCACACACCGACGCGTTGTCGTACTCGAGCACCGCGAGCGCTCCGTCCACGCCCTCGCGCACGAAGCGCACGCGCGAGTCCACGTGCTCGGCGAAGGCGCGCACCAGCAAGTCTCCGGGCACCAGCGCCACCGCCACCGCGAGCAGCGCCGCCCCGGCCCACATGCTCCGGCGGGCGCTCGGCCGGGCCTCCGGATCCAACGCCTGCACGCCCAGCGCGAGCGCCATGTTGAGCGCGCACACGAGCACGAACGTCCACTGCGTGCCCACGGCGGGCACCAGCACGAAGCCCACCAGCAGCGAGCCCACGATGCCGCCCAGCGTATTCACCGAGTACAGCAGGCCCACGTTGCTGGCGGCGCTCGCCACGTGCCGGGTGGTGAGCTGCACCACCAGCGGGAAGACGACGCCGATGAGGGACGCGGGCACGAGGATGACGAGCGAGGCGTGCAGCAGCATGCCCACGTAGACGGCGTTGGGGCCCCAGCCGCCCACCAGTCCCGAGAGCACCTGGCTCACCGGGCGTGACAGGCCCAGCAGCGCGAGCGACAGCAGGCCCGCGAAGGCCAGCAGCGCCTCCACCGAGACGAAGAGCTCCAGCTCGCGCACCCGCCCGGCCAGCTTCAGCGAGTAGACGAGCCCGCCCACCACCAGCCCCAGCAGGAACGTCACCAGGAGGATGGTGAAGGCATACGTGCTGGAGTCCAGCGAGGTGGAGAGGACGCGGAACCAGAGCACCTCGTAGGAGATGGACGCGAAGCCGCACAGCGCGAAGGCCGCGACGAGCAGCGTGCGGCGCGCGCCGTGGAAGATGGAAGCGGACTCGGAGGCCCCCGAGGCGGCCGGCGCGGGAGTGGAGGCGGAGAGGGGCTCGGGGCGCAGCCACAGGTGCAGGAGGAACACGGCCAGGCCCACGAGCAGGTTGAGCCCCGCCGCGAGCGCCGCCGTGCGCCACAGCCCCACCGCGCCAATCAGGTAGAAGCCCGCCAGCCCGCAGCCGAGCGCCGCGCCCAGCGTGTTGAGCGAGTACAGCACGCCGAAGGAGCGCCCCAGCCCCTCCAGCTCGCGCGCCACGAAGCGCATGAGGACGGGCAGCGTGCCGCCCATGACGAAGGTGGGCGGCAGCACCAGCAGGAAGGCCAGCACCCCGCGCAGCGGCAATGGCCCACCCCCGGGCACGCCCAGCGCGGAGAGCCACTCGGGCAGCGTGGCCAGCACGTGGGTGATGCCCAGCGCGAGCACGCCCGTGGCCGCCTCCAACAAGCCGTACGCCAGCAGCGGGCGCTTCAGCCCGTCCGCGAGCCGCCCCAACCCCAGGCTCCCCAGGACGAGCCCCGCCAGGAAGGCGGACACCACGAGGCTCGCCGCGAAGGTGGTGTGACCCACCACCAGCGTGAGGTAGCGGACCCAGATGACCTCGAAGACGAGCCCGCTCATGCCGGAGGCGACGAAGAGCAGACCCACGGCGGCGAACACTCTGGCGGAGATGCGATTCACGGGAGGCGCGAGTCTACCCCGAGCCCCGCCTCCCCGCCGGTCCGCTCGCACTCCAGGCAGGCGGAGGGCTCCTCCCCCTCCACCCGCGGGGCCTCAGTGCCGCGGGCGGCCGTTGCGCATCAGCTCCAGCCGCTGCCGGGCGCCCCGGTGCTGCGGGTCGAACCGGAGCGCTTCCTCCAGCTGCTCCTTCGCCTTGGGAAGGTTCCCCTGACGGGCGTAGACATCCGCCAGGACCACCAGCACCTCGGCGTTGTACGGCTGAAGCTCCAGGGCGCGCTCCAGCTGCTGGATACCGGTGGCCACGTCGCCCCGGCGCAGCGACAGCTGGCCGAGCACCACGTGCGGCAGGGGCAGCGCCTCGGACTCGGGCTGACGCGCCAGCTCCTCCACCGCGGCCAGGCCCTCCGGAACCCCGGCGCCCGCGAGCGGGAGGGCCGCGGACTGGCGCACCCAGAGCGACTTGTCCCTGAGCAGCGGGACGAGCACGTCCGCCACGTCGCGTGGGCCCGTCGAGGCCAATGCTCCGGCGAGCTCCGAGCGCAGGCTCGGATCCGTGGCCGAGGCGAGCGCCGCCTTCAGCGCGGGCACCGCGTCCTTGCGGAACTGCTGGGCGAGCAACTGCGCCGCCACGCCGCGCAGGGCCGGGGCCTCCTTCTTGTCCGCCAGCACCTGCTCCAGCGGCTGACGGCTGTTCTCCGCGTTCTTCACGGCGAAGGCGTCCGCCAGCCGCATCCGCCGCGCCTGCCGCTGCGCCGCGTTGGGCCACCACTTCGCCATGGCGTCCACCATGGACTCGGGCGTGGCCTGCTCGTGCGTGTGGCACGCGTTGCACGCATTGGGAATGCCGTGCTTCACCGTGTTCTGTGGCACCGGCACGTCGAGCGCATGGTCCGCGAACTTGTCCAGCACGCCCGAGATGGTGGGCGGCATGTGGCACGCCACGCAGTCCTGCGCCTCGGCCGAGGTGTGGTGCGTGTGCTTCTGCCCCTCGGCGAACACCTTCGCGTGGCAGCCCTGGCAGCTCGAGGAGTCCACCGACACGCCCTTCGTGGGGTGCTTGGGCTGCTTGATTTCATTGGCCGCGTGCTCGGCGTGGGGCGCGGAGTGGCAGGTGAGGCACGTGGCGCCGCCCTGCAGGTGGCAGCGCGACTGGGTGAGCGCCTGGTACTCGAAGCTGGAGGTCTTCGGGCGGCCGTCCTCGAAGTAGTCGCCGGAGCGCTCGCTGCCGCTCAGCAGCACCACCATGGGCTGGTAGTGGTCCTCGTAGCGGTCCCCGGGCACGTAGTGGTGCTGCGCGTCCAGCACGGGGAAGAGCGTGCGGTGCGGCCCGTGGCACTGCCCGCACACGGCCAGTCCCTTCTGCGCCGGCAGCTTCGAGGGCTGGATGATGTCCTTCTTCAGCTGCGTCTCCGCGTGGTGCGCGCCGGGGCCGTGGCAGCTCTCGCAGGCCACGCCCGCGTCCGAGAAGCCGGTGCTCCACTTGTGGCTCGTGCGGTCGTAGTGCGTGTTGAGGCCCGTGGTGTGGCAGTCCAGGCACGCGTGCTGCACGTTGCGCTGCCAGTTGGACCAGAAGAAGGGATGGTCCGTCGACAGCGTGCCCTGCTTGGACTCGGAGTAGTCCACCCACTCGCCCTTGCCGGTGACGTGGAAGTAGATGGGCAGCACCTGCCAGCGGCCATCCGGCATCATCGTCACGGGATCCTGCATCCGCTTGCCGCCCACCACCCACTGCACGGAGTACTCGTCCACGACGCCCGTGGGCCCCTTGGTGCGCATGGCGAACTGCTCGGCGTGCCGGGACATCCACGCCTCGCTCGAGTCGCCCTTGAAGTGCGTATTGACGAAGTCGCCGACCACCACGCGCGTGCGCGCCTCCGAGAGCGCGCGCGAGTGCCAGTCCTTGCTCCACGCGGCGTGCTCGTCGTCATGGCACTCGGAGCACTTCTCCGAGCCGACGTAGCCCGTCCACGGCGAGGCCAGCGACGCGGTGGCGCGGGGCGGCTCCGGGGCCTTCGGCGCGGCCGCCGCGGCCACGGGCGCGGAAGCCGGGGCGGCCGTCGTGCTCGAGGCGACGGCGGTGGAGGGCGCGGCGGGCGGGGCGTTCGGCGCGGAGGGGCGCCAGATGGCGGCGCCTGCGGCCACCAGGAGGAGAACGGCGACCGCGAGGACGGGCGTACGGGAGCGGGGCATGCGGGCGGGGGCGAGGGACGGCGGGAGGCTGACGCGGAACGGTGAGGCTACCTCAAACCGCGCGTCGCCTGCTGGGACGAGGTGCCGGTCCCCGCCGCTCGCTGCTGCCGCCGCTGGGCCGCCTGGTGGCTTCTCAGGAGCTCCAACAGTCCCGCCACGGCGAACAGCGCCATGCCGGCTCCGCCCACCGCCACCACATAGTCGGCCACGCCCGCCCGGCCGCAATCCAGACAGGCCACGGTGGGATCATCCGGCGCGTAGCGCAGCTCCACGTGGGAGCCGGCGGGGAAGCGGTTCACGTACTCGCGCGCCTCCTGCAAATCGCCCGTGTCGGTGGCGGCGAAGGCGATGACCTCGGAGGTGTAGGGCGTAGAGCCCACCGTGTAGCTGTAGCTCACGTGCGGCCGGAAGCGCACCGAGCGCTTGCTGCGCATCGTCTCCACCGAGGACTTCAGCACCGAGCCCTGCGCCGTGGGCCAGTTCCCGCTCGTCCAGGCCCGCAGGACGGCCCGTCCTCCTCCGAAGGCGAGCACGCCTCCGAACAGCAGCATCATCACTCCGAGCAGCACCCGCTTCGTCACGACAGGACCTCGCATGCCCGGGCCGGCCCGGGCGGTGGAACGTGGAAGAGTCCGAAAGGGCTCACGGATCAGCGGCGTCGGCCGCCTCGCGCACGGTGGCCGTCAGCAGCTCGAGGTCCACCGGCTTGTCCAGGAAGGCCCTCGCCCCGAGCCGCTTCGCCGCCTCGCGCGTCTCCTCATCCGCGAAGGACGACAGGAGGATGACGGGACAGGAGAGCCCGGAGGCCTGCGCCTGCACGAGCACCTCCAGACCATTGCGCCCCGGCATCCGCACATCGGACAGGATGACGTCCGGGGGCTGCAGCGGCCCGCCACACACCTGCGTCAGGGCCACGTAGTCCGACAGCTCGAAGCCGTCCTCCAGCGCCACCACCGCGTAGCCCGCCCGGGCCAGCGTCAGCGTGAGCAGCGCGCGCATCTCGTCATCGTCCTCGGCCAGGAGGATGCGCAGCGGGCGGGGTTCGGACGGAAGCAGAGGCATCATGGCGCACGCGGGGAGCGGAGAGGCAATGGCCTTGGCTGAGCATGGCCCGTGCCAGCGCGCTTTCCCCTCGGGAGACGTGCTCCCCGAGGCGCCGAAGCGGGGCATCGTGCCCCACGGGGGCGTTCTGCCCCGCCCGCGAGGCCCACGACCCAGGCCCCTTCCCGTGATTCGCCGAGGGAAAAGGGGCCGGTGGCATGGGCGATGCTTTGGGTATGGGCGAACCCGCATCCCGCGGGCCTCTTAGTGAGGAGGCAGTCCCCATGAAGCGCTCGTCCCTGCTGCTCGGTGTCACCGTGTCCCTGCTGTCCCTGAGCGCGTTCGCGGCCCCCAAGGAGGCCCCGGCCGCTAGCGACAAGCCCGCCACCACCGCTCCGGCGAAGAAGTCCACCAAGAAGGCCCCGAAGCACGCCGAGACCAAGAAGCCGGCGGGCGCCGAGTCCGCCGCCCACTGAGTCCTTCCCCGCTTGCGCCCCTGCCCCGGTCCATGTCCTCCTCTATCCCCTCTGACACCATGGACCGGGGCGGGCGAGCGCGTCGTCGTGGATGGGCCCGCGGCACCTCCCGGATGACGAGACCGCATGAAGCTCGCCCGGAAGATCACCCTCGCCCTCGTCCTGCTCGCCTTCGCCGTCATCGCGGGGCTGGAAACGATTGAGGTGCAGCGCGAGCTCAACCGCTCCGCGCTGGACATGCAGCATGACCACCGGCTGCTCGGCCACACGCTGGGCGGCTCGTTCGTCCGGGCCTGGGAGCTGGAGGGCGAGGACGAGGCCCTCACCCTGCTGGCGGACGCCAACCGCTTCCAGGAGCAGGTGCGGCTGAGCTGGCTGTGGTTGGACTCGCCGCTCGCGCAGGAGCTGCCCCCCGGCCAGGTGGAGGCCCTGCGTGAAGGCCGGGACACGTCCTTCCTGGACGACCGCCTGCCCCCGGGCCTGCTGCGCTCCTTCACCCCCGTCACCATCGACGACAGACAGGGAGCCATCGAAATCATCGAGCCACTGACGGAGCAACGCCTGCACGTGCGCCAGACGGTGGTGGGCACCGTGGTGGCCACCGGGGCCATCACCCTCGCCTTCCTCGTGGTGGCCATGGCCATGGGGCGCCGGCTGGTGGGCCGCCCGGTGGAGCAGCTCGCGGACCTGGCGCAGCGCATCGGCCACGGAGACCTGGAGGCGCGCGTGCACCTGCGCCAGAAGGACGAGCTGGCCACGCTCGCGGACGCGATGAACCAGATGGCCGGGGGCCTGGCGGCCGCGCGCGAGCAGCTGGTGGCGGAGACGGCGGCGCGCCTGTCCACGCTCGAGCACCTGCGGCACGCGGACCGGCTCGCCACCGTGGGCAAGCTCGCCTCCGGCATGGCCCACGAGCTGGGCACCCCGCTCAACGTGGTGCTCGGCCGGGCGAAGATGATTACCACGGGCGAGGCCGAGGGCGAGGAGTCGCTGGAGTGCGCCCGCATCATCTCCCAGCAGGTGCAGCACATGACGAGCATCATCCGCCAGCTGCTGGACTTCGCCCGGCGGCGCACGCCCCGGCGCACCCCGGAGGATTTGTCGAAGCTGGTGGAGCGCACGCTCACGCTGCTGCAGCCCATGGCGGCGCGGCGCAACGTGGTGCTCGCCAGCGAGACGCCGGGCCCGCTGAGCCTCGAGGTGGATGCCGGGCAGCTTCAGCAGGCCCTCACCAACCTGGTCGTCAACGGCCTGCAGGCGATGAAGCGCCCGGGCACGCTGCGGGTGCGGCTGGGACGGGCGCGCGCCCTGCCCCCGGTGGAGCTCGGCGGCCCGGAGGCCGAGTGGGTGCGGGTGGACGTGGTGGACGAGGGCGAGGGCATTGCCCCGGAGGTGCTGCCCCGCGTCTTCGAGCCCTTCTTCACCACCAAGGACGTAGGCGAGGGGACGGGCCTGGGGCTCTCCGTCTCCTATGGGCTCATCCGCGACCACGGCGGGTGGATCTCCGTGAGCAGCGAGCCCGGCAGCGGTAGTTGCTTCTCGATATTCCTCCCACCGGAGGCCAGGGACTCCGTCAAGGACTCCAAGGACACAGAGGGGACCAAGCCATGAGCGCGACGAAGGGCCGCATCCTGGTCGTCGAGGACGAGCGGGAGATGCGGGCGCTGTTGGAGAAGGGGCTGGCGCGCCGGGGCTTTCAACCCTCGGTGCGTGGGAGCGCGGACGAGGCCTTCGCGCTGCTCGAGTCGGAGGACTTCGACACGGTGCTCACGGATCTGCGGATGCCGGGCATGGACGGGCTGGCGCTGTGCGAGCGCATCGTGCTCAACCGGCCGGACATCCCCGTCGTCGTGGTGACGGCGTTTGGCACCCTGGAGACGGCGGTGGCGGCCATCCGCGCGGGGGCCTACGACTTCGTCACCAAGCCGGTGGACCTGGACGCGCTGACGCTGGTGCTGGAGCGGGCGGTGCAGCACCGGGCGCTGCGCGACGAGGTGCGCCGGTTGCGCCGGGCCCTGGGTGACGTGTCCGCCGACGGCGGCGTGGTGGGTGAGAGCCCCGCGCTGCGCCGGGTGTACGAGCTCATCGACCGGGTGGCGGACTCGGACGCCTCGGTGCTGGTGACGGGCGAGAGTGGCACCGGCAAGGAGGTGGCCGCCCGGGCGCTGCACGCGCGCAGCCGCCGCAACCCCGGGCCCTTCGTGGCCATCAACTGCGCGGCCATGCCCGAGGCCCTCCTGGAGAGCGAGCTGTTCGGCCACGCCAAGGGCGCCTTCACCGACGCCAAGGCCGCGCGCACCGGCCTCTTCATCAAGGCCAGCGGCGGCACGCTCTTCCTCGACGAGGTGGGGGAGATGCCCCTGGCCCTCCAGCCCAAGCTGCTGCGCGCCCTGCAGGAGCGCACGGTGCGCCCGGTGGGCGGGGACACCGAGCTGCCCTTCGACGCGCGCATCGTCGCCGCCACCAACCGCGACCTGGAGCTGGCCGTGGAGGAGGGGCGCTTCCGCGAGGACTTGTACTACCGGCTCAACGTCATCGGCCTGGAGCTGCCCCCGCTGCGCGCCCGGGGCAATGACATCCTGCTGCTGGCCCAGCGCTTCCTGGAGCACTTCGCCGCGCGCAGCGGCAAGCGCGTGGTGGGGCTGAGCCCCGCGGCCGCCCAGCGCCTGCTGGCCTACTCCTGGCCCGGCAACGTGCGCGAGCTCCAGAACTGCATCGAGCGCGCCGTGGCCCTCACCTCCTACGAGCAGCTCACCGTGGAGGACCTGCCGGAGCGCATCCGGGACTATCGCGCCGCCAGCCCCGCCCAGGGCAATGACATGTCCGAGCTCGTTTCACTCGAGGAGATGGAGCGCCGCTACATCCAGCGCGTGCTGGACACGGTGGGCGGCAGCCGCACGCTGGCCTCGCGCATCCTCGGGGTGGACCGCAAGACGCTCTACCGCAAGCTGGGCCGGCGCCACGCCGCCAACCCGGGGGGCGCCGAGGACAAGGAGGACTCGAAGGCCTGAGGACGCCCCGTCGCCTTCGGACTGGACAAACCCCCTCGACTTGGAAGAAGTGGCCGCCCAGGAGGAAGCGCCATGGCGACCCTGGATTTCGAGCCCATCTTCCCGCATGAGCTGCGCGACGCCTGGCCGGCGCTCTCGCGCGACGAGCGCGTGGAGAGCTTCAAGCTGGTGCCGCACGCCACGGCGGACGACTTCTTCCTCTCGCTGTCCGCGCAGGAGCAGGCCGAGCTCATCCTCCTGCTGGCCCCCGGCGAGCGGCGCACGTGGCTGCGGCTGCTCGCCCCGGACGACGCGGTGGACGTCATCCAGTCCGCCCCCGCCGGCGCCCGCGAGGCCCTGCTCCAGGAGCTGGACGAGACCACCCGCCGCGAGGTGCTCGCCCTGCTGGCCTACGAGGAGGACGACGCGGGCGGCCTGATGAATCCCCGCTTCGCCCGCGCGCGGCCGGAGATGACCATCGACGAGGCCATCAGCTACCTGCGCAAGCAGACGCGCGAGAAGGTGGAGACGGTCTACTACGCGTACGTGCTGGACACCCAGCAGCACCTGCAGGGCGTGGTGTCGCTGCGCCAGCTCTTCCAGTCCGCCCCCGACAAGCGCGTGGCCGAGGTGATGAGCCGGGACCTGGTCACCGTCTCCGAGGACACGGACCAGGAAGCGGTGAGCCGGCTCTTCTCCGAGCACGGCCTGATGGCCATTCCGGTGGTGGACGCCGACAAGCGGATGAAGGGCATCGTCACCGTGGACGACATCGTCCAGGTGGTGCAGGAGGAGGCCACCGAGGACATCCAGAAGGTCGGCGGTATGGAGGCCCTCGACGCGCCCTACTTCGAGGTGGGCTTCCTCGCCATGCTCAAGAAGCGCGCGGGCTGGCTGCTGGTGCTCTTCCTGGGCGAGATGCTCACCGCCACCGCCATGGGCTACTTCGAGGAGGAGATCGCCCGGGCCGTGGTGCTCAGCCTCTTCATCCCGCTCATCATCAGCTCCGGAGGCAACTCGGGCAGCCAGGCCACCACGCTCATCATCCGCTCGCTGGCGCTCTCCGAGGTGCGGCTGCGCGACTGGTGGCGCGTGGCGCGGCGCGAGGTACTGGCGGGCCTGGCGCTGGGCACCACCCTGGGCTGCGTGGGTATCGCGCGCATCCTCATCTGGCAGGCCATCTTCCACAGCTACGGAGAGCACGCCTTGCTGGTGGCGCTCACGGTGGGCCTGTCCCTGGTGGGCGTCGTCATGTGGGGGACGCTCTCCGGCTCCATGCTGCCCTTCCTGCTCCGCCGCCTGGGGTTCGACCCGGCGAGCGCCTCGGCGCCCTTCGTGGCCACGCTGGTGGACGTGTCCGGACTCGTCATCTACTTCACCGCGGCCAGCCTCATCCTGCACGGCACACTGCTGTAGGCTCCCTCCAGGGGCCGAGCGGGGGCGGAGCCGGCCCCCCTTCGTTCCACCCTGGAGACGCACCCTTGAGCACGAACAGCAACCGCTTTGACCTGTGGGCGCCGCAGACGCGCGCCAACCCCCTGCCCCTCTACGCGCGCATGCGCCAGGAGGCGCCCGTGGTCCGGCTGGTCGACCCCAATACGGGCGTCCCGGTGTGGATGGTGACCGGCTACAAGGACGCGGTGGACCTGTTGAGAGATTCGCGCTTCACCAAGGACTCGCGCAAGCTCCCCGACGGCTCGCCGGCGAAGCAGCTGCGGGCCAACGCCATACAGCAGGCGCTCAGCCAGCACATGCTCATGGCGGACCCGCCGGACCACACGCGCCTGCGCACCCTGGTGTCCAAGGCCTTCACCCCGCGCCGCGTGGAGGAGCTGCGCCCGCGCGTCACCGCCATCGCGAACGAGCTGCTGGACGCCATGAAGGCCCGCGGCGAGGTGGACCTGCTCGACACCTTCGCCTTCCCCCTGCCCATGACGGTCATCGCCGAGCTGCTCGGCGTGCCGGTGGAGGACCGGGACTCGTTCCGGGACTGGACGACCACCCTCGTCAGCCCACCCGTCAACGGGGACATGGGGCCCATCCAGAAGGCGGGCATGCAGTTCGCCCAGTACATCCAGAGCCTGCTGACGCGGCGGCGGACCGAGCCCCGGGACGATCTGCTCACCGCCCTCGTCTCCGTGGAGGAGCAGGGGGACCGGCTCTCGCCCACGGAGCTCGTCGGCATGCTGTTCCTGTTGCTGTTGGCGGGCCACGAGACGACGGTGAACCTCATCGGCAACGGCGTCTGGGCCCTGCTCCA
This sequence comes from Archangium sp., assembly GCF_045802675.1. Classification (GTDB taxonomy): domain Bacteria; phylum Myxococcota; class Myxococcia; order Myxococcales; family Myxococcaceae; genus Archangium. Next base: position 4,087 of record NZ_JBJMQO010000070.1, on the reverse strand, counting down.
GCACCCCGAGCAGCTCGAGCGGCTGCGCGCCAACCCGGCCCTCATCGAATCCGCGGTGGAGGAGATGCTGCGCTACCGCGGCCCGGTGGAGACCACCACCCAGCGCTGGGCCCCCCAGGACATCGAGTTCCACGGGCAGGTGATTCCGGCGGGAGAGGGCGTGCTCGCCTCGCTGCTGGCGGCCGACCACGACCCCGAGCAGTTCCCCGAGCCGGAGACGTTCGACATCACCCGCGAGCCCAACCGGCACATCGCCTTCGGCTTCGGCATCCACTTCTGCCTGGGCGCGCCGCTGGCCCGGCTCGAGGGCGCCCTCGCCCTCAACCTGCTGCTGGAGCGCCTGCCCCGGCTGCGGCTGGCGGTGGACCCGGGCGAGCTGCGCTGGCGCGACGGCATCCTCGTGCACGGCCTGCGGCGCCTGCCCGTGGCATTCTAGGGCGCATGGCCTTCCCCTGCCCCCGCTGCCAGCACCCCATCACCCTGGGAGCCACGTTCTGCACGAGCTGTGGCACCTCGCTGTTGCTCGAGGCACGCCCGGGCAGCGCCGAGCCCACCTGCGCCGTCCACCCCACGCTGCGCAGCCTGGCCATCTGCGACCGCTGCGGCGCGTTCGCCTGCTCCCGGTGCCTGCGCGAGGGCCCGCGCGGCGAGGTGCTCTGCGAGGCGTGCCACTCCCGGGAGCCGGCGCTCCCGGTGCCGTGGGACTTGCGCGAGGAGCTGGGCACGCTCCAGGCCTTCTGGCAGACGGCGGTGGAGGTGATGATCCGCCCGGACCACTTCTCCGGGGCCCGCCCGGACGGGAGCCCGGGCGGCTCGCTGTTCTTCGCGCTGCTGTGCGCGCTGCCGGCCAGCGTCGTGATGGGCCTCACCTACCTGGGCATCTTCTCCCTCGTGCCCCTGATGGTCGGACAGCCCGCGGCCGGGAGCGACACGCCGTCGGTGGAGAGCCTGTTCAAATGGGCGGGGGTGGGGATGTTCCTGGCCAGCGCGGTGCTCGGCCCCCTCTTCTCCGTGGCCACCACGGTGGTGATGGCGGGCCTCGACCACCTCGTGCTGCGCCTGGCGGGCGTCACCGGGGGCTACGCGGTGACGCTGCGGGGCAACGCCTTCGCCCAGGCGCCCTGGTTGCTCGGCGCCATTCCCTTCTTCGGCGTGTACGTGGCGCCCGTCTGGGCGGTGGTGGCCCGCGTCTTCACCTACCGCGGGCTGCACCGGACGACCTGGGGCGTGGCGCTCGCCGGAGCCCTCGTCGGCCCGCTCCTCACCTGCTGCCTCTGCGGTGCGGGCTACTTCTCCTTGCTGGCGGGCTTCATGAACTCCATCAAGACCTAAGTTCGAGTTTCGCAGTTTCTGGCGATGCTCAAGCCGCTGCCTTGAAGGAGCCGGGTAGTGCTGCTCACCCACCGCCAGGACGGCTCCACCCTACCATCTCCTCCTCGAGGTCCGAGGACCAGGAAGTGCCGTAACCGTCGTCCCAACCGTACCATCCGGGAACCGCCAGCACGCCGCCGCGCCGGGTGACCAGGGACACGCTGAACCCCCAGCCGCGGCCCTCCCAGTCGTCAGGGAAGAAGCCAGACACCGCCTTCTGCTCGGGCGTCATCACATGACTTGACGCTGCATGCGGCGAGTGTGCATAAGAGGCCCTAATAAAACCGCTCCTTCGACGGCTGCGCCCGCCGACGCACAGCTCACTCCACTGGTTTTGTTAGGATCTCTAGGGCATCGGCCTCTGGGCCGGATGCGAATGTGCCAGCGGCGGACCAGGGCATCAGGGCTCGCCAGTTCTGAGTTCGGGGACTGTGGTGCCTGATCGGCCTGGGCGCGATTCCACAGCCCTCGTTTCTCCTCTGAGATCTTCTTCCATGAGCGACCTGCTAGACCGAATTGCCCAGTTGCCGCCCGAGAAGCGCGCCCTCCTCGAGAAACGATTGAAGGAGAGTCAGCCGCCCGGTGGTGGCGTCCCATCGCGAGCCATTCCCAGGCGTCCGGCGGGGCTCGACCCGCTGCCCCTGTCCCACTCCGAACAGCGGATGTGGCTTCATGAGCAGCTCTCGCCGGGACAGGCGCTCTACACCAGCCTCACGGCGCTCCGGATCGAGGGTCCGCTATCGATCCCCGAACTCGAGGACAGCCTGTACGCGCTCGTCCAGCGCCATGAGGTTCTCCGCACCGTCTTCGCAACGGTGCGGGGAGGACCCGTCCGGCGCGTGCTGCCCCTGGCAACGCCGGGGTTCTCGCTCGAGGAGCTCGGCGCGCTGACCGACGCCGAGCAGGAAGCCCGCATCAGCGAATTCGTGCGTGCCGAGGAGCACACGCCCTTCATGCTTGAGACGGGGCCGCTGCTCCGGGCGCGGCTACTGGTGCTGGGGGGCTCCCGGTTCATCCTGCTGCTGGCGGCGCATCACATCGCCACGGATGCCTGGTCCAACGGCATCCTCCTGAAGGAACTGGCGGCGTTGTACCGTGCCCGCGTGCAGGGCCGGGAGCCCGAGCTGCTCCCCCTGGAGCTGCAGGCTGGAGACTTCGCGTGCTGGCAGCGCGAGGCGGCCCAAGAGGCGGCGCTCGAGCCGCACCTCCAATACTGGAAACAGCGGCTCTCCCCACCCCCTCCCGCGCTCCATCTCCCCACCGACAGACCCCGGCAGGCCAGCACCACCTACGCCGGAGCGCACCTGCCCTTTGCGTTCTCCCCCACCCTCTCCCACGCCCTGCGCGCCCAGGCCCAACGAGAGGGCGCCACTGTCTTCATGGCGCTGATCGCGGCCTTCCAGGGACTCCTGCACCGCTACACGGGGCAGGAGGACTTCGCCATCGGGACGCCGATGACGTACCGCGAGAACCTCCAGCTCGAGTCCGTGGTGGGCTGCTTCATCAATACGCTCGTCCTCAGGGCCGATCTCTCCGGCGAGCCCTCCTTCACGGAGCTCCTCGCACGCACCCGCAAGACGATGCTCGAGGCGTTCGCCCACCAGCGGGCTCCCTTCGAGCGTGTCGTCCAGGTGGTGAATCCCGAGCGCGGTCCCGGTCACTCTCCTCTCTTCCAGGTGCTCATCTCCTTGGAGGAGTCGCCCGCCGCGCTCCAGTTCGACCAGGTCCAGGTCCAGGTCTTCCAGACCGAGGTCAGCGTGGCCAAATTCGAGCTGTCCTTGCGCCTCGTCGATCGGCCCTCGGGAATCTGCGGCCTGCTGGAGTACAGCACCGAGCTCTTCGAGCGCTCCACCATCGAGCGGATGGTGGAACACCTCCAGGCCTTTCTGGAGGGGGCGGTGGCCGCGCCTTCCACCCCCGTGTCGCGGCTCGCCATGTTGCCGGAGCGCGAGCGGCACCAGGTGTTGGAGGCGTGGAACGCGACGCGGGCGGATGTCCCGTGGGAGTGCCTCCATGTGCTCTTCGAGCAGCAGGCCGCGCGCACCCCCGAGGCGATGGCGGTCGTCTCTGGCGGGCGTGGCCTCACCTATGCCCAGCTCAACGCGCGCGCCAACCAGCTCGCGCACAGGCTGGGCCGCCTGGGCGTCGGACCCGAGCGCCGCGTTGGCCTCTGCCTGTCCCGCTCCACCGAGGCCATCGTGGCGCTCCTGGGCGTCCTCAAGGCGGGTGGGGCCTACGTCCCCCTGGAGCCAGAGCATCCGCCCAAGCGGCTCGAGTACCAGCTCGCCGAGTGCCAGGCCCCCGTCCTGCTCACCCAGGAGAAGCTGCTGCCGCGCCTGCCCGAAGGGCCTTGGACGATTCTCTGCGTGGATCGCGACGCGGCCACGCTGGAAGGAGAGAGCACCCAGAACCCGCGCGTGGAGGGGCTGTTGCCCTCCCACCCCGTTTACATCATCTACACCTCGGGCTCGACAGGGCGGCCCAAGGGTGTCGTCATCGAGCACCGCAACCTCGTCAACTACACCTGGGCCATCCTGCGCAAACTGGGGCAGCCCCCCGCGGGGCTGCGCTTCGCCACGGTGTCCACCCTTGGCGCCGACCTGGGCAACACGAGCATCTTCCCTTCGCTCGTGTCCGGCGGCACCCTGCACGTCCTCGACTACGACACGGCGACCGACCCCGCACTGTTCTCCCGCTACAACCAGGAGTGGCGGCT
>NZ_JBJMQO010000069.1:0-9187 GCF_045802675.1 Archangium sp. | reverse complement strand
TGTCGCTCGCGCTGACGGCGCAGGAGATCGTCTGGAGCATGCTCTACCTGCTCCCGCCCGTCTTCCTGGTGGCGGGCGTCGGCCTGCCCCTGGTGAGCGGCTCGGCGCTGCTGCGCCAGACCTTCGGCCCGCGCCCCGGGGAGCCCCCGCGCGAGCGCCTCGTGCGCCTGCAGATGCTGCCCTGGAAGCTCGCCTTCGTGTGCACCCAGGGCGCCTACCTGCTGGGAGGACTCCTCTTCTCCCTCCCGCTCGTGCTGCACTTCCACAAGCCGCCCCTCATGGTGGGGCTCGGGCTGCTCGTCGCCGCCACGCTCGGGCAGATGGTGTCGCTGCCGGTGGGCATCAAGTTCGAGCAGCTGCTCATGCCCCTGGTGCTCGAGGAGCGCAACCGCCACCGGGCGCGCACCACCGGCAAGGGCCCCTTCTGGCCCCGGCAGCGCTGGTACCTGCCCTACGCGTTCGCCGCCACCCTGATGAGCTCCCTGCTCGTCTGCGGGCTGGTGTTCATCCTCCAGCTGCTCGCGCTGCGCGACTCCCACCTGAGCGCCCTCGCCGCGGACCCGGGCCTGTCCCAGTCCCAGGCCGAGCTGATCGCCGAGCGGCTGCGGACCTTCAGCGACACCCTGCTGTCGACGATGGGCCCGCCGATGCTGGTGCTCGGGGCGTTCGTGCTGCTGGTGCCCTCGATGTCCGCGTGGATGCTGGCGCGCCGGCAGGTGCGGGCCACGGCGGCGCTCCAGGCCGCCATCGAGGGCCTGGCCAGCGGCGCCCCCATCGCTCCGGCCTGGGCCTCCACCGACGAGCTGGGAGACCTCTCGGCGGGCATGCTCACCGCCCTGGAGCACCTCCAGGAGATTCCCACCCGCCTGCAGGCCTCGGCCAGCCTCCTGCTCTCGGCGAGCACCGCGCTCGGCTCGGCCAGCACCCAGCAGCGCGAGCGGATTACCGAGCAGGCCTCCATGCTCCAGGAGGCCCAGCTCACCTCGGAGGAAATCCGCACCACCTCGGACCTGGCCTCCCACAAGGCCGAGAGCGTGCTGAGCGTGGCGGGCCACGCGGAGAAGCTCGGGCAGTACGGCGAGGAGTCCATCGAGCGCACCCTGACGGGGCTCAACACCATTGGCGACTTCGTGGACGGCATCCGCGGCAAGGTGCTGCGGCTGCAGGAGAGCGCCACGCAGATCGCCAGCATCGCCGTCACGGTGAAGGACCTGGCGGACCAGTCGCACCTGCTGGCGCTCAACGCCTCCATCGAGGCGGCGCGCGCCGGAGACCAGGGCGCGGGCTTCGCCGTGGTGGCCAGCGAGATTCGCAAGCTGGCGGACCAGACCATCCGGGAGAACGCCCTCATCCGCAAGAGCCTGCTGGACATCGGCACCGCCATCCGGGACGTGGTCTCCATGAGCGAGCAGGGCGCCCGCCAGGTGGAAGGCGGCCTGGAGATGGTGCGCTCCTCGGGCAACAACCTGCGCGAGATGTCGCTCATCATCCAGGAGAACGCCGCGGCCGTGCGGCAGATCGCCGTCGCGGTGAACCAGCAGAACACGGGCATCTCGCACATCTTCAACGCCATCGCCCACATCTCCTCCGGCATGGACGAGACGATGAAGCGGCTGGACACCACGCTGCAGGCCACCGAGACGCTCCAGGCCGTCACCCGCGAGGTGACGGAGATCGCCCGCCGCTACCAGCTCAACCGCAAGGAGTAGGCGGCCGCGAGGGAGCCCTCCGGGCGCGTTTTTCCGCGACTGGTACGACCATCGGACCAGTTGGCGGAAAATGAAGCCGGGAGCCTCGCCGCTTCCGCCCCGTCTTCCCGGGCCGCCCGCGGCAATGCAGGATGTGGGGGCGAAATCACCGCCTCGGGGACGGACGTGGAGCTGACCCACATGGGACTGGAGACGGAGCGGGACTCCTCGCTCTACGCCGGACTGCTGGGCCCGGCCTGGGAAGGGTTGCCGCCCCTCGTGCGGCGCCTGCACCGCGAGGGATACGCCACCGGCCGCTTCTCCATCCGCCGCGGCCCGGGAGTCCTCGCCGCGTTGGCCGGCTGGCTCTGCCGCTTTCCTCCCGCGGGCGAGGGCGTGCCCACCCGCCTCGTGGTGCGGCGCGAGGGCACCGGGCAATGCTGGGAGCGCACCTTCGGGACGCACGCGCTCGCCACCGCGCAGTATGCCCGCGAGGAGGGGCTGCTCGTGGAGCGGCTCGGCCCCGTGGAGTGCGTCTTCCGCCTGCGCGCCGAGGGGCGTGGCCTCCTCTATGAGCAGGTGGGCGCGTGGCTGTGCCTCGGCCCCTGGCGCATTCCCCTGCCCCGCCTGCTCTCGCCGCACATCCAGGCCGAGGCCGCCGAGGCCACCGGAGGCATGCGCGTACACGTGCGCATCGGCTCGGCGCTGGCGGGAGCACTGCTGACCTACGAAGGCCTCGTCACCCCCGAGGAGGAGTCCCCATGAGCACGGCGCTGTGGCTGCTCGCCGTCCAGGGCGCGCTGGGCGCGTTCGACACGCTCTACTACCACGAGTGGCGTGCACGCCTGCCCGCGCGCGTCCCCGGCACCCGCCCCGAGCTGCTGCTGCACGCCGCTCGGGACTTCTTCTACGCGCTCCTCTTCGCAAGCCTGCCCTGGCTGGCGTGGCGGGGCGCCTGGGCGGCGGTGCTCGCGCTCGTCGTCGCGACGGAGATTGGCATCACCCTCGCCGACTTCGTGGTGGAGGACCGGGTGCGCCGGCCATTCGGAGGCGTGTTCCCTGGAGAGCGCTGCACGCACGCAGTGATGGGCATCCTCTACGGCGCGGTGCTCGCCCACCTCGTGCCCGAGCTGCTCGCGTGGTGGCACATGCCCACCGGCCTGGAGCTCGCGCCCGTGGCCCTCCCCGAGTCCCTGCGCCTCGTGCTCGGCCTCATGGCGGTGGGCGTGTCCGGCTCGGGCGCGAGAGACCTGTACGCGGCGCTCCAGCTTCCCGGTGGGCGTTGGCCCTGGCCCGCGCAAGAGGCCCCGGTGCCATGAAACGGCGCGCCCTGCATCGCGCGGTGTTCTGCCTCGCGGCCCTCTACAACATCCTCTGGGGCCTCTACGCGGCGGTGGACCCGCAGTGGCTCTTCCGCTTCGCGGGCATGGCCCCGATGAACCACCCCGCCTTCTTCTCCTGCCTGGGCATGGTCATCGGCGTCTACGGCCTGCTCTACGCCGAGGTGGCGCGGCGCCCCGAGCACGGCTTCGCGCTCGCGGCGGTGGGACTCCTGGGAAAGGTGCTGGGGCCGCTGGGGCTCGCCGTCCTCATCCTCCAGGGCGAGTGGCCGAAGGCGACGCTGGTGCTCTGCCTCACCAATGACTTCATCTGGTGGGCGCCCTTCGCCCTCTACCTGTGGGACGCGTGGCCGTACTACCGCCGCACCTTCAGTCCCGCTTGAGGCAGCGCTTCCAGAGCGTCACCCCACCCGAGGGCCGCTCCGGACAGAAGCCGGAGGCGCGCAGGGTGTCCTCGCCCACCGCCCTCCCCTCCACGAGCGCGTGGGAGAAGCGCGCGTCCGCGAGCCGCTCCCGCAGCTCGTCCTCCGAGTGACCGGCGGCCACGAACACCGGCACGTCGCGGTGCAGGTAGAAGCGGCCTCCGGTGTTCCACTCGGGGGGGCCGGCGACGACGAGCCCGGTGAGCGCCGGGTCCCTGCCCGCGGCGACGGTGCCGTCGATGACGCCCTGGCGCAGCCCGAGCGGGAACAGCACGGAGGCCGCCGCCACCGAGGACAGCACGTACAGCCCTCCGAGCACGCCCAGCACCGCGCGCCTGTCCGCGAGCCGGGAAATGTCGTTCGCGAGGGGACCGGCGGCGATGGCCACGAAGAAGGGCAGCAGGGGCACGAGGAAGCGCGCCTCCTTGTGTCCCAGCGCGCTCACCACGCCGAGGTAGAACGCGAAGGCGCCCACGAGCACGTCGCGCCGGGCCAGCCCGCGAGCGAAGTGCCAGACGAGCAGCATGGGCGCCATGCCCGCGAGGATGGGCGCGTACCACCACACGGGCTGCCGGCCGAAGTGCGACGCAGAGGAGCCGCTGGCGATGTTGAAGTGGAAGTAGCGCCAGGCGGAGGCCCAGGGCGAGCCCCACGTCAGCCAGTCGAGCACGCCGAGCCCCAGCAGCACCGCGCCCGTGCCCACCGCGAAGCCCGCGAGCGAGCGCCAGCGCCGGGCCCCCACGAGGCTCACCGCGAGCGGCACGCCGAACACGGCCGAGGGGTAACGGATGACGAACGCCACGCCCAGCAGCACGCCGCTCCACAGTCCCTCGCGCAGCGCCCCCCGCTCGCGAGCACGCCGGGCCCACAGCAGCGCACCCAGCAGGGGCACCACGCTCAGCACGTCCCCGAGCGGCCGCGCGGCGTAGAGGAGGAAACCACCCCAGGTGGCATGGACTCCCGCGGCCAGCAGTGCCGCCTCATGGCCATCGCGCTCCTCCACGAGCCGGAACAGCACCCACGTGCCCACGGCCTGCACGCCCGCGCACACGCACCACACGAGCCCCGCCATCACCCACGGGTGCTCGAGCCCCAGGGCCCGGCACAGCGCAAGCACCCCCCCGAGCACCCCGGGCACCGCCCAGTTGCGCAGCCCTTCCACCCACTCCCAGGCGACGACGCGGTACCCGAAGGCCAGCCCGTGCGCGGGCTCCAGGTATTGGAAGACCTCGTCCGGATGCACGCGTCCCCGGGCGAGCGCCGCCACGAGCACCGCGAGGAACGCGCCCACGCCCACGAGCCGGGAAGGCCGGGCCCACGGAGAGCTAGAGCGGAGCATCCAGGAACCCGGGCCGGAACTCCGTCACCTGCCCGCCGCTGAAGGAGAAGCGTCCGCCGATTCCGGGCCGCTCGTCGTTGATGACGTAGCCGAAGTCGAGACGGAATGGGTAGGTGTTGAACTGGGGGAAGAGCAGCCGCAGGCCCACGCCCACCGAGTGCACCACGCTCGGGCCCACGTCGAACGCCGAGCCCGCGTCGTAGAAGAGCACGCCGCCCAGGTGCACCGTGTAGAGGATGAGCGGCCGGGTGCGGTACTCCACGTTGAGCAGGACCATGCGCTTGCCCGAGTACGCCTCCGGCAGCGCGCCCCGCAACCCGTTGCCGCCTCCGAGCAGCAGCACGCGCTCGTTCAAGTCGTCGATGTCCACGTCCAGCAGGCCGCGCACCACGAAGCGCCCGCCGAGCACCTTCGGGGACACCTGCTGCACCTCCACGGCCCAGCGGCGGTTCGTCCAGCTCGCGTTCTCTCCGAGCAACCGGCGGATGGACGCGGCGGCGGCCACCGAGCTGAGCGCATCCCCCAGGCGCACACGGTAGCGGGCGGTGAGGCCCACCTCGGCGAAGTTCGCCGACCCGGCCAGCAGCGCGGGGGCGTAGCGCGCCGTGGCGGTGACGTAGTGCCCCACCTGGTAGTCCTCGGAGAGGGCGTACGAGTCCACGTCGCGCATCACCTCGTAGCGCGTCTCCCAGAGGCGCACGTAGCCGAGCACGTAGGCGGCATCCTCGGCACGTGGCAGATAGTTGTCCCGCAGCCACGCGCGCTGGGCCTCGTCCAACCCCGACTCCGCCGGAGCCCCATAGCGCCGGTGGTACGCGCCAACACCCCCGCCCGCGTCCACCTTGTAGCGCGTGCCCCAGGAGCGCAGGTACAGCGTGCTCCCGCTCAGCTCGCGCGCGTCGTAGACGTAGGGCACCGTGCCGCCCTCGGGGTACGGCAACTGCCAGATGTCCGCGCCACGGAAGATGCGCACCGGCTGCACGCGCCACACCACCTGCGCCTGATAGCTCCACGGCGTGTCCAGCGAGTAGAAGGGCCGCGAGAGCAGCACGCTTCCCCTGCTGCCCTCGAGCTGGTGGTTCTCCCGCCCGAAGATGAGCGCGGCGTTCTCGCTGAGCGTCCAGCGGCTGCCGCCCAGGCGCGGGTCCACGTACGTCTGCCCGAGGCTCAGCGAGTCCCGCCGCAGCAGGAAGTCCACCGCCACCTTCTTCCCCAACCCGAGGAAGTTCTGCTCGGTGCCCTGCAGTTGCAGCGACTGCACCAGCGTGCCCACCAGCTGGAAGGACTGGTTGAGCCGCAGCGACCACAAGTCCTTGGTGACGACGAGCAGCGACACCGCGTCCGGCGAGGAGCCCCGCACCGCCACCACGCGCACCACCGCGAAGATGCCCAGCTTGCGCAGGTTGCGCGCCGTCTCCAGCGCCAGCGCCGGCGCATAGGGCTGCCCGGGCGCCAGCAGCACCTCGCGCCGGATGACCTCCTCGCGAGTGCGCGCGTGGAACACGTCGAGGAACAGCGGGTAGGGGTCGCTCGGGGCGACGACGTCCTCGGAGGCCACCCTCACCGATTCGAGGCGCTTGCCCTCGGGGTCCGCCTCGAGCTCCAGGCCCCCCTGCTGGGCCAGCCCCCACTGCACGAGCGCGTCCTCATAGCCCTCGGGGGGCGGCGAGGGTTCCGCGGCCAACAGGGACGCGGCGAGCAGGGCGGGCCAGACGAGGGACACGGGCCCATCCTGTCACGCCGCCGGGCCCGGGGAATACGCTAGTGAACAGCTCCCGAGCCCTCCGGGCTGGAGGGGATTCCCGGACGTGGCCAGAGGCGGGAGACTCCCCGCTTTGGAGAGATGGACTCCGTAGTGTCCGGACGCAACGTGAAGATTCTCCTGGTAGAGGACAACGAGGACATCCGCGAAGGGCTGACCGACCTGCTCGAGAGCGAGGGGTATTCGGTCGCCGGGAGCGGTTCGGCGGAGGAGGGACTGGCCCGGTTGAGGGCGGAGTCCTTCCAGCTCGTCATCACCGACTACATGCTGCCTGGAGAGACGGGCGGGTGGTTGTTGGAGCAGGCCGAGCGGGAGCAGCGCCTGCGCGGCATGGGCGCGGTGATGATCACCGCCCACCCGAAGGTGCGGCCTCCTGCCGGCGTGCGCCTGATGCACAAGCCCTTGGACATCGACGACTTCCTGCGCGTGGTGTGCGAGTCAATCCCCACGCTGCGTGCCGTCGGCGGGTAGCGGCGCGGCGCGCAGGTCTCCCGGACGCGGGGGCGGCAGCTTCTCCCCCCGGGCGATGGCCGCCACGATGCACGCGAGCTGCTCCACCCCATCCGTCAGCGACGCCGGCCCCGGCTGGAGGATGAAGGAGCTCTTCACCTCGTAGAGCTGATCCTCCACCACCGCCGTCACGTGCTCCCAGCCCGGCCGGCCGACAATCTTCTCGCGCTTCGCCTTGCGGCCACACCAGCTGGCGATGACGCCCTCGGGATTGCGCCGGGCCACCTCGGCCGGGTCGAAGATGCGGCCCTTGGCGCCGGGGTGCTCGCGCGACTCGCGGCACACGTCCTCACCGCCCACCAGCTCCACCAGCTCCGAGCACCAGCGGATGCCGGAGATGAGCGGCTCGTGCCACTCCTCGAAGAAGATGCGGGGCCTGCGGGGCAGCTTCTCCGCCGCTTCCGCGTGCCGCGCCAGATTGGCCTCCAGGCTGTCCGCCAGCTTCTCCGCGGCCTCGGCCCGCCCCACCAGCGCCCCCACCACGCGCACCGTCTGGAGGATTTCGGCGAGGGAGCGCTGGTTGAAGAGCACCACCGGCACGCCGCGCTTGCACAGCTCGCGGCCCAGGTCCGCCTGAAGGTCCGAGAAGCCCAGCACCAGGTCCGGCTTCAGCTCGAGGATGCGCTCGAAGTTGGCGTCCAGGAAGGAGCTGACGCGCGGCTTCTTGCGGGCCTCGGGCGGGCGCACGGTGAAACCCGAGACGCCCACCACCAGGTCTCCCGCCCCGATGCGGTAGAGCGTCTCCGTCGTCTCCTCCGTCATGCACACGAGCCGCTGGGGGTAGCGGGGCGCAGAGGAGAGCAGGGCCTCGAGTCGGTCGGTCATGTGGGCAGTGTAAGGCTTCAACGGTCCTGGATTGGCATGCCGGGTGACCCCCTGGACTTCCTTCCGGCGGCGCTTCCGGACCATGCTCTGCCCTGCATGACACCCGTCGCCCGAAATACCTCGCGAACCTGGATGGTGCTGCTGCTGCTGGTGGTGGCCGTGAGCGCCTGTGGCCCTCGCAGCAAGCAGCAGCGCCAGGCCTACGGAGAGCGGCGGGCCGACGAGGCCACCCTGCTGCTCAACGAGGCCGAGCAGCACCTGCGCGACCTGGACGCGGACCGCGCCGTGCCGCTGCTGGAGAAGGCGAAGGAGGAGCTCGCCCACCCGGATGTGGACCTGTCACCCGAGGCGGAGATGCTCCACTCGCAGCTCGCGGACCTCCAGGCGCGCGTGCCCCGCGTGCGGGAGGAGAAGGTCCGGCGGGAGAAGGAGTCCAGCGCGGAGCGTGAGCGCCAGCAACTCGAGGCCTCCGTGGAGAAGCAGCGGGACGCGGTGGTGCAGGCGATGTCCGAGGTGACCGGGGCCGTCGACGCGCTCGAGGGCAGGGATGTTGGCAAGGCCCAGGTGGACGCGGCGCGCGCGGCCATCCAGCGCACGCGCGAGAACCTGAAGGCGGGCAAGGAGCTGGAGGCGAAGAGCGAGGACTACGCGGCCTCCGCGAAGAGGACCGAGCGGCGCCTGGAGCAGGCGGAAGCGCGGGTGCGGCTGGCGCAGAAGGTGGTGGAGTTCGTCTCGGGGCCGCTCGGGGAGAGCCAGGAGGCGCCCGAGCTGGAGAAGAAGGCGCGGCGGGAGAAGGACCTGGCGGCGCGGCTGTCGCTCTACACGGACATGAAGGAGCGCTACCAGCGCTGCGGTGACGAAGCGGACAAGCTGCTCGGCGAGGTGCCGGAGCTGGCGCGCAACCCGCTGCCGGTGAAGGGCCGCCCGATGGTGCTCAAGGCGGTAGCCACCGGGTGCAAGAAGAAGGCGGTGCTCCTCCAGCGCGCGGTGGTGAAGCTGGAGAAGGCCAAGGTGAAGCAGGACAAGTTCAAGGAGAAGCTGGAGAAGCTCAAGGCCGCCCGGGAAGCCGCTCGGGAGAAGAAGGAGCAGCTCAAGGCGGCGAAGCTGGCGGCCAGGCAGGCCGCCCGGGAGAAGGCCCTCGCGCGCAAGCGCAAGTAGCGCCCCGGATGACACCGCCTTCCACGGAAGCCCGCCGTCCTCGTTCCCCGGTGTGGCGGTGCACGAGCACCCTGACGCTGGCCCTGCTCGTGCTGCTCACCGGCTGTGCCACCACGGGCCGGATTCCTTCGAGCGCACGGCCT
>NZ_JBJMQO010000068.1:0-85854 GCF_045802675.1 Archangium sp. | reverse complement strand
GGGCCTTCTGCTGGGCCTCGTGGCTCGCCTTCTCCATCTGCTCGCCGAACTTCTCCATCTGCTCGCCGAGCTTCTCCATCGGCTCGCTGTACTTCTCCATTTCCTCGCCGAGCTTCTCCATCTGCTCGTTGAAGGGCTCCATCTGCTTCTCGAGCTCCTCCATCTGGTTCTCGAGCTCCTTCTGCTCGTGCTCGAGCTGCTCGCGCTGGCGCTTGAGGTCCGGGGTCTCCTCCGCGTCGTCGTCCAGCTCCAGGAGGGCCAGCTGGTGGGCGATCTTTCCCTGCTTGCGTCCCAGCGTTCCCAGCTTCTCGCCCAACTCCCCCATCTTCGCGCCGAACTCGCCCTGCTTGCCGCCGAGCTCGCCCTGCTTCCCGCCGAGCTCACCCATCTGCTCGCCGAGCTTCCCCTGCTGATCGCCGATCTCCCTCACGGCCTTGAAGGTGTCCTCGAAGGCCTTCAGCGTCGCCGCATCCCGGATGACGAACTCCTGGCCATCATCGCGGCGCACGTAGAGCAGGGGCTGCTTGCTGTCGCCCGCCAGATGGCGAGCCACCTTCAGGTCCTGCGTCGAGCCGGACATCGTCGCGTCGTCCGAGCCGCGAAGCAGGACGTAGGAGTACCTGCCGTCCTCGTCATCCTCGTGCACGCTCGGAGGCATGGGAGGCTTCACGGGCGCAACGGGTGCAGCAGGCTGCGCGACGGCGACCCGGGCAGCGGGGGCCACGGGCTTCACCACGGGCAGGACGACGGCGGGCACCAGGGGCTGCACGACGGGTTGCGCGGGCTGCGCGGCCGCGGCGGCCCGGGGAGCCTGGGGGACAGCGGGCACGGCGGGGACAGGGGCGGGCGTTTCGCGGGCGACGACCTGGAAGGGGACGAGCGCCACCAGGGCGAGTCCTCCCAGCGTCCAGCGAACCCAGCGATGGCGGTGCTTCGACTCGGACTCGGCGTGTTCCAGCATGGCGATCCTCCGTTTGAGGGCTGCGAGGTGAGACGAGGCACCGGACGCCGCCGCGGCAGCCGGAGCGCGGGCGACACCGAAGACGAGCAGGAGCCGGCCGTACTCTCGGGGCGCGGCACCGGTGGCCTGGAGCGCGGCGGCATCACAGGCCTCCTCCCGGGCGAGCGCGTACTCCTGGCACGCGCGCCGCACGAGCGGATGGAAGAAGAACACCGCCCGGGCGAGCGCTGGCACCCAGCCGAGCCACAGGTCTCCTCGCCGCACATGGGCGAGCTCGTGCGCGAGCGCCATGCGCTGCTGCGGAGGAGAGAGCGTCTCCAGCGCCTTGCGCGGGAGGATGACCTCGGGGCGCAGCAGGCCGAGCGCCAGGGGACCCGGTGCGTGCTCGGAGACGAGCAGCGGGGGGACTCGCGCGAGGCCCAGCTCGCGGCCGAGATTCACCGCGGCTTGATGAAGTGATGCATCCTCCAGCGGCCGGGCCTCGCGCCGGAGGCGGCGCAGCTGCACGAGCCCCTGGAGCAGCTCGCGTCCCTGCCAGGCGATGCCGCCGAGCCACAACAGCAGCGCCCCCAGCAGGAGCGGCGTCCAGCCCAGGCGCGTCCCTTCGCGCTCTGGCGCGTGCACCACCGGGAGGGCGCCGCCACCGCTCTTCACCCCCTCGGGCCGCGCATGCGCGAGGGACGGAGCCGGCGCCGCCTTCTCCACGAGGGCCACGGGCGCCTCGGCCGCGGGCAGCAGCGGCAGGCGCACCGCACCGGGCGCGCACAGGCCCACGAGGCACTTGAGGCCCACGAGCCACCACAGCGAGGTGCGCACGGAGGCGGGCAGCTTTGGCAGCGCGCGCGTGAGCGCCCACACCACCAGGGCCCAGAGCGCTCCCTGCCACGTCGCCTGCCAGAGCGTCCCCAGCACCCCGAGTCCCGTCTCCATCACCGCGTGCACGTCCAGGGCGCTCATTCTTCCCCCTCCTTCTTCGACTTCAGCCGGGCGACGGCCTCCTCCAGCTGGCGCAGCTCGTCGTCGCTCACCTCGTCGGCCTGGGACAGCCACGTGGCGAAGGGCGAGAGCGAGCCCGCCAGCGACTTCCGCACGAAGTCCCCCACCACGCCCCGCAGCAGCTCGGCCAGCGGCACGCTCGAGCTGTACTGGTACACGCCCTCCACCTTGTGCCGCGTGAGGTGGCCCTTGCCGCGCAGCCTCTCCATCACCGTCAGTACGGTGGAGCGCGCCAGCCCTTGCGGCTCGCCGAACTTCTCCGCCACCTCGCCCACGGTGACGGGGCCGTGCTCCGCCACCCAGCGCAGCAGCGTCAGCTCCTGCTCTCCCACCGGCTTCTTCATTCCACCCACCCGCGTGACTACAAGTGTCGTCACGAAGCAAGGTAGCCGTGACTACTGTTGTAGTCAAGCCGGGGGCTCACGTGCCGTCCGCTCATCGACGAGGGGGGTGGCGAGGGCGGGGTGGGGGGCGGGCGCTCAGCCGCGCTCGCGCTCGAGCACCAGCGGCAGCCAGTCCGCGCCCAGGTGCAGGCGGGGCACGGTGACGCTGCCGTCGGAGGCGGCGGTGACGGTGCCGCGGGCGGTGCCGAAGCTCCAGCGGATGTGCTCGCCGGGGAGGCACCGGAAGCGCTGCACGCGCCGGGGCGTCACGTCCACCACGGGCGTGTCGGTGACGCCGGGGCCGAGCACCGCGCGCAGCGGCAGGACGAAGCGCCGCGTCGTGTCCACCAGCGCGGTGGCGTCCCAGCGCAGCGAGCGGTTGAGCATGCCCGCGACGTCTCCATCCCAGCCCGTGTCTCCGGGCACCTTCGGGTCTCCCGCGTAGCCGGAGTCGTTGCGCCAGGGCTGGCGCCCGTTGCCGCCGGTGCCGGGGTGGCCGTCCCACGAGGAGTGGCTGAAGGCGGGGAAGGCCTGGTCGCGGCGCAGGAAGGTGCGCGGATCCGTGCGCGGGTTCCAACCGCGGTCCCACCAGCGCGAGCCCAGCCACGGGTCGGGCTCCACGTGTCCGCCCTCGTCCCAGACGGCGATGTGGCCGAGGTGCTGCGCCTGCAGCACCTCGTAGAAGGAGGCGCCGGTGAGGGTGCTGGGGTGCACCACGGCGCCGAAGTGGATGATGGGGTCGTCCTTGCCGTGCTCCAGGATGAGGAACTGCGAGCGGGCCCCGGGCTCGTCGCGCAGGGCGCGCGTCATGTCCAGGCGGCTCCACACGCCCAGGCCATTCGCGTCCGCCACCTCCTCCTCGGGCATGCCCCAGAGCGAGGACAGCTGCGCCAGGCGCCAGGGACGGTGGGCCCTCGCCACCGGCTGTGCGTGCCGGGCGAACACGCCCGCGAAGTGCCGCGCGTCCAGCAGGCCGAGCGTCAGCGCCCCCGCGCCGCCCATGGAGTCTCCCTCCACGAAGACGCGCTCGGGGTCCGCTCCGGGGTAGCTGCGCAGCACCCACTCCAGCAGCGCCAGCACCCGGCGCGCGGTGTACGGCGGCACGGCGCCCTCCAGCACCGGCCCCTTCGGCAGGCTCTCGGAGTAGCCCCACCAGTACGTGAGGTTCGGGTCGCTCGGCTCGATGAGGAACTGGTTCGTGACGACCTGGGGCGCGGGAGGCCAGTTGCCCACGCCGTGCAGGCGCACCGCCACCGGCATGGGGTAGCCGGCCGTGGCGGCGAGCGGCACCGTCACCACCGCGGGGAAGGTGCGCCCGGCGTACCCGGGACTGTCCAACCACGCATCCGTGGGCTGCTCCAGCGTCAGGCGCAGGGCTCCGGGCAGCTCCTCGCGCTGGAGGATGCGCGGCTCGGGCGGGCGCACGGTGTCGCGCACGGCGATCGTCATCCGCGCCTGCGCCGTGGCGTGGCCGTCCGTGGCGGTGAAGGAGACCTCGTGCCGCCACCCGCCCTGGATGAAGTCCGGCTGGAAGGTGAGCGTGCGGGAGGGCTCGTCCCAGAGCGCTCCCGGCGGCAGGCCATCCGCGAAGACGCGGGTGGGCCCGTGGGCACCCTCCACCTGGACGGTGACACGCAGCAGCTCCTCCTCGTTCACGCTCTGGAGGGGAGGCACACGCAGGGTGAGGGTTCGCGGGTCTCGAGGTACCAGGGGCTCGGTCTCCGACTGCGCGGACGCGCTCCGGGGCGAGTCCAGCAGCAACGCGGCCAGCAACGCCAGCGCCAGCGCCGGGTGCCGCGGAATGCAAGACCGGAACGTCCTCCCCCAATGCATCGTGCCACACCCTCATGGGCGGCTTCCGAGGGAGCCGTGTCCCCCGGGCCGCGGTTTCGAAGTCCTGGCCCGTCCTTCAGCAAACGGTATGCCCCTGACGCGTCCGGCAACCGACGCGGCGGCGGGGCTGTTCCCGACACGCCTCCATTTCGTTCACGGGTGGTCCGGGTGCAGCCGGTGCCGCCCTCATCGAGGCCCTCCATCATGTCCACGCGCGAGCGGTGGGCCAGGGGTGGGGACCCGGGTCGTGTATGGCGCCGGACGTCCTGCCCCGGGGCCGCTTCCCCGAGGGGAGGGGCGGCCCTAGCTGTGTGCGCATGAATTCCATCATGCCCCTGTCCATTGCGTTGCCGGGCTTGCGCGTGCAGGCGCTGGAGGCCGGCCCCGCCGACGGTCCGCTGGTGCTCCTGCTGCACGGCTTCCCCGAGCTGTCCGAGAGCTGGCGCGAGGTGTTGCCCCGGCTGGCGGACGCGGGCTTCCGCGCGGTGGCGCCGGACCTGCGCGGCTACGGGGGCACGGACCGGCCCGAGCGGGGTTATGACCTCGACACCCTGGCGAACGATGTCGTGCAGCTGGCGCGGGTGCTGCAGCCGGGGCGGCCGGTGTACCTGGTGGGGCACGACTGGGGCGGGCTCATCGCCTACCACGTGGCGGCCCGGCACCCGGAGGTGGTGGAGCGTCTGGCGGTCATCAATGCGCCGCACCCGGCGGTGATACCGCGCGAGCTCCGGAAGCCCGCGCAGCTGCTGCGCTCCTGGTACATCTTCCTCTTCCAGATTCCCTTCCTGCCCGAGCGAGTGCTCTCCGCGCGGGGCGGGGCCCTGGTGCCGCGCTTCATGCGCCGGGCGATGGTGGACCCCGAGCGCGTGCCGGCGGGAAAGCTGGCCGAGTACGAGGCGAACTTCTCGAACACGGACGCGGCGCGCGCGGCCATCGACTACTACCGGCAGCTCTTCCGCCGCGTCATGACGCCCCAGGGCCTGCGCGACCTGAGGAACTACCCGCGCATCCGCGCGCCCTTCCTGCTCATCTGGGGCGACCGGGACATCGCCTTGCGCGAGTCGAACACCCGGGGACTGGAGCCGTACTTCGAGCAGCGGCCCGTCGTGCACCACCTGCCCGAGGAGGGCCACTTCGTGCCGCTGGAGGCGCCGGAGAAGGTGGCGGCGCTCCTGCTCGAGCACTTCTCCGTGGAGCGCGCCCCGGAAGCGCGGGACGAGGGCTGGCCCACGGGGGTGGAGGTGTACGACGAGGGCTCGCAGCCTCCGGCGTGAAGCGGCTCACTCCCCGAGGTGGAGCTTGCGCACCAGCTCCGCGTACTTCTCCGGCGGGAGGTTGGCCTTGAGCAGCGCCATCCGGAGCTGCTCGCCCTTCTTGTACACGGCCGAGTGGCCGCATTCGGGGAGGAACTCGGGCAGCGCCGAGTACATGAGGTTGCGCGGGTAGTCCCGGCACATGCCCGGGCGGCTGTCGTACGAGTCGCACTGCTTCGTCACCGCGTCGTAGTGCGTGCAGCGGAAGACGAAGAGGCGGCCGCGGCGGTCCTCGCTGACGTACTCGAAGCCATTCACCACGCGGTGCCAGGTGAGCGTGAGCCAGCGCAGCGAGCGCAGCAGGAACACGGGCCGGCTCACGGAGATGACGGGCGTCTCGCAGCAGCGGCCGCAGCCATTGCAGGCCCCGGTGAGGCGGTAGCGCGGCTCGCCCCGGGCGCGCAGCAGCAGCCGGGTAAAACCCAGGTCGATGGTGTAGCGCACCAGTGCGAGCCGTTTGACTGCCCGGCGGATGGGCCCATCCCTCATGGGGCGGGCACTCTAGCAGAGCGGCGCGCGCCCCCGGTCTCGCCTGCCTTCGTCGTATTCCAAGCAAGCTGCCGGGTTCCAGGTGCGCTGCACGCTTATCTTCCCCCGGGCGACTTGGCGCGAGCGGAAGGGCGTGCTTCAAATCCCTCTCATTCTTCAACGCGTGGGGGAGGACCCGATGAATCCGATGAAGCGCTCTTCGCCGCTGTCCCTGTCGCTGGTGTTGTTCACCCTGGCCACGCTCACCACCGGCTGCGCGGCCAGCCGCCGCGAGGCCTATGTGCAGGAGAAGGCCAGTCAGTACGTCTACCGCAAGCCCATGGCCGAGGTGTGGCCCCAGGTGCGGATGCTGCTCAAGGAGAGGGATCTGCCCATCCGCGAGTCGCCCGGCACCTTTGAGATCAGCACCGACTGGCACATGGTGGGCGCGCCCTCGACGCTGGGCACCAACTACGTGCGCTACCTGGTGCGCGGCAAGCAGCCCACCCCGGCCATGTGCGCGGTGGAGATCTTCAAGCAGAACCGCGTCGAGGCCGGCCAGGGCCCGGTGGACGCTCGCACCGGCCAGCGCCAGGGCCTCGGCACCGACAGCACCAACCTGCAGCGCGACATGGAGCTGGAGTGGGAGCTGCTGCAGCGCGTGGACCCCGAGGGCGCGAAGTCCCTGCGCGCCGAGGCCCAGAAGACCATCAAGTAGGCGCTGTGCCCCGCGCGCTCACTCGCGCAGGGGCAGCTCCACGGTGAGCCCGTCGTAGGCCACCTCGACGGGCCCCTTGTACTCCTCGCGCGCCTGGACGAGCAGCCGCGTGGGCTCCGTGTCGTGGCGGCTGGAGAGGTGCGTGAGGATGAGGCGCTTGGCGCCCGCCTCGCGCGCCACCTGGGCCGCCTCGCGCGCCGTCGAGTGGCGTGTCTCGAGCGCGCGCGCCTGCTCGTCGTCGGAGAAGGTGGCCTCGTGGATGAGCAGATCCGCCTCGTGCGAGGCGCGCACCAGGGACTGGCAGGGGCGGGTGTCGCCGGAGATGACGAGCCGCCGCCCGGGCCTCGGCTCTCCCACCACCTCGTCCGGACGGATGGTGCGCCCCTCCGGCAGCGTCACCGGCTCGCCGCGCTGGAGCTGGCCGTACATGGGCCCCGAGGGAATCCCCATGGCCCTGGCCTTCTCCAGGTTGAACTTGCCGGGCCGCTCGTCCTCCTGGAGCACGTAGCCGAGCGCGTTGATGCGGTGGTCCACCCCCACCGCGTGCACGGTGTAGCCGCGGCGCTCCACCTTGTCGCCGTCGCGCAGCTCGTGCATCTCCACGGGGAAGGAGAGCGACTCCACGCCCAGGTGCACCGCCTGGTGCAGCAGCCGGCGCGCCGGAGGAGGGCCGTAGAGCTGCACGGGCGTCTGCCGGCCCATCATCCCGAGCGTGCGCAAGAAGCCGATGATTCCCAGGTAGTGGTCGGCGTGGAAGTGGGTGAAGAAGACGGCATCCACGGTGAAGCCGGTGCCGAAGCGCACCATCTGCCGCTGGCTGCCCTCGCCACAGTCGAAGAGGAGCAGGTCGGCGTCCGCCTTCACCGCCAGCCCGGACAGGTTGCGGTGCAACGTCGGCTGGGCGGCCGAGGTGCCGAGGAAGGTGAGCCTGAGGATGGACATGCCGGCGCTGCCCACGATTGAGACCCTCCCGCGCAGCGTCCGAGCGCTGGCGACATGCCCCATGTACCACGAGGTTGACGCCGGGGCGCTTCCCCCACTGACGCCGCGTGCGCTATAGGCGCCACCCCGCGACATGAGCGACTCCCTGACCGTTGCCCCCACGAGCGACCCGCGCCGCGTGCGCGCGGCCGATGGCTCCATCCTCTCCGTGCCCGCCGGCTGGGCCCTGTTGCCTCCGGGTGACGCGGGCCTCACGCGCCGGGTGAAGGCCGCGGGCCCCAGCTGGACGGTGGTGGAGAAGAAGGGGCGCAAGGTGTTCTCCCAGGGGGTGTGGGCGCCCGAGGCCCACATCACCGCCGCCCGGGCCGCCCTGGAGTCCGAGCGCTCCACGCCCGCCTATGCCAGACGCCGCGAGGCCGACGTGCGTCGCCGCGAGCGCGAGCAGGGCGAGTACGAGGTGGACTTCGCCAACGCGGTGCTGCGCTTCCTCGCCTTCGCGCCCTCCTTCATCCCCCACGCCAAGCGGATGGCCGTGGCGGTGACGGCCCATGCGACGCCGGTGGGCAGCGGCACGGTGGCCCGCACCGAGCGCATCCCCCTCGAGCGCCGCGCCGAGGCCGCCGTCATCGCCTGGATGCGGCACCAGACGACGGCGTACGACAACCTCTCCATCGCCCGCGTGAAGGGCGCGCGCCGCGAGGTGCGCCGCGAGCTGGCCGAGGTGTCCCGCGCGGTGCTCGACATTCACCGCCGCGACGTGCCCCACGCTCCGCCCGCGTGCCCGCTGTGCACCGCCCTCGGACGGCTCGGTGCTCCCGCCCCGTAGGTCCATCCGCTCACGAGGCGATTCTCGAACTGTGACGCTCCGTGTCAGAGCTCTTGGTCTTGAGGCACGCGGAAGATGAATCTATAGAGTGTCCTCTCGGGGGTGAGCCATGGCCGTCAACACCGGTGTCAACAAAATGTCCGTGGTGACCAAGGACAGCGACGGCACGACCGTGGCATTCCCGGATGTGTGCAAGACGCCCAGCCCCGGAGGCCCCGTTCCCATTCCCTACCCCAACGTGGCGAAGTCCTCTGATACCGCCAAAGGCACCAAGAAGGTGACGGTGGGCGGCAACCCGGTATGCGTGAAGGACTCCAACTTCAGCACCAGTACCGGCGACGAGGCAGGTACTGCTGGCGGCGGCGTGGCCTCTGGCAAGACGAAGGGCAAAGCCGAGTTCGTCAACTTCTCCTTCGATGTGAAGTTCGAGGGCAAGAACGTGGCGCGCGCCTTCGACCCCATGCTCCACAACGACAAGAACACGCCCCCGTTTCCCGTCATCCAGGGCCCTGTCGTCGCCATGGGAGACGATCCCGGTAACGTCGAGTGCCCCTGCTGCGGCGAATGAGCACGGTGGAAGCCTGACCCATGGCCTTGGAGTCCTTGTCCTCCACTGCGCTCGCTGTCACGGGCCTCGGCGTGGTCTCGTCTCTGGGTTGGGATGCGATCTCGAGCTGTGCGGCGTCGAGGGCGGGCATTCTCAGGATTTCACCGCTGGACGACTACGTCGGGCGGGACCCGGAGACGGGAAATGCCGAGCCGGTTCGTGGGCATACCGTGTCGGGCTGTACCGAGGGGTTCACTGGGGTGGGGCGGCTCGTTCGATTGGGAGTGGCCGCGCTGCTGGACCTCCAGCGCTCGATGCAGGAGGGCCTCTGGAAGCAGACCGGGCTTGTCCTCAATCTCTCCAGTGGATTGCACCTCCAGGCGGCTTCTGCGGCAACCGGCCAGACGTTCTGGGCGTCTGACCCGGGGGCCAATGACGAGGAGCTTGGAGAAAACGTCCTGGAGGATCTGCATCGACAGCAGGAGCAGCGCCTTCTTTCTCGGCTCACGCGCCTGGCTGGCATGCCTGTTCCTTCCAGCAACTGTCAGGTCTTCCGCGGCGACCAAGCCGGTTTTCTCCATGTGTTGGAAGCTGCCGCCCGGCAGTTGCAGGGGCGGAACATCTCCCGGTGCATCATCGGGGGAATCGACAGCTATGTGGATAAGCCTCTTGTGCAGGCACTCGATGAACTGCGGCTCCTGAAGACGCCCTCGCGGCCCCAAGGGGCCCTCCCGGGAGAATGCGCCGTCTTCCTGCTGGTTGAACTGTTGGAGTCCGCCAGGCGGCGAGGGGCGCACATCGGATGTGTGCTCGGGACCCGTGCCATCCAGAGGGAGGCCCATGACCGGTTCCCGGGTAAGCGCTCACAAGGTGTCGCGCTCGCCGAGGCCATCTCTCAGGTGTGGCAGGCACTCACGCCCAGGCAGCATCCGGGCCGACTCATTGGAAATCTCACGGGTGACGAGCGCCGGGCGTATGATTGGGGTTTCGCGGCGAGTCGACTCCAGGGGCGGGGTTTCCCTACGGACCTCCCGGCATGGCACACGGGCCTCTCCTTCGGAGAGATCGGCGCGGCCACGGCCCCCATGGCCATCGCGCTGGCGACACGCGCGTTCGCACGTGGCTATGCTGGCACCCAGAGCATGATGGTGTGGTTGTCCAGCGATAGTAGGGAGAGGGGCGCCTTGCACGTGCTGGCACCACCCTCTTGAAGGAGAAGTCCGGCACCCGTTACGTGGAGGAGAGGCAATGTCTTCGGAGGGTCACATCTTCGCGGAACTGCCCGAGAACAAGGGTAAGTGGGTGCATGACAAGGATGACTCCTCGACCGACTATCGGAGGAACGGGCACAAGGCGACACTTGCTGACCCGTCGCGCTGTAATCGCTATAAGACGCCCAAGCGCATCGAGGCTACTCTCAGACAGAAGCGTTGGAAGCCGTCTCGCTGGATGCAATCCGTCTCCCAGTTCAGCCCCCAGCACCTCGAGCGTTACTACTTTGATTTCATAGCCAGCTATATCTACGGCAAGCGGGCCGGGCAGGCCATCTCCAATTTCGCGCGGGGAGGAGCCCCCTACGCGAACGAAGCCCACCACCTCATCCCCCAGGCCAAGTTCCTAGCATTGTTCCCCGAGCGCGAAGAGCAGATGCTGAAGCGGGTCGACTACAACGTGCACAATGGTAGGAACATCATCTTCCTGCCGGAGCACTCGCCTGACTGTGGCTTCCACAACCTGCCTTATCATTCCGGCTCACACGACGCGTATGACAACCAAGTTCAATTGGACGCCAAAGAACTGAGCCAGAAGCTGAAGGATTTGGGAGACAATGCCTGTGACGACGAAGTGGTGCTCAACATCAAGGACCGGCTGATGGCTCTCCAAGAAGACTATTGGGCCATGCTCGCGAAGGCAGGGGCCGTGGCCGTTCGCGATGTCCGCTGGCGGCAGGAGATGCCATGAACTATCATCCCTGGACAGACGACCGGAACGATTCCTACGCGTGGATCTCAGATAGCCCAGAGGAGGTCGAGGCCAAGGACTACATCCTTACCAAAGGGACCTCCGCGCGGGATTGGTTTCCTTCGGGAGCCATCTTCGATTTCGCTCCGAACAAGGGCATCAAGCCCGCAGATTCCATTCCCAACTTTCTAGGTTTCCACATCGTTTCGGAGAAACTCAAGCAGTTGCTCGAGGCCACGGCGGGTGCCCGCTTCGAATTCCTGCCGGTGCGGCTACGCAACCACAAAAAGAAGATCCTGCCGGATGCCTACTATGTGGCCAACCTACTCGATCTGGTGACTTGCGTGGACCGTTCGCGTTCCGATTTCACCGTGGACGAGCTGGACAAGAAAGAGATTCGCCGCTTCCGGAGGCTCGTGCTGGATACGAGCAAAATAGGACCGGACAGCAAGATCTTCCGGCTCGGTGAGCGGCCCCGGCTGCTCATCGTCAGAGAGGATCTCGCTCGTGCCATCACGGAGGCGGGCTGCACGGGCATGCGTTTCATGCCCATGGAAGACTTCGGCGCCGAATTCAGGCCCCTGGACAACTACGACCTCTGAGCTGGCGCTGGCATCCCCGCTGCGCCTGGGCATCGCATGCACACCGTCATCCTCAACCTCAGTCATGAGCTCTCGATGCGGCGGGAGGCCCTGCCAGGGTTGAAGGCCGGACAGGGCCGGGCGCGATTGCTGCATCAGATCTCGAGCCATGAACGCATGCTGGCCATTGCGCTGCTACTGGCCGAGGCAGACACGGAAGGCTTCTTCCGGCACCTGGCCATGTCGGGCGAGGCGCACAAGCAATTGCTGCTGGAAGTGAGGGACGTCGGGCAAGTGGTGCGCTTCGCGGCGAGCGGCAACGTCCACCCGTTCTGCGATGCGCTGGTGGCTGGCC
Organism: Archangium sp.; assembly: GCF_045802675.1. Taxonomy (GTDB): domain Bacteria; phylum Myxococcota; class Myxococcia; order Myxococcales; family Myxococcaceae; genus Archangium. The sequence goes on along the minus strand of NZ_JBJMQO010000068.1, from coordinate 73,969 downwards.
ATGAGCCCCTGGCTCGAGAAATCGCGAACCTGTCGCCAGGGCAGTGGATGCCAGGCGAGGAGTACGAGGAAGACTTCGTCTATGGACGCTTCCTCCACTTCCTGCTTCTCGATGGGTTCCGAGTCTCGGCACGGCAGGAGGCGCTGCTCGCGCGGATGGCGGAACTGGACGAGGAGCCAGATGCCCGGCAGCGTCTCTGCAGAGCGCTGTTCGAGAGGGACGCATCGGCTTTCGAGACATCGCTGGCGGATGCGAGCCGTGCGCATGAGCAGCACTGCGAAGAGCTTGAGGCACGGCGTTTCTCTCCTTCCGCCGAGGGCCAGACCGAGAGATACGTCTTCATCGAAGGATTGGCGCTGCTGCGTATGGCGGAGGCCGTGGGGATTCGGACAGAACCCGAGCACCGGCTGATGCCCTCCCTGGCGCGCTGGAAGGGGTGACCTCCATGCGGCCACTGCGTTGGGACATTCACGAGGAGCACCTCGACGAGGCGGCCTTCCGCTGGAGTCAGTGGGAGAGGGCGCTCGACGCTCCCGACTACGTGCTGGCGGAGGTGGCGGAACTGGAAGAGGCGCTGGCGGCGCACGTGGATGGACTGGTGCTGGGCGGCGAGCGGGTGGCCCGGCGTCTGTTGGAGCCGGCGCTGGCGGCGGACGAGGCCGAGCGCATCGTGGCCGCGGCCCTGGCGCTCCTCGGAGGCGAGAGCCCTTCTGGACCCGCCGCGGTGCTCGCCGCGCTCCGCCAGGCCGAGCCCCCCGTGCTCGTCGCCCTCCAGCGCGCGCTCGAGCTGGCCGCTCCTCCGGCCCTTCTCTCCGACCTTCCGTCCCTGCTGAAGAACGAGGCGGCCGTTCCGGAGTTCCTCGCCCTGGTGTTCGACACGCTGGGACTGCGGGGCCTCGCCACGGCTCCGCTGTGCACGCCCTTCTTCACTCACCTGGACGCCCGGGTGGCTGCCGCCGCTGTGTGCGCTGCCGGCCGCATGCGCATGCCGCTGGACCCGGGGGTGCTCCGGCGCGCGCTCGGCTCGGCCGAGCCCCCGCTGCGCGATGCCGCCATCGTCGCGGGGCTGATGGGGGGTCATCGGGATGCATGGCTCGCCTGCCAGGCAGTGGCCGAGTCACGTGCTCCCAACAGCCGATTGCCTCTATTGCTGCTGGCCATGGGCGGCGATGAGCGGGACGTGAAGCGGCTCCTGGAACTGCTCTCCGATGCGTCGCTCCGCCCGGACGTACTGTGGGCGCTCGGCTTCTCCGGCAGCGTAGCCGCCGCCGAAGCTTGCCTGGAGTTGATGCGGCAGGAGCCCGTCGCGGCGCTGTCGGGCGAGGCCTTCAGTGCCATTACCGGGCTGCGTCTCGAAGGGCAGTACGCCGTCGAGCGCCAGGAAATGGATGCGGAGGAACCCGTTCCCCTGGAGCAGGAAGACCTCGACGCCGACCTCGTGCCCCGGCCCGAGGACGCGCTGCCGCTGCCCCAGGTGGATGCCGTGGCCTCCTGGTGGAAGGAAGCCTGCCTGCGAATGGACGCGCGGAGACGCTATTTCGAGGGACAACCTTTCACGCCGCAGGCCCTGCTTGACGCTCTCGCCACCGCTCCCATGCGGCGTCGGCACGCTCTCTCCCTGGACCTGGCGTTGCGCAGCAGGGGGAGCCTCCAAGTGCCGACGCGGGCGTTCGTGGATCGTCAGGTGACTGCATTGCAGCAGGCTCGCTCCGCCACGTCCTCCACATTCAGCCGCCCTTTCTCCGAGGGTCTTCGCGGCTGAGCCTCTCGGGAGTTCCGCCGTGTTGCTCCGGCGTCCCTCCGGCGCGGCCGCGCCTGTTGCCTGGGAGGTCACAGCCCCGCGGCTCCTCCTGTGATTCCCGGCGGTTGGCTCCTGGCCTCCTCCTTGCTCTCGGGTCCTGGCCCCCACCGCCCGGTGGCCACGAACGCCGCCCGAGGCAAGGAGATACGCATGAACGCCCTGAGCTCCCTCCGCAACGCCGTCCTCGTCCTGGGTTGTCTGAGCGCCAGCACCGCGCTGGCCATTCCCAACATCCGTGCGTGCTCCAGCTACCGGTCCTGGTCGAGCGGCGTGATTTCCTTCACGGACATCGCCAACGAGAACACGCCCTGGGCGGTGAGCCAGCAGACGGCGACCACGTCCGCGGTGGGCCGCTGCTACAGCCTGTGGATGCAGCGGGGCGGCAATCCCCTGACCTTCGCCAACGCCGGTAACCAGACGCAGGTGTGGCTGGCGAACACCGCCGGCTACTACCAGTACCAGTGCCTCATCTGCTCCGACGCGAAGGCGCCCGGCAAGTTCGGCGGCGTCATCGACGTGGCCACCGCCGTCGAGGCCACCCGCGCGAAGCTCGACGGACTGGTCATCGCCGTGGACCCCAAGGTGCGCGTGGAGGGCGACACGGTGCTGGCCAACTACGAGGTGAGCGTCCTCGTGGGCGAGCACCTCACGCGCGTCTTCGTCGATGGGCGCTCCGGTGAGGTCGTTCTTCCCGAGGTCACCACCGACATCCAGGTGGTGCCCGAGAACGTCTGCCGCTAGGCCGGAGCAGGGGAGGGCCCGCGTCCCACGGGTCCTCCAGTTGTACTTAACTGTTGGATAAGTAACACTGCGCCCATTTCTGACCCGCGGTTCAGGAACCCCCTGGCGGTTTCTGACCGGCGGGTTAGTAATGCGGCCACCATGGCCCGTCCCGCAGATCCGCATGCCCATGCAGCGCTCATCGCCGCGGCGCGAGCGGAGTTCGTGAAGAAGGGCCTGCGCGGAGCGCGCATCGAGGACATCACCGCCGCGTGCGGCCTGTCCAAGGGCGCCTTCTACCTGCACTACTCCTCCAAGGAAGCCCTCTTCGGCGAGGTGGTGGCCGAGTTCTCCGCGGCCATGGACGGGCTCATCCACCAGCGCCTCGGCGCGATGGAGCGCTTCTTCGCCGAGCACGGGGCGCTGGAGGCGCGCGACGTGGCCGAGCGCTCCGAGCGCTACGAGCGCCTGGTGGAGCTGAACACCGACGCGGACCTGCGCACGCTGGAGCTCATGTGGGCCTACCGCGATGCGGTGCACGTGCTCATGCGCGGCAGCCAGGGCACGGACTTCGAGTCGCTCATGTGGGGCATGGTGGACCGCGAGGTGGCGCGGGTGACGCAGGAGTTCCAGCGGCTGCAGGCGGACCGCGTGAGCCGCATGGACGTGCCGCCCACCGTCATCGGCTCGCTGCTGGTGGGCACCTACCTGCTGCTGGCGCAGCAGATGAGCCAGATGCGGGAGAAGCCGGACCTGGCGGCCTGGGCCGGCTCGGTGCACCGGCTCATCCGCGAGGGCAGCCTGCCCCCGGGCGTCCACGCCAAGAAGCGCCCTGCGGCGCCCGCCAAGAAGCGCTCGAAGACTTCCCCGCGCCAGCCCCCCCAGGCCCGCGCGCTCTCTCGCACCCGTAGCACCCCGAGGTCACGACCGTGAAACTCTCCAGGACGCCGCTCGTCGCCGGGCTCGCCGCCGTGGGCATCGCCGCCACCGCGCTTCCCCTCTCTGGTTGCGAGGCCGACGCCGCTTCGCCCGCGGCCGCCGCTCCCAAGCCGGGCGCGCAGGAGCTTCCCTCGGTGACGCTCACCACCCCGCGCGCGGTGCGCTCCTCGCAGCGTGAGGAGGTGACGGGCACGCTCTTCCCCGCCCAGGCCCTCCAGGTGGGCTTCGAGGTGGGCGGCCGCCTGGAGAAGGTGCGCGTGAAGAAGGGCCAGGCGGTGCAGGAGGGCCAGGTGCTCGCGCAGCTCAACGCGGAGATTTCCGACGCGCAGCTCGCCCAGGCGCAGGCCGCGGTGGCCGCCGCCGAGGTGAGCTCCGCCATGGCCAGCGACGTGGCCGGCCGCAACGCGAAGCTGCAGGAGCAGGGCAACGTGAGCGACCTGCAGAACCTCACCTCCACCACCCAGGCGAAGCAGGCCGAGGCGCAGCTGCTCGCGGCCAAGGCGCAGCTGGCGCAGGCGCAGGCGGGCCGCCGCAAGCACGACCTCAAGGCGCCCTTCTCCGGCACCGTCACCGACGCCCCCGAGCAGGTGGGCGCCATCGTGGGCCCGGGCGTGCCGCTCTTCGGGGTGGAGAACCTCGGCACGCTGCTGCTCAAGACGACGGTGGCCGAGTCCCTGCGCACCCAGCTCAAGCCCGGCACCAAGGTGCGCGTCGAGGTCCTCGGCGGCGGCGCCTCCACGGACGAGGCCACCCTCCGCACCATCATCCCCTCGGCGGACCCCGCCACGCGCCGCATCCCGGTGGACATCCTCGTGCCCAACAAGGACGGCCGCTTCGTGGCCAACACCCTGGCGCGCGTCATCCTCCCGCTGGGCGAGGCGCAGGAGGCCCAGTCCATCCCGGCCACCGCGCTGTCCTCCTCGGGCGGGGACCATGTCTACGTGGTGGGCGCCTCCAGCGAGGTGCGCCGCGTGGACGTGCAGGTGCTCGAGCGCGGCATGCGCGAGGTGGTGGTGAAGGCCGCCGCCCCGCTGGACAAGGTCGTCGAATACCCCACGCCGTCCCTCTCCGAGGGTTCGCGCGTCTCCGTGAAGTAACCCTCGCCGAAAGATTCCAGGGCGTCATCCATGCTCCTCAGCGACGTCTCCATCCGCCGGCCGGTCTTCACGGCCATGCTCTCCCTCTGTCTCATCGTCCTCGGGGTGATGGGCTTCAGCCGGCTGGGCACCGACCTCTTCCCGGACGTCTCCTTCCCCGTGGTGGTGGTCACCACCGTCTACAAGGGCGCGGGCCCGGGAGAGATTGAAACCCAGGTCATCAAGCCCATCGAGGACGCTGTCGCCGGCATCAGCGGCGTGGACAAGATCCACTCCTGGAGCCGCGAGAACGTCGCCACGGTGGTGGTGCAGTTCAAGCTGTCGGCCAACCTGGACCGGGCGGCGCAGGAGGTGCGCGACAAGGTGTCGGCGGTCACCAACAAGCTGCCGCACGACGCGGACATGCCGATGGTCAACCGCCTGGACATCTCCGCGGTGCCCGTCCTCACCTATGCGGCGAGCGCGCAGGCCGACTCGCGCACGGTGCGTAAAATCATCGAGGACAAGCTCAAGCCGGCCCTGGCGCAGCTCGAGGGCGTGGCCGACGTGCGCATCAACGGCGGTGACATGCGCGAAATCCAGGTGGACCTGGACCTGGACAAGGCGCGTGCGGTGGGCGTGTCCCCGCTGGAGATCTCCCAGCGCATCGGCATGGAGAACCTGGACCTGCCGGCGGGCCGGCTACAGCTCGGGCCGAGCGAGCTGACGGTGCGCTCGCTGGGTAACTTCAAGAACGTGGACGAGCTGCGCGAGCTCCCGGTGGCCCAGAGCCGCACGGGCGCCCAGGTGCGGCTGGACGAGGTCGCCACCATCACCGATGGCGTGGTCGAGCGGCGCACCAACGCGCGCCTCAACGGCAATGACGCGGTCATCCTCGAGGTCGTCAAGCAGCCCGGCTCCAACACCGTGGCGGTGAGCGACGCGGTGAAGAAGGCGATGGCCACCCTGGTGCCCACCCTGGGGCATGACTTCCAGGCCACGCTCATCATCGACCAGTCGGTGCTCATCCGCGAGAACGCCCACGAGGTGTGGATCGCCCTCGTCTTCGGCGGCGCGATGGCGGTGCTCATCATCCTGATGTTCCTGTTGGACCCGCGCGGCACCTTCATCTCCTCGCTGGCGCTGCCCACCTCCGTCATCGGTACGTTCTTCGTGATGTACCTGCTGAACTACTCGCTCAACCAGATGACCCTGCTGGCGTTATCGCTGGCCATCGGTCTGCTCATCGACGACGCGGTGGTGGTGCGCGAGGCCATCACCCACCGCCTGGAGCAGGGTGAAGACCCCGTGAGCGCGGCCTCCAACGGCACCAAGGACGTGGGCCTGGCGGTGCTCGCCACCACGCTGGCCCTGGTGGCGGTGTTCATCCCGGTGGCCTTCATGCCGGGCATGGTGGGCCAGTTCCTCCAGCAGTTCGGCATCACCATCTCGGTGGCGGTGCTCATCTCGCTCTTCATCTCCTTCACGTTGGACCCGATGCTGTCGGCGCGCCTGGCCAGGCAGCGCAAGGCAGGCGAGCACCACCAGGAGAACGCGCTGGCCCGCGCCATCCGCGGCTTCCTGGATGACAGCGAGCGCGTCTATGCGCGCATCCTGCGCTGGGTGCTGAGCCACAAGTGGCTCACCGCGGGCATCACCGTGCTGGTGATGGCGGTGTCCTTCGGGGCGGCCAAGGGCCTGGGCGTGGAGTTCATGTCCCCCGAGGACCACTCGCAGTTCATCGTGCAGCTCATCCTCCCCGATGAGGCCAGCCTGGCGCAGACGGAGGCGCGCGTGGCCCAGGCCGAGAAGCTGCTCCAGCGGATTCCCGAGGTGAAGGACGTCTACTCCATCGTCGGGGACAACGGTGACGTGAACAAGGCGCGCATGCGCGTGCTCACGAAGGAGAAGCACGAGCGCACCAAGGGCATCCAGCAGCTCAAGGAAGAGGCCCGCGAGCTGCTCACCCCCGAGCTGGCCGCCACCCGCGTCGTCCTGCAGGATCCGCCCATCATCGACGGCCTGGGCGGCGACTTCTTCCCCATCATGGTGCGCGTCACCGGCCCGGAGCTCGGCCATGTGCACGAGGAGGCCGAGCGCATCGCTCAAATCCTGCGCGACATCCCCGGCACCGCGGACGTGCGGGTGGAGTTCAATCCGCCCAAGCCGGAGCTGACCATCGAGATCGACCGGGCGCGCGCCAAGGACCTGGGCGTGAGCGCCGCGGCCCTGGCCATGCAGATGCGCCTGGCCATCGGCGGTGACGTGGCCGCCAAGCTGCGCGAGGGCGTCGACGAGACGGACATCCGCGTGCGCCTGTCCGAGCGCGACCGCGCCACGCCCGAGCGCGTGCGGCAGATTCAGCTCGCCACGCCCAAGGGGCTCGTCCCGGTGACGGACGTGGCGAAGGTGGAGCTGCGCGACGGCCCGAGCGTCATCGAGCACGAGAACCGGCAGCGGCAGATCGCCGTCTTCGCCCAGCTCAAGGGCGCGCCCCTGGGTGACGTGGCGAAGGAGCTGCGCGCCAAGGTGGCCGAGAAGCCGCCGGCCCCGGGCTACTCGCTCATCTACGACGGGCAGATGAAGATGCTCACCGAGCAGAACGACGCCTTCGGCACCGCGTTCCTGCTGGCCTTCGTCTTCATCTACATGGTGCTCGCCAGCCAGTTCGAGTCCCTCAAGCACCCCTTCACCATCATGGTGTCGCTGCCGCTGGCGCTGGTGGGCGCGCTGCTGGGCCTGTTCTTCGGCGGCTTCCACGTGTCCATGGGCGCGATGATCGGCATCATCCTGCTGATGGGCCTCGTCACGAAGAACGCCATCCTCCTGGTGGACGGTGCGCTGCAGTACCTGCGCGAGGGAGACACGGTGGACGAGGCGCTGATGAAGGCCGGCCCGCGCCGCCTGCGCCCCATCCTCATGACGAGCGCCGCCATGGCCATCGGCATGGTGCCCACCGCCATCGGCAAGGGCGTGGGCTCCGAGTTCCGCGCCCCCATGGCCATCTCCGTCATCGGCGGCGTCATCACCTCCACCTTCCTCACCCTGCTGGTGGTGCCGGTGGTGTTCGCCGCCATGGAGCACCTGGGCTTCTCCAAGCGCGTCGCCCCGAAGAAGGACGACGGCCTCCCCATTCCCCCCGTTCCCGAGGAGCAACAGCAGACCGGCCGCGCCGCCTGAGCGCGCCCGGATGCTCTCCCCCCCTTCCACCTCGAGCCCACGACCATGAACCTCCGAATCACTGCCGGCTCCCTCCGGCGCCCCCTGTCCCTCGTCCTCGTCTCCGCCCTCTCTCCGCTCGGCGCGCTCGCCCAGGCGCCCGCCGCGCCCCAGCTCACCCCGGGGCAGGTGGCCCCCGCGCAGCCCGTCACGGCGGCCGCCCCCGCTCCCGGCTCGCTGCGCACGGTGACGCTGGAGGAGGCGCTCACCCTGGCCTCCAAGCAGAGCCCGGACGTGGCCGCCGCCCGCGCCCAGGCCGCCGTGGCCGCCGCCAGCGTCAACCGCGCCTGGACGGCGTGGCAGCCCGAGGTGACGCTCTCCGGCCAGTTCGTCCACACCAACGCCCCGGCCGAGTTCGACCTGGGTCTCATCACCGGCCTGTTCGGCGGCGTGTTCAACCTCCAGCCGGCGAACCCGGGCCTCATCCCGCCGCCCATCGCCATCTCGGCGGCGAACTCGCGCTATGCGACGGCGACCATCTCCCAGCCCCTCTTCACCCCGGCGGGTGTCTTCCTCATCGGCCCGGCCAAGGCGGGCGCCGAGGCGGCGCGGCTCGGTGCCGAGGAGGCCCGCGAGCAGGTGCTGCTGGCCGTGGCGCGCACCTACCTGGGGCTGCAGGGCATCACCCAGATGATGGACGCGGCGCGTGAGGCCGAGCAGGTGGCCCTCCAGCGCGAGAGCGAGGCGAAGTCGCAGCTGAGCGTGGGCATGACGGTGGAGGCCACGCTGCTGCGCGCCCAGGCGGAGACGGCCCAGGCCCGCGTGCAGCTCGCGCAGCTCTCCGGCCAGTACGCGCAGCTGCTCGCCATGCTGGGCGCCCTCGTGGCCGAGCCCGTGCAGCCCGCCCCGATCGAGACGCCCACCCCGAAGTGGCAGATTCCCTCCGACGACCAGCGCCCCTGGGAGGACACCTTCGCGGTGCGCTCGGCCGCCAAGGCCGTGCAGGCCGCCGAGGGCAAGGTGACCTACGACCGCTTCTCCTGGCTGCCGAGCCTCGTCGCCACCGCGCGCGGCAACTACAACTCCAACACCGGCTTCACCGGGAAGACCGTCTACTACGAGGGCGTCGTGGCGGCCTCGCTGCCGCTGTACGACCGCGGGCAGCGCTACGCGGCGCTGCACGAGGACGAGGCGCGTCTGGAGCAGCTGAAGGCGCAGTACGCCTCGGCACGCGCCCGCGGCCAGGCGAGCTGGGTGGCGGCGAAGGCCAACCTCGAGGCCGCCGAGGCCGCGGTGGCCCAGGCCGAGGCCCAGGCGCAGCTGGCGGCCCGGGTGCAGCAGCAGGTGTCCGCCGCCTTCAAGGCCGGCGTGTCCACCAGCCTGGAGATGTCGGACGCGGACACGCGGCGCTTCTTCGCCGCGAGCTCCGCCGCCCAGGCCCGCGCCTCGGTGGAGATCCGCCGCGCCGAGCTGGCCGCCGCCGCCGGCCGCATCGCCGCCTCCATCGAGAAGCCGGAGCAGAAGTAGGGGAGGGCGCGTGAGCCCGGACGCACCCGGGGAGCCGGGACTGCTCGCGGTGGACCTGGGGCTGCGCTCGGGCCTGGCCTTCTACGGCCGGGACGGGCGCCTGCGCTGGTACCGCTCGCAGAACTTCGGCTCCCAGTCCCGGCTCAAGCGCGCCGTGCCCTCGGTGCTGCACGCGGCCGCGCCGCTCGCGTGGCTCCTGCTCGAGGGCGGGGGTCCCATCGCCGAGGTGTGGGAGCGTGAGGCCGCACGGCGGGCGCTGCCCGTGTTGAGGGTGTCCGCCCAGGACTGGCGCGCCCGGCTCCTCTACGCCCGCGAGCAGCGCAGCGGCGGGTTGGCCAAGGACGCCGCGGATGGGCTCGCGCGGCGGGTGATTGAGTGGTCCGGTGCGCCCCGGCCCACGTCGCTGCGGCATGACGCCGCCGAGGCCGTGTTGCTCGGGCTGTGGGGCGCGCTGGAGGTGGGCTGGTTGGCCCAGGTGCCTCCCGAGGTCCGCCGGTAGGGCCACTCAGGCCCTCTTGGAGCTCTCTCCCGTCACCACCGCCGAGCCGATGAGGTGCGCCAGCCGCAACGCCTCCGGAACGTTTCCCCGGTCCGTCAGCCGCTTCAACGCCTCCGCCACCCACTCGGGCTCCGCTCCCTGTACCTGGAAGGTGAAGCCTCTCAATTGATGGATGGGGCCCGCCCGCTTCAGCAATCCGAGACGCCGCTCGGGCCGGGGCAGGTGGCGCAGCGCCCGCTCCATGGCGTCCAGGTCCGGCAGCCGTCTCATCACAGACACGCAGGGCTTGCCCAATGTCTGCGCGAGTCTCGGCAGGTCCACCACGTTGAAGCCGCCGAAGGCAATCCCATCCAACAGCACCAGGTGCAGCTGCGGCAGGAACTTGCCCCCCACGAGCAGCCGGCACACCTCGTCCGTCGCCGTCCACCCGTCCTTGCGCACCCCTCCCCAGACGAGCCCCTCGAAGCGCGTGCCCGCGCACACCACGCCCACCAGCGGCACCTTCGCTCCCGGGCGCTTGGTGAAGGGGGCGTCGTCGAAGCCGGCGACGCGCGGGTAGGGGGGGAGCCGGGGGGCCATGGAAAAAGGAAGAGCCCGACCCCTCGGGAGAGGTCGGGCTCCAGGAATCATCCGCGGTGCGGATTACCCCGCGGCGCGGACGTTCTGCGCCTGAAGGCCCTTGGGGCCCTTGGTGACCTCGAACTCCACACGCTGGCCCTCGGCCAGGGTGCGGAAGCCATCCATGTTGATGGCCGTGTGGTGGCAGAACACGTCCTCGCCACCGCCGTCCTGCGTGATGAACCCGAAGCCCTTAGCGTCGTTGAACCACTTGACCGTACCGGTTGCCATGAATCGTTCTTCTTTCCTCGCAGCGGCGGCACCCGAGCCGCCGTTCCCAGCTCGGACTCGAGCCGGGGGCTCAGGCGTAGTCCGTCCGTTCTCGAAAGTCGAGAGCGGACGCACCCGGAGTGTTCAGGTTCGTGCAGCGTTGATGCCCGACTCGAGCGCATCCACGTCGGCCGAATCCAGGCGCGGGGCCTCGCCGGTGGGGGGCTCGAAGCCCGCGCGGCCGATCTGCTTCGTGCCGAACTGGGGGAAGAGGGGCGCCAGCACGTAGACCTGGAAGCACCAGCCGAAGAAGCTGCTCTGGTTGAGCTCCGGGTTGATGTCCGGGGCCAGCTTCGCGTGCACCTCGGGCAGGGTGCTCCAGTGCGCTCCCGGCGTCTCGTGGTGCGCCGAGTGCAGCCCGTTGTTGAAGAGCAGGAAGTTGATGAGCTTGCCGTCGAAGCTGCGCGAGTGGTCGTGCTCGCTCCAGGGGTCCGCGTGGACGTGCTGGATGTAGTTGAAGAACATGATGGTCCACAGCGCGAAGAGCGCCGGGATGAGGAAGGCGAAGCCCCACACCTTGAAGCCCTGCGCCACGCCGTGCCACGCGATGGCCAGCCCCAGGAGCGCCAGGTGCAGGCCCGCCCACGAGCAGTACTGGGTGACGATCTGCCGGAAGAGCGCGGGGTTGGACTGGCGCGCCTTGCGGATGTACTGCTTGATGGGATCGCTCTGCCAGTAGGACGAGATGAAGAAGTAGGTGAAGGCCACCACGGCGTTGTGCTTGTTGGTGTAGCGCCAGGTGATGGTCGCGTCGCCCGGCTTGTTCACGAACTTGTGGTGGTTGAGGTTGTGCGTGGGCACCCAGGCGAAGGTCGGGTAGCCGTAGAAGTGCGCCAGCCACAGGCCCATCCAGCCGTTGAGCCGGCGGCTCTTGAAGGTGGGGCAGTGGTTGTGATTGTGCGCGATCACCCCGGCGCACAGCGCCAGGTAGCAGCTGAGCGGGCTGAGGTACGGGATGAGACCCGGATTGACGTACTGCGCCATCGCCACGATTGGCATGGCGAGGCACCAGAGAAGGGTTCTGTAGTCGGAGCTGTAGCGGAGGCTCATGGCCGGGAGGCTATATCCGAACCCCACCGTTGGGGTACCGGGGAATGTTTCCGGAAATGGACAGGTGGGGGGGCGCACCCCGCGCTGGCCGAGCGGGCATGGAGGCCAGGACGCCAGGGCGCCGGGGAATGACTATCCTCGACCTGGGAGGTAGTGGCCCATGGACAGTCCTGTTCCCCAAGCCCGGGCGGCCACGGTGCGTGGCTCGCTGGAGGCGGAGCTGGCCTCGGCGCCGGAGACGGGCCTCACTGCCCGGGAGCTCTCGGGGTTGGTGGGCATCTCCGAGAAGGACGTGGCCGGACACCTGGAGCACCTGGAGAAGTCGCTCCGGGCGGGAGGCGCCGCGCTGGAGGTCATCCCCGCCGAGTGCCTCGCCTGCGGCTTCGTCTTCCGCGACCGCCGGCGCCTGACGCGTCCCGGCTCCTGTCCCGAGTGCCGCTCCACCCGGATTGAGCCGCCCGCCTTCCGCATCCGCTGAGCCCGCAAAAGCGAAGCGGCGGGAAGCCCGAGGCTCCCCGCCGCTCGTTCACTTCACCCCGGGCCGCGGGGCCCTGGGTGGAGGCCCTACGCCGGCTTCACGCCCGGCTTGCCCTCACCGGCGATGGCGGCCATCGGGGTCTCGATGCGCATGCCGTAGAAGGAGCGGTACACGAACACCACCGAGGCGAGGAAGAACACGACGGAGAACACCCGGGTGATCATGACCTGACCGGCGTGCGCCAGCTCCACCGACAGCTCCACGGCGAGCAGGCCGAAGAGGGTGGTGAACTTGATGACCGGGTTGAGCGCCACGGACGAGGTGTCCTTGAACGGGTCGCCCACCGTGTCGCCGACGACCGTGGCGGCGTGCAGCTCCGTGCCCTTGGCCTTGAGCTCCGTCTCCACCAGCTTCTTGGCGTTGTCCCACGCGCCACCGGCGTTCGCCATGAACACGGCCTGGTACAGGCCGAAGATGGCGATGGAGATGAGGTAGCCCACGAAGAAGTAGGGCTCGAGGAAGGCGAAGGCCAGGGTGCTGAAGAACACACCCAGGAAGATGTTGAGCATGCCCTTCTGCGCGTACTGGGTGCAGATCTCCACCACGCGCTTGGAGTCCTCCACGCTCGCCTTCTCCACGCCCTCCAGCTTGATGTTGGCCTTGATGAACTCCACCGCGCGGTAGGCGCCCGTGGACACCGCCTGCATCGAGGCGCCGGAGAACCAGTAGATGATGGCGCCGCCCGTCACCAGGCCGAGCAGGAAGGGGGCGTGCAGCAGGGAGAGGTTCGCCGCGTTGGTGGCGTTGAGCGTGCGCAAGCCGTCCTCGCCCACCGTGATGCCCACCAGGATGACGATGATGGAGAAGATCATCGTCGTGGCGCCCACCACCGCGGTGCCGATGAGCACCGGCTTGGCCGTGGCCTTGAAGGTGTTGCCCGCGCCGTCGTTCTCCTCGAGGAACTCCTTGCCCTTCTCGAAGTCCGGCGAGAAGCCGAAGTCCTTCTGGACCTCCGCCTTGATGTTGGGGACGTTCTCGATGAGGGACAGCTCGTACACGCTCTGCGCGTTGTCCGTCACCGGGCCGTACGAGTCCACCGCGATGGTGACCGGACCCATGCCCAGGAAGCCGAAGGCCACCAGACCGAAGGCGAACACCGCCGGGGCGATCATCAGCGTGTTGGGGATGTCCATGCTGAAGAAGTACGCGCCACCCATCAGCGCCGCGATGATGATGCCCATCCAGTAGGCGGAGAAGTTACCGGCCACCAGACCCGAGATGACGTTGAGCGACGCACCACCCTCGCGGGAGGCCGTGACGACCTCGCGCACGTGGCGGCTGTCGGTGGAGGTGAAGACCTTGATGGCCTCGGGGATGATGGCGCCCGCGAGCGTGCCGCAGGTGATGATGGCCGACATCCTCCACCACAGCGTGGTGTCACCGGCCAGGTCCGGGATGAGCACGCGCGACACGATGAACGTCAGCACCACGGACACGATGGAGGTCAGCCACACCAGGAAGGTGAGCGGGGCCTCGAAGTTCATGTGGTCCGCCGTCTTGTACTTGCCGCCCTGGATGATGCCGTTGAGGGCGTAGGAGCCGAGGCTCGCCAGCACCATCACGATGCGCATCATGAAGATCCAGACGAGCAGCTGCACCTGGAACTGCGCGGGCACCGCCAGGAGGATGAAGGTGATGAGCGCCACGCCCGTCACGCCGTAGGTCTCGAAGCCGTCGGCCGAGGGGCCCACCGAGTCACCCGCGTTGTCACCCGTGCAGTCGGCGATGACGCCCGGGTTGCGCGCGTCGTCTTCCTTGATCTTGAAGACGATCTTCATCAGGTCCGAGCCGATGTCGGCGATCTTCGTGAAGATACCGCCGGCGATGCGCAGCACGGAGGCGCCCAGCGACTCACCGATGGCGAAGCCGATGAAGCAGGGGCCCGCGTAGGTGGGGCTGACGAACAGGAGGATGATGAGCATCAGCAGGAGCTCGGTGGAGATGAGCACCATGCCGATGGACATGCCGGCCTGCAGGGGGATGGCGTAGGTGGGGTAGGGCTTGCCGCGCAAGCTGGCGAAGGCGGTGCGGCTGTTGGCGAAGGTGTTCACCCGGATGCCGAACCAGGCCACGCCGTAGCTGCCCGCGATGCCGATGAGGCTGAAGACGAGGATGGTGACGACCTTGACGGCCTCCATGTGCCGCAGGAAGCCGAAGTACACCACCATCACGGCGCCGATGAGCACCTCGAGGATGAGGATGAACTTGCCCTGGGTGATGAGGTACGTCTTGCAGGTCTCGTAGATGAGCTCGGAGATCTCGAGCATCGACTTGTGCACCGGCAGGCGGCGCAGCGCCGAGTACTGCATGAAGCCGAAGAAGAGGCCGAAGATGGTTACGGCGATGCCGGAAATCAGCAACTGCTGGCCGTTGAGGCCGCCCACGAAGGTGACCGTGCGGAAGTCCGGGAGGACGAGGTCCGCTTCGCTCGCGCGGGCGGTGCTGCCGGCCAGCACCGTCAGGAGTCCGAGGACCCCCGCGAGCTTGCCGGTGACGCTCGAGAGAGCGCCGGGCCGTGAAGTGGTTGACATGGAGTGCAACTCCTCAAGAAAGAGTGTCGAGGGGTTGGCCGTCTTCGAGAGGGGGTACCGCTCGCCGACGCTTCAGCACAGCCTCGCCCTTCAGGACCAGGTAGGCCCGAAGGCGGCCCGCGTTTACCACGGTCACGGTGGGGAAGTCGAATTCCCGTGAAAGTGTTTCCAACGGCGAGTCGCGCGGCCCCCAACCCCTCCGCGCTTCCACCCCCCTCCCCTCGGGAGAGGGACGGGGTGAGGGGAGCGAGCGCCTGGAGTTGCCCCGGTGCTACAGGGCTGTGCCGCTCGTGACCTTATCCCACAGGTAAGCCCGGCTTCACGAAAAGCGAACGCGCCCGCCGGGGCCCGGAGGCCACCAGACGGGCGCGTCGGAGGGGCGGGGGATTCAGCCCGATACCCTCACCCCGGCCCTCTCCTGGAGGGAGAGGGAGGAGAGGCTACAGCACCTTCACCTTGATGCTCTTGAGCTCCTGGTCGCCGCGCATGACGGAGATGGTCCAGTCGCCCGCCTTGTTCAGGCGCACGCCCGTCCACTGACGCGAGCGCCAACCCTCGCCCTTGATCTTCACGTCCTTGGTTTCGCGCACCACGTTGCCCTGCTTCACCTGCACCATCAGGTCCTCGATGGAGTCGCCCTGCGGCACCAGGTAGGACTGCCACAGCATGACGCTGGTGTTGGCCTTCACGCCGTCGGGGCTGACCTCGGCGGTGCACTCGAACTTGTTGGGGCCGTCCTTGGCCACCTCGGTGCACAGCCGGGCCTCCACCAGCACAGGGCCCTGGCCCTGGCCCCGGTAGAAGTAGTCCCAGGTGTTCTTCACCGCGTCGGCGGACGGGGCCTTCACCGGCTCCTGCGCCGGGGCCGCCGGGGCCGCGTCCTGCGCCATCGCCAGACCGCCGAACGCCACCCCCGCGCACATCGCCAGCTTCTTCAGATTGCCTGCCATGGTTGATTCCCCCTCGGTTGGGTTTGGCGGAGGTCTATCACAGGACACCCCCCTCAACCCCAGAGGAAGAAGGCGAGGGTGACGAGCGGCGGGTAGACGAAGAAGGCCATCCGCGGGAGCGCCCGGGGCTGAAGGGGGGCGAGTGTTTCCACCGGACGCCGGGCTCCGATGGTGGGGGAGGTTGGCGTACACCCTCGAACCCATCAGGACACGGAGCCTCGGGGCTTCCGAGAAAACCGGCGCACGGCTTTCGTTGCACCCGGGCCGCTCCAATGACAGCCAATACACAGTCCGGGCCCTCCGCATGTCTGGATTTGGTCGTACCGCGGGTACGGATTGTCCCTTCCTGTCCGGGAATGCGCAGCCCCCCCCTTGTGCGGCCCCGGGACAATGGCCATCTGGCCTGCCATGGCCTACCGCGTCCATATCCCCGTGGAGCTGTGGAGCACCTTCAAGGCGCTTCCTCCCGCGCTCGTCGAACGGCTGCACCGGCGCGTCGAAGACATCGCCCAGCTGGCGGAGGTGGCTCCGCCCCTCAACCCCCTGTGGTTGAAGCTGGGCGCCACCGACCGGCCCTTGCTGCGCTGCATGGTGGATGGCTACGCGCTGCTGTACGAGGTGGACGAGTCCTGCCGCACCGTCTCCGTGCTCGACGTGGAGCAGGAGGAGACCGACTCGCCCACCATGGCCGCCGAGCTGCGGGCCGCCAACAGCCGCCACTGAGCCGTCCGCGCCCCGGACTCCGCCGCACCCCTCGCCGCACCGGGTGAGCTGGAGGCCGTCATCGACCCGCCTCGGGCGATGATGACGCCCCGCCTTCCCGTGGGCCTTGCCCTCGCGCGTGCCCGCGCCGCGCCCCCGCCGTCCCCCCCGCAGCCTCCCGCACCGTCTCCCGCGCCCGCGGATGATCGGCCCTCGTGTCTCCAGGCCCCGGGTGCACCCCTCCGCGAAGCAGTAGAAGTTTCAGCCCGGCTTCGGTGCTTTTTACAGGCCCGCCCGCGCGTCCACGTACCAGGGAACGAGGGGATACGCGCCGATAGTGGCCTACAGGCAGAGGCCTTCAGTCACTTCGCAACTTTCCAAGTGCGCGAAGCGCCGTCGGCGGTGACGGCACGAACATGGCAAGGAAGCAGGGGGCCGTGAATCCCGACTCCCGCTCGAGCTGCGCTTGCCAGACGCCCCATCCGGAGCTGGCGGAGTGCCCCACCCTCATGCGGGTGGCCCCGGACGTTTGCCCGCTGCCTTCGCCCACGCTGCCGCCCTCGGCCGGTGGGGAGAAGCTGGTGGGCCAACGCTTCGGCAGCTTCGTGGCCCTGCGCGAGCTGGGCCGCGGCGGCATGGGCACGGTGCTGCTCGCCGAGCACGTCCTCATCCCCAAGCGCGTCGCGGTGAAGGTGCTCCACCGCCACCTCGCCGAGGAGCCGGACCTCGTCAGCCGCTTCCTCGCCGAGGCGCGCGCGATGAGCCTCGTGCAGCACGAGAGCGTCGTCACCGTGTACGACCTCGACACGCGCGAGGGCCGGCCCTACTTCGTCATGGAGTACCTGGAGGGGCAGAGCCTCGCGGCCTTCGCGCGCGGGCCGCTCGAGCCGGGGCTGGTGGTGGACCTGCTCACCCAGGTGTGTGATGCGCTCGGCGCGGCGCATGCGCGCGGCATCATCCACCGCGACCTCAAGCCCGCCAATGTCTTCCTCACCCCGGGCCCGCATGGGCGCCAGCGGGTGAAGCTGCTCGACTTCGGCATCGCCAAGCGGCTCGTCCTGCTCGACGGGGAGACGCCCACGCGCACCGGCGTGCTCATGGGCACCCCCGAGTTCATGGCCCCCGAGCAGTGCGGCGGCAAGGACGTGGACGCGCGCACGGACCTCTACGCGGTGGGAGTGCTCGGCTATCTGCTGCTCACGGGCACCGTGCCCTTCACCGGCAGCAACGCGGCGGAAATCCTCGTGGCCCACCTGCAGCAGGCCCCGCGCCCGCTGCACGAGGTGCGCCCGGGGATTCCCCACTCGCTCTCCTCGGTGCTGCTGCGCGCGCTCGCCAAGCGTCCCGAGGCGCGCTTCTCCACCGCCGCCGAGCTGCGCTCCGCGCTCGAGGCCTGCCTCATTCCGGCGCGCACGCCCACGCCGCTGTCCGTGACGGCCTTCACCGCGCGCGTGCCGGTGCATGGCTCGCTCGGCATCCGCGAGTACCCCTGCGAGCGCGTGGGCCG
Source organism: Archangium sp. (assembly GCF_045802675.1). Lineage (GTDB taxonomy): Bacteria > Myxococcota > Myxococcia > Myxococcales > Myxococcaceae > Archangium. The sequence continues at coordinate 56,082 of NZ_JBJMQO010000068.1, read as the reverse complement.
CACCGGCCTCTTCCTGCGCACCGGCGAGGAGCCACCGCCCGTGCTCTCGGACGTGTCCATGGTGTTGCGCCTGCCCGGGGGCGAGCTGCCCTGCACCGGCCAGGTGGTGCGCCACGTGACGGCCGAGCAGGCCCGTGCGTGGAACATGGCCCCGGGCTTCGGCGTGGAATTGCGCGAGGCCTCGGCCTCCTTCCAGCAGGCCTTCGCCCGGTTGCTCGCCGGGGAGCGTCCCCTGGAGCCCACGCCGCCTCCCGCGCCCCAGGACGACCCGCGTGCCGAGCCCCTGCTGCGCGAGTTCCGCCGGCGCCTCTCGGGCGACCACTACGCGGTGCTGGGCGTGCCCCGCGATGCCGACGCCGACCGGGTGCGCGCCCACGCGCGCGAGTGCCGCAACCGGCTCGAGCCCCTGCTCTCGTTGCCCCTCTCGCCCCCCCAGCGCGACCTCGTGCAGCGCGCCCTCTCCAAGGTGGCCCAGGCGCTCCTCGTGCTCGGCCACCTGGAGCGGCGCGTGGAGTACGACGCGGAGTTGCGCAACGTGGACGGGGTGCTGCGCTGCCTCGCCGCCGGCCTCACCGTCACCGCCCTGGAGTCGTGCCGCCAGCGCTTCCTCGCCCGCCACCCGGAGACGGAAGGGCACTCGGTGCTGCACCTGGCCACCGCCAACGTCTTCCGCACCGCGGACCAGCTCCCCGAGGCCCTCGCCTCCTACGAGGCCGCCCTCCGGGTGGACCCTCTCCACCTCGAGACGCTCAAGCGCTGGCACGCCCTCCGGCTGAGGATGCGTGGGCATGCGATGCCCACGGCCCACCGTTAGGATGGGGCCGCGCGTATGGCCTCCAACCCCTCCGACCCGTCCAACCCCTCGGATTTCGACGACAAGCTCCCCACCCAGGGGCGCTTCACCCGATTCCGCAAGCTCGCCGGCCTCTCCGCCCAACTCAGCGCGGACGTGCTGAAGAGCGGGGCGAAGCGGCTCGTCGGCCAGGAGCCGGAGCTGCTCAGCAAGGCCGCCGCCGAGAAGCTCGTGTCCACCCTCGGGGAGCTCAAGGGCGCCGCCATGAAGCTCGGCCAGGCCGTGTCCATGGACACCGAGCTGCTCTCCCCCGAGGTGCGCCAGGTCATCGCCCGCCTGCAGAACGAGGCCCCGCCCATGCCCCATGCGCTGGTGGTCCGCGTCCTGCGCGAGGAGCTGGGCGGCGAGCCCGAGGCCCTCTTCCGCGACTTCGACCCGAGTCCCCTCGCCGCCGCCTCGCTGGGCCAGGTGCACCGCGCCGTGCTGCACGATGGCCGGCCCGTGGCGGTGAAGGTGCAGTACCCCGGCATCGCCGAGACGCTCGCCGGGGACATGGACAACCTGGGGCTGGTGGTGAAGACGGTCTCCAAGGCCTCGCGCCTCACCGACGGCACCGCCTACTTCCGCGAGCTGCGCGAGGAAATGCTCCTGGAAACGGACTATCGCCGCGAGGCCGGGCTGTGCACGGCCTTCGCCCGGGGCATCGCGCGCCTGCCGGACCTGAAGGTGCCCGCTGTCGTGCCCGAGCGCACCACCGGGCGCGTGCTCACCCTGGAGCTGCTGCACGGCCGCACCCTCAAGGACTGGGTCGTCTCCGGGCCCTCCGCCGAGGAGCGCTTCCGCGTGGCGCGCCAGCTCATCCTCGCCATCTACGGGCCCTTCTTCCTCGCCGGGGAGATGCACGCGGACCCCCACCCGGGCAACTTCATGGTGCTCGAGGACGGGCGGCTGGGGGTGCTCGACTTCGGCTCCATCAAGCGCTTCACCCCCCGCTTCGTGGACGCCAACCGGCGCATGTTCCTGCACGCCGTGCGGCTGGAGTCCATGGACGTGCTCGGGTTGAGCCGGGAGGTGGGCTTCACCACGGAGCTGCCGGACGCCGAGGCCACCGGGCTCATCCAGGAGATTCTGCACATCGCCGGGCGGCCCATGCGCCTCACGCCCTACGACTACGCCACGTGCACCATCACCCGCGACATGAAGCTGCACTTCGCTCGCAACGCCGCGCGCTTCCTGAAGCTTCGTCCCCCCGCCGAGGCGGTGATGTTCTTCCGCTCCACCGGCGGGCTGGCGCAGAACCTGAAGCTCATCGGGGCCCGGGGCGACTTCCGCGGCGTCTACCAGGAGGTCGCCGCGCTGCTGTGAGCGCTCCCGGGCGCGGGGCGGCTAAGCCAGGTGGGGAAAGTCCTGTCAGGGTGCTCTCGGCGCAAAGAACGAGGCACCTTCCGGTCGAGTTTCGTCCCGACTGGTACGACCATCGGACCAGTTGCGGGAAAACGCGCCCGGAGCCTCCCCCCTGACAGGACTTACCCCATCTGGCTTAGCGGGCGCCCGCCGCGGGCAGCTTGCTCTTCTTGTAGATGCTGATGAGCTTGCGGGCCAGCGCCTCGCCCTGGATGCTCTTGGAGATGTAGCCGTCCGCGCCCGAGGCCAGCGCCAGCGCGCGCAGCTTGGACTCGTCCGAGGCCGAGTACAGGATGAAGCGCGTGGTGGCCGGGGCCTGGTTGCGCGCCAGCGACAGCACCTTGTCCCCGCTGAGCGCCGGGATGTTCACGTCCAGCAGCACCAGGTCCGGCATGGCCTGGCGCACCAGGTTGGATACACCCAGCGACGAGCGGTGCGTGCGGACCTCGAAACCGTAGGCATGCAGCGTCCGCTCGAGCAGCATGAGTTGATCCACATCGTCGTCCACCACGAGGACACGAATCTTGTTCTCGCTCTCGGACATGGGCTCCCCTTGGAGTGCAGTGCACAGGTGGTTTGCGGATCTCCAGGATATCGTCTCGGACCCCCGCTGGGAGGCCCACCCCCTGGGGAAGAAGGCGCTCAGCCCACAATTCGGATGCCCGTAACCCAGGGAGATGTGCAAAGCCGGTAAGAACCCGCGAAAGCAACCCCGGCCAGCCGGGCAACGCCTGGAAGAAAACAGTGGGAAGCCGGGCGGGAAGCCCTCCGGGGGGCCGCTCGCCCGGTTGCCGCTCGCCGGGCGGGAGGAGGCTCACTCGCGGCGCGGGCTGGTGCGGGGCAGCCGGACGGTGAAGACGGTGCCCTCCTCGCGCGTGGAGCGTGCCTCCACGCTGCCCCCATGGGCGGTCGCGATCTGCTCGACGATGTAGAGCCCGAGCCCCAGGCCGGAGAACGGCCGGCTCCCGCGCGCCGCCCCCCGGCGGAAGGGCTCGAAGAGCTCGGGCAGCAGTGTGGCGGGGATGGGCTCGCCCTGGTTGCGCACCTCGATGCGCACGCGCTCCCCCTCGTCGTGCACGGCCAGCGTCACCGGGGAGTCCTCCGGGCTGTAGTCCACGGCGTTCTTGAGGAGGTTGCCGAGCAGCTGGCCCAGCCGGTCCGCGTCCCACTCGCCGCGCAGGTCCCCGCGGGCCTCCAGCCGCAGCTCGCGCGAGGGGTGGGACACCTCCACCTCGCCCACCACGCGCCGGGACAGCGGGCCCAGGTCGATGGGGGCCGGGGAGATGGGAATGCCTCCGCCCAGCCGCCCGCGCGTGAGGTCCAACAGGTCGCCGATCATCCGCCCCATCAGCTCCGAGTTGAGCGCGATGCGCTGGGCGAGCCGCAGGGCGCGCTCGGGCAGCGTCTCCTGGCGCAGCAGCAGGTTGGCCGACAGGTTGATGATGCTCAGCGGGTTGCGCAGATCGTGGCTGACGATGCCCAGGAAGCGCTCGCGGAACTCGGCCGTCTGGCGCAGCCGCTCCTCGAAGCGCTTGAGGTCGGTGATGTCCATCACCGCCGTGGCCACCATGACGGTGTGGCCCTCGCGGTCCTTCACCGGCGAGTAGTTCACCAGGAAGTGGCCCGGCTCTCCCCTCCGGCTCGGGGCGGGGACGGTGAGCTCCACGTTGGACACCGGCTCGCCCGTGGCGAAGACGCGCTGGTAGTAGGGCAGGGCGGAGGGGGCGATGTCCGGGATGACCTCGACCAGGGTGCGCCCGAGTGACTGCTCCCCGGAGACGCCGTTGATGGCGGCGAGCGCGTGGTTGATGCGCACGAAGCGCAAGTCCCCATCGAGGAAGGACAGGCCCACCGGCGCGGTGGCCAGCAGCGTGTCCACCAGCGTCAGGGCCTCCTCGCGCTCCTGGGCCAGGGCGCGCCGCAGCGCCACGTCCCGCCCGGAGAGCACCGCCCCGGTGATGGAGCCATCGGGGGCGCGCAGGGGCCGGGCCGCGACGGAGATGGGCAGCCGCGTGCCGTCCGGACGGCGGAGCCACAGTATCTCGTCGCGCACGATTTCCCCGTGGAGCGCACGGTAGAGCGGCACCTGCTCCAGGGGCAGCGGCTGGCCCTGCTCGTCGCTCAACCCGTAGAGCTCCACCCAACGCTCCGTGGACACCTCCCGCAGGGGCCTTCCATGCTGGCGCTCGGCCTCGGGGTTGATGAGGCGCAGCACGCCCCGGGCATCCGCCATGACGATGCCGTCGCCGCTCTGCTCGATGATGTCGCGCAGCAGGCCGCGCTGCTCCTCGGCCTCGGCGCGGGCCGCGCGCTCCCGCTCCAGCAGCGCCGAGCGCTCCGCCTCGCGCCCGTGCTCGGACTCGGCGACGGCATCCCCCATGGCCAGGTCGATGCCCACGTGGAAGGCCCGCTGCTCCGTCAAGTCCAGCGCGCCGCCCGTCTCCTGCAGCAGCCCGAGGATGCAGTCGCGCAGGAGGCCGTACTCGCGGACGATCTGCGTGACGTCATAGCCGAGGCCCCGCCGCTGGGCGCGGTGCTCCGCCGCGGTGTCGCGCACCTGGCGGCGGGCCGTGGCCGCGCCGAGGCCCTCCGCCTGGGTGTTGCCGCGAAGGAAGACCAGCAGCTCCTCGAGCAGCACCGGGAAGGTGTCGATGATGGCGGAGTGGGTCAGCCCCTGGGTGGGGAAATGGGTCCGCACCTCGCGCTCGAACCGCTGCAGGATGTCCTCCCGCCGCGTGGCGAGCAGGTCTGCCAGTGCACCCATGGTGGGACAGCTAGCCATGAGGGAGGCCCGGGTGCCAGCGCGGAGCGCGCCTTCGTGGCGGGCAATGAGCAGTGCCTCCGTCACTGCGTTTCACTTCCGTACGCGATTCACCCGGGAGCTGTGGCCTCAATGCCTCGGTGGCAGCAGCGCTCCGCCCGCCCCGCGCTCGGCCTCGTCGGACGCGAAGAAATCCTCCGGCCCCTTCTCCGCCGCCTCGTGCCGGGCCTCCAGCAGCTCCTCGAGCGCCTGCTCGGGGCCATAGGGCTCGCGCAGCTCCCGCAGACACGCGTCCAGCGCGGCCTTCACCTCGGCGGCGCTGGCGGGGCGCTCCGAGGCGCGGCGGCGCAGCAGCCGGTGGAGGACGCGCCGCACGGGAGCGGACACCTCCCGCGTCAGGTGCTCGAGGTGCTCGGGACGGAAGGCCGCGGCGCGCCGGGCCAGCTGCTCCACCGACGTCCAGCTCATCGTCCCGGGTGGCGGTTCACTCCCCGTCGCGTGGGGGGCGGGACTTGGAGGCAGCAGCGCGGCGGCCCGCTCCACCTCGTCCGTGGCATAGAGCTGTTGGCCGGTGAGCAGCTCCAGCATCACCAGGCCCAACGAGAAGAGATCCGCGCGGCCATCCACGCCCTCTCCCCGCTCGGGGCACAGGCGCTCCGGGGCGGCGAAGTCGAGCCCGCAGCGGAGGACGTGCGAGGAGCGCCGCGGAAGCGTGGGCACGCGCGAGAACACCGTGGTGAAGCCCGTCAGCCTCACCCGGCCGTCGGTCCCGAGGAGGATGGTGTACGGGTCCACGCCGCCGTGGACGACGTTCGCCGGGCGCCCCGCCGCGTCCGTGAGGCCATGCACGGGGACCAGCGCCTCGGCCACGCGGGAGGCCATGTGGAGCGTGAAGGGCTCGGACAGGGGCCGCTGGCGCATGCAGCCGTAGTGGCCGGCCATGTTCATGCTGAAGCCAGACACGTACTCGGTGACGAGGAGCGCGCGGCCCCCGTCCCGGTACAGCGCATGGGTGCGGGGCAGGGCCGGGTGGAGCAGCCGCAACCCCAGCAGCGCCGCCTCCTCGAGGCGCGCGTGGTGGAGGATGTGGGCCCAGGGGGAGAGCAGCGCGACCTCCACCAGGGCGCCCTCCCTGTTCCCGGTGCGCGGCACGCACAGGTAGCGCCGCTGCTGGTAGGGACCCTCCGGCAGGGTCTTCACCCGCACATAGTCGGTGCGCCCGTGGGAGAAGAGGACGGACATGCTCCGGACACTACCAGTGGGATGAAGCGCCGGGGAACAACCTCTGGGGTAGAGACAACCGGGCCGTACTCCGGTTCGCGTGGCCGTGCCCGTCGTGCCCGGAGCCCAGAAGGGGAGGGGCGGGCCAGGGCGCATGGACGGCGGGCAGCCGGGGAAGACAGCCCTGGCGGCCAGGCCGCTGCTGGCCGTCAGTACAATTTTCCCCGCCCCTCGCGCTGCCAAGAGTGGAGGTACAATGTCCTTCACCATTCACATCAACGCGCCCCTGGCGCCCCTGCTCGAGGATCTGCCGCTCCAGACGCGCGCTTCGTTGCAGGAGCATCTGCAGTGCATCGCGGAGGCCGCCGAGTACCTGCCGCCGGATGATCCCCTCTGGCACGAGGTGGGTGAGCCGGACGGGGATGGCCTGCGCACCTATGTGGCTGGCTGCTGTGTCCGGCTCCACCTGCTGCCCGCGTGCCGCCAGGTGGTGGTGGAGCAGATCGGCCGCGTGCGCATCCGCCTGCCCGGTTCCCTGGCCTTGAGCTAGCAAGCCCCGTTGTCCAGACCCAACGGCCCTGGTGCTTGCCAGCGGACATCTGGATGACCAGGGGCCGGACGCGGGTTCTAGAGGTGCACCCAGGATGCCTACAATCCACCCCGGACGGAGTGGATTGGGCCTGTCAGGGGGCCTCGTGCAAAAGGAGCGCCACATGCAGCCAGGACGAATCCGAATCGGAATCCTGGAGGATCAACAAATCTTCCGGGAGAGCCTCGTCGCGATCCTCCAACAGTCAGGGATGGAAGTGGTGGTGCAGGGCCAGGACGTGGAGGGCTTCCTCGCGCGGGTGCGGGACAACCCCCCGGACGTGGCCGTGGTGGACCTGCGGCTGGAGAGCGCGGAGAGCCAGGAGGTGGGGGACGGCCTGAAGGTGGTGGAGGCGCTGCGCGAGCGGCATCCGCAGATTCGCGTGCTGGTGCTGTCGGGCCACCGGGAGCTGCCGCTCATCGAGCGCTGCTTCCAGCTGGGCGCCGCCGGCTACCTGTGCAAGCTCAACGTGAGCTGCGCCGCGCTGGTGGCGGCCGTGGAGCAGGTGGCCCGGGGCGAGTGGCTCGTACCGCCGGAGCTCGTCAACCCGGTGCAGCAGGCGCTGCGGCAGGAGCCGGGCACGCGGGTGTCCCCGTTGGACCGGCTCACCCTGCGCGAGCGCGAGGTGCTGGGCCTGGTGGCCTCGGGCGCGGACAACCTCCAGATTTCCGCGCGGTTGGGCATCACCGAGCGCACGGTGAAGGCGCACGTGTCCAACCTCTACCGCAAGCTGGGCGTGCAGAACCGGGTGGAGATGGCGATGATGGCCTACCAGTCCGGCCTCTCCAGCCCCATGGAAGTGCAGCACCCGTAGGCCCGGCCCGTACGGGCGGAGGTTGTACCGCGGAACACTGTTGCAACCGGGTATACAGGTGCAATGTAGAAGTGGCTCGCCAGTCCCTCCGGCGATGCCGCGCGGTGCAATGTCCCCCCTCTGGGCCCGGGGCAGGGCCGTCCCACTCTGCCCCGGCCCGCTGTTTGCCGGGTGTTGGGCGGGGGCCTTCCTTCAAGGCCGCGAGGCGGTGACGAGCTCGAAGGGGCCGGGCAGCACGCGCACGTCCCGGAAGCCGAGCGCCGCGAGCGTCCGGGTGTAGTGCTCCACCTCGCGCAGACGGCTGACGCACGAGTCCACGCCCATGAGGAAGTAGGACCAGAAGAACTGGGCGGCGAGCCGCTCCGGGGTGCGGAACTCCTCGCAGACGAGGACGCGGCCTCCGGAGGGGAGGGCCTCGAAGGCGGCGCGCAGCAGGGCGCGGGCGGTGTCCTCGGGCCAGTCGTGCAGCACGCGGACGAAGCAGAGGGCGTGGTAGCCGCGGGGCAGGGGCTCATGCAGGAAGTCCCCGGCCACGAAGCCGAGCCTCCCGCCCAGGCCCCGCGCCTCCCGGGTGCGCGCCACCAACGGCTCGCAGGCGGGCAGGTTGTACACGTCCACGGCGAGGCCCGGCCGCCACTCCAGCAGGTGCGCCGCGAGCGTGCCGTCGCCGCCGCCCACGTCCAGCAGCCGCAGGCCCGGCTCGAGCAGGTGGGGGGCGTGCGCGCGGAACGTCTCCAGGATGGGGCCGAGCCCCGCGGCCATGCTGGCCTCGAAGCCAGCCACCTGCGCGGGCGTGCGCGGCGGCCAGTCGAAGGCCTCGGTGGGCATGCTCCGCTCTCCGCGCAACACCTCGGGCAGGTGCCCGTGCAGCTCGCGCCAGGCGTACGTCTCCCTGTCCCGCTCCAGCGAGCCCGCGCCCAGCACGGCCTCGGCCGCCGCGCGCAGGCCGGGCACGGCGCTGTAGCGGGCCTCCACCCGCACCTCCGTGGGCTGCTCGCGCCGCACCAGCCCGAGGCTCTCCAGGCAGTCGAGGAACTTGTAGAGGCGCCCGGGCACCAGGCCGTGCCGCTCGCACAGCGCGCCCAGCGTCACCGGGCCCGGCTCCAGCGCCTCCAGCAGCCCCAGGCGCAGCGCCGTCTCCACCACGTCCACCGCCCGCGCCCCGTTGAAGAGCAGGTGCAGCAGGGCGCGGGGGGAGGGAAGGGACTCGCTCATGGCATGCCCCCTCCGGAGCGCAGGGGCACCGGAGGCGGCGGCTCGGCGGCCTCGGCGTCCGAGCGGGGCGCTCCGGGCGCGTGGCCTCCCTCGCGGCACCAGCCGGCCGTCAGCTCCACCCGCACCTGCCAGAGCGCGGGGAAGAGGGGCTTCGTCATGCGTCCGGACAGCACCCGCGTGGGCAGCCCGTCCAGCGCCTTCACCGTGGCGTCCACGCCGATGGTGCGCCGCACCAGTTGGAAGTGCGCGTACAGCCAGTCCTGGAAGGCCTCGTCGTAGTCCACCAGCTGCTCGCACAGCCGCTTGAGGTCCGCGGCCGCCGCGCCCGAGTACACGCCCGCGAGGCTCGCGCCGCGCCGGGCCAGCAGCCGCTCCAGCGCGCCCTCCAGGCCCTCGGCCGCCATGCGCACCGCGTTGTAGCCCGGCGACTCCTGCCCGCTGCCGTTGCCCAGGCCGCGGCGGATGACCTGGTAGGTGTCCGGGGGGAGCGTCTCCATCACCCCCAGCTCCGCGCCCATGCAGCGCGCCACCCGCAGCAGGCGCTCCAGCCGCGCCGAGCCCTCCCACAGCGCGTCCCGGTCCAGCTCCGCCACCGCCTCCACGGACTCGTGGGCGAGCAGCTTGAGCCACAGCTCCTGCGCCTGGTGCACCACCTGGAAGAGCAGCTCGTCGGGCACCACCCGCTCCTCGGGCGGCATCTGCAGCGAGAGCAGCTCCGGGGTGCGGAGGTACTTCTCGTAGTCGAGCTCTCCCCGGCCCACCCACTTCTTCAACAGCGGGTTGAGCCAGGGGCCCTTCAACTGACGCCGCAGCCGCTCGGCGTGGTCACACTCGTGGAGTTGCACCATCGGTCCTCCTTGGGGGAAACAGCGAGGGAAGACCTGTTGGAAGCGCGTGGGTCAGGCGGGTACGGAGCGGCTCTGCGCGCGGAAGGCGGTGAGCTTCTGGATGAGCTCGGCGCCCTGGACACTCTTGGAGAGGTAGCCGTCCGCGCCCGAGGCGAGCGCCAGCGCGCGCAGCCGCGACTCGTCGGAGGCGGAGTAGAGGATGAACTTGGTGTTCCGCGGCGCGTAGCGGCGGGCCAGGCTCACCACCTGGTCCCCCTTGAGCGCCGGGAAGTTCACGTCCAACAGCACGAGGTCCGGCTCCCCGTTGCGCACGAGGTTGGACACCCCGAGCGCCGAGTGGTGCGTCTGCACCTCGAAGCCGTGCGCGCTCAGCGTGCGGCGGACGAGCTCCAGCTGGTCTGGATCATCGTCCACCACGAGCACGCGAACCTTGGGGGCCGCGACATCAACCATGACGTCCCCCCAGGTGCTTGCGGATGGTCTCGAGCAGCTGATCGCGATCGAGAGGCTTGGTGAGGTAGGCGTTGCAGCCGGCGGCGGTGGCCTTTTCCTGATACTCGCGGCCGGCGTGGGCGGTGATGGCGATGACGGGGATGGTGGCGGCGGAGGGCAGCTGGCGCAGGCGCCGCGTGGCCTCCCACCCATCCACGCGGGGCAGGGACAGGTCCATGAGGATGAGGTCCGGTGCGTCCTTGGAGGCGCGCTCCACGCCCAGCTCCCCGTCCTCGGCCTCCAGCACTTCGAAGAGGCCGCCGAGGTAGCGCCGGACGATGTCGCGGTTCTGCGGGTTGTCTTCCACGTAGAGGATGCGGGGCAGGCGGCCGGCGCGCTGGGCGCTCTGCTTGAGCAGCAGGCCCTTGGCCTGGCCGATGACGTCCTCCAGCGCGTGGCCGCCCTTCTGGACGAAGCCGGCGAAGCCGTCGCGCAGCACGGCCTGCTCCTCGGCGGTGAGCGTCTTGCCGGTGAGCACCACCACGGGGACCTGGAGCTTCTCGGCGCGCAGGCGGCGCAGCACCTCGAAGCCGTCCAGGTTGGGCATCATCAAGTCCAGCACCACGAGCGTGGGCGGGGAGACGCGCGCCTTGAGCAGGGCGTCCTCGCCGTTGTGGGCCTCGCTGGTGGAGAAGCCCGCGCGGCGCAGCGAGCGGCTGACGAGCTCGCGCGTGGAGGCGTCATCGTCCACCACCAGCACCTCGCCCGCGCTGGTGGTGCCGATGCTGCGGCGCACCACGTCCACCAGGTGCTCGGGCTCCACCGGCTTGACGAGGTACTCGCACGCCCCCAGCGAGAAGCCGCGCGCGCGCTGCTCCTCCACGGAGATGATGATGACGGGGATGCGCGCCAGGTCCGGCTCGCTCTTGAGGGTGGACAGCACGCTCCAGCCGTCCAGGCGCGGCAGGTAGATGTCCAGCACGATGGCGTGCGGGCGCAGCTCCTTCGCCTTCTTGAGGGCCTCCAGCCCGTCCGAGGCCGTCACCACGGTGAAGCCCGCGGGCCCCAGCTGGCCGGACACCAGGTGCTGCACGAGCGGATCATCATCCACCACCAGCACGGTGCCGCCCTTCACCACGGGCGCGAGCGACGCGCCCACGTCCGCGGGGGACACCGGCTTGTCCAGCTCGCGCGCCTCGCCCAGCGCCTCGCCCTCGAGGATGCCGGCCAGCCGCACCGTGAAGGTGGTGCCGCGGCCCAGGGTGCTCTGCACGTCCACGCCGCCGCCGAGCACCTTGCTCAGCTCCTTGACGATGGCGAGCCCCAGCCCCGTGCCACCCACCTTGCGCGTGGTGGAGCCGTCCACCTGGCGGAACTTCTCGAAGATGATGTCGAGCTGGTCCGGCGGAATGCCGGTGCCCGTGTCCTCGACGATGAAGATGGCTTCCTTGCCCTCGGCGCGCGCGGTGAGCGACACCTCGCCGGACTCGGTGAACTTGGCCGCGTTGGACAGCAGGTTGAGCAGAATCTGCCGCAGCTTCAGCGCGTCCGTGCGCACGTACGCCACGCGCGGGTCGATGTCCGTGCGCAGCTCCACGTCCTTGCCCTTGAGGTACTCCTTCACCGTGGCCGTGCACTCCTCGGCCAGGTCCTGCATGTCCACGCGCTCGACCACCACTTCCATCCGGCCCGCTTCGATCTTGGACAGGTCGAGGATGTCGTTGATGAGCGCCAGCAGCGTCTGCGCGTTCTTCTTCACCACGTTGAGGTCGCGCCGGCCGTGGGCGGTGAGCCGGCTGCCCTCCTCGCGCGTGAGCAGGTCGCAGTAGCCGATGATGCCGTTGAGCGGCGTGCGGATTTCATGGCTGAAGTTGGCGAGGAACTCGCTCTTGAGCCGGGCGGCGGCCTCGGCCTCGCGCGCGCGCTCCTCCTCGTTGCGCTTGGCGATGGACAGCTCGGTGGCCAGCCGGTCCAGGTCCTCGTTCTGCTGGCGGATGATCTCCATCTGGAGGGCGCGCTGCTGGTAGCTCGCCAGGGTGCGCGCGGACACGGCGCGGCTCTTCTTGAGCTCCTCCAGGTTCTCCGCCAGGCGCTTGTTGGCCTCCTCCAGCTCGGCCTTGGACTTGCGCAGGGCCTCCTCGGACTCCTTGCGCTCGGTGATGTCCTCGGTGATGCCCAGCACGTAGAGGGCCTTGCCGGCGTCATCCAGCAGCGGCAGCTTGCGCGTGGCGTAGATGCGGTCCACCCCGTTGGTGCGGGCCACCTCCTCGAAGCGCTTGAGCCTCTTCGTCTCGAGGATTTCGGTGTCGATGGCCACGAAGGAGTCGGCCTGCTCCTGGGGGAAGTAGTCGTGGTCCAGCTTGCCGAGCAGCCACTCCTTGGTGACGCCGAACGCGTCCGCGAACGTCTTGTTCACCACGTGCAGCCGGCGCTCCTGGGCATCCTTGGCGAAGAGCACGAAGGGCAGGCTGTCGACGATGCGCTCCAGCAGCCAGCGCGAGCGCTCCTGCTGCTGCTCGGCCTGCTGGTGCTGGCGCCGCTCGATGATGCGCTTGAGCTCGCGGCGCACGATGGGCGCTAGCAGCGCCAGCCGCTCCAGCTCCAGGTAGCTGCAGGCGCCGGCCTCCCCCATGGCCGCGTTCATCTCGGCCTCGTCCCACCTCGCCACGAGCACGAGGAAGGGCAGCCCGGGCGCTTTCTCGCGCAGCACGGGGGCCAGCTCGCGGAAGCCCAGTCCCGGCAGCTCCGAGCCGCACACGACCAGCTCCGCGGGCTTCTCCAGCGCCGCCCGCAGCTCGTCCCGCGAGGAGACGCGCTCGGCGGACACCCGCAGGCCCGCACGGCCCAGGGCCTCCAACGCGCGGGCGCTCTCGCCCTCGCCGGCGATCAGCAGCAGCCGGGGCGTCTCGCTCGCCGACACCTCAGGAGCCGGAGTGCTCATCCTTCAGTTTCCCCCGAACGCCAGGACCGTCAGCGTCGTGTTGATGTGGAACCCCGAGTAGATCTCGAAGTGCACGTTCATTCCAGCCGCCGCGGGTGCGTGCCGCAAGGTCTCGGCCAGTTGGGGGATGGTGCCAGTCGCGCCGGCGTACCACATGCGCCCACTGCAATGGAAAAGCAGGGCGGCCTGGGGATTGGGGACGCGGCGGGGCAGCTCCTCCTGGAAGAAGCCGCGCGTCATGCCCGCCATGTCGCCAATCTTCATCAGCTCCAGCTCGGTGCCCTCCTCCAGCAGGTTGGCGAAGAGGATGGAGCCGTCGGGTAGGGGTTTCCACGGAGAGCGGATGAAGTACTCGCGGCCCACCTTGAGGGCGGTGGGGTGGATGGCGAAGCCCCGGGGTTTGCCGAACTCCAGCTCGTCCACCGGCACGCCGAGCATGTCGGCGTAGCGCTGGGCCGCCGGCTTGCCGTCGATTTCCAGGGCGCGGGTGGCGCTCTCGTCCACGCGGGTGATGGTGAGGCGCTCGCCGGTGGGCAGGTACCAGTGCGAGCGCAGCGCGGCCCACGGGGCCTTCGTCTTGAAGAGGGCCACCACCACCGCGTCGGTGGCCACCTCGCCATCCACGTGCAGCAGGGCGGACTGCTTGGCCGGGTCCTGCTCGTGGTCGGCGGCGCCACCGCCCACCAGCACGAGCGTCTGGTTCTTCTCGAGGATGCCCAGCAGCAGCTCTTCCTTCTTGTAGCGGAAGCCGTCGTCGATCACGAGGCCCACGTACTGGCGTGGGTCGAGATCCGTCTGGCGCACGCCCAGCTCCTGGGAGGCGCGCTTGATGGCGGCGGCCCCGGCGCCCACCGCGTCGATGGACAGGCCGGTGCCCAGGCCCAGGCCCACCTCGAAGTCACCGGAGAGCGCGCCCAGCACCACGCTGCCCGAGTGGATGCCGGTGTTGTCCAGCTCGCCCGCGGTGGTGGCGCCCACCAGGCGCGTGCCCGCGGGCAGCCGCTCGCGCACGGCCCGGTTGAGCGCCAGTTGATCCCTGTCACGCGAGGCGAACAGGGTGACGAGCTGGGGGTTGGCGCCCTCCAGCTGTCTGACGAGGTCCTCCGCGGCTGCGACGGGATCCGACTGGGTGGTACGCACCGTCTGCATCTTCACTCGGGCCAAGGAGGACCTCCGGGGGGTTGGGGGTAGCGGGCTAGAAGCCGCTACCCGGGTGAGTCTTGTGGCAGCTGCCGGTGCACTGCTGGAAGGACTCGCGCCCGCCGCCCACGTACATGCTCTCGATGGGGCCGAACTTCTCCACGTGCGAGTCCGGGTAGCTCTTGTGGCACGAGAGGCAGGCGGCCTTGCTGGTGCGCTGGACGGTCTCCGGCCCCAGGTGGCAGGTGGCGCACTGCTGCTTGGGCGCGTCGAAGCGGTCCGAGCGGGCGTGGATGAAGTGGGCGCGCACGACGATGGGGCCCTCGAGCTCGAAGCCCAGGGGCGCGTGGCAGGCGGCGCACGCGGCGCGGTTGTCATTGCCGTGCAGCACCTTGGACAGCTCGCCGCCGTCCTTGTGGCAGTTCTCGCAGTGGCCCGTGGTGAGCTTCGCCTCGGTGTGCTGGGGGCTGCCCACCTGGATTTCGATGGTGCGGCTGGCGGGGATGTCCTCGCCCAGGTAGACGCGGCGGCCCTTCACCGACACCAGGTAGGTACCGGGCTCGGCGTTGGCCGGCAGCTGGTACGTCCACGTGTCCTTGCCCGGCACGTCCCACAGCTTCTGCTCGGGGAAGAAGGCGCCGCCGAAGAGCTTGTTGGAGGGCGGGAAGGTCTGGAACTGCGCGTACACCCCATCGCGCTCGAGCGTGCCAATGGTCTGCACGTCCTGGGTCGGGTCCAGGAACGCGTCCAGGTCCACGATGGTGCGGATGGCCTGGATGCGCTGGGCGGGTCCGATGATCTGCGTCATCAGCATGCGCTCACGGTGCTTGCGGCGGTAGTACGTGGTGGTCGAGTCGAAGAACGCGCGGTAGTACTGGATGCCCGGCTCATTCTGCCCGAAAACCACCTCGTTGTACGAGGGGAGGGTCCCCTCCGGGTGCAGGCGCTTGCCAGCCCCGTCGCGCAGCGCGAGCTGGAAGGTGATGGCGGCGCCGGGCGCGTAGGTGCCGTCGGCGCGCGGCGGGGTGACGGCCTTGACGTCGATGGCGAAACCGTACGCGTACGAAGGATTCTCCACCTGCTCGACGGGGATGGAGTAGTCGGCGCCGGGGCGGGCCGACCAGCTCAGGCGCAGGGCGCGGGTGTCCGGGGAGAGGGTGAAGGGGGTGGCGCCGGTGCGGGCGTTGCGCAGCTCGACGAGCGCCTCCTCGGAGAACTTCTTCGCGCCGGTGCAGTCGGTGGCCGTGCGGCAGTCCCCCGTCCACTGGATGGCGCGCAGGCGGCGGATGAAGAAGTCGTCGTTGCTCTTGCGGCTGTCATCCTTGCCGATGTGCAGGGGGATGGCGCGGCCCGTGGGGCGGCCCTGCGCGTCCACCGGCTGCACGGTGAAGATGCTCGGCTGCTCCATCCACTGGGCGTTGCGGTAGAAGCGGCGGCGGGTGAAGGTGCCGTCCGGGTTGGACAGGAGCACGGGCTCCTCGTCCGCCAGCGACAGGCCCTGCCAGGCCAGCCCGGCGAAGTCACCCGCCTGGCGCAGGCCGTCCACGCCCTCGTCCCTGGACGCCGTGGCCGTGGCGCGCACGTCGATCACATTGATGTAGAAGCTCTGCCCGGCGCGCACCTTGAGGGGCACGCCCGCGCCATCCTCCACCTCGAGCGCCAGGCCCACCGTGGAGGCCACGGGGCCTGGGCGCATGGCCGCGGCCTCCGAGAGGCCCTGGGCGAGCGAGGTGGCCGGGGCGGCGGTGGTGGCCGGCTGCTCGGAGCAGCCCACGCCGAAAAGGGTCAACGCCGCGAGCCACACGCCCTTGATGCGGCCCGGGGTGCGGACAGACGAGTGCGACGGCACACAGAGTGCTCCCTTACCGCTCATGGCGGCCCCTCCTTCTGTGATGGGGCGGCGGGCGCGGTGACGCCCGGCCCTGCTTGTTACCGCCAGGGTTCCCGTCCCTACCCACCAGGTCGGTACCGCTGGTGCATCCACTGCCCCCCGTCAGCCAGGGAACAGCTTGATTCGAGCAATAGAAGAATAGAGTGATTCGACCTGGAATTTCAACTTCTGGGGGAATTATTCACATTCCAGGTTAGTCGATTTTTCAGCGTCTACATCGTGCTGACGGGTGCGGTTCTGTAGGCAACGTGGGCGGTCAGGTGAGAAGGCGCGCCGCGTCACGTTCGACGGAGCGTCACATCCCCCCCACCGACTGTCGCACTCAAAACGCGCGAGGGAGCTCCACGGTGAAGGTGGAGCCGTGGCCGGGGTGGCTGGAGACGTGGATGGTGCCGCCGTGGGCCGCGACGAGCTGGTGGACGATGTAGAGGCCGAGCCCGGTGCCGGGCCGTGCGCTGTCGCCGGGCCGCTCGAAGCGGCCGAAGAGGCGCCCCTGGGCCTGGGGCGAGAGGCCCACGCCGTGGTCCTTCACCGAGAGGCGCGCCCGGCCTCCGTCGGCGAGCACGTACACCTCGACGGGCCGGCCCTGGCCGAACTTGAGGGCGTTGCTGAGGAGGTTGGTGGCGATGCGGTCCAGGCGCTGCCGGTCCCACCGGCCGCGCACGGCGTCCGGCACATGCACCGCGAGCGCGCTGCCGGTGGCGGCGGCCTGCGCGTCGAAGCGCTCGGCCACCTCGCGCAGGAGCGCGCCCAGGTCCACCTCCTCGCGCTCGAGGGTGAGCCGGCCGGCGGACAGGCGCGAGAGGTCCAGCAAGTCGTGCACGAGCAGGCCGATGCGGTGCGCTTCCCGCTCGATGCGGGCGAGCCCCTCCTGGGCCGGGGCGTCCGGGCGCATGTGGGAGCGCAGCCCGTGCAGCCGCAGCTGGAGCACCATGAGGGGATTGCCCAGGTCGTGCGCGGCCACGCCCACCAGCTCGAAGGCGTCCTGCACCTGGGCGCGCAGCCGCGCGTTCTCCTGGGCGAGCGCGGGGGACGGAGGCGGCTCGGGGGGGAGCGTCTGGCGCAGCGACCAGCCCATGGCGCCGCCCACGGCCAGCCCGGCCAGCCCCATGAGCAGCACCAGCAGCCGGAGGCCGCCCGCCTCCTCGAGGCCTGGGGGCAGGGGAACCGGCGCGAGCAGCAGCACTCCCAGCACGGAGCCGAGCAGCAGGGCGGACGCGAGCAGGCTCACGCCCGCGCGGGGCGCGGCCGTCGGGTGACTCGGTGGCATGTGGCTTCCCCCCCCAGCGGGCCCTGGAAGTCCAGGGACGCAGGCGTGTTGCAACTTGCCTGTAGGGGACGTGGGGAGGAATTACCCCGGTGGGCAGGGGCGTGTGTGGTGGATGACAGGGGCCTCGTCCCGGAGTACGAGGCCGGGCCGCGAAGTCGAGGGGTTCGCGGGATGGCAGAGGGGGTGGTGCGGGGTTATGAGCGGTTCCCCTTTTCACGTCTGTCGAGGGTTCCTTTCCGACATGTCCTTCGTTCCTGGCCAGAAGGTCCGCTACCTCCCCCAGCCCGAGTGGGGCGTGGGGCATCTCATGGCGCTGCAGGATGCGGGCGCCAAGGCGCTCGTCCTCTTCCCCGCCCGGGACGGCGAGCCGGTGCTGGTGTCCACCAAGGGCGGCGCGCTGGTGCCCCACGCGCTGACGAAGGGCGAGCCCGTGCAGACGGCCAAGGGCCGGCGCGCCACGGTGCTGGGCGAGGAGGAGGGCGGCCGGGGCCTGCGCCGCTACGTCCTCCGCTACACGGACACGGGCGAGGAGGACGAGATGCCCGAGTCCGAGGTGCACGCGCTCGCCCCGCGCTCGGACCTGCTCTCCACGCTGCGCGAGGGCCGGGTGGGGGAGGCGCGCGCCTTCACGCTGCGCAAGCAGGCGCTGGTGCTGGACGACGAGCGGCGCTGTGACGCGCTGGGCGCGCTGCTGGCGAGCCGGGTGATGGTGAAGCCGCACCAGGTGGGCGTGGTGCAGCGCGTGCTGAGCGCGCGCCGGCCGCGCTTCGTGCTCGCCGACGAGGTGGGCCTGGGCAAGACGATTGAGGCGGGCATGGTGTTCAGCGCGCTGCGCCTGTCGGGCCTGGCGCGGCGGGTGCTGGTGGTGGCGCCGAGCCACCTCACCGTGCAGTGGCTGGTGGAGCTCTTCCACAAGTTCAACCAGCTCTTCACGCTGATGGACTCGGAGCGCTACGCGCAGTCGCTCAAGGAGATGCCGGGCGTGTCGCCGTGGGCGCGCTTCCCGCTGGTGGTGACGAGCCTGGAGATGCTCGCGCGCGGCGAGGAGCACCGCGAGTCGGTGGCCGCCGAGGACGCCTTCTGGGACCTGGTCATCATCGACGAGGCGCACCACCTCAAGGGCGAGAAGGCCTTCGAGGCCGCCGAGGGCCTGGCGCGCAACAGCTGGGGCCTGCTGCTGCTCACGGCCACGCCCATGCAGTTGGACCCGGCCGAGTACCACGGACTGCTCACGCTCATCGACGCGGCGACGGCGCCCACGGTGCAGGGCTTCGAGCAGCGGCTGGCGCGCCAGGAGGAGCTGAGCGCGGCGGTGCGCGGGCTGCTCGAGGGCAAGGACGCGGCGGGCGCGGTGAAGGCCCTGGCCGCGCGCTTCCCGGATGATCCGAAGCTCGCGGGCCTGAAGGATCGCGAGGCGCTGCTACAGCACCTGGCGGAGACGTACAGCCTGTCGGACCGGCTGGTGCGCAACCGGCGCGCGGTGGTGGGCGGCTTCTCCACGCGCCGCCTGCACCGGCACCCGGTGAAGCTGTCCGCCGACGAGCTGAAGACGCGGGATGACGCCCTGGCCGCGCTCGCGTCCTCGAATCTGCGCGGCGCGCCGCTGGGCAACCTGCTGCGCCGCCTGGAGTCGAGCCCCGCCGCCTTCGGCGAGGCCCTGCGCACCAACAAGGCCCTGGCCGGTGTGGCCGGGAGCCTCAAGCTGCCCGCGCGCGACGCGAAGTTCGGCGCCTTCATGGACGTGCTGCGCGGCCGCATCTGGGGCGCGGAGCCCGGGGCCAAGGTGCTCGTGTTCACCGAGAGCCGCGACACGCTGGAGGCCCTGCGCGCGGAGCTGGGCCGCGAGGGGATTGAAGCGCTCGCCTACCATGGCGACCTGCCGATGGTGGAGCGGGACCGGCAGGTGGCGCGCTTCCGCGACCCCGAGGGCCCCAAGGTGCTGCTGTGCACGGAGGTGGGCGGCGAGGGCCGCAACTTCCAGTTCGCGCACCACCTGGTGCACTACGACCTGCCGTGGAGCCCGTCCACGGTGGAGCAGCGCATCGGCCGTTTGGATCGCATCGGGCAGAACCACCCGGTGGAGATCCACGTGTTCGAGCCGGCGGGGACGCTGGCCTCGGACGTGCTGATGCTGCTGGCGGACGCGGTGGGCGTGTTCGGCGAGACGGTGGGCGGCCTGGACGCGGTGCTCGAGGAGGTGGAGGACCGGCTCACCGAGCTGGCGCTGCTGCCGCGAGAGTCGCGCGTGGCGTACGCCTCGGAGCTGAAGGAGAAGGTGGAGAAGGCGCGGGCGCAGGTGAAGCGCGCGTATGACCCGCTGCTGGACATCCGCTCGTTCGACAAGGACGCGGTGGCGCGGCTGGTGACGCGGGCGCAGGAGCGCATGGGCGTGGAGGCCGACGAGGACGAGGAATCGAGCCTCGAGGAGGGCCTGTGGAGCGTGGCGCGGGACTTGGATGAGCGGCTCGAGGAGTCGGTGACGGAGCTGGCGCGCCGGGTGGGCATCGGCGTGGACACGGACGAGCAGGTGGACGCGTTCCAGTGTGCCTTCCAGTTCGGCCACGCGCTGAAGGTGGAAGGCCTGCCGGGCATCGACATCAACGAGGACCGGACGGTGCTGGGCACCTTCTGGCGCGACACGGCGGTGGAGGCCGAGGAGCTGGAGTACTTCGCGACGGGCCACCCCATCGTCGAGGCGCTGTTCGGCTTCCTGCGGGACGGGCCGTACGGGCGGAGCGGGGCGCGTTTCATCGAGAAGCGCGGGCCGATGAAGGCCAAGGGCGTGGAGCTGCTCTACCACGTGCAGATGCCGGAGCCGGAGGACACCTCGCCGGGAGCGCGCGTGCCGAGCCGGCAGATTGCTCGTTTCCTGGAGCGGACGCTGGTGCACGTGGCGGTGGTGGAGGGCCCGGCGGGACCGAAGGCGGACACGTCCGTGCTGCCCGCGCTGGAGGCCGAGGGCAAGTCGCTCAAGGGCGACGAGTGGCTGCGGCTCTTCCCGGGCTTCGGTGAGTTCGTGGAGCAGGGCGTGCCGGTGGCGCAGAAGGCGGCGGAGGCGGAGCTGGCGAAGCTGCAGGCGAAGGCGCGCAAGGCGATTGAAGCCGAGCGCGACGGCGCACTGGAGCGGATGCGGCTCTCACTGACGCACCAGGGGCTGGAGGAGAGCGCGGTGGAGGCGCAGCTGTCCGCCGAGCGCACGCACTACGAGCGGCTGTTGACGGCGCTGGCGGGAGCGAAGGTGGTGCTTGACGCGGCCTGCGGTTTCGTCATCAACCGCTGAAAATCCTCTCCCTCGCCCCTCCGGGAGAGGGTCGGGGTGAGGGTATCGAGCCCCTGTTCTCAAACTTCGCCTGGCAGGACGTCGAAGGGCAGGCAGCGCAGTCGGGTTGTCGTCTCACGACGTGCGCTGAATCCTGCCACTAGCAATTGCGTCCCGCCCTCTCTCCACGGGGAGAGGGCCGAGGGGGTCGGGCGAATTCTTCTCAGGCGCGCAGCTTCTCGCGCAGCGTCTTGGCCCGGCCCTGCGTGTCCGGGTCCGAGCTGGTGAGCTCGATGCCCTTGAGCCGCTGATCCAGGCTCTTGGGCAGCTTCGCCTTCACCAACTTGCCCTCGGCCTCCATCTCCTCCAGCTTGCCCAGGGCCTTGTCGGAGATGCGCTCGCGCGGATGGCCCAGCAGGCTGTCGAGGAAGTACGGGTCCTCGGGCAGCTCGGGGTACTTCTCCAGGTAGTCCAGCACGCCCTGGGCCCACGCCCTCGGGTCCTCGGCGGACTCCATCAGCTTCTGCATCGCCTGCTTCTGCGCCTTGCGCTTGCCCTCGGGATCGAAGGTCTTCGCCAGGCCCTCGGGCAGCTCGCCGCCCGTGAAGAGCGCGTCCGCCGCCGCCTTGTACTTCTGGTACGACGCGCTGCGCTCAATCCGCTGCTGCGCCGGGTCATCCTGGCGCGAGGTGTGGCCGCGGCCCTTGCCGCGCGACGCGTCGATCTCCCTCCAGCTCTTCGTACGCTTGCCGGAGAAGCCCCCCCCACCCCGATCGTCGTCCTTGTCACGTGCCATTGGTCTTCACTTTCCCTTCCGAGCACCCCACAGCGCCGCCATTCCGCGCTTCACCAGGGACCGGACCTTCGCCAGCTCCTCGGGTGACAGGGGGTGCTCCTCGTCCTGCTCCGCCTCGAACAGCGCTTCGTCCGCGTACGCGGCAAGCGCCGGGGGCACTGGCGAAGCCTCCATGCCCGCGTCCGTCATCGCCCTGGGAGCCACGCTCGCCAATCCCTGCGGCCAACCGAGCTCCAGCATGGCATGCAGCTCGAAGAGCAGGTGTCGGGCAACACCGTATCCTTCGTCCGTGAGGCCCGCGGCGTCAAGCTCGCCCAGCAGCGTGTCCTGCTTGTTTTCGAACGCATGGTGCAGCCGCGTGCGCGCCTTCTCGTCGTCTTCCAGATAACGCCAGGCCGCCTCCACGAATGCCGTGTCCGGCTCGCCCGGGGCGAAGGGCCTGGGGGCCTCCACCTTCTGCTTCTTCGGCCGCGGCTCGCGAGGGCCCTCCTCGAAGCGCACCGGCTTGCCTTCCTCCACCAGGTCCCACAGGCCCAGCAGGTTCTGGAAGAGCTGGCGCGCCAGCTCGGGGGAGCCGAAGCGCGGCTCGCGCTCGAAGAGCTCGGGAATGACGTCTCGCGAGGAGCGGCCCTCGGCGTGGGCCTGCCGCATGTGCGCGAGCACCGTGAGGCTGTCGTGCGAGGAGCCCGCGAGGTCCAACAACCCATCGAGCACCTGTGCACCCTCGAAGTGGTGCACGAAATCCATTCGTTTGGAGCGGGAGCGACTCATGAGGTGCACACCGTAGCGCCCGGACGGCGGGGAGGCACGTGGCTCAACGCGCCTGGGGCCACTCGCCCATCAATTCGTCCTGGTGCTCCTTGGGGTTGGTGGGCCATTCGTAGTCCTCCGGCATGTGGCCCCCGCCCTGCTGAGCCGAGCCAATCCAGCTCACGTCCGGGAAGCGCGCGTCGCCGCCCGTGCCCCGAGGCTCCGGCTCCTCCGTCACTTCCGTGCGGTTGGCGGGCACCACGAAGGGCGCATCGATGGGATGGTCGGGATAGATGATGGACATGAGGGGACTCCTCCGTCCCAACCATAGGAACGCCCCCGTCAGGCCGCCCGGGTTGCTCCGCGGAGACCGGCCAGGGGGACAGCGGCATGCCCGAACCCTTCCGTTTCCGGCCTTCCGACCCTAGGCTCGCGCCCCGAACATGAGCGAACCGTCGTCCGAGAGATTGAAGGCGGCCGTCCTGGCGCTGTACGAGGCGCGGCCGGTGGAAGGGCCTCCGGGGGATGACGGCCAGCGCTCCGTCTGGCACCTGTCGCCGCAGGGCGCGGAGCTGCTCTCCTTCGTTGACCGCGAGGGACGTGTGCAGCGCCAGGAGCTCACGCTGCTGGGCGAGCACTGCGTGTGGACGAGCGGCGTGGGCCTGCGTACCGGGCGCGTCGAGCAGGACGGCGCCGCGCGCACCGAGACGAGCGTCGTCCACCCGGACGCCGAGCCCGTCCCCGCCCGGATGCTGCGCGCCGCGCTCGCCCTCGAGGCCTACCAGGGCGAGGATCGGTACATCATCCACATCCAGCGCGTGCTCGCGCTCGCGCGTCAGGGACTCGTGCTCGCCGGGGGGGCCGCGCCCGCGCGCGTGGCAACCGCGCCTTCCGCGGCCACGCCTCCCGCGCCCGCGGTGCCCCAGTCCACGCCTCCCGCTTCCGTGGCTCCGCCCGCTCAGGCCACCCCGGACTCCGGCGTCGACCCCGAAATGCTCCGCAGGCAGAAGACGGAGGGGCTGACCATGCTCATCGTGCTCGGCCTGGGGCTCGTGCTGGGCGTGGCGCTGCTGCTGTGGCTCCTCTGAGGAGGGCGGCTGGGGCCGCGGCCCCTACTGCTCGGAGCGGAAGCCGGGCGGCAGGGCGGAGGGCCGGGGCCGGGGCGTGGACGCGCGCGCGGTGACCTGCCCGTTGTGCACCAGCATGGGCAGCAGGGCGCGCGAGGCTTCCGTCTCCCCGGCGCTCTCGGCGGCGAGCTGCAGCGGGCGCGCGTCCAGGACGAGCACGGCCGCGGCGAGCGCCGTGAGCACGAGGTTCCCCCTCCACTGCGAGAGGGCCTCCGGACGCGGGAAGAACTCCCAACCGATGAGCGCGAGGGCGAGCACGCCCAGGACGCCCAGCAGGGCCGAGCGCAGCTCCTGAAGCCGAGCGAGCTGCTCGGTGCCCACGGCGACGAGCCCGGCGCGGGCCTCGGGGGCCTGCGAGGCCAGCGTGGTGAGCAGCTTGAAGAGCTGATGGGCCTCGAGCGCCACCAGCAGCGCGATGCACCCCAGGGCCAGGCTCAGCGCGGCCCCGAGCAGCCGGCTGGTCCGCTCACCCGCGCGAGCGCCCCGGACGCGCATCAGCACCAGCCCCACCGCCACGCCGCCGAGCAGCGCCGCGCTCATCCACGCACCCACCAGGCGCGTCACCATGGCCTCGCCCGTGCCCGCCACCAGCACGGCGAGCGCGTCCCGGCTGCCCACGTCCGGCAGCGCCGCGAGCACCCGCTGCACTGCCTCCTGGGTGCCGGCGATGCCGAGGAACCAGGGCACGGTGGCCAGGCCCACCAGCACCAGCAGCGGCGCCTGCCGTCCCATGGGGCCCCGGCGCAGCAGCGCCGAGAGCAGCACCATCACCCCGAGCACCGCCACCGCCATCAGCAGGCTGTAGGGCCCCGCCGCGTCCGCCAGGCGCCAGACTCCGGCGTGGCCACCGACGAGCGACAGGAAGGCGAGACCGAAACCCGCGACCGCCACGGGGGGCGGCAGGGCGGGCAGGAGGCCAGGGAGCGTGTTCAGTCGGGTCGGGAACAGCATGGTGAACAGAATATACCGTCTCCACCCGGATTTCCAGTTTTCACACTTTGCTGCGAATTTCAAAGCTGGCCGTGAGAGAAAGGAATGCCCGGCCCGGGGGAGCCCAGGCGGGGAAGCGAGCGGTTGGAAGAGAGGACGGCGCTCAGGCGGCGACAGCGCCCTCGCCGAGGAGCTGGGCGTAGCGGCCACCCCGGGCGGAGAGCTCCGCGTGGGTGCCCGCCTCCACCACCCGGCCGGCGTCCAGGACGACGATGAGGTCCGCGTCGCGCACCGTGGAGAGACGGTGGGCGATGACGAGCACCGTGCGCCCCTTCATCAGCGCCGCCAGGCCCGCGCCCACCGCCGCCTCGCTCTGGGCGTCCAGGGCGCTGGTGGGCTCGTCCAGCAGCAGCACCGAGGGCCGGCGCAGGAAGGCCCTCGCCAGGGCCAGGCGCTGCCGCTGTCCACCGGAGAGGCGCGCGCCACGCTCACCCACCGGCTCGTCCAGGCCGCCGGGCAGGGCCCGCACGAAGTCCTCCGCATGGGCCAGGCGCAGTGCCTCCCATACCTCGGCGTCGGTGGCCTCGGGCCGGCCCAGCAGGAGGTTGTGCCGCACGCTGCCGGAGAAGAGCACCGGCTCCTGGGGCACCCACGCCATCCGCGCGCGCACGCTCGAGGGCTTGAGCGCGTCCATGGGGGTGCCGTCCCAACGCACCGCGCCACCGCTCGGGGGCAGGAAGCCCAGCAGCACCGAGAAGAGCGTCGTCTTGCCCGCGCCCGAGGCCCCCACCAGCGCCACCCGCGCGCCCGCGGGCACCGTGAGGCCCACCCCGCGCAGCGCCTCGCGCCCGTCCGGGTACGTGGCGCGCACGCCCTCGAGCGTCAGCGCGCGCGTGAGGGGTGGGGCCTCCTCGCCCTCGTCCGGGGGCACCGGGGCGTCCGCCATCGCGAAGAGGCGCTCGGCGCTGACGAGGCCCGTAATCACCTGGGAGAGCGTGCCGCTGAGCGACTTCACCGGCTGGTAGAGCAGCAGCGTCGCGGCGATGAAGGACAAGAGCCGCCCCGAGAGCGACGGGTCCGCGGAGATGGCCCGGGCGCCCCAGGACACCGCCACCGCCACGCCGACAATCCCCATCACCTCCACCGTGGGGCTGTAGGCCCCGCGCAGGAAGAGCGAGCGGCGCATCTCCCCGAGGTAGCGCTCCGACTCGGCCTCGAACGTCTTCAGGGCCCGGGGCACGCCGCCGTAGGCCTGCACCACCGGCAGTGCCTGGAGCTGCTCACCCGTGAGCGCGGTGAGGGCCCCGAGGCTCGTCTGCGAGCGGTTGGCCACCTTCTTCAGCGAGCGGGCGAAGCTGCGCACCGGCAACACCGTGAGGGGCATCACCACGAAGGTGAGGAGGAAGAGCTTCGCGTCGATGAGCAGGCACGTGGTGAGCAGCGCCAGCATCTGCAGCCCGTCCTTCACATAGGAGGACAGCGCCTGCGTCACGGCGAACTCCACCAGCGGCACGTCCGCGGTGAAGCGGGTGAGCAGCTCGCCCGAGTGCTGCCGCTCGAAGAAGGCCGGAGGCTGGGCGAGCAGCCGCGAGTACAGGTGGGCCCGCAGGTCCGCCATCACCCGCTGCCCCAGCCGCTGCATCCACCCGCCCTGGAGGAAGCCGGCCGCCGCCTTCACCGCCGCCACCGCCACCACCAGCAGGGGCAACACACCGAGCATCCGCTCGCCCGGCAGCTTGAATCCAGCGAGCTCCACCGGCGAGCCCGTGAGCACCGCGCGCAGCAGCGGCCCCACCAACCAGGCGTAGGCGGACGTGGCGCTGGCGGCGACCAGGGAGGCGCTCATGCCCGCGGCGAGCAGCTTCCGGTAGGGACGGAGATAGCCCAGCAGGCGGCGGTAGACGTGCGGAGATGGACGGGGGGCCACGGCGGAGCGCGCACTCTCTCACTGGAAAGCCCCCCGGGCAAAGCCCGTTGCTCCCCCGCCTGCCCTGCCGCCCGTCGGCCGTTCCATGTAGGCCCTTTCATTGCCCCAACGGGAAGCGGCGGACAGCTTTCCGCTAGCCATGGACAACACCAACACTGGGAAAGAGGCGCTGTTCAGTCCGGGCTGTGAGCCGGTGGTGGAGGATGAAGAGCGCCGCCGGCTCTTGTGGCTGATGGCGGAGTACTTCCGCACCATCGGCTGCACGGACATCAAAGCCCGGCTGCCCGGCTTCATGCCACCGCCCGTTCTCTCGGGCACCATCGAGGATCATCGGCCGGACTTCACCTGCCGACAGTCCGACTCGGGACGCACTCCCATCATCTTGGAGATCGTCACTCCAAACATGGTGGAGGACCCCACCACGGAGAACCGCTGGAGCCTGCTGTCCAGTGCCGCCAAGCTCTACAACGCGGAGCTTCACTTCGTGGTCCCCAAGTGGGCGCGGACCCGCGGAGCCATCGATCCAGTGCTCAAGCGGCGGCTCGCTCGCATGGAGCTCACGGCCAACCGTGTCTGGACCGTCTAGAGTCCACCGTTTCTGAGCGTTCATCCGAGGGTCCGCCCCGTCGCATCGGGGCGGGCCCGGATTGCCGGACCTCTCGCCTGCGTTATAGTGGTTTCGAAGACTACGCGAGCGTAGAAAGTCCAATAAATCCAGGGGTTTGAACGCAATGCCAGCGGCGGCGGGCCAGAAGCGCGATTACTACGAGGTACTGGGGGTCCAGAAGAACGTCTCGGCGGGGGACCTGAAGAGTGCGTTCCGGAAGGTGGCGTTGCAGTACCACCCGGACCGGAACCCCGGGAACCACGAGGCCGAGGAGAAGTTCAAGGAGGCCTCGGAAGCCTACGAGGTGCTGAGCGACCCCGAGCGCCGGGCGCGCTACGACCGCTTCGGCCATGCGGGCGTGGGCGGCGCCGCGGGCGGAGACCCCTTTGGCGGCGGGTTCCAGGGCGTCAACATCAACGACATCTTCGGGGAAATCTTCGGGGATATTTTTGGTGGGCGCGGTGGGCGCGGCCGGGTGAGCAACCGGGGCGCGGACCTGCGCTTCAACCTGGAGATCTCCTTCGAGGAGGCGGCGTTCGGCTGCCGTCCGAAGGTACCGATTCCGCGCCCGAAGAAGTGCGACACGTGCAGCGGCACGGGCAGCAAGAGCGCGTCGGCGCCCAAGGCGTGCGGCACGTGCGGTGGCACGGGCGAGCTGCGCTTCACCCAGGGCTTCTTCGCGGTGTCGCGGCCGTGCACGGACTGCGGCGGGACGGGCGCGGTGGTGCCGGACCCGTGCGGCAAGTGCCGGGGCTCGGGGAAGGTGCCCTCCGAGGAGGTCATCG
This sequence comes from Archangium sp., assembly GCF_045802675.1. Classification (GTDB taxonomy): domain Bacteria; phylum Myxococcota; class Myxococcia; order Myxococcales; family Myxococcaceae; genus Archangium. The sequence continues at coordinate 28,582 of NZ_JBJMQO010000068.1, read as the reverse complement.
AGGTGAACATCCCCGCGGGCGTGGACAACGGGACGCGCGTGCGGCTGGGCGGCCTGGGCGAGCCGGGTGACCGGGGCGGGCCTGCGGGCGACCTGTACGTGACGGTCATCGTGCGCGAGCACCCGCTCTTCCAGCGCGAGGACTACGACGTCTTCTGCGAGGTGCCCATCTCGTTCGTCCAGGCGGCGCTGGGGGCCAAAATCGATGTGCCCACGCTCGACGGGAAGGTGAAGATGACCATCCCCGAGGGAACGCAGTCGGGCAAGGTGTTCCGGCTCAAGGGCAAGGGCATTCCGCACCTGCACAGCGGGCAGCGCGGAGACCAGCACGTGCGCGTCATCGTGGAGACGCCGACGGGGCTGACGGCGAAGCAGCGCGAGCTGCTCGAGAAGTTCTCCGAGGTGAGCGGAGAGGACGCGCACCCGCAGTCGAAGAACTTCTTCGACAAGGTGCGCGAGCTCTTCGGCTAGTTCCCCTTCGCCTCCAGCGTCACCGCAGCGCGCGCAGGTTGTCGAAGCGGTTCCGGTCGACCCGGGTGATGTACGGGTCGACCGCGACCACCGCCGGTTGCGCATCGACGACGGCCGAGACCTCGTTGATGCCGCTGTGCAGTGCACGGGGCCGCAGGTACAGCACCTGGCCTGTCCCCGCCGCCTGGTCGGGATGCGCGCTGAAGATGCCGACCTGGATGCTCTCGCTCAGCTCCACCGGCGACTCGTTGCCGCTGCCATCGGCCTGACTCCTCGCCGCGGCGATCCGCATCTTCACTTCGTACCGTCCATCCGGAAGCGGCGTGACGGCCGCGGACTCGAGCTTCAAGTCATAGAGGGTGATCTCCTCGAGCCAGCCCTCGATGAGCGGGTGGAGCTCTCCAGGCGCGACCGCGTACAGCCGCGCGAGCAGGTCTCGCGTGGTCGCAGCTCCCCCCGGGCCGCCCTCCGTGCGCAGCAGCTCGCGCAGGGCGCGATCCACCGGCTCCTCGCCCAGGAGATCCTTCAGGGCGTACATCACGATGGCGCCCTTGCCGTAGTAGATGTACGGCTGGCCCTTCACCCGGGAGAGCGGCAGCTCCCGCACCTCCTCGTGCGAGCGGCCCGAGAGATAACGGTCGAGCTCGAAGGAGAGGAAGCCGCGGACCTTCTCCCGGCCATACAGCTCCTCCATCACGAGCAGCTCCGAGTACTTCGTCAACGACTCCACGAGCATCGAGTCCCCCGCGCCGATGGCCGGAGCGAGCTGGTGCCCCCACCACTGGTGGGCGACCTCGTGGGCGATTCGCCTCGAGACGAGGTCGAGCCGCTCCGGGTCCGTCGAGTCGGTGAGGAAGCCACGATCCTCGGTGAAGAAGATGATGCTCGGCATCGCGAAGGCCCCGAACTTCCAGTAGGTGGGGACCTCGGCGATGCGCAGCACCTCGTGCGGGTAGGGCCCGAAGTGCTTCTCCATCGTGTCGAGCGACGCGGCCGCGGCCCGGAGCATCCGCTCGACGTTGTAACGGTGCGCCGGATGCGAATAGACCTCGATGGCGACGTCGCCGTGCCGCAGCGTCGAGACCTCGTAGCGCGCGGACGCGAACGCGACGACGTTCGTCATCCGGGCCTCGGAGCGGAAGTGGAAGTAGCGCCGGCCGTCCTGCTCCCACTGGCGCTCCAGCTTCCCGGGAGCCACGGCCACCTGGTCCGCGGAGGTCGACACCGTCGCCTCGAAGTCCACCCACTCCGGTACCTCGGTCTCCTCTCCCAGGTCGGAGTCCTCGCGGAGCGTGCCCTCCGGCAGCCCGCGCTTGCGGCGCTCGCGTGGATCCTCGAGCTCGTAGCTCGTGCGATAGCCGAGGCTCGGGAAGTTGCGCGGGCCCGAGACGAACGAGCCATTTCCGACGACGGTGGTATCCGGCTCGTCGTCGGTGAACCCCGGCTGGGAGAACTCAAGCGCGAAGCGCAGCTCGGTGCGGGCCTTCGGGGCGAGGGGTGCGTCCAGCTCGAACCAGTACATCCCGAACCGCTCGTCGCGTGAGGCGAGCTTCGCTCCGGGAATGGAGAGCTCCACCCCGCGCGCCTTGCGGTTGACGGAGACGAGCACCTTGCGGAGCGCCGTCTGCGTCTCGTTGACGAGCTGGTAGCGGCCAGACACGCGATGGCGCCGCTCCTCCGGGTACAGCTCGACGTCGGTGGTGACCGAGGCGACGGTGGGCCGCGGCAGCTGCGCGAAGGGCTTGTAGGCCTTCTCGTAGTCCGCCTTCCAGTCGAGCAGCTCCCGGGAGGACATGCGGTCATTCACGCCATCGGTGTTGTAGAGAATCCAGCCGCCGGTGAGGGCCGAGACCGCGAGCAGCCCGGCGGCTGCGGGGCGGTAGGTCCGCGCCTGGCCGCGAAGGCCTCTCCTCCACAGCGCCGAGGCCCCGGCTGCCAGGAGCAGGCCGAGCACCGCCCAATGGAGCATGAACCAATGAAACGGCGTGGCGAGGTGGCCAAAGCCATTCATGTCCGAGTACGGCACGGCGGGCGCACTGGCGAAGCGCCAGAGGTGGTGCTCGAGCCCGAGGGCTCCGCCGCGCAATTTGAGCAGCCCCACGAGCAAGACGAGCAACATGCCGACGTACTTGCCGGGGCTCAGCGCGTGCAGGAAGACCGCGGCGGCGGCGAACAGGAGGAGCGGGGTTCCCTCGAAGTAGAACAGGGACAGGTAGAGCCCTGGCTCGAACTTCGAGTAGCCGTGTGCCACCTGCACGGCCAGGCCGACGAAGATGCCCGTGGTGATGAGGCCGAGCACCAGTGCCGCGAGCGCGGTCCACTTGGAGGCAACGAAGGCCGAGCTGGAGGCCGGCGTGGCGGCGAGCGTGTCGGCGATCCGGAAGCGGCGCTCGCGCCAGACGAGCTCCGTGCTGTAGTAGACGAGCACGATCGTCCCCAGCAGCGAGAGCGGTTGGCGCAGGGCGGAGATGATGAGGCCCGTCGCGGGATGGGAGCGCGAGCCGTACTCACCCCCCGTGAGCTCGGAGAGGAGCTCCGCTCCCGCGAGCGCCATCCACAGCAGCAGCACGAGCAGGAAGGGAATGCTCTTGAGGAGGGTGCGCAGCTCGAGCTTCACCGCGGAGGCATAGGCGGCGAGCCACGTTCCGAACGCGCCCGGGTCCGCCGGGGCCGGTGCTCGGTGGGGAACTCGGACAGACGCGGGTGCACTTCCCGTGGAGGCCGCGTGAGGCACGGTGCCGGGCCGCTCCGCGCCCTTCGCTTTGCGCAGGACCCGGAAGGAGAAGAGACGGTAGACCCCCGCCAGGAGCAGCACGGCCGCGCCCACGGTGGCCACGCGGTTCGCGAGGAACGTGCCGCTCAGCGCCACGAAGCGGCTGTTCTGCTCGGCCACCGTCCAGTAGCGCGTCTGGTCGAAGAAGCCCGAGAGGCCGAACGGATCCAACAGGGCGGCGAAGGCGAACCCCTCGCCCCCTCCCGGAGCCGACGCGGCCATCAGCGGCGAATCGGTGAGTGCGGCGCAGATGAGGTACAGGACGTAGACAGCCACCGCGCCGATGTGGCTGGCGAGCGTGCTGCGCGTGAGCGCCGCGAGCGAGAACAACAGCGCGGCGGCGAAGAGCATGTTCGGCAGCACGAGCACGGCGAAGGCCCACAGGTAGCCGAGGGCATTCACCGCGCCGAGCCGCTCGGGGTCCTGCCACGGCATGAAGCTGGCGGCGAGCATCCCCACCGCCGAGAAGCCGAAGGCACTGACGGCCGCGAGGAACGAGCCCGCGAACCGGCTCGACAGGTATTGAAGCTTGCCGACGGGGGTGCAGTAGAGGATCTCCGCCATCCGGTGCTCGTCATCCCGCACGACCGCGTTGGCGGAGAAGATGGCGAGGGCGAAGACCGAGAGCAGCGAGAGGAAGCCCATCGACTCCGCGATCAACCAGGGCGCCTGGAGCTTCACGTTGGCCGGGCCAAATCCCGTGGCCATGAGGGCGAAGCCGAGCAGGAAGAAACCCAGCGCCGCGGCCGCGAAGGTGACCTGGCGGGTGTGGTAGCGCCATTCGAAGCGGACGAGCTCGCTCAGCACGACACGGCCTCGCGACTCGCCTTCCGGCCCGAGAGGGCGGAGAAGTAGACGTCCTCGAGGCCCGGAGCAATGCGCTCGAAGCCAGACCCGGGACATGCGTCGGCGAGGACGTGGACGCGGTTGCGTCCCCCGAAATGATGCGTCGAGAGCACCGCCAGCGTGCAGCGGTACTCCTCCAGCTCGGCCTTGGAGACCGTCTTGCGCCAGATACGCCCGTCGAGCTGGTCCATCAGCCGCGTGGGCTCCCCCTCGAGCAGGATGCGCCCCCCGGCGAGGATCGCCATCTTCGGACAGAGATCCCTCACGTCCTCCACGATGTGCGTGGAGAGGATGACGACCACGTTCTCACCCACCTCGCTCAGCAGGTTGTGGAAGCGGTTGCGCTCCTCCGGATCGAGCCCCGCGGTGGGCTCGTCCACGATGAGCAACCGCGGGCGGCCCAGCAGCGCCTGGGCGATTCCAAAGCGCTGCTTCATCCCTCCAGAGAACGTGCTGACGTCCTTCTTGCGGACCTCGTGGAGATTCGTCAGGTGCAGCAGCGCCTCGACCTGCTCGGCCCGCTCGCTCCGGTTCGTGAGGCCCTTGAGGACCGCGAGATGGTCCAGCAGGTGCAGCGCGGAGACTCCCGGGTAGACGCCGAAGTCCTGCGGCAGGTAGCCGAGCTGGTGCCGGACATGCCGCGGGTCCTCGAGGATGTCCCGCCCGTCGAAGAGGATCTCCCCTTCATCCGGCTCCTGGAGCGCGGCGATCGTCCGCATCAGGGTGGACTTCCCGGCGCCGTTCGGTCCGAGCAGCCCGAAGAGCCCACTGCCGATGCTCAGGTTCACTCCGTCGAGCGCTCTCACGCCGTTCGCATAGGTCTTCGACAACCGGGCAATGGTCAGCATCCAGGGGCCCTACGAAGGGCGCTCGGGCTGATTGCAGCTCCCCCTGGCGATCAGGCGTGGGCCTCGCCGAACTCCGAGCGGTGCCGGGGCGTCTGCCGGATGGCGGTGCGCATGTAGTGGACCGGCGAGTGGGCCTCCCAGGAGTAGGGCAGGGCGAGCTTGAGCCTGCGCAGCGAGGCCAATTGCTGCCCGAACCAGTCGAGCACCCCGAGCGCCGAGCTCACGAAGAGCGTCCGCACCTGCCGCGCGTTGCTCGTGCCAGGCTCCCATTGCTGCGTCGTGTCACTCCAGTGGTACTCGCGGCCGAAGTGCGTGAAGCGGCCCGTGGCCAGCGGCGGCATGTGGGGCACGATGTCGTTCTTGTACACGTGCCGGAAGAGGCGCGAGTCGAACGAGCCGCACTCCTTGGCGAACGCCGCGTCGCCCACCATCGGCTGCCCATAGGTGTAGACGCCCCGCAGCACCCGCCGCAGCTGGACGTAGAGCTCACGGTCGCGCTCGGCGCCCTGGTAGAGCAGCGCCCCGGCCAGGGCCGCCATGGCCCCACCCAGGCTGTGCCCGGTGATGTAGAGCGCCTCGAGCTTGCGGAGCATCGGCTTCGGGGCCGTGGTCGGGTCCGTGTCGTCGCTGACGGAGCGGCCCTGGAGCGCCTTCTCGAGGCTCTCCAGGAGGGAGGGCCAGAGGGCCATGACGTTGCGATAGAAGCCGCCGTGGACCTGCCCCGCACTCGCCGTGACGCCGATGAAGGGATCCGGGGCCACGCTCGCGTCCGTCATCCAGCTGAGGATGTTGGAGGGCTCGGTGCCCCGGAAGCAGAGGATGCCCAGCCGCCCGCCCTGGCTCTGGATGAAATAGGCCCGAGCACAGACGAAGAGTGCGTCGTTGGTGATGCCGATGTACTCGCAGTGGTTGTCGAGCAGGCCATTGCGGTGCAGCACGTTGGAGACCATCTCCGCGTCCGACGAATAGGCCCACCCCGCCGCCACCGAGAGCAGGCGGCCCATGCTGGCGCTGTACCGGGCGTTGCCCCGCTCATCCCGGGTGTCGCCGAGTAACCGGTCGACATAGGCCCTGCCCACGTCAGGTGGCCGCAGGCCGACGGGCGCTCGAAAGGCCTCCTGGGTTGGATGGACTCGCACGTGTTGCATAGGGGACTCCTCCCGCCTGGAGGGTGAGCACCCCGATCGAAGCCGCGCAGGGGGCGTGGAGTCGGGCGCCCCGTCCGCCTCGGGCTGCCTTCGGGTCCGGACGCGGGCTCGTCCCCCTGGTGGCAGGTGGCATACGCTCCGCGCATGCGATGGGTCGCCCTGCTCCTGGTGCTGTCCGCGTCCACCGTCGCCGGTGGAGCGCCTCCGTCGCCTCCCAAGACCGAACCGGCGGTGTGCGGGAACGGAAAGGTCGACCAGGGTTACCAGTACATCTGCGCGTCCTGCATTCCCGGCCACCCGTGCGCGTGCGGCTGGGCGCCGGCCAACGCGGAGCCGTGTGATGGCAAGGACCTCGGGGGCAACACCTGCCTGACCCTGGGCTTCAACGAGGGCACGCTCCGCTGCACCCCGCAATGCCAGTACGACACGAGCGACTGCCGCCGCGTGGTGCTCCCGCCACCGCCTCCCCCCGCCTGGATGAAGCTCCTCACGCGCACCAGCGGTCCCGAGGGAAGCACCTTCGCCGTCGCGGTGAACGGGGGAACCCTCCTCGTCGCGGGTGTCCACGGCGCCTCCCTCAACGTCCACGCGTTCGACACGCAGACGCTGTACGAGCGCGGCTCGACGTACACCGTGTCCCTTCCGCCCCGGCAGGGGGGCGACGTGACGTTGGGCGATGTCTTCGCCGCTCCCTCGGGTGAGGGCTTCCTGGCCGCCGTGATGCGTGTCGGCGAGCCGCGGACGTACGTGTTCCGGATCGCCGCGAACGGCCGCATCGAGGGGCCCGTGGCGACCGTCGAGGCGCGGCCGCTCTTCCTGGCCGGGGGGACGGACGCGGTGCTGCTCGGGACCACCCGGGGCTCCCTCCGGCTCGGTCCGGACGGCAAGCCCCAGGGCCGGCTCCAACCGCTGTTCGAGCTGCCGACCTGGGGCGAGGCGCTGCACCCGGCGGCGGCCTTCACCGGCAAGGAATGGGTGGTCGCGGTGGCGGCGCGCCAGGGCGCCGAGTCGGTTGCCCGCCTCGATGTGGCGCGCGTGAAGCCGTCCGCCAGCGCCACCTCCACCCGCGGCGTCGCGGAGATCAGCGATGCGTACCATCCGCTCGGCCTCGCGTCCGAGGGCGACCGCGTCTTCGTCGTGTACCTGAAGGGCCCGGCGGTGTGGGTGGCGGAGCTGGCGCCGACCGGCGCGCTCGGCGAACCGGTTCAGCTCGGAACGGGCTCGTTCAATCGCGTGCTCGCGGCCCGGCTCGAGCACGGTGTGCTGACGGGGTGGGTCTCGGCCGGCCGCGGCCGCATCACCCGCCTGCGTTACACGCCGACCACTCGCGCGTTCGAAACGACGGAGCTCATGGACGTGCCGCGAGCGGAGGCGCGCGTGGGCGCCGTCGCGAATGGGGTGGTGTACCTGGTGCTCTCGGACGACGAGTCGAGCAAGCCGCTGCTGTACCGCGGCGAGTGAACGGCCCCCGCCGAATTTTCTGATCCCGCGGAACGCGCCGGGCGCCGGGTGAAGGCGCATGTGCCGCCACCTGCCCCGCTGCCGCAGAGGGCCCCACCGTCCCTGGAATCCAAGCCTGTTGCCCACCCGTGAACGGCTCGGGAGCGCGCCGCGCCAGCCGAGTGCCCGGGGGTGGACGTTCATCATGTCCCGAGGCGATGGCCACTCACGGATGGGCCCCCCCGTGCCCATACCGAGCACGCAACCTAGGGAGATGGGGGAGGTGCCGGCATGGCCACATACCGACTCATCCGCAAGCTCGCGGCCGGCGGCATGGCGGAAGTGTTCCTGGCCAAGGTGGTCGGAGCCGAGGGCTTCGAGAAGCCGGTGGCCGTCAAGCGCATCCTCCCGTCGCTCGCACAGGACCGGGAGTTCGTGGACCTGTTCCTGCGCGAGGCGAAGCTCACGGTGTGCCTGCAGCACGCCAACGTGGTGCAGGTGTTCGACCTGGGCTCCATCACCGGCCAGTACTACATGGTGATGGAGTTCGTGGACGGGGAGAACCTCCGCGCGGTGCAGCGCGGGTCGGCGTCCAACCAGGTGCCGCTGGGGATGCGCGAGGTGTGCTTCATCGTCCAGCAGGTGACCGAGGGCCTGGCGTACGCGCACGGGCGCTCGGACGCGGCGGGCCGGCCGCTCAACATCATCCACCGCGACGTCAACCCGTCCAACGTGATGGTGGCCAGCAGCGGCGAGGTGAAGCTGGCGGACTTCGGCATCGCCAAGGCGGCCAACGCGCAGAACGGCACCCAGGTGGGCGTGGTGAAGGGCAAGGCGGGCTACCTCGCCCCCGAGCAGGTGAAGGGCGCCGAGGTGGATCAGCGCGCCGACCTCTTCCTCATCGGCCTGATGCTCTACGAGCTGCTCGCCGGCAAGCAGCTCTTCGGCGGCACGGACTACTTCCAGACGCTGCGCAACATCGCCCAGTTCGAGGTGAAGAGCCTCGCGCCGGTGCCGGGCGTGCCCGCGGCGCTCTGGAGCATCGTCACCCGGGCGCTCGCGGAGAATCCCACCGCGCGCTTCCAGCGGGCGCGCGACATCTCGGACGCGCTGCAGAACTTCCTCTTCGACCACCGGCTGCGCGTGGGCCCGCAGGACGTGGCGGCGCTCTTCTCGCGCTGCTTCCCCGAGCGCCACTCGCCGTTGGAGGGCTCCACTGAAGTGCGCGGCGAGGAGATCCGCCTCGGCTCGGACGCGGGGATGCAGCGGCCGCAGACGCTCACCTCGGTGCGCTCGCGCCCGCCGTTCCCCGGAGGGCCCCGGCCGGGTACGCCCGCCACGCCCATCCGCACCGGCCTGACGGACCCCGGCCGCACCGTGCCGCCGCCTCCGCCTGCCGAGGCCCGCGCGGGCACCTCCGTCACCCTGCAGGTGCCTCCGCCGCTGCCCGGCGGTGGGCGCGCGATGACGCTGAACGGCGTCGGGGTGGGCACCGCCGTCACCACGGTGGTTGCGCCGCCCGCGGGCGCTCGCGCGATGGCGCAGACGGGCGTGGGCGGCAGCGCCATCTCCCTGCCGGTGCATACGCAGACGCGCATGATGCGTCCGGGGCGCCGCAAGCTGGGCGAGATGCTGGTGGCCATCGGCAAGCTGTCCGAGGCGCAGCTCAAGGGCGCGCTGGAGCGGCAGAAGCGCACCGGGGGCCGCATCGGCGAGCTGCTCGTCGCCGAGGGCCTCGTCACGGACGAGGACGTGGTCCGCGCGCTCAGTGAGCAGGGCGGCATCGCCTTCGTCTCGGACAAGGTGATGCGCACCATGCCGGTGCCCAAGGCGTTGCTGGCGCTGCTGCCGCTGGAGAAGGCCGAGCGGCTCGAGGCGGTGCCGGTGGCCCAGCAGTCCAAGGAGCTGGTGTGCGCCATGCGCGAGCCGCGCGACCTGGCGCGCCTGGACGAGCTCAAGTTCATCACCGGCTGCCACGTGCGCGGCATCTACGCCACCGAGGGTGCCATCCGCCGGGCCATCGGCCGCTTCTACCGGGGCGATGACCCGGACCAGGTGGGCGACTGGTCCAACATGATGCCGCTGGCGGGCTCGGACTCGGAGACGGGCGTCACGCCCTACGCCGACAAGCACACCCGCACGCGCGAGCGCCTGCTGGACGAGTCCGCCTTCGCGGAAGTGGCGGCCGTGCCCGCGCCTCCGCCCGCGGCGCCTCCGCCCGTGCTCGAGCCGGCGCCCGCCCCCGTGCAGGCCGCGCCACGGATGCCCGCCACGCCCGCGCCCGCCTCGCTGGCGCGCACCATGCTGGTGGTGTCGGACGACACGGAGCTGCGCGATGCGGCGGTGCGGCTGCTCGCGCGCCAGGGCGTGGCGGCCTCGGGCAGCAGCGCCGCGGACGTGGAGAAGGCGGTGGCGCTCGGAGGCACCGAGGTGGCGCTGGTGGCCGCGGACACCGTCCCGGACGCGCCCTCGGTGGTGTTGCGGATGATGAAGGCGGCCCCCTCGATGGAGGTGCGCGTGCTGCCCTCGCTGGCCGAGGCGCTCGGAGGCGAGGCCGGTCCGTTGGGCCGCGCGGCGCGGTTGCATGCGCGGGTGGTGGACGCGGCGCTCGCGGCGCTCGGTGGGGTGGGGGTGCAGGGCGCCTCGCTCGCCAAGCTGGCCCGGCGCATGGCCCTGCGGTTGGGCGCGGGCCGCGCGGAGGCCGAGCGGGCCTCGGCGGTGGCCTATGCGGTGGCGCTCGCGGCCTTCCAGGAGTCGAACGAGCGCTTCACCCGGCCCTCGTGCGAGGCGGTGCGAGCCATCCTCGGCCGCGACTCGGGCGAGGCGGCCGTCCTCATCGGGGCCTGCACCCGGGGGGATGCACCGCTGCTCACCGAGAGCGCCAACAAGGCCACGCTCGCGCTGGCCGCGGCGGTGTCGCTGATCGAGATGATGGGCTCGGCCACGTTGGGACCGGCGGCCGCTTCGCAGGCGCTCGTGAAGATGCGCGCGGAGAGCAAGCTGCCCGCGGTGGCCCTGGAGGCCCTCTCCGCCGAGGTGATGGAGTTGGTGCTGGGCGACAGCGCCTCGCACACGGTGGTGCTCGCCGAGCCCAACGTGGCGCGGGCCTCGGCGCTCCAGGCGCGCTTCCTCGCGGACGGGGTGCGGGTGGTGCTCGCCGACTCGGCGGCCCGGGCCCGGGTGCTGCTGTCGCAGGGGAGCCAGGCGCTCGTGGTGGCCTCGCGGCTGCCGGATGGGGATGGGGCCTCGCTCACGCGCTCGCTGCGCTCCACCGAGGCGATGGCCACGCTGCCCATCTTCGTGCTCGCGCCTCCGGAGGACCCGGGGCAGGTGGAGGCCGGGTTGGATGCGGGCGCGGACGACGTCCTCATGTACCCGGTCAACCCGGACGTGCTGGTGGCCAAGCTGCGGCGCGCCCTGCAACCCCGCAGGGTCTCCGCCGCTCCGACGCCTCCCGTGACGGCGCCGGTGGCGCTGGCCGTGGCCCCCGCTTCCGCGAGTGCCTAGTGCGCCACGAGAGCCCGGCTCCGCGTGCTCAGTGGCGCGTGCCGGGTTTCTCTCCACGCAGGAGGTCGAGCAGCTCGCTCGCCGCCTGGAGCGGGTGGGCGGCGTAGTGCATCACCCGCCCCGCGCGCGGCAAGCTCACACCATGGTTCCAGGGGCTCCGGCTGGGGCGCTTCGGTGGGTCCGTTCTCGAGGGCTCCTCCGGCGAGGCCCCGAGTATCGCGGTCTCGGGGGAGTCCTCTCCGGCGCTGCCCTCGTGGTGGGTGGGCTCCTCGGACATGGGCACGTAGCGGGGCGAGCGCACCGTGCCGCGCTCCACCTGGAGGGGGTAGGCCTGGGCGTGCTCCGTCGTGGCCACGCGCTGCGAGATGACCGTCTCCGGCGACTCGCGCAGCTCCAGGGGCTTCTGCTCGTCGCGCGCGCGCCGGGCGGACCAGAACACCTCCACGAGATCCGTGGCCTCCAGGTGGTGCCGGGGCGAGGCATGCTCCTGCGTGAGCACGACGCCGTGCTCGTCCATCGCGTGCACCTCGTCGAAGCGCATGCGGTGCTCGCGGGTGACGACGACGCGGCGCTCGAGCACGAAGCCCTCGTCATCGATGGCGATGACCCGGCCGAGCGGCTCGCCAGCACGGCTGCGGACAATCATCCCCGGGTGAATCTTCGGCTGGGACATGGCTGGCTCCTGGTGCGTGCGTCAGTCCTCGTCGCTCTCGTCGATGGGCTCGGAGAGGGCCTTCACGTGCACCACCTGCCCTCCCTTGTCCGGCGAGCCGCGCGCCGCCTCGCTCTCCTCGGGCGTATGGGGGGCCCGCTCCTCGAAGGCATCCCCCTCGAGGTTGCGCTGCCGCTGCTCGCTCGTGCTGCCGTAGCCCTCCCGCAACCTGTCCTTGCCTGCCATGGCCCGCTCCTGGGTGAAGGAAGTCCAAGCCCTGACGTTTGGGCCGGGCGGCGGCCCTCGCAACCACTCCCCCCAGGCGCCTCCCCTCGCGGCCCCCGGGCAGGCGAGCATCCCAGGCCACACCCAGGGCGGCACGTCTGCTGCAAGACCCATCGGATGGCGTGGGGAATGTTCCCCCCGCTCGACTGTCGACGGAGACGCGCCCCACTGCTATGCACCCCCCCACCATGGATGTCCGCCCCTCTCCGCGCCGCGCGCTGCTGGTCGCGCTGACGCTGCTGATGACCGCCTGCAAGACGCCCTCCGCCGTGGGCGGTGGCTCCAACCCGGACCCGTCGTCCGGCTCCTCCTCGTCGTCCTCGTCCCAGCAGGGCGGCGACAACGAGCTGCCGCCCCAGGGAGACCCCTTCCCGAAGAAGGCCACCGTCGAGGCGCGCCAGGACGAGCAGGCCGACAAGGCGCTCGCCCAGGCCATCCAGCAGGCCCAGACGGCGCCGCGCAAGCAGGCCGCCGAGTCCTTCCTCGCCGTGCGCAAGGCCTACCCCAACACCACGGCGGGCCAGGAGGCCCTCTACCGGGCGGGCGTGCTCTTCTACGACTCGCAGGACTACGCCAACGCGCGCAAGAGCTTCAACGAGCTGCTCTTCGAGAACCCGCTCCACCCGCAGGCGCAGGACGCCAAGCGCCGGCTGGGCCGGGCCGCGCTCGAGGTGGGTGCCTACCGCGACGCCTACCAGATGCTCATCAGCCAGGCGGAGAACGCCGAGGGCCCCGAGCGCGTGCAGTTGCTCGAGCAGGCGGCGGTGGCCGCGGAGAAGGCGGGCTTCTTCGGCCAGGCGCTGGAGATCTCCGTGGACCTCGCGGGCAAGGCCCAGACGCCCGAGGCGCAGCAGGCCGCGGTGGCCCGGGTGCAGCAGCTCGTCGAGGGCCGCGTGGGCTTCATGGACGTGGCGCGGGTGGCCAACGACTTGTCGCCGTCCAACCCCGCCTGGCCGGTGCTGACCTTCAAGCTGGCGCGCATCTACTACCATCTGCGCGACTGGACGCGGCTGGAGGAGACGCTCAACCGCTTCCTCGCGGAGGCGCCCAACCATCCCTTCGCCGGCCAGGCCCGCGAGCTGCTCGCGCGCGCCACCCGCCGGGTGGAGGTGCACCCCAAGACGGTGGGCGTGCTGCTGCCCATGACGGGCAAGTACAAGGCCGTGGGCGAGGCGGTGCTGCGCGGCATGAAGCTGGCCCTGTCCGGCAGCGACGTGGAGCTCGTCGTCAAGGACACCCAGGGCGACGTGAACATCACCGCCCAGGCCATGGAGCAGCTGGCCTTCGACGAGGGCGCCATCGCGGTGCTGGGCCCCATCACCTCGGACGAGTCCCGGCGCGCCGCGCTGCTCGCCGAGGAGCTGCAGATTCCGCTGCTCACGCTCACGCGCCAGGAGGACATCACGGAGATTGGCCCGTACGTCTTCCGCAACATGCTGACGAACTCGGCGCAGGCGCGGGCCATCGCCGACTTCGCGATGAAGCAGAAGGGCTTCAAGAGCTTCGCCGTGCTCTACCCCAACCTCCCCTACGGGGTGGAGCTGGCCAACGACTTCTGGGACCAGGTGGTGCAGAACGGCGGCCAGGTGCGTGGCGCCGAGACGTATGACCACGACCAGACGACGTTCACCAACGAGGCCAAGAAGCTGGTGGGCCGCTACTACCTCGAGGACCGGCACGACTACCTCGAGGGCATGCGCGAGGTGGCGCAGCAGACGAGTGGCCAGGACGCGTTCCGCCGCCGCAAGGCCATGGAGAAGATGAAGGGCAGCGTGGAGCCCATCATCGACTTCGAGGCCATCTTCATCCCCGACGAGTGGAAGCGGGTGAGCCTGGTGGCCCCCGCGCTGGCGGTGGAGGACATCGTCACCAACGCGTGCGACGCGCGCGACCTGGAGCGCATCCGCAAGACGACGGGCAAGAGGGATCTCAAGACGGTGATGCTGCTGGGCACCAACGCGTGGAGCAGCGGCAAGGGTGCCAGCGGCCTGCCCGAGCTCGTCGAGCGTGGCGGCAAGTTCGTCACCTGCTCGGTGTACGTGGACGGCTTCTTCGTGGACTCGCAGCGTCCGGCCACCCAGCGCTTCGTGAAGGCCTACCGTCAGGCGAACAGCTCGGACCCGAGCCTGCTCGAGGCCTACGGCTATGACTCGGCGCGCATGGTGCGCCAGTTGGTGGACTCGAAGCAGGCGCCGAAGAGCCGCGCGGACTTCCGCGAGTCCCTGGCCACCCTGAAGGACTTCGACGGCGCCACCGGCAAGACGAGCTTCGACGAGAAGCGCGAGGCGCGGAAGCCCCTGTTCCTGCTGTCCGTGGACAACAAGGGCATCACCGAGGTGAAGGAAGACAAGACGGCGGCGCTGGGGGGCTCGTGAGCCGTTTCGCGCCGCGCGCGTTGGTGGCGGGACTGCTGGCGCTGGCGGGTTGCGGGCACGCGGCGCCCGTGCTCGCTCCGGAGGTGGTGTCCCGGCTGGAGTCCACGCCGGGGGCGCACCTGGCGGGCGAGGTGGCGGGCCTCGAGGACGCCGCCGTGCTGAACCGCAAGGACTTCGTCTGGTCGCTGGCCTTCTCCCCGGACGCCTCGCGCGTGGCGTACACGCACCTGGGCGCGCGCGACTACCTGCTCGCCCTGTGGACGCTGCGGCCCGCTCCGGCGCTCGTGGTGGACGAGGCCATCAACTCCTCCGAGTTCGACGTGGAGGCGCTGGCCTACTCCCCGGACGGCACGCTGCTGGCGAGCGCGGGTTGGGACGGCATGGTGCGCCTCTTCGACGCCGCCACGGGCGCGCCCAAGGGCAGCCTGCGCACGGATGAGCCCCTCACCGCGGTGGCCTTCCATCCCTCGGGGCGCTACCTCGTGGTGGGCAGTACCCAGGGGCTCCTCACCGCGCTGCGCGTGGAGGACCTGGGCTTCTCCTTCGAGGTGCGGCCCCACGTGGACCGGGTGAGCGCGCTCGTGTTCGCGGCGGATGGGACGCTGTACTCGGGCAGTTGGGACAAGCACCTGCGCGTCTTCGACTCGCGCGAGGAGGTGCAGCGGCGCGAGCAGACGCGGCTGCGCTTCGAGCGGCGCGGGGGGCTGGCGGTGGTGGCGGGGATGGTGAATGGCAAGGCGCCCGTGGCCTTCGCGTTGGATGCGCGCATGCCCGCCATCGTGCTCGGCTCGCAGGCGGCGGCGGCGGCCGGCATCGACACGGCCTTCGTGCAGGAGTCGGTGCCGCTGCCCACGGCGCTCGGCACCAGCCTGGCGCGCGTGGTGCACGGCCAGCACCTGCGCTTCAAGGGGCTGGAGCTGGACGGAGTGGACGTGGCCGTGTGTGACGCGTGCCTGCCGCCGGACGTGGCCGGTGTGCTGGGCGCCCCCTTCTCCGAGCGCGTGGGCGTGGTCTTCGACGACGCCACGGACGAGGCCGTGCTCGCCCTGAAGTCGCCCGGGCAGGCGAAGGAGGCGCAGCGCGAATTGGTGCTCGCCCCTCGCGCCAACTTCACGTTCGAGGGGCACGTCAACGACGTCACCCTGGATGCGGCCGGGCGGCGGCTGGGCGTGGCCTTCTCCGCGACGAAGGCCGAGCGCAACCGCACCGTCTACGAGCGCGAGAAGAAGGGCCTCGCCGAGCCTCCGGCGGAGTGGAACGCGGCGGCACTGGTGGACGCGGCCTCGGGCCAGGTGCTCCGCAAGTGGTCGCAGCACCTGGGCGTGGTGGCCTCGGCGGGGATTTCCCCGGATGGGCGCTCGCTGGCGAGCGGCGGCTGGGACAAGCAGCTCTACCTGTGGAGCGAGGGCCAGGAGAAGCCGGTGGCTCAGCGTGGGTTCGGCTGGTCCGTGCGCCGCGTGCGCTTCGCTCCGGACGGGCGGCGGGTGGGCGTGGCCGCGTGGACGCCGCAGAAGGCCGTCGGCAACCAGGAGAGCGAGCCCGCCGCGGCCCTCTTCTCCGTGCGCTACACCGCTCCCACCGTGGAGCGGTGAGCCGTCACCCCGCGCAGCCGAGGCCCCGGCTCACGCTCCTGGGAGTGGGGCGGGTCCCAGCTTGGAAGGGTCCCAGACATACTGCTCGGTGGGCGTGAGCACCACGTTGGTGAACCCGTGGCGCTCGACGAAGTCCTTGAAGCGCTCGGAGACGACGACGGTGCCCGGCATTCCACGGGGGCGGAAGATGTCCTCTCCGCCCCAGGTGCCCGGCTCCAGGACGAAGCCATTGATGGCGTTGATGCCCGCCACGCGGCACTCCATGCAGGTCAGGGGCTCGACGGTGCGCACGCGGTTGAGCACCAGATCCACCGCCGCCCGGCTGAAGCAGGGCCAGACGACGTAGTAGCGGGGCACGGTGAGCGGCTTGCGAGGTCTCTTCCTCAGGCATTTCACCCGGAGGACCTCGACGGGGTGGAATCCCTCCAGCCCGGTGAGCCCCTCGGAGCGGAAGGCCTCCGCGACCCGCTCGGAAATGAGCCACTCGTACCCTGGGGCGCTGATGAAATCCCCGAGTTCCTCCCCGTGCAGTTCCAGCTCGGCCCGGTAGGGAGGGAGCCACGGCAACATCCCGACGAAGCCGTCGCACTTCGGGCAGCGCGGCGCCTCCCCGCGATTGACGGGCTCGGCCTTGTCGGCATCGGCATCGTAACGGGACCTGATGGCGCCCTCTTTCAGGACGAAGAAGTGGGGGGAGCTAGAGGCCTCGGAATCCATTGGGGAATCTCGCTTGCATCTCGGGGCGACTGTAGAGCTCGCGCAGTTTGTCCATGAACTGCTGGGGTGTTGCCCTGGGTGTCTCTTCGAGCCAGTCGATGACCTCCTTGTCCACATCGCGGTGCCACTCCTGATAGCCGCAGTGCGACTGCTCGTCCTTCGCCCGAGTCACGAAGCGCGGGTCCCGAGGTTTGTAGTGTCCCTTGAGCGTGGGGTGTTCCGCCAATGCCTTGGCGATGGGCCGCGAGATGGGGTGGTGATCCTGGCCTTTGCAGTTGGGGGGCTCGGTGTCGCCCAGCGACTGGGACAAGGCCTCCGCCGCCGCCTGGAGTTGCTTCTTCTTGTCCGCGTCTTTCTTCCCGGCCATCTGAGAGGCCTGGTCCAGCACCTCCAGCGCCCCCACCACCTCGTCCAGCACCTCCGCCGCCTTGAGTGGCTCCTCTCCCGCGAGGGCCAAGCAAGCACTCACCATGCCCTGCTTGCAGGAGCACACCGCCGACGTCTCTCCGGGTGCACAGGGCAGTTGTGTCAGCAGCACCACCAGCAACGTCGAGAGCATTCGGCGTTTTCCTCAGGCCAGTTCCGGAGCCACCGGGGGAGTGGTCTTATCTTCCTCCTGGCGCCGCGACGTCAACGCACCGCTCCCACCGTGGAGCGGTGAGCCGGCACCCCGCGCAGCCGAGGCCCCGGCTCACGCTCCTGGGAGTGGGGCGGGCCCCAGGTTGGAGGGGTCCCACACGTATTGCTCGGTGGGCGTGAGCACCACGTTGGTGAATCCGTGCCGCTCGACGAACTCCTTGAAGCGCTCGGAGACGACGATGTCGCCCTGCATGCCACGGGGGCGGAAGATGTCCTCTCCGCCCCAGGTACCCGGTTCCAAGACGAAGCCGTTGATGGCGTTGATGCCGACCGCGCGGCACTCCAGACAGGTCAGGGGATTGACGGTACGCACGCGGTTGAGCACCAGATCCACCGCCGCCCGGCCGAAGCAAGGCCAGACGACATAGTAGCGGGGCACGGTGAGCGGCTTGCGAGGCCTCTTCCTCAGGCATTTCACCCGGAGGACCTCGACGAGGTGGAATCCCTCCAGCCCAGTGAGCCCCTCGGCGCGGAAGGCCTCCGCGACTCGCTCGGAAATGAGCCACTCGTACCCTGGTGCGCGGATGAAATCCCCGAGCGCCTCCCCATGCAGCTCCAGCTCGACCCGATAGGGAGGGAGCCACGGCAACATCCCGAAGAAGCCGTCGCACTTCGGGCAGCGCGGCGCCTCCCCGAGGTTCTCGGGCTCGACAGGGTCGACATCAGCATCGTAACGGGAACCGATGGCTCCCTTTTCCAGGACGAAGAAGCGGGGAGAGTTAGTAGAGGCTTCGGAATCCATTGGGGAATCTCGCTTGCATCTCGGGGCGGCCATAGATCTCGCGCAATTTGTCCATGAACTCCTGGGGGGTAGCCGTGGAGTTTCTATCGAGCCAGCGGATGACTTCTTCGTCTACCTTGCGGTGCCATTCCTGGTAGCCACAGTGTGACTGCTCGTCCTTGGCTCGAAGCACGAAGCGTGGGTCTCGAGGCTTGAAGAGTCCCTTGAGCGTGAGGTGTTTCGCCAGCGCCTTGGCGATGGGCCGGGAGATAGGGTGGTGCTCCTGGCCTTTGCAGTCGGGAGGCTCTGTGGAGCCCAATGACTGCGATAAGGCCTCCGCCGTCGCCTGGAGTTGCTTCTTCTTGTCCGCGTCTTTCTTCCCCGCCATCTGCGAGGCTTGGTCCAGCACCTCCAGGGCCCCCACCACCTCGTCCAACACCTCTGCCGCCCTGAGCGGATCCTCCCCCGCGAGGGCCACGCAGGCACTCACCATGCCCTGCTTGCAGGAGCACACCGCCGACGTCTCGCCGGGTGCACAGGGCAGTTGTGTCAGCAGCACCACCAGCAACGTCGAGAGCATGTGGCTTCTCTCCTCGGGTCTGTTCTGGAAGCACCGAAGGGTGGACTTATCTCCCCCGGGCGCCGCAACGTCAACGCACCGCTCCCACCGTGGAGCGGTGAGCCGTCACGCGGATTCGTCCGGCGGCTGCTCACCCTGCGGCTCGGCCAGCACGGTGAGGATGGGCCGTGCATCCGCGAGCGATGGCGCGAAGAGCGAGGGCTGCCCAGGGTCCGCGAATACCGCCGCGAAGTCCTCGGGCGTCAGCGCGCGCACCAGCCGGGCCGCGAACGTCTCGCGTAGCAGCCGGACGTAATACTCGACGTCATAGTCCCGGGGGTCCTCGCTCGTGTCGGTCTCGCGCGAGCTGTCGTGGTCATCGGTCTCCGGGTCGGGCAGCAGCCCCGCGCGCCCTCGCACCGCGCGATACACGTGGACGTGCTCGCCCGTGGCCCAGTGGTTCCGTCCGCTCGCCAGCATGGCTTCGTAGGGCAGCTCGCGCCGGCTCGTGCGCGTGGCGAGGTACTGCTGCGGGCTCTTCGTCAGCCGGACATGGGACGTCACCTCGCGCGTTGGCAGCGTCCGCCGGCGCAGGGCCATCACCGTCGAGACATAGGCCTCCCGCACGCCCGGGATGTCTCCCTCCAGCAAACAGCTCAGCGCCCGGCGCAGGAAGGCCTCACCAAAGGGCTCCGCCCGGCTGGAGCGGAACGCCACGCCGCGCAGCACGAGGGCTCCCTCATACGGTTGCAGCGCGTAGTTCTTCGGCTCGTGCGAGAGCATCGCGGCATAACGTCCGTCGAACTCGAGGTGCACCCGGGGCGGCAGCAGTGCCGCGACCTCGGAGACCACGCGGCGCTCGTCGGCCTCGCGCCAGTCGTCCGGCACGGCGAAGTGCACGCCGTCCGTGTCCGCCTCCAGCAGCGTGACGCCACGCCGGGCCAGCTCGCGGCACAGCAGCCCGAGCACCTCACGCCCGCGCCGCGTCACCTCGTTGGCGGCGTGCACATCCGAGAAGCGGGTGAGCCCGACCGCGCCCAGGTAGCCGTAGGCCGAGTTGACGACGATCTTCATCGCCGCCGAGAGCGCCTCGTTCGTGTGCCGCTCCGGCGAGCCCGGGGCCGCGGCCCGTGCCCGCGCTTTGGCCGCCAGCCGCTGCTCCACGAGCCGGTCCACCAGCGCGAGCAGCACGCCGAGCCGATCCCTCCTCGGTCCGATGCGGTACTCGCGCATGAGCGAGGGGTAGAGGCTCGCGACGTCGGCCTTCACGATGTGCCGCGCCACGCCGGTGGCGAACAGGTGGAGCGCCGCCCCGCTGTGGGGGGTGCCATCTCCGCCTTCGTGGGCGGGCAGCGCGGCCCCGGCTCGGAGGTAGGCGCGCACGAGGAGCGGGTCGAGCACCCCCGTGGCGGGGCCCGCGTCCGCGAGCCGCTCGTACCGGCGCGGTGCCATGCGGGCGAGCGCGAAGGCCGCTCCCCCGAGCATGCGCGCGAGGCCGGCCACTTCCGTCACGTCGTCGCAGGCGTAGCGCCTCACGCGCTCGGGGTCGCCGCGGTAGACCTCGTGGATGTGGGCGCCCGGAATGTACTCGCGCGTCGGGCTCGCGAGACCGAGGTGCCGCGCGACGGCCTTGAGCCCGTGCCCCGGGAGGTCCCTCGCCGAGAAATCATGCCGCCGCACGGCGTCCAGCGTGTCGATCAACTCGCGGCCGGGCATCGTGTACCGCATGCGGCGCATGGAGTCGGAGTCGCGCTCCTCCTGGCCTCGTCCGAGCACGGCGCCTCGGGAGGCGGGACGCTGCCTGAGGCCCGGTGAGCCCGCACGTCCCAGCGCGAGCGTTACGCCGAGCAGCCGCGCGCGGTAGGCGAGGAACGGCAGATCGAATCCGTGCAGGTTGTGGTTCTCGATGACGTCGGGGTCCACGGCGCGGATGCGAGCGACGAGCCGCCGGAGCAGGTCGGCCTCGGCGGCGGCGTCCTCGCCGTGGGCCTCGAGGACGCCGGTGGTGCCATCGGGCTCGCGGACCGACACGAGGAAGATGCGGTCGTGCTCGGGCTCGAGGCCGGTGGTCTCGAGGTCGAACTGCATGCGGCGCAGGTCGTCGAACCCGAGCTCGCGAAAGTACGTGCGCCCCGAGGCGACGAGATATTGCTCCTCGGGAGGCAGCGCGAGCGCCGCGTTCGCGCCCAGCTCCCGCAGGTTCCTTGGGGCATGACCGAGGCGCCGCGCGGCACCCTGGAGCACGGCCGCACTCAGTGCGCGCCCATCCTCCGCGCGGACCACGTAGCGAAGCGCACCGGGACCCGCGAGCTCCTGGTACGTCACCCGTTGAGGCGCGGGCCCCTCGTGCTCGGGCCGGAGCCTGTCGCCCAGGTGGGCCAGGTCATCCAGCGAGGCGAGCAGCACCCAGGGACGGAAGCGCACGTCCTCGCGCACGAGCGCGCCCGTGCCGGGGAGCCGCCGCCAGACGAAGGCACGGCCATCGGGCTCGGCCCACACCGAGACGATGCCCGGCGTGGGATCCCATCCCCAGAGCCATTCGTCCTCCATCGTGGGGGCCATTGGAGCGTCTTCACGACTGCGTTCAGTAGTTGAGGTGGATGGCCTCGCGGGGCAGCCCGCGGGCGCGCAGTGCGTCCATCACGCCCTGCACCATGCTCGACTGCCCGCAGACGAAGGCCAACGCATCCTCCACCGACACCTCGCCCAGGTGCGCCTGCACGTAGCCGGTGAGCCCCTGCCAGCCGCTCGCGCCCGGCTGGCTCACCGTGCGCACCACGCGGATGCCCGACGCCTCCCAGTGGTGCAGCTCGTCCTCGTATGCGAAGGCCTTCGGCGTGCGCGCCCCGAAGTACAACGTCACCTGCCCGTACGCGCCGCGCTCCTGGCGGATGCTCTCGATGACCGAGCGGATGGGCGAAATCCCCGAGCCGGTGGCGAACAGCAACAGATTCCTCCCGCGCGCCTGGGGCAGGGGAAAGCCACGGCCCTCGGGGCGTGAGCTGTGCACCCGCGCCCCCGGCTTCAGGCCCACCAGCGTGTCCGCCAGCTCGCTGCCCCCCTTGAGGAGGAACTCCCAGCGGGTGGCGAAGGGCCCGGGCGCCGAGGCGAGGGCGAACATTCCTTCCCCCACTTCGGGCAGGGCCAGGCGTACGTACTGTCCCGGAGTGCGGTGCGTGCCCACCAACGGGGTGCCGCCGATGTCCAGGACGAGCTCGGTGAGGCCGTCCGCGGCGGGGAGGACGTCCGCCACGGTGGTGGGGTGCCAGTCGTTCATGACGAACCTTGTTTAACCTGGACCCGGCTTGCCGTCGCCCTTTGATAGCCTGGGGGCGTGAAGACCCTGCTTTGGTTGGTGTTGTTCCTCATCGGGCTGGCGGGCGTGGCGCTGCCGGCCATCTACCTCCATGCCGCCAGCAAGCTGCCCCAGTTGGAAACGGAGTTCGACCTCGAGAAGCAGCTGCGTCACTCCATCGAGGGTGAGCGCATGAGCCTCCAGGCGGGCACTACCGAGCACAAGCGGCCCGTGGCCTACAAGCGGCCGGACTTCGGGCGCCTGCCCAAGGATCTGGTGGCCCTCTACATCGCGCAGCTCGGGTGCCCCACCTACTTCCAGACGCCGCGCGAGGACGGCCCGAAGTGGGCCTGGCGCCTCTTCTCCATCCTCGCCTTCAACTCCGAGCCCCGGGGCGATGGGCGGTGCGAGCGGCTGATCGCCGTGCGGCTCGCCAAGGCGCTGGGCATCGAGGGCGCGGTGGAGCAGATGGTGGCGGCCAACCGCCTGCACTCCTTCCTCCAGAAGGACCAGCTCATCGCCTACGACCTGTCCGCGCTCTACTTCGACCGGGGCGTGGTGGGCGTGGAGGACGCGGCGTACGAGATTTTCGGCCGCGAGCTGGACTCGCTGCCACTGCCGGGGCTGGCCGAGCTCGCGCTCACCCTGCCGCCGCACTACATGTACGAGGACGCCATGGTCTGCCGCAACGCGAGCCTCATCCGGCAGAACCGGGACGTGCTGCTGTCGGACCTGGCCTCCCTCAAACTCGTGACGGAGGAGCGGGCGCGCAACGCCATGTCCCAGCCCGTCCTCTGCAAGTAGGACGGGGTTACTTGCGGCGCAGCGGATTGAGGAAGAACTTCTCCCAGTCCGCCACGGCCTGCGAGGCCTCGCGGCGCTCCTCGGCGGAACCGGCCGCCTCGGCCTGCTCGCGCACCTGAGCGAAGGTGTTGCGCGCGGCGGTGCCCAGGGGACGGCCGGCCGCGGCGAGCGTCTGCACCTCGCGCTCGAGCTTGCGGATGCGGCCGAGCAGCAGGGTGCGCGTGGGCGCCTGGGGATGGCTCTTCTGCGTCGCGGGCTGCGTCTCCGGGTTGTCGGAGTGGGCCACCGCGGGCACCGTGGTGTTGGCGGGGTTGTCCTGCTGCGCGGTGGCGTTGGCCGGCGTGGGGGAGCCCGCGTCGGGCACCGTGGCCGGCGGCGTCTGCTGCGCCTGGGCGGTCGTGTCCGGAGGCGTGGGCCGCGGCTCCACGGGCTTGGGCTGCGGGGGCGTGGCGTTCACCAGCGGCTGCGGCTGCACGGGGGGCTGCGCCGGCTCGCGCAGGGCGACGACGAGGCCTCCACCGAGCGCCATCAGCGCGAGCGCTCCCAGGCCCATGGGCACCAGGCGCCGCATGGACGAGCCGGAGGGCGGGGGGGCGTTGGCGCGCGGGGCCTCGGGCTCGGGCTTCACCGGCTCGGGCCTGGGCGGGGTGGGCTCGGGCCTGGTGGGCTCCAGCGGGGGCAGGAGCTCCGGGTCCGCCGTGACGGAGTACTCCGGGACGGTGGGCTTGACCTGGGCGGCCTGGGGCTGGGCGGCGAGGGTGTCGCGCAGCCGCTGGAGCTGGCGGCGCAGCTGCTCGGCGGAGCCGGGGCGGGCCTCCGGGTCCTTGGTGAGCATCTGCAGGATGAAGGCGTCGAGCGCCGCGGGCACGCCGGGGAGGAACTCCGAGGGCTTCGGCGGCCGCGCGTCCACGTGCTTCATCAGCAGGTCCACCGGCGAGGTGCCGGTGAAGGGCAGCCGGCCGGTAATCATCTCGAAGGCCACCACGCCCAGGGCGTAGAGGTCCGTCATGGGCCCCACCGGCTGGCCGCGGGCCTGCTCGGGCGCCATGTACTCCGGGGTGCCCACCACCATGTCCGTGCGCGTCTGCGCGGTGCGCCCGGTGGGCAGGCCCATCTTCGCCAGGCCGAAGTCCAGCAGCTTCACGTAGCGCGAGCCGTCCGGCTGCTTCACCAGGAAGATGTTGCTCGGCTTGAGATCGCGGTGCACCACGCCGGCCCCGTGCGCGGCGCCCAGCGCGCTGAGCACCTCGTCGAGGATCTCCAGCACCTCGTCCACCGGCAGCCGGCTCTTCTCCGCCAGGTACGCGTCGAGGGCCACGCCCTCGAGGTACTCCATGATGATGTACTGGCGGCCGTCGGGGACCTGGCCGAAGCCGAAAATATCCACGATGCCGCGGTGGCGGATGGCGTTGACGGCGCGGGCCTCGGCGAGCAGCCGCGCCACCTGCTCCTCGGCGGCGGCGAGCTCCGGGCGCAGCACCTTCACCGCCACGCGCTTGCCGATGAGCGGCTGGATGCCCTCGTACACCAGGCCCATGCCGCCCACGCCGATGCGCTGGCGCAGCTCGTACTCGCCCAGCTTCAGGCCGGTGAGCGGGTCCAATGACGAGGAGTCGTCCATCACGTGCACCGTCTTCCCGGGCGAGGTCCGCCGCGCGCCTTCGGCGTCGCCGGGGAAGGGCGAGGTGGTGGAGTCGAGCAGCACGGTTCCATCGCGCGGGCACACATCGGTGTCCGCCGGCACGGTGAGGCCGCAGGTTTCGCAGGTCCGGGAGTCAGCCATCGGGAAAGTGCCCCCAGGCTAGCAGACCGGGGGCGGATTCCCACAAGCGAGGGAGCAGGCGGGAGGTTCCCGCCCGACATCTCGCGTCACGGGCAGTCGACGGTGTCCTCGCGGATCTCCGTGGTGTCCGCGGGGCCGGGGCCGGTGCCGGGCGTGCCCGCGGGGCCGGGGACGATGGTCGTACCCGCCGTCTGGCCGAGCGAGGAGCCGGGGCCGCACCAGACGCCCACGGAGGGGCCGCCCGCGCCGTTGCCGCCGTTGCCGCCGTTGCCACCCTTGCCGCCATTGCCACCCTTGCCGCCCCTACCGCCGGTGGCCATCAAGGTGAAGGAGGCGGACGTCGTTTCCGAGAAGGGCGACCCGCCCAGGCCTCCCTGGCCGCCGAGACCGCCAGGGCCGCCCCAGCCGCCCTTGCCGCCCGTGCCGCCTCCGGTCGTCTTCAGCGAGCAGGACTCCAACTCCACGTGCGAGTTGATGAGCAGCACGGCGATGGAGGCTCCTCCGCTCTTGCCTCCGCCACCGCCCTGGCCCGGGCAACCGCCCGCGCCTCCGCCACCGCCGCCAGCTCCCTGTGCCTGCGCGTTGCCGCCGGACGTGGGGTGGATCCAGCACAAGCCACCCCCACCGCCGCCACCGCCGCCGCCGCCGGGCGTACCCGGCTTGCCATCCGTCGCGGGCTTCGCGACCCAGGTGCCGGCATCGAGCGCGAGCTGGCCCAGGCTGAGGCCCGGGTCGCCGTCCGTTCCGGCGTCGCCATCGAGCCCAGCCTTCCCATCCGCTCCCGGATTGAGCGGGCACGTGCAGGGGCTGCTCGTGCAGGTGGTGATTTCCTGCGACACGCCTCCATCCCCGCCCGCCGCGCTGGGGAAGCCCGCGTCACCGGCGAAGCCGTTTCCATACGAGCTGCCCTTGCCGCCCGCGCCACCCCCGTTGCCCGAGGAGCCGCACGCGCTGGGGCCGGCCAGGCCTCCCGGGGCGGGATCATTGCTTCCGGTGGAGTCCACTCCGACGCCGCCGTCCCCGCCCGCCTGGACCGAGCCGCCGCCGTCGGTGCCGTCCGCACCCGTCGCGCCGGCCCCGGCCAGGATCTCCACGTGGCGCAGGCGCACGCCGCTCGAGTCCAGCACCCGCAGCCCGATGGAGGGCGCGCCGGCCTCCGTGCCCGGCGCGGAGTTGATGTGCAGCCACTCCAGGGTGACGCCGGCATCCCCCAGCCCGCTCACCGTCAGGCCGCTGCTCCCGACGCCGAACTGGGTGACGTGGGTGCTGGTGCGCGCCCAGTTGCCCTCCACGCCCGAGTAGCCGCCATGGAGCGACACGGGCTTGTCCAGCCGCAGCCCCGACTCGTCGTAGGTGCCCTGGGCGAGGTAGACGGTGGTGTTGCCCGCGGGCATCTGCCGCAGCGCGTACGTGAGCGTCTGGTAGGGCTGCTCGCGCGTCCCCGCCATGGCGTTGTCCTTGCCGTTGCGTGGGTCGACGAAGACGCCCGCGTCGGCCATGCCGTCCAGGCCGTCGCAGTTGTTGTCGAAGAAGAGGTCGTCCGGCGCGTCGGCGGCGGTGGGGTCGCACGCGGTGGGCTTGCAGCGGCCGGCCTCCACGCAGTCGTCGAACACCTCGTCGAAGTTGTAGCAACCGGCGGCGGCCAGCAGCGCCAGCGCGAGCACCGTGATGAAGGGCTTCGGTTTCTCGAGCATGTGAATCCTCACGGCAGCGTTCCGGCCACGCCCACCATGCCGCCCCCGGGACCCACGGAAGCGGTGGGC
Organism: Archangium sp.; assembly: GCF_045802675.1. Classification (GTDB taxonomy): domain Bacteria; phylum Myxococcota; class Myxococcia; order Myxococcales; family Myxococcaceae; genus Archangium. Next base: position 2,365 of record NZ_JBJMQO010000068.1, on the reverse strand, counting down.
CGCACCTTGGACGCGCCCTCGTCCTTGCCGGACAGCAGGTAGATGAGCCCGGTGGTCACCACGCCCGCCGCGCCCAGCGCGAACGCGCCCTGGCTCAGCATCTGCGAGCGCTTGCCCGACTCGAGCCGCTGGGCACCGTCCTCCGCGTCCTGGATGTCCAGGTTCTTGAGCGCGCGGTAGTCATTGCCCGCCTGCACGAAGAAGTACGTGCCCGCGCCCAGCAGCACCGCGCCACCGGCGGCGGGCAGCCACGCCCAGCCCGGGGCACCCGAGCGCGAGGCCGTCACCTCGGGCGTGGGCCGCACCGGCTGCGTCGGCGTGGGCGTCACCGGCGTGGGCGTCGGCGTCTGCGCGATGGGCGTCCCCGAGGGGCGCAGGGCCTGGCGCACCGGGGGCAGCACCTTCTCGCAGGCGCGGGTGAGCGCGTCGAGCAACTGGTCCTCGCGCACCCCGGGCACGTAGTGCTCGGCGAGCAGCTCGCCATCGCGCGTGGAGTAGGCCTTGAGTCCCACCCGGTAGCCGCTGAGGAACTGCACCAGCTCGCTGATCAGCACCACGTCGGCCTGGGCGGCCTCGCCGAGGGTGATGCGGCAGGCGGCCTCCAGGCGGTTGCACCCGAGCACCGCCTTGCGCTCGGCGGGGGGCAGCTCCTGGGAGAGCTCCGAGGCGCGCACCACCTGCAGCCCTTGCGTCTTGAGCTGCTCGTACACGTGCTCCTGAGCGAAGGAGACGATGTGGGAAGGGACGCCCGCGGCTTCGGGCGGGGCGATGAGCACGGTGAGCGGTGCCTCGGAGGACGCGGGGGCCTGGCCGAGCACGGCGAGCGTGGCGAGGAGTGTGAGAAACACGATGGTGTCACTTTCCCCGCATGTGGACCCCACCGCAAGGTCACGCACTACCAGTAACGGCAGGTGCGTGACGCCGGTGTGTCCGAGCGGGCGGGCTCAGCGGCGGGGCTTCTCGGGGATGGGTTTGATGTGAGTCTTCTCCGAGCTGTCGAGTTCCCGCGGTGCGTCATCGTCGTCTCCCAAATCATCCACGGGAGGAGGGGGACGGGCGGGAGCGGGAGGCGCGGGCCGGCGGGCGGGCGGAGGAGCGGCCACGGCGGGGCGGGAGCCGGAGACGGGGCTGGGGCGGGCCGGAGGAGGGGCGGCGGGGCGGGGCGCGGGACGCGGCGGGGGGATGCCCCGGCCCAGGGTCTCGAGCTCGTCGGCCATGAGGTCCGCGGACACCTGCACGCTGGGCTCGGCGGGGGAGGGCGTGGCCTCGGAGGCGAAGGGGTTGCGGGTGGGCGGCGGCGTCTTGTCGTCGTCCACGTCCGGCACGGGCGGGGCGGGCTTGTTGGCGGGCAGGTTGGGCCGGAGGGCGGGCCCGGGGCGCGCGACGGGGACCTCGGCGGTGCGCGAGCGGACGGGGGCGGGCGTCTCGGCGGGCCGGGGCGCGGCGACGGGCAGGTTCGCGGGCACCTGCACCTGCACGGGCGGGCTGGCGGGCGCCGGGGGCTTGCCGCCCCTGGCGTCGTGGGCCTCGTCCTTGAGGCGCTGCTCGAAGGCCGCCCACTCCTTCTTGAAGCTGGAGGGGTCGGGCTCGCCGCGCTCGCGGTGCTTGAGCGAGGGGGCCCAGCGCACGGTGTAGCTCTCGCCGGCGGCGAAGGAGGGCGGGGGCGGCACGCCGTAGGTGGCAGGGTCGAAGAAGGACTCGTCCAGGTCGGTGAAGCCGTAGGCGCGGGCGCGGGCGACGAAGTTGGGGACGATGCCGGTGGGCGCGTGGTAGCCGAGGATGTGGCCCTCCTCGTCCTTCGTCACCGGGGTGAAGACGAAGATGTCCTGGGTGCGGTAGTCGCCCTTCTCGTTGAGCGGGAGCACCTCGGAGAGGGCGATGGTTTTACGGCTGCCGTCGTGGAGGCGCTCGCAGCAGACGATGAAGTTGACGGCGCTGGCGACCTGGGCGCGGATGGCCACCATGGGCAGGTCGATGCCGGACATGAGGCAGAGCGACTCGATGCGGCGCAGCGTGTCGGTGGGGGTGTTGGCGTGGGTGGTGGCCAGCGAGCCGCCGTGGCCGGTGTTCATCGCCTGCACGAGGTAGAAGGCCTCGCCGCCGCGCACCTCGCCCACCACGATGCGGTCGGGGCGCAGACGCAGCGCCGAGTTGAGCAGGTCTCCCATGTCCACGCCGCCCTTGCCGAACTTGTCCGGGGGCCGGCTCTCGAAGGGGACGATGTGGGACTGGTTGAGCTGGAGCTCCGCCGAGTCCTCGATGGTGAGGATGCGCTCCTCGTCGGGGATGAGCGAGGAGACGATGTTGAGCAGCGTCGTCTTGCCCGAGCCCGTGCCGCCGGACACCAGCATGTTGAGCTTGGTGT
>NZ_JBJMQO010000067.1:0-45608 GCF_045802675.1 Archangium sp. | reverse complement strand
GGGAGGGCTCGGGGCGTTGCTGCGTGCGCCCCGGTTCTCATTGCCCGGGGGCCTGACGATGGGCGGCACGACGACGGTGCAGATGGTGGCCGATGGCACCGTCATCGTCACGGGAGTCGCGGCGGGCACGGCGGCGGCCGCAGGGGGCAGTGCCTGCATCGATGGCTCCGAGCCGAAGGACGGCTACTACTGGCACCACCTCGCCACGAATAAGAACAACGTCTCGACGCAGCGGGGCGGCCCGTGGACTCCCAGGTTCGAGAACCTTTTTGAGCTGGCGGGGATGAGCATGGATGCGGCGGAGAACCTCGTCTATCTCAAGGGCCACCAAGGTCCCCATCCCGAGGACTATCACCAGCAGGTCTACGATCGCTTGGAAGCCGTGCTCAGACGATGCCGGACTCCAAAGGAATGTCGAACGCTCTTCGTGGAGGAGCTTGAGAGAATCGCAACCGACGTCTGTACTCCGGGAACGGAGCTCTACCGGCTCCTGACGAAGACGTAGGACACATCAAGGAAGACACAGGATGAACCGCTTCTACGACCTCACGGATGACCTGCGAGTGCCAGAACGCTGGCACCTACGGCATCCGGTGGACGAACACGGGCAGAAAATCGACCCCTGGCAATTCACCGAGGGCCGCTGGCTTGAGCCGCAGGGAACGATCCGGTTCCCCGTGAAACCCGACGGAGTGGAGCTGGAGTTCACCGAGGCATCCGTCTCCACTCCGGTGGTCCACGGCCGCGTCGTGCAGCTCTTCGAGCGCCTGGGCGTCCAGGACGTTCAATTCCTCCCCGTGCAGGTGGACGGCCATGCCGGGCCCTGGTTCATCCTCAATGCCCTGCGCGTCATCCGCTGCATCGACGAGCCCCGGTGCCGGGAGGTGCGGCACTTCCAGCCCGAGGACGGCCAGCCGGAGAAGGTGGGCTGGTACCGGGTGGTCTCGGGGATGCGCATCGACCCCACGAAGGTGGGCGAGGCCCGCATCTTCCGCCCATGGGGCTGGACAGGAGCCCTCATCGTATCCGAGGACCTCAAGCAGGCCCTCGAGCGCGAGGGCATCACCGGCCCCCGCTTCACCGAGGTGTGAAGCGACTCCCTATTCGACCTTACCCAGAAGTCAGCCGCAGGGTACCCATCCGCAGGGTACCCATCCGCACCGTGACCGGGGGGCACTCGAGCCAGCGTCCCTCGCGCTGGGGGGAGGGCAAGGAACGGGAAGACGGGTGCGCGGCTGGAGAGAAGTCGTGCAGGCTGCGGCGGTATGAAGAGAGTCGGCTCGCTACCGCGTCTGTCCCTGACGCTGATGTTCCTCCTGTCCGCCGCGTGCGCGACGACCCGGGCCACGGCGCCCGGCGGTGAGTCTCCCCGGAAGGAGTCGAAGCCGGTGCGGGTGGACGCACTGCCCGGAGGCGCGCTGAGGCTCTCCTTCGAGCCCCTGACCCCCGACCTGGCATGGGAGCAGCTGCGGCTGGAAGAAGCACGTGCCGTGCTCGCGGCCCTGCATGAGTCTCTGCCCCCGAGGGAAAAGGGACGTCCGCGGCTCGTCCTGGCGTCGGCGGGGGCTGGGAACACGCAGGGGGCCGCCCCCGAGGCGTGGGAGCTGCGGCTGCGCGAGGAGTTCCTCTCCCGGTATGGCCCGTCGCGGCTGCCCCTGCCGCACTCACTGGAGGCGAGCCGCCTCTTCATGACCCTGAAGCTCTCGCCCCGCTACATGGGCGAGGGCGTGCGCGAAGCTGCGCGCGAGCTGTTCAACTCGCCCCTGTTCGTCTCCAGCGTGGCGCTGTCTGTCTTCATCTATTTCGCGGCGTGGCTGGCGCCCGAGCCCGTCTTCACCAAGGCCTTCGTGGCGGCGCTGACGCTGCGGCTGACGCTGGCGGTGGGGGCGCTGGAGCTCGGCCGGGTGGCCTGGGCCTGCCTCCAGCTCTACCAGGAGGCGGAAGCGGCGAGGACGGTGCAGGAGCTCGAAGCGGCGGCCGAGCGCTTCGGCAAGGCGATGGGAGGCACGGGACTCCGGGTGTTGATGCTGGTGGCCAGCATGGGCGTAGCCAAGGGGTTGCCCGAGGTGCCCACGGGAGGGCTCGGGGCGTTGCTGCGTGCGCCCCGGTTCTCATTGCCCGGGGGCCTGACGATGGGCGGCACGACGACGGTGCAGATGGTGGCCGATGGCACCGTCATCGTCACGGGAGTCGCGGCGGGCACGGCGGCGGCCGCAGGGGGCAGTGCCTGCATCGATGGCTCCGAGCCGAAGGACGGCTACTACTGGCATCACCTCGCCACGAACAAGAACAACGTCTCGACGCAGCGGGGCGGCCCGTGGACGCCCAGGTTCGAAATACTCTTCGAGCTCGCGGGGATGAGTCTGGAGGCGAAGGAGAACCTCATCTATCTCAAGGGCCACCAGGGCCCCCATCCCGAGCAATATCACCAAGAAATCCATCGTCGCTTGCAATCCGTGCTCGCGGAGTGCCGCGATGAGAAGCAATGTCGGAGCCTTCTGGCGGATGAGCTCAAGAGGATCGCGGACGAGGTCTGTACCCCAGGGACAGAACTCCACCGGTTGCTGACGAACGGGTAGGACACATCCAAGGATGGCGAAGGATGAACCGATTCTATGACCTGACGGATGACATGCGCGAGCCAGAGCGTTGGCACCTGCGGCATCCGGTGGACGAACACGGGCAGAAAATCGATCCCTGGCAGTTCACCAGAGGCCGCAGGCTCGAGCACCCGGGAACCCTCCGGTTTCCCGTGAGGCCCGATGGGCGAGAGCTGGAATACACCCAGGATGCCTTCTCCACTCCGGTGGTCCACGGCCGCGTCGTGCAGCTCCTCGAGCGCCTGGGCGTGCGGGACGTTCAATTCCTCCCCGTCCACGTGGATGGCCATGCCGGGCCCTGGTTCATCCTCAATGCCCTGCGCGTCATCCGCTGCATCGACGAGCCCCGGTGCCGGGACGTGCGGCACTTCACGCCGGAGGACGGCCAGCCGGAGAAGGTGGGCTGGTACCGGGTGCTCTCGGGCATGCGCATCGACCCCACGAAGGTGGGCGACGCGCGCATCTTCCGCCCGTGGGGATGGACGGGAGCCCTCATCGTCTCCGAGGACCTCAAGCAGGCCCTCGAGCAAGAGGGCATCACCGGCCCCCGCTTCACCGAGGTGTAGCGAAAGCGCCCGGGCCTACCAGCAGCGCGCGGCGAAGGCGGCGAGCTCGCGGTTGAAGCGGCGCGAGTCCTCCCAGAAGGGCGAGTGGCCGATGCCCGGGTAGAGCGACACATGGGCGCCGGGCACCACCGAGGCGACGTGCCGGCCCGAGTCCGGGCGCACCATCCGGTCCTCCAGGCCCTGGGACACGAGCACCGGAATCGTCAGCTGGTGCAGCACGTCGTCGTTGTCCACCGAGCGAGAGCCAATCCCCTCGCGCACGTACGCCGGCACCATCTCCGTGTACGCGAGCACCATGCGCCGCGTCTCCGCCGACACCGGCTGGTGGTGCAGCAGCGACACGAAGCGCTCCAGGGTGGCGCCGTCCTCCGGGTCGAACAGCCCGGGAATCAGCGCGAGCATGTCGGGCGACAGCAGCCCGAAGGCCTCCTCGGAGCCGGTCTTCACCATGGGGGACACGAAGTTCACCCCGGCCACGTGCGTCTGGCCGTAGTGGCGCAGGTAGTCGGCCACCACCATCGCGCCGAAGCTCCAGGCCACCAGCAGCGGCCGCTCCAGCTCCAGCGCGGTGATGACGGCGTGCAGGTCCTCGGCCCACAGCCGGCCGTCGCCATACGCGTCCCGCGGCTTGCCCGAGTGCCCATGGCCTCGCAAATCCAACGCCACCAGGCGGAAGCCCAGGCTCAGGGCGCTGTGGAACTGCCGCCGCCACGCCAGGTGGGACTGGGAGAAGCCGTGAACGAAGAGCAGCGCCGGGCCGTACGGGTCTCCCGCGTCGTACACGGCGAGCGGCACGCCCCCCGCGCCGCGCACGGTGTGCACGCGGATGGAGACGGGCTCGGAGAAGGGCACGCCCCCTTCCGGGTCCCTCAGCGAGCAGGGCGCCTCCAGCAGGCTCACGCTCGAGGCGCCGTGGGGCCTCGACGTCGGAGAAGGCAGGTGCACCGAGAGTGAGAAGTTCGAGTCCATGGCAGGGATTCCGTGAGGGGGAGGCGCGTCGTTCCCGTCTAGGAATAGGCATCGTCGCAACCCCGGGAACCCCTCCCCCCATTCCTTCTCTCCGGACGTTCCAGGGAAGACGTGTTTACCTCGATTCTCCGTGGACTCGCCAACGTTCCTGTTTTCCAGGAAACAGGCACACGGGGAGTGTGGGGGAGACGTCTGGCCGCTGGACGCACCGGGGAGCACGGGGCGGGAGGGCGGGCGTCGTCATGCGAGGCGGTTAGTAGTAAGCCCTTCGCATACACGCAGGTGTCAGGAGCCTGTCGCATGAAACGCTTCTTCATTGGCTCGCTCGCGGTGGTGGGCGCGCTGAGCATTCTCATCTTCGGGTCTCTCATCGGGCTCCTCATCCTCGGGGCGTCCAAGAAGCCGGGGGTGCCGCCGGACGTGGTGTTGGAGCTGGAGCTGAACGAGCCGCTGCCGGAGTACGTGCCGGAGGGCTCGCTGGCGAGCGCCTTCGGGGACGACAAGCTCACGGTGCGCGACGTGGTGGACGCGCTGGAGAAGGCGGGGGAGGACGCGCGGGTGAAGGGGCTGGTGGTGCGGCTGGACGGGGCGCCGGGGAGCACCGCGGTGGTGCAGGAGCTGCGCGACGCGGTGAAGGCCTTCCGGGCCAAGGGCAAGAAGGCCGTGGTGTACACGGACACCTTCGGCGAGGGCGGGGGCGCGACGGGGGCGTACTACCTGGCCTCGGCGTTCGAGCACATCTACCTCCAGCCCTCGGGGGACGTGTCGGTGACGGGGGCGGCGATCGAGACGCCGTTCGCCCGGGACGCGCTGGCCAAGCTGGGCGTGAAGCCGCGCATGGGCAAGCGCTACGAGTACAAGGCGGCGGTGAACTCGTACACGGAGCAGACGTACACCGAGGCGCACCGCGAGGAGACGGAGCGCTTCCTCGCGAGCCTCTTCGGGCAGATGGTGAAGGGGGTGGCCGAGGACCGCAAGCTGAGCGAGGAGCAGGTGAAGGCGGCGATCGACGCGGCGCCGCTGCTGGGCAAGCAGGCGCTGGAGGCGAAGCTGGTGGACGGGCTGCTCTACCGCGACGAGGTGTACGCGAAGGTGAAGGAGGAGACGGGCGGGGCGCAGCTGCTCTTCGTGGAGAAGTACCTGCAGCGGGCGGGCCGTCCGCACACGAGTGGCCCGACGGTGGCGCTCATCTACGGGGCGGGGACGATTGACCGGGGCCGGAGCCACTCGAGCCCGATGTCGGGTGAGACGACGATGGGCAGCGATTCGGTGTCGGCGGCGTTCCGCAAGGCGGTGGAGGACGAGCGGGTGAAGGCGATTGTCTTCCGGGTGGACAGCCCCGGAGGCGGCTACGTGGCGAGCGACACGGTGCGCCGCGAGGTGCAGCGGGCGCGCGAGAAGGGCAAGCCGGTCATCGTGAGCATGGGCACGTACGCGGCGAGCGGTGGCTATTTCGTGTCTGTCGACGCGGACAAGATTGTCGCGCAGCCGGGGACGCTGACGGGGAGCATCGGCGTGTACGGCGGCAAGATGGTGACGGCGGACTTCTGGGAGAAGCTGGGGGTGAACTGGGAGCCGCTGGGGATGGGCAAGAACGCGACGATGTTCAGCTCGGACACGGACTGGACGCCGGAGCAGCTGGCGAAGAACGAGGCCTCGTTGGACCGCGTGTACGAGGACTTCACGAGCAAGGCGGCGGCGGGCCGGAAGCTGCCGGTGGAGAAGCTGCGCGAGGTGGCGAAGGGCCGGGTGTGGACGGGAGAGGACGCGAAGGAGCGGGGCCTGGTGGACGAGCTGGGCGGCTTCCCGGTGGCGCTGCGGCTGGCGAAGGAGGCGGCGAAGCTGGAGGGCGACGTGCGCGTGGAGCTCTTCCCGAAGAAGAAGGGCACGGCGGAGGTGATTTCCGCGCTGCTGGGGGAGAAGCAGGGCGAGAGCAGCGACGACGAGGAGGCCGCGGGCGTGCAGGTGACGGCGCCGTGGCAGCCGGTGCTGCGGCAGACGCAAGCGCTCTACCAGCTGGGCGTGAAGCTGGGCGTGGTGGAGGAGCGCCGGCAGATGCTGTCGGCGCCGGTGCCGGACACCACCTGGTAGTCCGAGTCCGGGAGTAACGGGGAGCGGGGCGGGCGGGTCTCACGGGCTCGCGCCGCCCCGTTGCCGTTCCGGCGTGACGTACCGCGTCGAGTCTTCACATGACGCGCCTCGCCACGTCCAGGAACACACACCGGACGCTCCCGACGCCCGGAATAACCAGACAGCCCCTGAAGACAGACAGCACGCTGGCGCTAAAACGCAATCACGTGGCGTCAAGGAAGAAGACAACACGGGTGCAATTGTTCTACAGAGGCGCTCGCAAGACACGACGGGGGGAGTGCCCGATGCAGACGAAGAAGCGCCTGGGAGAAATCCTGCTGGAGCTGGGGATGGTGGACGGGCTGCAGCTGCAATCGGCCCTGGCGTACCAGCGCAAGTGGGGCGTGCCGCTGGGCCAGGTCGTCGTGGACATGCGTTTCTGCACGGCGCGGCAGGTGCTGGAGGCGCTGGCGCACCAGGCCGGCGTGCCGGCCCTGGACCTGGACGCCGAGCCGATGGAGCCCGCGCTCGCGCCGCTGCTGCCCCGGAAGCTGGCGGAGATGCACCGGGTGGTGCCGCTGCGGCTGGAGGGCCCTCGGGACATGGTGCTGGTGGTGGCCATCGCCGCGCCGGCGAGCCTGCACTCGCTGGACGCGGTGCGCAGTGTGACGCGCAAGGCGCGGGTGGTGGCGAGGCTCGCCACGGACGCGGCCATCTCCCGGGCCATCGAGCGCCTCTACTCGGAAGGCACCGAGGCGCCGAAGCGCCCGGAGCTCGAGGCCATTACGCTGCCCGAGGCGGAAGCGGACATGCAGCTGCACCAGGGCAGCATGGCGTCGCTGACCCACGGCGGGGCCTCGGCCTTCGGGTCGCGCGCCATCCTGCTGCCGGACCTCAACCCGGAGCGCGAGGTGCTGGAGCTGCCGCTGCTCGAGCCGCTGGACGTGTTGGAGCTGGAGGAGCTGCTGGAGGAGCTGCCGGAGCAGCGTGCCGGGGAGCGCTCGGAAGCGGTGCTCGTGTACGGCTGGGGCGCGGCGGCGGCGGCGGGGCTGGTGCGGGTGCTGGAGACGGCGGGCTACCTGGCGCACGTGGCGAGCACCGAGCAGGTGCTGGCGGCGGGGGAGGGCGCGGTGGTGCTCTCGCCGCTGCCCTCGCTGGAGGCCATGGCGCGCCGGCCCCGCGCGCAGCTGCTGGTGGCGGGCAAGGTGCCGGAGCTGGACGTGGTGCGGGCCCAGGCACTCGGGGCGCGCGGCTTCCTCGCGGCGCCGCTCGACACGGACCTCCTGCTGCGCGCGGTGAAGCGGCTGATGCGCTCGACGGCGGAGGCGCCCCGGCTCCGGGCGGTGGGCTGAGGCGCCTCGGGCCTCACCCGCTCAGCGCACGAGCTCCAGGAAGCTCTCGCCAGGCAGCCACAGCGAGGAGAGCTCCAGCGGCAACGAGGTGAAGGGCTCGGCGCGGACGATGGCCTCGCCCTCGTAGGTGTCGACGAGCAGCCAGCCGCGCTTGACGCGCTGGAACACCTCGAGCGTGCGGGCCGAGGGGTCCACCAACCACACGTGGGACACACCAGCGCGAGCGTACGCGGGCAGCTTGCGCGTGCGGTCGAGCGCGGCGGTGGAGGGCGTGAGCACCTCGCAAATCCAATCCGGCGCGAGCGTGAGGAAGGGCTCATCGGGCGTGGGCGCCTCGGCGAGCCGGTCGCGGCGCCAGCCGGCGAGGTCCGGGACGAGCACATCGCGGCCGAGCCGCAGCTCGGGGGCGCGCAGGAAGCACCAGCGTCCGGAGCCGCCGCGCCGCGGATCCAACCGCTCACCGAGTTCCACTCCCAACATGAAGGCGGCACGGGCCTGACCTGGCGCCGGCCGGGGCGAAGCCACCAGCTCCTCGTCGACGATTTCCCCAACCCATCCCATCGGCAGCGCCTCGAGAGCCGAGTACGCCGCCTGGCTGTTGCACATCGGAATCACCCTGTCCTCCTCTGGCCCTCTCGGGCCGGGCAGGGGAGGCATTCTAGGGAGGGGTCTGACATGCGCCGGGCGGCCGGGCGGGTGTCTATTTCCCGATACAGAAGCGCTGGAAGATGGCGTCCAGGAGGGCCTCGGAGGCGGAGGTGCCGGACACCTCGCCGAGGGACTCGAGGGCGAGGCCCACCTCGCCGGAGAGGACCTCGAGGGTGGAGAAGCGCGAGGCGGCCTCGGCGCGGGAGAGGGCCTCGGCGGTGCGGCGGAGGGCATCGGCGTGGCGCTCGGAGACGAGGGCGACGGCGGACGGAGCACCCCCACCCCACAAGCGAGACAGGAGGGTGGAGCGAAGCCCCTCCACGCCTTCACCCGTCAAACCACTGACGGACAACCCACCCCACTCCCTCCGGGAGAGGGACGCGTCGTCCACGGCCTCGCGCCCCACCCGGACGTCACACTTCCCGGCGACCCGGAGCACGGCCGTGGCCCCGGCCGCGCCCAACCACCGCCGGGCCTCCTCTTCGGAGGACTCGGGAGGGAGCACGAGCACGGCGAGGTCCACGGTGGCGAGCACCTCGCGGGTGCGCGCAATGCCGAGCGCCTCCACGCGCCCCGGTGCCTCGCGAAGCCCGGCGGTATCGAGCAGCGCGATTCCCAGCCCCTCCCACTCGACGCGGGCCTCCAGCACGTCGCGAGTCGTTCCCGGCTCCTCGTCGACGAGCGCCCGCTCCTCACCCACGAGCCGGTTGAACAGGGTGGACTTGCCCGCGTTCACGGGCCCATACAGCGCCACCCGGGCCCCGCGGCGCACCAGCCGTCCACGGCCCACCTCGGCGAGCAAAGCCTCCGCCGCGGCCCGCAGCTCGGACACCCGGGCCCCCGCGCCCTCATCGGCGCCCTCGGCCTCCTCGGGGAAGTTGAGGACGCCCTCGAGGTCCGCATGGAGCGAGCGCAGGGGCTCCTCCAAGGCGCGGACCCGGGCGGAGAGCGCGCCCGAGAGCCCGGCGGCGGCCGCCCGCACCGCGGCCTCCGAGTCGGCGGCGACGAGGTCCGCGACGGCCTCGGCGCGGGTGAGATCGAGACGGCCATTCAAGAAGGCGCGGCGGGTGAACTCGCCGGGCCCGGCGGGGCGCACGGCGGGGTGCTCGAGGGCGCGCGCGAGCAGCATGCGCAACAGCCGGGGACTGCCATGGGCCTGGAGCTCGACGACGTCCTCGCCGGTGAAGGAGTGGGGCGCGCGGAAGAAGAGGAACAGCCCCTCGTCGAGCACGGCGCCCGAGGCCTCCACGAAGGACGCCAGGTACGCATGCCGGGGCGTGGGCGAGGCGGGGACACCGGGGGCGAGCGTGCGCCCGACCTCGAGGGCCGCGGGGCCGGAGAGGCGGAGGATGCCGACGGCACCGGCGGTGGGGGCGGTGGCGAGCGCGGCGAGGGTGGCGGGAGGGGAGCTCATGCGTCGGGAGGCCCGAGCCCCCCGCGCGGCGGGCTAGGGACAGGCGGGCGAGGGGGAGGCGTTGAAGTTCTCGTCGTAGGAACCGTTGCAGGACACATTGCCATTGCCGGAGACCTTCCCACCACGCAGTTGGGAGCCGCTGATGCGGATGGCGTACCCGTCGGCGCTCTGCACGGATTGGCTGGTACCGGAGAGGGTGGAGCGCTGCACGTCCACGGAGTAGGAGCCGGAGCCGGAGCGGGACACCTCGAGCGCGCGCGCCTGCTTCCCCGAGGGGCCGGCGCTCGAGAGGGTGCTGTCCCGGACGGACGCCGAGGACGAGACCAGGCGCAGGGCGGCGGAGCTTCCGCCATTGGCGCCGGAGAGCTCGGCGCGCACGAGCACCACGCGCGAGGCCCCGTCCGCCTCCAGCGCGACGCTCTCCGAGCTCCCGTCCAACGCGGTGGCGAACGAGTCCCACAGCTCCACGGCGCCCTGGCTCACGGAGACGCCGAGGGCGCGCGTCCCGCCCTGCCCGAGGAACGTGGAGCCCTCGGACAGCCGCACGGTGCAGCCCTCGCACGAGAAGCCCACGGTGTCGCCCTGGGCGGAGGAGGCGAGCCCCCGCACGTGCTCGAAGCCGCCGGGGCCCGGGCCGGCGGAGGACTGGAAGGCGAGGGTGCGCTGCTGCCCGTCATGGGCGTAGGCCACCACGTCGCGCGCACGGAAGAGGGGGGAGGCGGTGGAGAGGGCCACGGCCTCGCCCGCGCCCCCCATGTGCTCCACGGTGAGCGAGCGCAGCTCCGTATGGTCCACGCCCACCAGCGTGGGGCCCGGCGCGCGGGAGCGCACGGTGGTGAGCCCCTGCCCCGAGCCTTGAATGTGGATGTACGGCCGCAGCTCGAGCCCCTGGGGGCCCAGGTCGAACACCCCGGGCTCGACGAGGACGAGCCACGGCTCCTCGGCGGAGACCTTGACGATGGACTCGACGGCGTTGCGAAGGATGGCCCCGCCAATGAGTGGGTTGTCACCGGGGGGCACCACGCGGATGCGCGCGAAGTTGCCCGGAGGGCCCATGGGCCCGGTGTCTCCCTTCGGGCCCGGCTCGCCCCTCGGGCCGACGGCGGCCTCGCCCTTGGAGCCGGGCTCGCCCTGGGGCCCGGGCTCTCCCTTGCCGCTACAGGCGGAGACACAGGCGATGAGGATGGACAGCGGGAGAACGGCACGCCGCATGCGGAGGCCTCCTGTGCCCTGGGGGCACCGCACCCGCCGGAAGCTCCGGAAGGGCCTCGCACGAGGTAGGTGCACCCCCCCGGTGCGTCCAGCCGAGGGAGCGTGTGACGCGGGTGGCGGACGCCGCGAACGTCCACCAGCGGGGACCTGGAGCCCGCGGAGCCCATCGGCCGACAGGCTCCTGCGACTCCAGGGCCTCGCCCCGGAGGACTAGTCCCGCGCGCCCTGCGCCGGGGTGCTGCCCCGGGCGGCACGCTCGACGGCCTCCCGGTTCTGATGGATGTACTGCTCGACGGCGGCGTCCTCGAGCTCGAGATCCCTCAGCACGCCGGGGTACACGACCTTGAAGGCCGGGGACTCCTCGTCCCCGCGCAGCCGGAAGCTCATCTTCAGCACGGCCGCTCCGTATAGCTTGTCCTTGAGCGACTTGGCCTTACCCATGAAATGCCCTTTCCTCGGTGGGCCCCGGGGGCCGCGTCAGCCCTCGAGGTCTTCCTCGTCATCGTCGTCCGGCAGCATGCTCCGCTTGGGGAGCGGAGCGGGCTTGTCCGGGGTGAACACGACGCGCCGGCTGCGGCCCTCGCCCTCGCAAGAGACCTTCAGCCCCGGCACGCCCTCTACTGCTTTGAGTACGCGCGCGCGGTCGTCTGGTTTCACTGTAACGAGGGCGTAGAACCGGCCCAGGGTGCCCGACTTCTCGGCGAGCTTGCGGGCCGCCTCTCGCAGAGCGGCATCCTCGGCGACCTCGAGCGAGCGCTCATCCGACTCGGAGGCACGTGCGGCGGGGGCCTTCGCCTCCTGCGGCTGGGCACGCGGTCCCCGGGCGGGCCTGGCCTCTCGAGGCGCCGGGGCCTGCGGCTGCGCCCGGGGCGCGGGCTGCGGCGCGGGAGCGGCCTGCTGCGGCGCCGGAGCCGGGGCCTGCGTGGCGGCGGCCTGGGCGGCGGCCTGCTCCCGCTTCAACCGCTCGCCGCGAGGCTCTGGGTGGAGGCCCGCGCCCACGAGCACGAAGCGCCGCTCGGTGCCCGGACGGTGGAGCATCTTGTTGAGGAGGAACTGCAGCGAGTCCACCACCTGGCTGCGCTTGCCATTCTCCACGCCCGGGGGCGGCTCACCCTGGAAGTGCACGGCGACGGCGAGGCTGCCATCGCTGGCGTCCTTGAAGTCGAGCCGGGCGGGAAAGCCCATCAGCCCGAGGATGTCGCAGAGGAGCCGCTCCACGCGGGCGCGCAGCTCCGCGCCCGCGGTGGCCGCGGAAGGAGAAGCCTCGGGTGGCTGCACGTCGCTCACTTGCGCTTGCCTCCCGCGGTGGCCGTGGCCGTGCCCGCCGGCAGCCCGCCTCCGCCGCCGCCCTTCCTCGCCAGCCACTTCCTCAGGCCGTACTGCTGGGCGATGGAGAGGACGTTGTTGGTGAAGATGTAGAGCGCCAGGCCCGCCGGGTAGTTGAAGAGCGTGAGGGTGAAGATGATGGGGACGAACCAGGTCATGATCTTGGCCTGGGCCGGGTCTCCCATCTGCGGCTGGAGCCGCTGGGTGATGATCATGCTCACGCCCAGCGCGAGCGGCAGCAGGTACGTGGGGTCCTTGTAGGTGAGGTCGCGCCACACCGGGCCGAAGAAGGGCTCCTGGTAGATGTCGTAGCTGTTGCGCAGGGTGGCGAAGAGGGCAATCCAGACGGGCATCTGGATGACCATCGGCAGACAGCCGCCGAGCGGGTTCACCTTGTTCTCCTGGTAGACCTTCATCATCTCCGTGTTCTGGCGCTCGCGGTCGTCCGCGTACTTCTTGCGGATTTCATCCACGCGGGGCTGGAGCTTCTTCATGGCCTCCATGCTCACCATGGAGCGGTGGGTGAGGGGCAGCAGGAGGAGCTTCACCAGGACGGTGAGGAGGATGATGGCCACGCCCCAGTTGCCCACCAGGCCGTGGAAGAACTTCATGATGGTGACGAGCAGCTTGGCGATGACGGCCCACATGCCGTAGTCGACCGTCTCGCCGAGGTTGGGCACGAAGGCGCCAGCGCCCGCGCCGGAGGAGTCGCGCACGAACGGGCCGGGCACGGCGGCGAGCAGGTCCGGCTCCTTGGGCCCGAGGTAGCCACCGAAGCGGTACGTCACCGTCTGGCCGGGGGCGGCGGTGAGGGGGAAGATGGCGGTGACGCCACGGGCCTCGGGGGTGGCGAGCAGCTCGCAGCGGCCCTGCATGGCGCCCTCGAGCGGGTAGAGCGCGGAGAGGAAGTACTGCTGGTCGATGCCGAAGTACTGCACGGCGCCGCGCAGCTTCTCCGGGTCGGGCTGCTTCTGGTCCGCCGACAGCTTGTGCTTCTCGTCGGCCACGTGGCACGAGGCGTAGCTGAGATTGCCCACGCCGCCGAAGAAGGACGGGGCGTGCTCGCCGGCCGGGTCGATGGCGCGGCTGTAGTGCACCTGGAGCTCCCCCGTGGCCGCCTGCGCCGAGGTGTTCTTCACCTCCAGCGTGTAGACGAGCTCGAAGCCCTCCTTCTGCCACTGCAGGCGCTTGGTCACCTCCCACGGTCCCTGGCGGGCGGTGAAGGTGGCGCCCTCCTGGCCCGCGGCGGGCTCGGCCACGGCGTAGGGGGTGCTCGCCGGCAGGGGGTGGGGGCCCGCGATGGAGACGGCCAGCGGCAGCGCCTGGCCCGCCACCGGCTGCGCCAGGTTCATCTGCGGCGGCGGCGGCACGTCGCCCCCGAAGAGCAGCTTGAATCCGTCTCCGATGGTGAGGTGCTGCTGCTCGCGCATCTTCTCGCCCTGGAGCACCGCCGAGGTGAGGCCCGCGCCCTGGCTGGAGAAGACGTAGTGCGTCGACTGCCGCTCGAGGTTCAGCGTGCGCACCGGCGGGGGTGGGGTGGCGTCGGCGCTGGCCACGGGGCCCGCCTCGCTCCCGGTGCCAGCGGCGGGCGGCGTGCCCGTACCGGCGGTGGCACCGGGCGTGCCGGCGTCTACCACCTGCCCGGCGTCCGGGGCCGTGGCCTCGGGGGGCGGGCCCTTGGGCGAGAAGAAGAAGGAGTAGGCGAAGACGAGCGCCATCGCGAGCGCGAGCGCCATCATCAGTCGCCGCTGGGAATCAGCCGAGTTGGGCGAGAGCGGATCCAGATCGTTCATAAGGGAAGGGCATTCACGGCACCGGGTCGAAGCCGCCCGGATGGAAGGGCTGGCAACGCAGCAGGCGCCAGAGGGTCAAGCGCACACCGCGCAGGGCTCCATGTTTCTGGAGCGCCTCCAGGGCGTACACCGAGCAGGTGGGGTGGAAGCGGCAGGCGGGGGGGAGCAGGGGCGACAGCCACCGCTTGTACAGGCGGATGGGCAGCGCGAGCAGCCAGGCGAGAGGGCTCATCGGGCGGACTCCCGGGGGCCGGACGGAAACAGCCTCTGCAGCTTGCGGGTGACTCCATCGAAGGCGCGCGACATGTCCTGGAAGGAGGCGTCCTTGGCGGACTGGCGCACGACCAGCACGACGTCCACACCGGAGGGCCATTGCCCCCGGCGCTTGCGAAAACACTCTCGCAGGAGCCGGCGGAGGCGGGCACGCACCACGGCATTGCCCACCTTGCTGGAGACCGTCAGGCCCACGCGGCTGTAGGGCCGCCCATTGGGCCGGGCGAGCCCCAGGAGACAGTCGGAGGGAAGCTTCTGACCGTGCTCCTGGACCTCGAGGAACTCGCGCCGGCGCAGCAGCCGCACGGCCTTGGGGAAGCGCTCATCGCGAGGTGGCGCCTGGCCCTCGGCCTTCACGCGAGTATCCCGGGCACTACTTCTTGTAGGACGCAACCACCAGGCGCTTACGGCCCTTGGCGCGGCGGCTCTTGAGCACGTCCTGGCCGGCCTTGGTGGAGTTGCGCTTGCGGAAACCGTGGGTGCGGTTGCGCCGGATCTTCGAGGGTTGATAGGTGCGCTTGGACACGGCTGGACTCCTGGGACGACGAGACGCTCGCCCATACGGCGGGCGCCCTTATCCACGAGACTGAGGAAGGCGGCGCTCGTAACCCGATCTCCCACCCAAGTCAACGTCCGATCACTCCCACCTGTCCGGCCGGGGATGAACGCCGCCCTTTTGCATCCCACACCCGGGGTGAAACGAGGGGGATGGTGAATCGCTGGGGCCACAACCAGTGGGGAGGGCCGGGGGATTCCGCTCCTGGGGGGCGATCCAACGAGTGGAGGTAGGGGCGCGGAAGGATTGGAGTTCCGGCCGCAAACTTGATCGCCCAGGGGGGGACTGTTAGCACGGTCGGCCCCCCGTCTGGTGATCCGCCAGCGCCTCGGAGGCCGCCCGTGAACGCGCTCGCCCAAACCCCAGCCCCCACGCCAGGTGCCGAGAATCTCTGGGCCCGGATGCTGGACTGCCTCCGCCAGGACAAGAAGGACTACGCCCTGGGGTGGATTGGCAAGATGGCGCCCCTGGAGGTCCGCGGGGACACGCTCGTGCTGGCCGTGCCGGACCGCTTCTACCAGGACTGGGTGGACAACCATTACCGGCCGCTCATCGAGTCCACCCTGGCCCGGGTGACGGACGAGCCGCGCCAGGTGGACTACGAGGTGGTGCCGGGCATGGCACCCCCGCCGGAGCTCAAGCCCGCACTGGAGGTCAAATCCGGAGGCCCCCGGCCACCCCGGCTCAACGCGCGCTTCACCTTCCCGAGCTTCGTGGTGGCCGACAGCAACCAGCTGTCCGCCGCCGCCGCCCACGCCGTCGCCGAGAGCCCCGGCCGCGCCTACAACCCGCTCTACATCTACGGCGGCACCGGCCTGGGCAAGACGCACCTCCTGCACGCCATCGGCAATAAAATCTGGGACCGCGACCCGACGCAGCGGGTGGTGTACCTGTCGAGCGAGCAGTTCACCAACGAGTACATCGAGAGCGTGCGCGAGCAGCGGATGCCGGAGTTCCGCCGGAAGTTCCGCGAAGAGTGCGACGTGCTGATGATCGATGACGTGCAGTTCCTCGGGCGCAAGGAGGAGACGCAGCGCGAGTTCTTCCACACGTTCAACACGCTGTACGAGCAGGGCAAGGCCATCATCCTCACGAGCGACATGGTGCCGGCGGAGGTGCCGGGGCTCGAGGAGCGGCTGCGCAGCCGCTTCAGCATGGGGCTGATTACGGACATCCAGGAGCCGAGCTTCGAGACGCGGGTGGCCATCCTCCAGAAGAAGGCGGTGATGGAGGGGCTGGACCTGCCGGACGAGGTGGCGCACTTCATCGCCCGGGCATTCCAGAAGAACGTGCGGGAGTTGGAGGGAGCGCTGGTGAAGGTGAGCGCCATCCACTCGCTGTCGAGGCACCCGGTGACGGTGGACTTCGCCTCGCACGTGCTCAAGGACGTGCTGCCGACGCGGCACACGGTGGACGTGGAGACCATCCAGAAGGAAGTGGCGCGCTACTACAAGGTGCCGGTCGAGGCGTTGAAGGAGGACCGGAGGCACAAGGCGCTGGCGCACGCGCGGCAGGTGGCGATGTACCTGAGCCGCAAGCTGACGAAGGGCTCGTTCCCGGAGATTGCAGCGCGGTTCAGCAAGGACCACTCGACGGTGATTTCAGCGGTGCGCAAGGTGGAGAAGCTGCGCGAGACGGACGCGGCGGTGAAGCGCGAGCTGGACGAGCTGGAGTCCAAGCTGACGGGCGAGTAGCGCTCCCCCGGAGAGCGGGAGTCCCAGCACCTGACCTGAGCAGTGACTTGACTGCGGGTGACCTGATGGGTCAACCTACGGGAGAAGTCACCACGGGAGGTGTGTGTCGATGGAGCGTTCCACGTCGGTCTCCACGGGAATGGGCGAGCAGTCCCTCACGCCGGGCGAGCAGCGAATCCTGACTCTGATGGAGCAGGGCCAGCAGCGCCTGGAGCAGCGCATGCAATCGCTGGAGCAGCGGATGGACCAGCGCATGCAATCGCTCGAAGAGGGGCAGAAGCGCACGGACCAGCGCATGCAATCGCTCGAAGAGGGGCAGAAGCGCACGGACCAGCGCATGCAATCGCTCGAAGAGGGGCAGAAGCGCACGGACCAGCGCATGCGATCGCTCGAAGACGGCCAGCTGCGCACGAACAAACAACTCGAGGACACGAATAGCCGGCTCCAGGAGCTGACCATCCAGGTGGACAAGGAGGCCGCCGACAACAAGCTGCGTTACCGGGAGTTCGCCGTCGAGTTGGACCGCATCATCAAGATGGATCAGGAGCGGGCCAGGACGCTCCACGAGGCGACGCTCGCCGCCATGCACAGCGAGCTGAACCTGATCCGGAAAACGATCACCGAGCGGCTCGACCAGCACCACCTGCGCCTGACGGTGCTGGAGCAGACGCTCGAGCAGAACTACGCGCACACCCACCGGAACAGCGCGGCCATCGCGGGCCTCCAGGGGGACATCCGCACGCTGATGAAGATGGTCGAGGGCCTCGTCCAGGCCCAGCAGCCCCCCCGGATGGCCTCGGCGCCATAGCGGCGCGCCTCCCGTGCACGGCCTTGCGGACAACCCGGCACCCGAGGCGCTATATCCCCCGCACGGAGGAGTGACACCCATGCGGTTGACGGTCTTCGGAGCGACGGGTCGCGTCGGGCACACGCTGGTGCACGACGCGCTGGGGCAGGGGCACGAGGTGACGGCCTACGTCAGAGACCCCCAGCGGCTCGGGCTCAAGCACGGCCGCCTGCACGTGAAGAAGGGCAGTCTCGAGGACGGCGCCGCCGTCGCCGAGGCCGTGCGCGGCTCGGAAGTCGTGGTGAGCGCCATCGGCGCCCGCGACGCCACCCACGCCGTCACCGTCGTCACCGAGGCCACTCGCGCCATCCTCGCCGCCATGAAGGCCGAGGGCCTTCAACGGCTCGTCACCGTCGGCGCCGCGGGCCTCCTGCCCCACCCCTCGGGGGGCCTCACCGGTGAGCACGGCCTGCCCCCCTTCCTGCGTCACGCCTTCGAGGACCACCGCAGCGCCCTCCACCTCCTCCAGGAGAGCGGCCTCGACTGGGTGGTGGTGTGCCCACCCGTCATGCCCAGCGGCGTGAAGACGAACAAGTACCGCACCGCCGTCGAGGCGCTCCCCACCGGCGGCCGCCAGGTGTACGCCGAGGACGTCGCCGACTTCACCCTCAAGGCCGCCACCGGCAACGAGCTCCACCGCGTGCGCGTGGGCATCGTCGGCGACTGACTCCGCCTCCAGCACAACGCCCGCCAACCGCTCCCGCCCGGACGCGGCTCGCCGGGAGGGGGCTCCCGGGCGCGTTTTCCCGCGACTGGTACGACCATCGGACCAGTCCGCGCCGTTCTCCGCCGGAGGGGCTCCTCCGCCCGAACGCCACCCGGCAACAGGCGACTCTCCGGGCGCGTTTTCCCGCGACTGGTACGACCCTCGGACCCGTCCGCGCCGTTCTCCGCCGGAGGGGGCTTCATGTGACGTGGCGGAGCACGCGCCCGGGCCTTACTCAGTGCCCTCCCGTGCTCCCTCCATGCGAGCCTCCCGCGTGACCTCCGCCCCTCACTCCCTCCTCCTGCTCTGCCTCTGGCTCGCCCTGTCCGGCTGCGCCCTCCCCGCGCCCGACTCCGGCACCCTCCTGCGCTCCTCCCCCACCCCCGTCTCCACCGCCCTCTTCCAGGTGCGCGCCCGCCACACGGACCTCGTCCCCGTCCGCGTCGTCTTCCCCTCCGACTCCCAGGGCCGCCCCTCCCGGCCCCCCGATGGCTCCCGCCTCCCCGCGCTCGTCTTCGTCCACGGCGGCCTCGTCCCCCCCGAGGACTACCTCTGGCTCGCCGAAGCCCTCGCCACTCGCGGCTACGTCGTCGCGCTCCCCTCCCACCCGCTCGGCCTCGCCCTCTCCGCCACCGACAACGGCCACTTCGCCCGCGAGCTCCTCGTCTCCCCTCCCGGCGGCTCCCTCCTCCAGGGCCTCGTGGACCCCTCGCGCATCGCCGTCGCCGGCCACTCGCTCGGCGGCGTCGTCGCCACCAAGCTCGCCCTCGACGGCGGCTTCGCGGCCCTCGCCCTCCTCGCCAGCTACCCCGACTCCGCCGACGCCGGCCGCCTCCCCTCGCTGTCCGTGCCCTCCCTCTCGCTCGCCGGGGAGCTGGACTGCTCGGCGCCCCTGCCTCGCGTGCGCGACGAGGCCTCGCGGCTGCCCCCTCCCTCGGTGCTCGCCGTCCTCCAGGGCGTCACCCACTACCAATTCACCGCCAGCGACCAGAAGGACCTCGAGGACGGCTGCACCCCCGCGCTGCCGCTCGACACCGCCCACGAGCGCATCGCCGAGGTCCTCTCCCGCTTCCTCCTCGCCGCGCTCGCCGGCCAGGGCACCGGCGCCGATGACCTCCGCCAGGTGCCCGGCACCGAGGTGACCGTCCCATGAGGGCCCTCGTCTCCTGCCTCGTCTTCTCCAGCGCGCTGCTGCTCGCCCCGGTGGCCGCCGCCGAGGCCCCCGTCCTCACCTCGCGCGGCCGCGTGGAGGACTCGCACCTGTCGCTGCTCGCCGGGCCCCAGGGGGTGGGCCTCGGCTTCCTCCTCGCCCGGCCTCCCGTGCCCGACGCGCGCCCCACCGCCTTCGGCGGCGAGCTCTTCGTCCACCCGTCCACCGGCGTGCTGGAAATGCGCGGCGCGGGCCAGTGGCAGCTCGGCTCGGGCGAGCGCGCCACCTGTGCCTCGGCGCAGCTCGGCCTCACCGCCTACGGCGTGGTGCGCGGCCCCGCCGACGTGGGCCTCGGGCCCCACGCGGGACTCACCGTGGGCCTCGGCGGCGAGCGCCTCGAGGGCTTCCTCGGCGCCCAGGCCGGACTCGAGGCCTTCCTGCGCACCGGCGGGCCCCGCTTCCCCCTGCGCGTGCTGCTCGGCGGGCGCGGGCGGCTGGGGCCCCTGGGGCTCGCCCTCACCGCTCGCGCCGGGGTGGACCTGGAGCACGGCCTGTATGCCACCTGGCGCGGCGACGTGCTGCTCGCCCTCAACTGGTACGGCCGCGGCCCCAACCCCGTGACTACGGAATCCGCGGCGCCTCCACGTCCGTGACGATGAGCGTGTTGGTGCGCGCGTCCACGCTCACGCTGCCCCTCGGCGACAGCACCGCCTTCACCTGCGGCAACAGCTCCGAGGCCTTCGCGTAATTCACCGGAATCAGCCAAGTGCGCAGCGGCGCCGCCTCCTGCTTCGCCTCCTTCAGCCGCGCGAGCGACTCGGCCTCCTCCTGCAGCGTCTTCAGCGGCGCCACGCGCAGGATGTTGCCGCGCTGCTCCATGCCCAGCCCCCGCGAGGCCAGCACCACGTCCAGCGCCTCCGTCCACGGCACGTTGCGCAAGGACAGCGTCACCGAGCCCCGCACCTCCTCGGACACCACCAGGTTCATCCGCCCCACGTCCGCGAGCATCCGCAGCACGTCGTGCACGTTGGCCCGGGTGACGTCCAACGAGATGCGCTTGCCTTCCTTCGGCTCCTTCGCCACCGCGGGCGTGGCCGCCAGCGCCAACGCGAGAAACACGGCTCGGACCTGCCTCATGGGACTCCTCCGGCTTTCAGGGGACGCGCCAGTCTAACGCCGCCTCCCCACCCGCCCGGCCGCCTCGCGCCCCACTGTCCTCCACCGACGCGGTGCGACACTGCCCACCCCGGCCCACACGCTCCCGGCCGCCCGCGTGACCGATTTCCGGCTCCGGGGGTCTTCCCCACCGCGACACCCGGAGGGCCCGGCCGGACGCCCTTCCTCCACACCCCACGAGCTGCCCATGAACCTTCGCACTCCCTCGCTCCGTCAGTCGTTGCTGTGCGCCGCCGCCGTTGGCCTCACCGCCTGTGGTGGGGAAGGCGCGTCCCTCCGCTTCTCCGTCAACGAGTCCGCGGCCCAGGCCGCCCACGTGCTCGTCCAGGGCGCCGAGGCCACCGCCACGCCGGCCCCCACCTTCCACTCCAGCGACGGGATTGTCTTCACGCTCACCGAGGCGCGCATCCACCTCAAGGACATCCGCCTGGATCTGCCCCAGGGCACGAAGTGCGCCGAGGTCAGCGGCCTGCTCGCGGGCGCCACCTGCAAGGGCAGCGAGAGCTCGGGCACCGTCGTCGTCCCCGGCCCCATCGTCGTGGACCTGATGACGGGCGCCACCACCCCGGACCTCTCCGGCCTGCGCCTGCCCGCGGGCAACTACAAGCGCATCGACTTCCGCCTGGACGAGGCCAAGGCCGCCGAGGTCGCCAGCGGCGAGCCGCTCGTGGGCTACAGCCTCCTGGTGAAGGCCTCCTTCACCCAGGACAACGCCTCCAACACGTTGGACCTCAAGCTCAAGTTCAGCGAGGACGCGCGCTTCGAGTCCACCAACGGCGTCGCCGTGGACGCCGACACCGCGCTGCTCGCGCTGCTCCAGCCTCAGGCGTGGCTCGAGGGCCTGCCCGTGGCCACGTGCCTGAGCAAGGGCGACCTCCAGCTCGCCAGCAACGTGCTGCGCATCGACGACCAGGCCAAGGGCGACTGCGGCGACGCGGAGAACCGCGTGAAGACGAACATCAAGAACAGCGGCCAGCTGCGCACCGCCAAGGACTGACGGTTGTCCGGCGGTTTGCCCTGAAACCGGCCCGGTCCGCACACGGTGGGTGCCTCCCACCCCGGCTCGGGCCCGGGCTCCCTCCAGGTGCTCCACCCTGGAGGGGGCCGTGCGCAATCCCCTACCCCGCGCCCCACAGCTCGCCGAGCAGCGCCGAGAGCCTCGGCCAGAAGAGCGCCACCCACAGCGCCACCGAGCCCGCGCCCAGCCCCATCGCCGCGAGCGCCTGGCCCCGGCGGCCGATGGGCGGAGTGCCCTCGGCATCCACCCGCCGCAGCGCCACCGCGCCCAGCCCCAGCGCCACCGGGGCGAACAGCGGCAGCACCAGCCCGTACACCCCGAAGGACAGCGCCACGCGTGCCAGGGGGTTGTTCTCGTAGCGGTCCCACAGCCGCAGCAGCACCGCGTCCGGCACCGGCAGGCGGAAGAAGAGCCGGTGCCGGGGAGTGCTCCGGATGGCCAGGCCCTGGACGAAGAGGAGGACGGCGGGCACCACCCACTCGGGGCGCCCGCGCACCACGCCCGCCACGCCCAGCACCCCCGGCAGCACGAGCAGCCCCCCGCGCGCCCACCCCTGGCGGAAGAAGTACCCCACGCCCACCGCCGCACCGGCGAGCAGGAAGCCTCCCAGCTGGGGCTCGCCCCCATGCACCACCAGCACCCCCCCGGGCCCCACCAGTCCGAGCCCCAAGAAGCCGAGGCTCCAGGCCCACGAGTCCCGCCGCCCCCACAGCCCCTGCCGGAAGCGCTCGAGGTAGTTCACCTCGGGCAGCGCGGCGCAGGTGGGGCAGTACACCTCGCCGAGCACCCAGGTGGTGCACGGCTCGCAGAGGAAGCCGCCACAGCGCGCGCACAGGCGTGCGGCGGGCTCGTCCGGGTGCACGGCACAGCGGGGAGCGGTGGCGCTGGGGGAGGCCATGCGCGCCAGTGTCGCACGAACCCGCCCGCCCCTCGGAGCGCAGGGCGGGCGCCGCTTGTTGCCGCCGCACCCCACCCCCACCCTCGTAGGGAAACCCCGCCCACACGAGGGAGGAAGTCATGGCGGACAAGAACTGGGGCCACTGCAAGGGCTGCCGCTACTTCGGCACCCACCACCCCAATCCCGGGGACACCGACGTCGCCCGCTGCATGGAGCCCGACCTCCAGCCGTTCGACCTCCAGGTCTCCGGCACCAGCGGCTGCAACGAATTCGAGGCCCGCACCGGCATGGCCGGCGGCGTCTCCGCCGAAGAGCCCGCTCCCTCCATGCACTGAAGCTCGGCTAGCGTCGGGCGCGAGGGAGGGACGCACCATGACGCAGGCCCGTACGTTGGAGCAGGCCCCCGGACCCCGGGGCCATTGGTTCTGGGGCAGCATCCAGGAGCGGCGTGAGCAACCGCTCGAGCTCTTCACCCGCGCCCACGCGGAGCATGGCGACTTCGTGCGCCTGCGCATGGGGCCCACCCTCAGCCTGCTGTCCCTGGCCGGCCCCGAGCTCGTCAAACACGTGCTCGTCGACCACGCGGACCGCTACGGCAAGCCCCCGGCCCTCATGAAGGACTTGTATCCGCTGCTCGGCAACGGCCTCTTCACCAGCGACGGCGACTTCTGGAAGCGCCAGCGCCGCCTCATGCAGCCCTCCTTCCACAAGGAGCGCCTCGCCGCGCTCACCACCACCCTGGTGGACGCCACGCAGCAGATGCTCGCGCGCTGGGGGGCCCGCCCCTCCGCCTCCGAGCCCCTCGACGTCGCCTCCGAGATGATGCGCATCACCCTGGGCATCGTCGGCCGCGCCCTCTTCTCCACCGACGTGAGCGGCACCACCGACCGCGTCGGCCAGGCCCTCACCCTCGCCATCTCCGAGACCAACCGCCGCCTCCTCTCGCTCGGCCTGCGCGCCCCGGACTTCCTCCCCACCGCGCGCAACCGCGCCTTCCGCCACGCCGTCTCCACCCTCGACGCCATGGTGCTCGACGTCATCTCCCGCCGCCGCTCCGGCCAGACGCAGGGGGAGGATCTGCTCGCCACCCTCATGGCCGCCCAGGACGCCGACACCGGCGAGCGCATGAGCGACACGCAGCTGCGCGACGAGGCCATGACGCTCTTCCTCGCCGGCCATGAGACCACCGCCGCGGGGCTCTCGTGGATGTGGCACCTGCTCGCGCAGCACCCCGAAATCGAGGCCCGCGCCCGCGCCGAGGTGGACACCGTGCTCGGCGGCCGCGCGCCCACCGCCGAGGACATTCCCCGCCTGCGCTACGTCACCTGGCTCTTCGAGGAGGCCCTGCGCCTCTACCCGCCCGCCTGGGTCATCGGCCGCCAGCCCGTGAAGGAGGACGAGCTCGCCGGCGTCCACGTCCCCGCCAGCGCCCGCGTCATCCTCGTCATCAGCGTCTACGCCCTGCACCGCAACCCGCGGCTGTGGCCCGAGCCCGAGCGCTTCGACCCCGAGCGCTTCTCGCCCGAGCGCTCCGCCTCCCGCCCCCGGCTGGCCTACATCCCCTTCGGCGCGGGCCAGCGGTTGTGCATCGGCAACCAGCTCGCCCTCATGGAGGCCACCGTCATCACCGCCCTGGTGCTGCAGCGCTTCCGGCTGCGCTCGCTGCCCGGCCACACCGTGGAGCCCGAGCCGCTCGTCACCATCCGCCCCAAGGGCGGCCTGCCCATGCTGCTGGAGCCCCGGCCCGCTCCGGCATGAGGCAAATCCAATCCGCCTCTCCGGGGCCGCGACAGTTCGCGATGGCCGGCGAAACGTCGCCGACACGTCGCCGACAATCACTCCCCTTCCTCCCAGACCCTTCCCCGAGGGGCTCTCCTCGGAAGCGCCCCATGGGCGTGGTGGCACGACGCGTGCTCAAGGCCTCCCCGAGTTCATTCAAGACTCCTTGAACCCCGGAGGCCCCTCATGTTGCACGCCCCTCGTTCCCCCACGTCTCCCTGGAAGAAGCCGCTCGCCCTCTCCCGCCGTCTCACCTCGTCCTGTCCGCGGCGCCGGGCTCGGGGCCCTCTTCATGGGCCTCGTCACGCTGAGCACCGGCTGCGGCGAGGCCGGGGACCTGAGCCAGGAGGTGGCGCGCTCCGCCCCCACGCTGCGGCAGGCCCTCCAGCCCACCGCCCCGGCCACCTGCCAGGAGCTCAAGAGCGTCAATCCCCAGGCGGTGGATGGCGAGTACGTGCTGTCCTTCAACGGCAACCCCACCCAGCCCTGGACGGCCTGGTGCCGCGACATGGCCGGCACGCCCACCGAGTACCTGACGCTGCTGGAGACGGGCACCTCCAACTTCTCCCAGTACACCGCCGGATGGGCCTCTCCCGGCACCGACGTGCGCACCACCTACTTCAAGCTGCGCATTGACCCGGCCACCCTGCGCGTGAACACCACGGACCAGACCTTCTCCTCTTCCTCGGGAGTGCTCAACCACAGTGGCTACGGCGAGGTGCGCTCGATGCCGTACGCCTCGGCCGCGTCCTGCAACTGGGCACCCTCGGGCGTGGCCAACCTCGACCTGCGCGGCACCTCCTTCTCCGTGGCGGCCAACCAGTTCGTCGTCGCTGGCTGGAACGCGGTCGGCGAGACCCACTACAGCGCTGACGCCCAGGTGGTCGACCTCACGGGTGGCGGCTACTGCGGCTCCAACTCGGTCACCACCAGCGACGGCCTGCTGCAGCTCGCGCTCAAGCCGCTCGCCACCTGCCAGGAGCTCAAGAGCGTCAATCCCCAGGCGGTGGATGGCGAGTACGTGCTGTACCTCAACGGCAACCCCGCCCAGCCCTGGACGGCCTGGTGCCACGACATGGCCGGCACGCCCACCGAGTACCTGACGCTGCTGGAGACGGGCACCTCCAACTTCTCCCAGTACACCGCCGGGTGGGCCTCTCCCGGCACCGACGTGCGCACCACCTACTTCAAGCTGCGCATTGACCCGGCCACCCTGCGCGTGAACACCACGGACCAGACCTTCTCCTCTTCCTCGGGAGTGCTCAAACACAGTGGCTACGGCGAGGTGCGCTCGATGCCGTACGCCTCGGCCGCGTCTTGCAACTGGGCACCCTCGGGCGTGGCCAACCTCGACCTGCGCGGCACTTCCTTCTCCGTGGCGGCCAACCAGTTCTCCGTCGAGGGCTGGAACGCGGTCGGCGAGACCCACTACAGCGCCGACGCCCGGGTGGTCGACCTCACGGGTGGCGGCTACTGCGGCTCCAACTCGCTCCCCAGCGGCGGCAGCCAGCTGACCCTGGTCTACAGCCCATAGGTGGGCCGGTAACAGCGCGGCCTGCTTGGAGACTGTCCGGTAGGGCCTGCTTCAGACAGGCGGCTCCTCGGGAGCGGTTGTTTCGGGGTGCACAGGCTCTAGGCTTCCGCGGCATGTTCCACCCCAAGGGACCGCGTTTCATGGAGCTCGTGCGGCAGGGCCTCTCCTCGGTGGAGGAGGGGTATGACCTGCTCGCGCCGAAGTTCGATTACACGCCATTCCGCACGCCGGAGCTGGTGCTGAAGGCGAGCCTCGCGCAGCTGGGGCCGCCGGGGAGCGTGGGGAGCGCGCTGGACGTGTGCTGCGGCACGGGGGCGGCGATGCGCCACCTGCGCCCGCTGTGCCGCGAGCGCGTGGTGGGGGTGGACCTGAGCCAGGGCATGTTGGACGAGGCGCGGCGGCGGCTCGCGAAGGCTCCGGGCACGGCGGCGCTGGAATTCGTGCGGGGCGACGCGCTGGCGCTGCCGTGGCACGAGGAGTTCGACCTGGTGACGAGCTACGGCGCCTTCGGCCACATCCCCGAGGAGGACGAGCCGAGGCTGGTGGAGAACGTCCACCGGGTGCTCAAGCCGGGGGGCCGCTTCGTCTTCGCGACGGGGGACGAGCCCTCGCGGCGGAGCGCCGGTTACTGGATGGCGCGCGCCTTCAACGCGGCCATGCGGGTGCGCAACGCGCTGTGGAGCCCGCCCTTCGTCATGTACTACCTGACGTTCCTGCTGCCGCGGGCCCGGGCGCTGCTGGAGGCCGGGGGCTTCCACGTGGAGGCGCGGTGCGAGGCGCTGCCGGAGCCGTACTCGCGGTATGAGCTGTGGACGGTCACCGCTACCCGGCGTTGAGGAGGTGGGCTGGGCAGCCCTACCGGAGACGTCGTACCATCCGGCTCCCCCCGCAGCCCGGAAGTCCCGCCCCCACGCATGCACCGCTCGTCGCCCGTCCCGGAGGAAGGCAGGAGTACGCGCCAGGCCTTGAGCGGGGCGGAAGCGCGGCGGCTCGAGACGGGGCGGGTGTTCGCCGTGGCCCTCTTCCTGCTGTACCCGTTGGACCTGCTCGTGCTGGGGCGCACCTTCAGCCTGCCGGCGCTGCTGACGCGGGGGGCGTGGGCGGCGGAGCTGCTGGTGTACACCTGGGTGTGGCCGAGGGTGGACACGCGCTGGGTGGCGCCGCTGTCCATCTTCAACGCCGGCCTCACCAGCCTCTTCTTCCTGCTCGTCGTCCATTTCACCGGAGGCGGCGCGAGCCCCTACCTGAGCCTCGTGCCCACCCTGCCGCTGTTGATGGCGCTCGTCCATCCGAGCGACGCGCGGCACGCGGTCGCCAGCGGTGGGGTGAGCGCGGTGGGGGTACTGGGCCTGCAGTTGCTCTCGGGCGGCCCGGTGCTCAACGCGGTGGTGTGGGCGGGCATGGTGGGGGCGATGACGTTCTTCGGGGTGTACGGCGCGGCGCAGTTCCGCAAGGCGCAGGCGGCGGAGCACGAGGCACGGCTGGAGCGCGCGAGGCGCGAGGCGCTGGAGAAGCTGGCCGTGGCGGAGAGCCACCGCATGCAGTCGGAGAAGCTGGCCACGGTGGGGAGGCTGGCGGCGAGCGTCATGCATGAAATCAACAACCCGTTGGCCTTCGTGCGCTCGAACCTGGAGTTCCTGCGCGCCGAGGTGCTGGCGCAGCCGTTGCCGGAGGAGGCGCGGGGGGAGCTCCAGGAGGTGTTCGACGAGACGCGCACGGGGGTGGAGCGGATCCGTCAAATCGTCTCGGACCTGAAGGGCTTCTCGCGGATGGACGCGGAGGAGCCGAGCGAGTGCGCGCTGGCGGACGTGGTGAGCGACGCGGCGAGGCTGGCGGCGGTGCGGCTGAAGACGGTGGCGAAGCTGAAGGTGGAGGTGCCGGCGGAGCTGCCCGAGGTGTTCGCGACGAGGCGCAAGCTGGCGCAGGTGATTTTGAACCTCCTGGTGAACGCGGGGGACGCGCTGGAGGAGGCGAAGGTGCTGGGGGGCGAGGTGCGCGTGCGAGGGCTGGCGGGGGAGGGGAGGGTGGTGCTGCTGGTGGAGGACAACGGCCCGGGGATTCCGCCCGAGGCCCTGCCGAGACTCTTCGAGGCCTTCTACACGACGAAGGGGCCGGAGAAGGGGACGGGGCTGGGGCTGTCGATTTCGCGCGAGCTGGTGGAGCGCTTCGGCGGGACGCTGAGCGCGGAGAACCGGCCGGAGGGAGGCGCGTGCCTGCGGCTGGAGTTGCCGGTGCATGGCCCCACGCCCACCACCCCTCTCCCCTCGGGAGGGTGAGCCCTACTCCGAATCCGGCGGGTACTTCTTCATCAGCTCTTCCGGGAGGGGAGTGCGCAGAAACCTCCACCCCGTTCCCTTCCGCTCGGGGATGACCTGAAAGCCCTCGCCAGCGATTCGAACGAGCTCACCGTCGCGGGCCGTTCCACTGGCGAGCCATGCATCGGCCTCTTCTCGCGTCGCGAACGTCTGGGCGACGACGATGTCATCAATGGCGGGCGTGTAGAACGAGCGGAAGAACTCGCGATACTCCTCCAGCTTCTTGGTATCGCGGACGTAGAACAGCGCCACCGCGGCGACCCGGAGGGCCTCGTCCTCTGGCGAGCCCTCGGGGTACTTCTCGTTCACGGTGCGCAAGACATCCAGAACGGAGTCCACATCGAAGTTGTGGTTGTATGTCATTGCTTCACCCAGATTAGAGGGCCAGGGGAGCGTCCACCCCCAAGAACCCCCGCCCCCGAACACTCGTGCCCAGAACCCGATTCCCAAGGGGATTCGTGCTCCGCGCGGCACAAGGCGCGTGCTAAGCCGAAGGCCTCTGTCACCCGAGGAGGCACTGGCACCGCATGAAAGCGCTCATCTCCGCCGCCATCCTCGCCCTCGGCCTTCCGGCCTTCGCCCAGCAGCAGCAGCACGAGGCGAAGCCGCTGGAGCCCGGACGCGAGGCGCTGGCCATCCCCTACGAGAAGTACAAACTGCCCAATGGCCTCGAGGTCATCCTCGCGCACGACCCCAAGCTGCCCGTGGTGGCCGTGAACGTCTGGTACCACGTGGGCGCCTACAACGAGCAGCCCGGCCGCACCGGCTTCGCGCACCTCTTCGAGCACATGATGTTCCAGGGCTCCAAGCACGTGCCGGATGACGTGCACATCGCCATGCTCGAGCAGCTCGGCGCCAACGACCTCAACGGCACCACCAACTTCGATCGCACCAACTACTTCGAGACCGTGCCCAGCAACCACCTGGCCACGGCGCTGTGGCTGGAGAGCGACCGCATGGGCTTCCTGCTGGACGCGCTCGACGAGAAGAAGCTGCGCACCCAGCAGGAGGTGGTGAAGAACGAGCGCCGCCAGGGCACCGAGACGCGCCCCTACGGCCTCGCCGAGGAGAAGCTGTGGATGGCGCTCTTCCCCGCGCCGCACCCGTACCACGGCAAGGTCATCGGCTCGATGGCGGACCTGGACGCGGCCACGGTGGAGGACGTGAAGGGCTTCTTCCGCAAGTGGTACGCGCCCGCCAACGCCACGCTCGCCATTGTCGGCGACTTCGATGAGAAGGAGGCGCGCGCCCTCATCGAGAAGTACTTCGGCTCGCTGCCGAGCGGCCCCAAGCCGGAGAAGCCCCAGGTGGACCCGGCGAAGGTCACCCGTGAAACCACCATCCGCCACGACGAGAAGGTGGGCACCCTGCCCATGGTCGAGATGGTGTGGCTCACCCCGCCCTACCTCACCGAGGGCGATGCCACCGCGGACGTGCTCGCCAACGCGCTGGGCACCGGCAAGTCCAGCCGCCTCTACAAGCGCCTCGTGCAGGACAAGGAACTGGCCCAGAGCGTGAGCGCCAGCCAGCAGAGCCTCGGCGCCCAGTCCGCCTTCAGCATCGAGGCCGTGGCCCGTCCCGGCGTCTCCAGCGACGCGCTCGCCAGGGAGATCGACGCGGTGCTCGACGAGGTGCGCCGCGGGGGCATGTCGCCGCAGGAGCTGAACCGGGCGCGCACGCGCTTCGAGACGCAGATGCTCGCGGGGCTGCAGTCGGTGGGCGGCTTCGGCGGCAAGGCGGACGTGCTGCAGAGCTACAACCACTTCGCGGGAGACCCGGGCTACCTCAACGAGGACCTCTCGCGCTACGACGCGGTGACGCCCGAGCGGGTGCGCGACTTCGCCCGCGAGTACCTCCAGCCCGATGCGCGGGTGGTGCTGCACGCCGTGCCCGCGCAGAAGCCCGCCGCGAAGGAGACCCCGTGATGCGCCGCCTGTTCATCGCCGTGTCCGCCCTGGCGCTCGCCGCCGCCTGCAAGACGGCGCCGGAGCCCGCCCCCGAGACGCCCACGCCGCCCCCCACCGCGCAGACGCCCGCCACGCCTCCCCCCGAGGACGCCGAGGCCTTCCGCAACGAGCCCCCCAAGGCCGACAAGCCGCCGGAGCTCGTGCTGCCCAGGTTCGAGCAGGCGAAGCTCGACAATGGCCTCACGGTGCTGGTGAGCACGCGCAAGGAATTGCCGCTGGTGTTCGTGGGCATGGCCTTCGCGTCGGGAGGCTCGCAGGACCCCAAGGGCAAGGGAGGCCTGGCCGACATCACCTACAAGATGATGGTGGAGGGCGCGGGCGGGAAGGACTCGCAGGCGCTGGACCAGGCCTTCCAGGACCTGGGCGTGTCGCCCATGGTGAGCGTGGACCCGGATGGGGCCTTCATCGGCGTGCGGGTGCTCAAGCGCAACGCGGACGCGGCGCTGGGGCTGCTCACGGACGTGGTGCGCAAGCCCACCTTCGCGCAGAAGGACTTCGACCGGCGCGAGAAGCTGCAGCTGGCCGAGCTGGTGCGCGCCATGGGCAGCCCGCGCTTCCTCGCGCAGCAGGCGTACCTGGACGCGGTGTTCGGCCCCGAGCACCCGTACGGGCACCTGGTGAGCGGACTGCCGGCCACCGTGGGGACGGTGACGCTGCGGGACGTGAAGGGCTTCTACCAGAAGAACGTGGGGCCCAAGGCGGCCGCGCTCGTGGTGACGGGAGACGTCACGCTGGAGGAGGCGGTGGCGCTCGCGAAGAAGTCCTTCGGCGACTGGAAGGGCAACGCCGCGCTGCCCCCGGTGCCGCCCACGCCGCCCGCGCCGCAGCGGCAGCAGGTGGTGTACGTGGCCAAGCCAGGGTTGGACCAGACGATGATGGTGCTGGGCCGGCCGGGCGTGGCGGCGGGGCACCCGGACGAGTACCCGCTGCAGCTGGCCACCACGGTGTTCGGCGGCTTCTTCGGCAGCCGGCTGAACATGAACCTGCGCGAGGAGAAGGGCTACAGCTACGGCGCGGGGGCGAGCGCGGACGCGCGGCTGGGCGTGGGGCCGCTGACGGCCTCGTCGGCGGTGCGGGCGGACGTGACGGGCCCGGCCCTCACCGAGTTCTTCCACGAGATGAAGGGCCTCCGCGAGCGCCCCATCACCGAGAAGGAATTGGCGGCGGCGCGCGAGGGCCTCATCCGCGCCATCCCCGGCGAGTTCGAGTCGGTGGAGGGCCTGGGCTCGAGCGCCGCGCAGCTCTTCTTCCTGCGCCGTCCCATGGACGAGTACAAGCGCACGGTGGAGGGGCTGGAGAAGGCGACGCCCGCCGAGGTGCAGCGCGTGGCCGAGGCCTACCTGGGCCCCGACGCCATGCAGGTGGTGCTGGTGGGAGACCCCGAGGTCATCCAGCAGCAGGTGGCGCCGCTGGAGCTCGGCAAGCTGACGCCGAAGGAGCCGGTGTCTCCGCCCAAGCGCTGAGCGGGTGAAGCGGGGAGGGCCGGCCGCGTGTCTCCGGTCCTCCCCGGGCCCTACTCCTCGGGCTCGGTGCGGTTCTTGTCCAGCTCCTCCTGGCCGCGCTGGAGGCGGATTTCCTCATCGGCCTCGTCGATGGGGCTGCGGATGTCGGGCACGTAGCCGCCCACCTCCGCGTCGCTGTCCAGGGCGAACTTCTGCTCGCGCGTGGCGTGGATGGACTCGGCGGCGTACAGGTGCCGGGTGTCATCGGCCTCGAGACCGCGCTCGACCCGGTCCTTCGAGAAGGGGGGCTTGGTGTCCTCCCGCTCCTTGGGGTGCACGGGATCGTACTTCCTCGGCTTCTCCTTGCCGGCCATGGTGACGGCTCCTCGTGGAACGTGGACGCACGGGGTTGCGCGTCCCCTACGAGACTCAATCTGTGGCGCCTGCCGGGCGCTCCAAGCTTCCCGGGGAGGGACGGGCCCTGGCTCGCCCGCCCGGTGCCCGGGCGGCTACTCGCCGTCCCCGGTGTCCTCGGCGTTGCCCGGCCGCAAATCCAGGCGCACGAGCACCTCGTCATCCAGGTTGCCGTCCTGGCTCTCCTGGTAGGTGGCGCGGGCGCGGTCTCCGGATTGGATGGCCTGGCGAGGCACCCGCTTGCCCTCGCGGTAGATGCGCACCGAGTCGTCGAGCTCGAAGTCCAGCGAGCCGTCGTCGGTGTCGAGCGTCACCTGGTCCCCGTCGAGGCCGGCGACGATGCCCTCGGCGGTGTAGAGGCGCGCGGCCGAGGAGTCCTCGGGCTGCGGCTTCCTGCCGGGGGCCTGCCCGGTGCCGGCCGCCTGTTTGCCTTCAGGCACGTCTGGCTTCACGGCGTCCCGCGCGAGGGCCGCGGTGGACACGCAGAGAGAGGCCGCCAGGGTGGACCACACGAAGAGCCGTTTCATGGACGTCCTCCGGGTTCTCGGGGGCGAGCGCCGCCACCTCGAAAGGTGGAGACGCCGGGTGACGGTGGGCAACCTGGGGTGAGGGCCCCCCGGGGCACCAGCCGAGCGAAGCCCCCCCGGCCGCACCCCGGCCGCGAGGCTTCCCTTCTCCACCGACGGAGGCGGGGCGGTGCGAAATTCAGGGCGCACGAGCCCGTCCGCCTCCCTGCCTGACCCCCTGGAAGCCTCGCCCCGTGCCCGGCACCCCGAGCGTCCGTGTGCGGGGCTGGGGGGCGTACTCCGGGGTGCGGCTGGCGCGCGGGTTGCCGCTGCTGCCCGGGGAGGGCGCGCGCTCAGAGCCGCTGGAGGCGAGGGGCGCGGAAGCGCACGCGGGAGCCCGGGTGGTGCGCCTGCAGGCCGATGCGGCCGGCACGAGGCTTGTGCGCGGGCGCGGTGAAGGTGCACACCTCGACGCCGTTGAGCACGACGCGCAGGTCCAGGCCCCCGGCGAGGATGTCGAAGGTGTTCCACTCGCCCAGGGGCCGCGAGGCCTTCAGCACCGCGGGCGCGAGCGTGTAGAGGGCGCCGGTGAGGTGGAGCGGGCTGCCCAGGGTGTCGTGCTCGGGGTCGACGCCGCGCTCGTCGATTTGAACCTCGAAGCCGGCCTTCCAGTCGGGCTGCTTGCGCGCGAGCTCGGCGGTGGGGAAGCGGAAGAAGACGCCGGAGTTGTCCTCGAGCGCGTGGGCGAGCCAGTCCACCTGGAGGCGGAAGTCGGAGAACTCGGCGAGCGAGTACCAGAGGAGGCCGGGGCCGCCCTCGGACTCGAGGAGACCGGGGCCGGCGGAGATGAAGCGGCCCTGTCCCGCCATGGCCCAGGCGCCGGGAGTGTCGAAGGACAGGGTTTCGAAGGAGTCCATGAGCCGCCAGGGTGACGCGGGCGCGGGGCGGGCGGCAAACGCGGCAGGTCGCATCCTTCCGGTGCACGACGGAAGGCAGGTGGAGGCGAGCGCGGTGGATTCACTCCGTGACGGGAGCAGCGGGCGCTTGTGCACGGAACTCCACCGCGGCCTCAAGCAGCCGGCGGATGGCCTGTTCCGCGTCTCCCTGGCAGGAGTGGAGGAAGGGCCGCGTCCAGTCCTGGCCCGGAGGGACGCCCTTCTCCTCCTGGAGCCAGCGCTCGAAGCGGGAGTACTCCTCGTCCCGGGCGCCCGCGAGCGCGAGGCACAGCCGGTAGCCGTCGATAAGGCCCGCCATGCGCCGTACGTCGATGTAGCCGATGAACATGCTCAGCCGTCCGGGCGTATCACCAATCTCCCGGCGGATCTCCAGCAGCATGTCCAACATGGGCTTGGGCGGGTGGACGGGAATCAACGAGGGCACGAGGGTCGCGGGGTCCACGCTGCCGTTGCGCCACGGCATGGCCGCGAGCGCTTCGGGAGGAAGGGCCCGGAACTCGGCGACGAAGTCCAGGAACTTGCGCAGGGCTCGGTCGTGGTCGCCGTGGAACTCCTCCAGATAGGCATGGTCCCAACCCTGGCCCGGCCAGGCTTTCTTGATGTCTCGAAGCCAATCACGAAAGAACGCATCCGAGCCGGTGTCGACACCTGAGGAATTGAGGCATTCACCGTACCCTACGAGGAAGCATCTCACCCGCTCCACATCGGGCATACCGATGTAGAGGTATGGCCCCGCCTTACGACTCCGCATGTCTTCGCGGATTCGCAGCAACACGTCCAGCAGGGGAACGGCGGGCTTCATGGGAGCGTGCGAAGTTGGCTGTTGACTCATGGGGCCTCGATTACAGCTTCAATCACTTTCTGGGTGATCACCGACTGCGCGCCCAACCGGCTCCAGTATTCCGCCCAGGGCATCCCCGCTGCCCCGGTATAGGCGTCGTAGGCGCGGTCGTTCATCCGCACCAGGAGATGATAACCATTATCGGTGAGCATCATGTCCCGGCCGTTCGCCATCTTGAACACGACGAAGTCCGCATGGGTCTTCAGCTCCACCAACTCCGGCTTGCCACCCAGCCGGGAGAAGGCCGTAGCAATGGATTGCGCCACGCCCTGACAGGCGCCCGCGGTTTGTTTACCCGCATCGAACGCCGTCTTGAGAGCCATCAGCCACGAGGGCGCGTCCTTGCCCGTGGTCAGCACCCAGTAGTCGACGGCTTCCGTGACCTGCCCGCGCGCGAGAAGCGAGAGGGTATGGGCCCTCAGCGAGTCCGCGCCCCGCGCCGGGCCCACCCATCCCAATAGCACCAACAGCAGGCAGAGGCGCACGAGGGACATGGCTGACCATCCTCCCTCGTCCTCCATGGTGCCTCCAGACACACCGGGTGCGCCGCGCGCTCAGAAGGACCAGCCGAGGGACAGCTGGGCGCGGTAGCCCACCGTCACCGTCCACGCGGAGAGGGAAGAGAGCGCGGGCTGGTACGTGGCGCCCAGGCCCAGCGCGCCCTGCACGGTGAAGCCCTGGCTCAGGCGCACGCTGTAGCCCGTGAGCAGGGCGCCTCCCACGCTCCACTCGCGCCGCGAGTCCTCCCACGCGTGCGTCAGCTCGAGCCGCGGGCCGAACCACATCCCATCCATCGCCGGGCCCCTCACGTAGAAGCGCACGCCCGGCTCGAGTCCCAGCCTCAGGTACGCGGGCTCGGGGTCCCCGAAGACGCGGCTCCACTGCCCCGGGTTGAACGACGCGCGCAGCCCCAGCGTCGCGGTGAGCTGCTCCTCCAGCTCGCGCTCGCCCTCCAGCGCGAACCCCCCGGGCGCCAGCGGCACCGCCACGCCCACGTACGTACGGCCACGGCCCCTCCAGGAACCGCCCTCCTCGCCACGGCCGTCCTCCGCCTCCGCACCCGCGGCCGCCGTCATCACCAGGGCCGCCATCACTCCCACCACACCGAGCATGTCACCTCCCATTGCAACCCCCATGCGCCGCCGCCCGTCCCCGGGAAGCGCGGCCCTACGCGCCCCTCCTCCCGCCCACCGTCACCGCGCGTACGCACCGGGCCGCCGCACCAGGACGCGCCGTACGCACTCCCGGGAGCACCACGTCACGGCACGTGCCACCCCTCCGGGCCTTGGTTATACGGTGCGCCCATGCACGCCCCCCCCTCCGAGTCCCCCTTCGTCACCGCCACCACCTGGAGCCCGCTCGGCGAGGGGCGCTACACCGGCACCGTCCGCCCCGAGTGGTTCCAGGGACGCGGCGCCTATGGCGGTCTGCTCGGCGGCGCGCTGCTGCGCTCGATGATGCGCGAGCTGAACGACGCCGCCCGTGCGCCGCGCTCGCTCACCGTGCACTTCTGCGCGCCCGTGGCCGAGGGCGAGGCCTCCCTCTCGGTGCGCGTGGAGCGCGCGGGCCGCCAGGTGTCCCACCTCTCGGCGCGGCTGGAGCAGGGGGGACAGGTGGCGTGCCTGGCGAGCGCCACCTTCGCCACCTCCCGCGAGACGCCGCTCGTCTACACGGACGCGAAGGCGCCCCGGGTGCCGCCGCCCTCGGACGTGCCTTCCGTGCCGGGCGAGCTGCTCCCCACCTTCGCCGCCCACTATGACTACCGCTGGTGCGTGGGGGCCGTGCCCTACTCGGGCGCCGACGAGGCCCGCGTGGGCGGATGGATTCGCCCGCGCGTCCCCACGCCGCTGGACGCGCCCCTGGTGGTGGGGCTGCTGGATGCCTTTCCGCCCGCGGCCTTCGCCCGGGTGCGAGGCTTCTGCAATGGCGCCACCATGGACTTCACCGCGCACTTCTACGCGCCGCTGCCGCTCTCCAGCGCCTCGCCCGAGGCCTTCTACCTGCGCACCGGCCACTCCCGGCACGCGGCCCACGGCTACGCGGACGACCTCGCCGAGCTGTGGAGCGAGGACGGGCAGTTGCTCGCGCAGCTGCGCCAGCTGGCGGCTGTTTTCCCGCCTGTCCGGTGAATTCCTGTCTGTGTTTTCCTCCGGGCTGAAAAACTGGCGCCGTATGGAATTGACGCATGGCGCAAGTGCAGGTTTTGTCGGGGAGAAGTTCGCCTTCAGAATTCTGAAGTGATAACAAGACGCCACTCTCCGGCCGGACGGTCACCCACGCAGCATCGAGGGGGGTGAGGTCGACCCGGTGAGGTTGCAGCACAACTTCCCTTAGTTCCCATCAGGAGATGTACCGAATGCGCAAGTTCTTCCTCATCGCCACCGCCGCTGCCTCCATGTTCGCCGTTGGTTGCGTTTCGCCCGAGTCCGTGTGCGAGTCCGGCGTCACCCTCACGTGCGACAAGGTCTTCGAGTGCAGCAGCGACCAGGTGAAGAGCTCGGACACCTTCAAGGGCATCTACGGCACCAGCGCGGACGACTGTAAGACCAAGCTGACCGCGCTCTCCAAGTGCTCCGAGCGCAAGGACTACGACGAGGCCTGCACCGACGGCAAGAAGTACGACCTGGGCAATGCCTCGGACTGCTCGGACGCCATCAAGGCCCAGTCGTGCGCCGACTTCAACGACTCCACCAAGCGCCCGTCCGTGTGCGCGCAGGTCTGCAAGTGATTGCACGCGGCGCCTCGCTCCGTTGAGGTGCTGAAGCACGAAGGGCCGGTCCTCCGATAGGGAGACCGGCCCTTTCTTCATGCGGGCGAGGTGCTCGAGCACGAAGGGCCGGTCCCCCGGATGAGGAGACCGGCCCTGGCTTCAAGCGGGGCGCTGGCGTCCGGCGGCTAGCCGTTGATGCGGGCGCGGTACTGCTCCATCCACTGGGTAATCTGGCGGGCGTAGGTGGTGCTGTCGTTGCCGTCCGAGGGCGGGGCGTACTTGTTCACCAGGCCCTGCCAGTCCTTGTTGTCCACGAACTGGCGGTAGGCGGGACCGCCGAGCAGCCGGAAGTAGGCCTCGACGCCCTTCTCCACGGAGGGGAACTTCGTGAAGCCGCCGTTCTTCACGCCGCCGAACTGGGTCTCCCACTCGGCGAAGCGCAGGTTGCCCGGGTTGTTGTTCTTGGGGGCCAGGCCCGTGGTGTTCCACTGGGCCTCCTTCTGGAACATGGCGAGCGCGAGCTCGGGGGGCACGTTG
The DNA here is from genome assembly GCF_045802675.1 of Archangium sp. Classification (GTDB taxonomy): domain Bacteria; phylum Myxococcota; class Myxococcia; order Myxococcales; family Myxococcaceae; genus Archangium. The sequence continues at coordinate 8,339 of NZ_JBJMQO010000067.1, read as the reverse complement.
TACTTCTTCGCCATGGCGACGATGTGCTCGCCCTGGCCGCGCAGGCCGCTGTTCTTCAGCATGTCGTTGATGCGGGCCGCCCTGGCCGCGTCCGAGCCGCCGGTGACGGGGGGCGGGGTGGGGCCGGTGACGGGGCCGGGAGACGGGGAGCGGCCGAGTGCCTGGGTGAGGGCGGCGCGCGACTGCGGGCCGTACTCGCCGTCCACGGTGAGGCCGTGCGCGGACTGGAAGGCCTTGAGGGCGTTCTCCGTCTTGGGGCCGAAGAGGCCCGGGCCGGTGGCGACCTGCTCGGGCGTCATGTGGCCGAGCTTCACCAGGGCGTCCTGGAGCAGCTTCACGTCGGGGCCCTGCGAGCCGCGCTTGAGGTCGGACTGGGGCACGGCGGGGCGGGTGAGCTTGTCGAGCTCGGCGCCCATCGCGGCGCGCGTCTTGGGGCCGTAGAGGCCCGAGTTGGGGCTGATGCCGTGCTCCGTCTGGAACTTCGCGACGGCGGCCTCCGTCTTGGGGCCGAAGGTGCCCGGGCCGGTGGAGACCTGCTCGTGCGTCATGTAGCCGAGCTTCACCAGGGCCTCCTGGAGCTTCTTCACCTCGGGGCCCTCGGCGCCGCGCTTGAGGTCCACCTGGGGCACGCCGGAGGAGCCGCCGGTGCCGGGCGTGGGGGTGGGGGGCGTCGGAGTGGGCGGGGTGGGCGTGGGCGAGCCGCCGCCGCCGGTGGCCTTGCCCGAGTCATTCACCCAGTACTCGACGGGGCGGGTGCCGAAGGAGTCCTTCACGTGGCCGTTGTTGAAGTTGCGCCCGCCGGCCTGGGCGATGGCGGGGCCCTGGCTGGTGATTTCGCCGGGGCGCACCATGGCGACGTGGCCGATGCCGCTGGGGTTCTTCCACACGGCGGTGGCGGGGTGGCCCTGGTTGGCCAGGCGCTGGGCCTCCTCGGCGCTCACCTTGCGCCAGCCCTGCTCGCCGCCGTGCTGGTGGAGCCAGTCGACGGTGGCGTTGGCGTTGAGCTCGCGGCCCTTGCCCACGCCGGTGGGGTTGCCGGCGCCGTCCACCCAGTGGGGGATTTCGGCGCCCATGGCGCGCGTGGCGTCCCAGACGAAGATGTTGCAGTAGGTGTTGCCGCCGCGCGGGGTGTAGCGCGGGTTGACGCCCACGGCGAACTGGTTGAGCACCTCGTTGTAGGTGTTCGCGTTGCGGTTGGAGGGATTGCCGCGCACGGGGGCGTCCACGGGAATCCACGCCTGGGTGTTGGTGGTGCCGGGGGCGGGCTTGGAGCCGTCGAAGCGCGGCGCCTGGGCCACGAAGGCGTCGGTGTTGCGCTGGGTGGCGAGCGTGTTGCGCTGGGCGGGCTGCTGGGGGGCCGGGGCGCGGGTGTCGGCGCGGGGAGCGTCGGTGCGCGCGGGGCCCGGCGAGGAGGCGGTGCGCTGGAGGGTGGTCATGGGGAGGAGCCTCGAAGGAGACGAAGGACGGCGATCGCTGGGATTGTCGCACGATGTGAGCCCCAAGTTGCGTGAGGGGGGCGGACGACTGCGGGTGAAGCGGGAAGCGCGCCGCGCGCCACTTCCGCTCGACCGGGGGCTCGGGTAGTTTGCGCCGCCCTGCGTTCGGCAGTTCCGCAGTACGCAGCACACCGAGGACCCCACCATGGCAAGGATTTCCCAGGACCAGGCCCAGGAGCGCCACGCCTTCCTGCTCGACCTCTTCCGCAACCAGCCGGACATCAGCCGCAACGAGGCGATGGACGTCTACAAGGACAAGTTCGGTGCGTCGTTGAACGCCAAGACGTTCAACGAGCTGCGTGAGCAGGCGCTGAGCGAGGTGGAGCGCCAGGACGAGAAGGCCGAGGAGAGCTCGAGCGAGACGGAGGCGGCGGTGGAGGACACGGGTTCGAAGCTGAAGACGGTGGCGGTGAACGAGCTGACGAACGGTGCGGGCGCGCAGCAGGCGGCGAAGAAGCCGAAGGCGAAGGGCCCGGGCGCGAAGAACGTGTTCGTGGACGCGTCGCAGGAGCAGCTGCAGTTCCTCGAGCGCGTGCTGATGCAGCTCCAGGAGGCGGGCGCGGCGAACGTGAAGATCGACCACTCGACGGACCGCTGGATGGTCGTCACGGTGGAGACGAAGTAGTCGCGGTAACCCCTCCCTCTCCCACCGGGAGAGGGCCGGGGTGAGGGTACCCGCCCCCGTGTTCCACGCCGAGAGCGGTTTGTGTCACGGTGAGAGGGATTGAGGCAATTTCGTCCTCACGGCCACCGGCAGGTAGCACTTGCCCTGGTACTCGGCCTGCTCCTCGTGACACGGCGGTTTGCGGGCAATCTCTACCCAGCAGCCACCGTTGATCGCGATCTCGTCCCGCCCGGTGCGGCAGGGCGGCTTCGCTTGATTCGAGGCGGGCCTGTCGGGAAGTGGGTAGGAGATACCCGTCCGAGCCTGCTCGTCTCCATCGATCAAGAACGAGAACGAGAACGAGAACGGATTACGGGTATCTGCTCTCTCACCGGTACTGGCAGCTGGAAGAGACGGCGTAGGCGTCCCCATCGAACGGGTCGCCGAACCCCACCAGTAACCCCCGCCCAGCACGAGCGCGGCGAGGACCACGGCCCCCAGTCCCATCAGCGCGGGGCGCCGCATCCACCAGCGCACGGGCTCGCGGGTCAGGTGGGCTCGCACGTGGGCATTGCTCTCCACGGCATCCAACCCCGCGAGCAGCATGACCAGCAGGTTGGCCAGGTCCGCCACCTTGCCCGAGGCCGGAGCTTCCTCGACCTCCAGGGAGAAGAAGGGCAGGGAGGCCTGGAAGGAGGCGCGTACCTTCCAGCTCCTCCTGGGCATCCCGTTGCGCTGCGGCCCGGGCATCACCACCAGGGCCGAGGCGCCCGTCTCGACGTTGCGCGCCTCATGGATGCGGCCCAGTTCCACCGCCGCGTGCTTGCACCGTCTCCCGAGTTGGAACGGGCCCAACCGCCTGCTCTTCTTCTTCGTCTTGTCCGTCATGCGCCCGCTTCATACCACGACTCACGTCACGTCCAAGGGCTGAACGCGACAGGTCATCTCCCGCTCAAGGCGCGGGGTGGAGCGCTGGACCCGCCGGAGTCCAACGCCATCGCCCCGAGACCCGGCCCCATCCTTCGGGGAGCGGTCTCGGGGCGGGGGCCCGTTACTGCTGGCTCGCGCGGTACATCTGGATGCGCGAGTAGAGGCCATTGCTGGGCGCGGGCACCTGGCACTCGAGGAAGAACGAGCTGAAGGTGTACGTGTCCGAGAGCGCCGCGAGATCGAGAATCTGGTAGCCGGAGCTGCTGCCGCTCGAGCAGCTCCACGTGCCGGTGACCTTGGCGCCGGCCGGGTTCTTGGAGACGGCCCGGCAGCACACGTCACTGGTGGAGCTCTGGTCCACGACGAACACGCGGCCGCTGAGCGTGGTGGTGAGCGTCCCGGCACCGACGGGGCGCTCGGCGGGGCAGAGGGCCGTCACCAGGAAGGCCGAGCGGTTCTCGGCCTCGGCGTCGTCGCGCACGGTGAGGCTGGCGCTCCCGGTGGCGGCACAGGCCGAGCCGGGGGCGTTGGTGGTCGAATCCGCCAGGGTGGCTCCAGCGGCGAGGATGGCGGAGAGGGAGACGAGGCCCTTCAGGGGGCGGTGCATGCGGTTGAACATGGATGGATTCCTCCGAGGCCGGCATCGAAGTGCCGGCATGTGAATGTCTGGGTTGGATGAAGCGTGAGACGGCTCAGCGCATGGACAGACGCGGCCGGTAGTTCTGGATGCCGGAGAGGCCGAGCGAGGCGCTCCCCGGGACGGAGCACACGAGGCTGAACTGGCTCCAGGTGGTGTTGTCGTAGACGGACGGCAGCACGAGCGACTGGTAGCCGCTGCTCGCGCCGCTCGAGCAGACGTCGGTGGTGGAGATGAGCTTGCCGCTGGGGTTCTTCGACTGGAGGTGGCAGCACACGTCCGCGGCCGGGTTGCGATCCAGCACGAACAGGCGGGGCATGTCGACGACGTTGGCGAAGCCGGCATCCCCGGGGCGCTGGATGGGGCAGACGATTTGCGTGAGGCCGGTGCCCGCGTTGAAGGCCTCGCCGTCGGTGCCGTAGCTCAGCTGCCCGCCTGGCACGGTGCGGCAAGAGGCCCCCGGCTGATTGACCACCTTGACCTGGGTGGGGGTGACGATGCCGTTGACCCAGTCGCGGAAGACCTCGACGCTCGTCTGCCGGTTGTAGTTCGTCGCGTTGCCGGCCTTCATGATGCCGGTGAGGCCCGTGCCGTCCCAGCAGCTCGAGCCCGAGTCGCCGGGCAGCTCCAGCTGGCCCGAGGCGTTGGGGACGTTGAAGCGGTACCACATGACGGGGTCGACCGGGTCCTGGATGATGTTGAACCAGGCGGTGCGCAGGGGCCCGTCGTTCATGGTCATGCACACGCCCCACTGGCAGAACTGGTTGGACGCGCAATCCGCGCCGGTGGAGCAGCTGCCCCCGGTGTCGATGGCCCCGTAGCCGGCGCAGAACACGCTCCTGCCGAGGAGCGACGCGGTGGTGCCGGAGTAGAGGGGCAGCGAGGCGACGCCAGGGTCGATGGGGTCCTCGAGGCGCAGGAGCGCCACGTCCACGCCCGAGGCGTACTGCGGATGGAAGAGGAGCTCGACGGCGCGAGAGCTCGCCACGCTGCCATCGGCGAGGGTGAGTCTGGCGGTGAGCGTCGAGGGGTCGGTGGTGGGACCGTTGGGGAAGCAGTGGGTGGCGGTGATGACCCACTCGCGATTGAGCAGCGTGCCGGTGCAACCGGGCAGGCGGACCACGTTGCGCGTCCAGGTCTGGGTGCTCTGCGTCCAGGGGTTCCAGACGGTGCCGTTCTTGATGGATTGGGATTGCTCCGCGAGCGGCTCGGGCTCGGAGGAGGCGGGCACCTCGGTACAGGCGCCGAGGGAGGCCGACAGGCCGAGCGTCAGGAACATGGCGCCAAGGCCTCGGCCCATGGGCCGGCGGGAAGGGTTTGGTTGATAGGGCATGGAGCTGCCTCCTTGTCTGAGATGGCGCGTGGCGGCTGCCTCGCGTTGAAGTCGGAGCAAGGGATTGCAGCCGGGATGCCAGCCCCGAACGGAGGCGAGGAGCCGCGCGTGTCACTCCGCGGGAGCGGCCCGGAGCGAGGTGGTTTCCCCACGAATCCCGGGCACTTGCGCGACGGCCCGGGCTCAGCGGGGAGGCTGGCCCCGCGAGCGGCTCACTCCCGCGGAGCGGTGAGACAAGGGGAGTGGCACAGGGGAATTGGCACAGCGGCTACGGGCTGGCACACGTGCCACTGAGCCACCGGACCGGAGCCCGCTGGCTCAGAACTCCCCGGGCCCGTCCAGGTGCACGGAGGGATTCGAGGTGCCGGAGCGGAAGAAGTCGCTGGGGGCCTCGGTGGCCTCGAAGGCGCGCGGGCGCAGCAGGCGCAGCGTGAGCCCGAGCGCGAGGAAGAGCACCGCGCACGTGACGGTGATGAAGCGCACGCCCACGCGGTCGGCCAGCGAGCCCTGCAGCCACACGCCCACCGCGTACCCCACGCCGAGCATCATGCTGTACAGGCTGCTGATGCGCGCCTGGAGCTCGCGCGGCACGCGCAGCTGGATGGACGTGTTGAGGCCCGTGAGCGAGGCCATGTAGAGCGCGCCCAGGCCCACAATGGCCAGCGCCGCCAGGTGCAGCGTGGGCGCCAGCCAGTACAGCGCCGCCACCGGGCCGATGAGCAGCAGGCACCCCTCGAGCAGGCGCCGGCGGCCGAGCCGCTCCACCAGCGGGCCGAGCATCACCGCCGCGCATACCGCGCCCACGCCCTGCGCGGCGACGAGCAGCGAGGTGGCGGCGGCGCCCTGGTTGAAGACGCGGATGGCGAACACCGGCACCAGGCCGATGAAGGGCGCCACCAGCGCGGAGATGACGAGCGTGCTCATCATCAGCAGGAAGAGGCCCGCGTCGCCGCGAGCCACCCGCGCGCCGCGGCAGATGCCGGGCCAGAGCTCCTCGCGGCCCTGCGCGCCCACGCGGCCCTGGGGCTGCACGCGCCAGAGGGCGACGAGCACGGCGAGGAAGGACAGCGTGTTGACGAGCAGCGCCCACGGCGCGCCCCCGGTGGCGAGCACCACGGCGGCCAGCGACGGGCCGATGATGCGCCCCAGGTTGTACTGCGCCGAGTTGAGGCTGACGGCGCTGTGCAGGTCTTCCGGAGGGACGACCTGGTTGATGAGGGCGGAGAAGGCGGGGTTGACGAGCGTGTTGGTGCAGCCGTTGAGGAAGGAGATGACGGCGACGGCGGGCACGGAGAGCCGGCCGGTGAAGGCGAGCACGGTGAGCACCGCGGCCAGCAGTGCCTGCACGAGCGTGCCCACGGCGAGGTAGGCGCGCCGGTCGAAGCGGTCCGCGAGCGCGCCGCCCACGGGGGAGAGCACCACGGCGGGCAGGTAGGTGAGCGCGGCGATGGTGCCGGTGGCCTCGGCGCGGCCCGTCACGGTGGTGACGAAGACGCCGAGCGCGAGGGTCTCCATCCAGGTGCCGATGTTGGAGACGAGCGCGCCGGACCAGACGTGGACGAAATCCCGATGCCCGAAAGCTCGGAGCGAGGAGAAGCGCGAGAGATGGAGGGCAGGCACGGCGAAAACCCTTGTAACGCACCCGGGTGACGCGCGCGCGGTGGGCACCCGCCCACACGTCTCCGAATGCATGCTCGCCAACTCGCTTGCCTCAACCTCCCGGCAAGCCTTCAGTGGTGACAGACTCATATGAGCCCAAATCACTTGCAACCCCTTCCACGCGAGGAAAGGGGCCGGGCCCGGGAACCGACTGCCGTGGGGAGAAGGTGGGGAGGAGGGGAGCGCGTGCCGGTGCGCCTACTCCGCGCCGGTGGCGACGGCCTTGCGAGGCGAGATGCTCCCATCCGTGCCGACGAGGGCGCCCGTCTGCGGGAAGTCCTCGCCGGTGAGGCGGCGCACGAGGGGGATGACCTCGCCCGAGGGGTCCGGCTGGGGAATGCCCTTGCCCTCCTGGCGGGTGGGGAGGATGCGGCCGGAGCGGAAGCGGCCCTGCGAGTCGAGCTCCACGTCCACCACCATGCCCAGCCCCTGCGGGCCCTTGAGGTTGAAGGAGCCGTAGGTGGCGAAGTTGCCCATGGAGTAGACGATGAGCCGGTCCTTGTAGAACTCCATGGCCCGCACGACGTGGGGGCCGTGGCCGAGCACCAGGTCCGCGCCCGCGTCGATGACGGCGTGGGTGAAGACGCGCAGGTTGCCGCGGTTCTCGCCGAAGAAGAGCTCGGAGCCCTGGGGGATGTTGAGGGCCTTGGCGCCCTCGGCGCCGCCGTGGAAGGAGACGATGACGAGGTCGTGGTTCTGCTTCACCGAGCGCACGAGGGCGGCGGCGCTGGCGGTGTCGTTGACGTAGTTGCAGTTGGCCGAGGTGTGGAAACCGACCATGCCGATGCGCAGGCCGTTGCGCTCGACGGTGGCGACGGTGCCGGCGGGGCCGCTCCAGGCGATGCCGAGCTTGTCGAGGGCGGCCTCGCTCTCGCGGCGGCACTCCTCGCCGAAGTCACCGGTGTGGTTGTTGGCGGTGGAGGCCAGGTCCACGCCGGCGTCCACGAGGTACTTGCCGTAGCGGGTGGGGACGCGGAAGGCATAGCAGTTGCCGCCCTTGCGACACTTCTTCGTCTCACCGTTGTCGCACAGCGAGCCCTCGAGGTTGATGAAGGTGAGGTCCGCGTCGCGCAGCAGGGGGGCGACGGTGGCGAGGCTGGCCACGCCGTCATCGGGAGGCAGGAGTCCCTCGGGGAAGGAGGTGCCGAGCATCACGTCCCCCACGGCGCGCAGGCGCACGCGGGCGTTCTTGGGAGGCGGGGGGCGGTGGGCGGTGGAGCCCTGGGACTCGGCGAGCTTCTTCTGGAGGTTGGTCTGGCCGCGGGCCTGGGAGAGGGCGTCCTCGAGGTCCGGGTAGTTGAAGTCGAGCTTCTGCACCTGGGACCACTCGGTGAGCGCGTCGGGCCAGCGGTTGACGAGCGAGTACGCCCAGCCGAGCTCCCAGTGGCAGTCGATGCGGGCGGGCTCGGCGCGGGTGCAGGCGGAGAAGGCGTCGATGGCGGCGTTGGCGTCCTTCCCCTTGAGGGCCTCGACGCCGCGGGCGTACAGCGCGTCGGCGCCCTGGGGCTCGGAGGCCGGGGCCTGCGCGGCGGGGGCGGGCTCGGCCGGAGCGGCGGGCGCCACGGGAGCCACGGGAGCCACGGCCGCCGGAGCCGCGGGTTGGGCCGGAGCAGCGGGGGCCGCCGGAGCGGCGGGCTCGGCCGGAGCAGCGGGAGCCGCGGCGGTGGCGGGGCCGGCCTC
>NZ_JBJMQO010000066.1:0-49866 GCF_045802675.1 Archangium sp. | reverse complement strand
TGATGGGCCTGGTGGGCCTGCACATCGCCCACAAGACAGCCACCCAGAAGAAGTGGATGTGGTCCACCTTCGAGCACGTGGACAACGTGACGAAGCTCTTCAACAACCCGCAGTGCCCGCGGACGCCCACCTACAACCCGAACGTGCCGGTGCCCTGCACCCAGACGTGCTGCCTGCCCAACTCGCAGACGGCGGCCAAGGACCCGAAAACGAACACCTACGTGGAGCTGAGCCCGGCGGGCAAGCCGCTCAACCGCCCCACCCAGCTGACGCGCGTCATGGCCATCACCGATCCCCAGGCGAACGAGCAATTCAAGGCGCTGCTCGCAGGCTCGGTCTGGGAGAACTACGAGCTGGTGTCCACGCAGTGGGTGGACAACCTGGGAAAGACCCAGCCGGAGTTCGTCGCCAACACCACGCTGGAGAGCTTCAACCAGGGGCCCACTCCGCCCACGAACGGCAAGCTGCCCTACAAGCCCCTCTCCACCCAGGTCAGCTCCAGCTGTCTGCAGTGCCACTCCACGGCCACGAGTACGAGCGGCGGATTCGCGGACTTCAGCTTCGTCCTGGGCACGGCCCAATAGCCTGCCCTAACCTCTGGCGGTTCATGCAGCGGCCTCCTTGAAAGAAGGCGAGCACACATGGCGATGAACAGCACGACGAGCCCCAGGTATCGAGTCACGGCCTTGGACGCGAGCTACTCGGGCAGGGCGCTGACGGTGCGCTGCGAGGTGGCGCCGGCGGATCCCTCGCATGCGATCTCGCTCCTCCTGGTGCGGGTGGACGACCCCAACACGGGGAACATCTACCTCAACCCGTGCGCCACCCCGAACTACGGAACCCCGCCCCCCGCGGGCGCCAGCCTGAGCGTGAGCGGCTCCACCCAGCTCTTCGTGCCCTCGGCGACGATGAACAAGGTGCGGGTGGGCTACTTCGGCTTCGTCACCGACCCGAAGGGCGTCTCCTACGACTTCGACGGCATCCAGATCTTCGACGTCTCCCAGGAGTAGGCCGGCGGCTCAAACCCAGAGGGAGAAGCGGCACTCGAAGTAGGGGTACGCCTTCACGGTGACGGGCTCGTGGGGCCGGCACACCAGCTTCAGACCGATGGTCCGGCACAGCTTGCTGGGCCAGCGGTACCCCTCCAGGGTGACCCGGTCCGAGCCCGTCCAGTCCAGCACGGCGTCCCGCTTCGCGGGTGTACACAGCTTCTGCTCCACCATCCGCTGGAGCACGCCGCTCGCCCAGCTCTTGCGCGGCTCGTCGGGCAGGGGCAGCGAGAAGCCCAGCGTGGGCCCGAGGCCATCGGGCCCGGCATCCACGTTCACCTCCGCGAAGCTCAAGGGGGAGAGCCACGTTCGCGAGAGCTCCTCCACCTGGGCGCGCGGGCCGGGCCAGCCGAGCCGCTCCACGAACTCCGCCAGCAGGGGCCTCGGTACCCCCATCACCAGGCGCACCGCGTCCAGGCCGCGGCAGTCCAGCGGGGCCACGTGCTCGACCACGCCTCCCTCGGGGAGGTGCTCGAAGCAGCGCGCGACGGTGCGGGCCACGGCCGGAGTCAACGGCCTGCCCCGCAGCACCTCCAGGCCCCGCAGCGCCAGGTGGAGCGACGCGTCCGCGGCCTTGCGGTGGTCCAACGCGCGCCCGGGCGGCTTGAGGAAATCCGGCTCGACGCACAGGAAGGCGAAGGGCTGGAGAAGGCCACCCAGGGGCCTGGGCAGGTCGTACTCGAGCCAGAAGATGGGCACCCGAGCCAGGGGGGAGCTCGCCTCCAACCACTCGCGGGAGAAGGCGCGCACGCCATCCCAGAGCGGGCCCCGGAGCCGGTCTCCCGCCTTCGCGAGCATGTCCGCGAGCGCCGGGGCGCCCCCATCGTCGAGCATGCCGCAGGCCATGAAGTCCACCTGCGAGGCCCCTTCCTCCAGCCGGCACTCGAGGGAAATGCCCCCCGACATCCTCGGCAGCAGGTGGGCTACCTCGCTCACGGTGGCCAGCGCCTCTTCCGAGACCAGCTCCCAGGGCAGGCGCGTGCTCAACGGACGCAGCAGCTCATCGATGTGGACGATCACCCGCGGCTCCCAGCTACTTCGCGACGACGGTGAAGCTGTTGTCGAGGAGGGAGAACCACGCGCTCGGGTTGGACACGGTGACCGCGTACACCCCCGGGGGGGCGCTCGCCGGGAGGTTGAGCCGCGCCTTCAGCGTGGAGCCCTGGACATCCGGCTGGGTCACCTGGAGCGTCTGGGCCAGGTAGTTGCCACCATTTGCCTGCTGCAGGGTCACGAACGCGGTCGAGGCGAAGTAATCCCCGGTGACGGTGAGCTCGAGCTGCGTCCCGGCCTTGCCGGTGGCCGGAGACACGGAGTTGATGACGATGCCACCGGGCTTGCTCCAGAGCGCCCCGAACAGCGCGCTCCGCGACATCTCCTGCCCCATCATCTCGAGGAGCCTGTCCCGGTCCCCTTCCTCCAGGGCCTGACGCGCATCCGGGGGCACGCCGTAGGAGTCCATCACGCCGGAGGGATCCCGGCTGAACTGCTGCTGGACGTCGGAATTGGTCAAGAGATCCGCGATGAGCTTGATGAGCAAGGGTTCCCCTCCCGGGATACGGCCCCCGCTACGCTAGCCAACAACGGCGCCCATGACAGCAACGCAATGCGTGGCGCGGCGGGTGGAGCTACGGCGCACAGCCGGGGAGCATCATCGCCGCCCACTCGCGCGGGCGCTGGATGCCATCCGCCCTGAGCAGGGTGGTGGCCTCTTGCACGAGCGCCCGGCCTTCGTCCCCGCCCACCAGCTCGCCCTTCCACCAGCGCGCGCACGCCTCGAGGTTGGGCATCCCCACGGCCCGGTACCCGTCGATGGCCGAGGACAGGTGCACGAGCGCCTGCTCGAGCTGGTCCCGCTGCCGGGCCACTCCCGCCCGGATCAACTGGGCGAGCGAGGGGCAGTCCTTGCGGATCTCCTTCTCCAGTTGGAGCGCGTCCTCCTCGGCCTGCCGCAGCAGCTCCGGCCGGCGGTCTGGAGCCGTGGCCGCCATCGCCAGCGCAACCTGGGCGCGCAGGGTATGGCTCTCGATGCGGCTGGGCTGGCCGCGGAAGATCTGCGCGGCGGTGAGCATGGGCCAGGTCTTCTCCAGCCGCGCCCAGGCACTCTCCGGCCTGCCCTGGTAGAGGTCCGCTTGAGAGGTCCTCAGGAACGCGTGGTACTGCTGGATGGCACCCATCCGGGACCAGCCGGCGATGGTCTCCTCCACGAGCTTACGGGCGTTGTCCGGCTCATCCCGGGCGACGAGGCCGAAGGCCGAGTAGAAGGAAGACATCACCCGGGAGTAGGAATCGCCGCGCTCGGTGGCGGTGCGGTGCCACTCCGACGCGCGGATCCCCAGCCCGCTCATGCGCCGCTGCGCATCGTGCAGGTGGCAGTCCAGGGAGCGCGAGACGTTGAGCTCCCAGATGACATCCACCCCGTGCTGCAGCAGCAGCCGCTTTCCCTTCTCGACGTGGGCCCGCCCGCTGGCGAACTCCCCCTGCACCAGCGAGCAGGCCGCCTGGTACACCTCGGCGAAGCCGATCAGCGCGGGATGCTGGAGCCGCTCGGCGATGGCCGCCCCCTCCAGCAGGTAGCGGGAACCCCGCTCCAGGGCGGCATGGCTGCCCTCCCACAGCAGGACCGGACCGAAGGCGATGAGCGAGCGGGCGATGCGCGAGGCCTCTCCGCACTCCAGCGCCAGCCGCAGGCTCTGGAGCTGGAAGCCCGAGGCGCGGATCCACTCCACGTCCGCCAGCGCCTTGCCGAGCGACCAGCCCAGGTCCACCCGGTGCAGGTGCTCGGGAGCAACCGCGGAGGCGGGCTGCTCCTGGAACGCCGTCCCCCGCTTCTGGAGCCGGCTGCGGTGCCACAGCATGTTCGCCGGCGCGCCCCGGTGGGTGTCCCCGTAGGAGAGCTTCACCTGGGAGAGCATCGGCCGCACCAGCGCGAGCCCCTCGTCGATCTGCCCGCCCAGCATGTAGCTCTCGGTGGCGCGGCGCTGGTTGTCCAGCACCGCCACCGGAGAGCCGCCCAGGCCCGCCACCTCGAGGAACAGGGGCGCGGCTTCGAGACACCGGCCGGCATTGGCGAGCGCCTCCGCGCGGCTCCGCTTCAACGCGCCCGGGGTGCCCAGCTCGGGCTCGGGTGCGCCGCCGCTCCATTCGAGCGCGGACCCGAAGAGCTCCGCCGCGCGATGGAAGGCGAGCGCCTGATTGGCGCGCTCGGCCGCGCGCAGGGCGTTGCGAGCCGCCTTGCGCAGCTCCCCCGCCCCATGCTGGTGCACCGCCAGGTGCTCGGGATCCGCGTCGGCACGCGCCTCCAGCACCCGGGCCAGCCGGGCGTGATGCGCGATCAACTCCGAGGCGTCCAGCTGCCCCACCACGCTCTCGCGAATCCGGTCGTGGGAGATTTCCAGGCGGGTGTACTCCCCCTGGTGGAAGCGCAGCAGGTTGTGGGCGCGCAGCAGGACGAGCGAGGACAGGGCCGAGCCCGAGCCCCCGAGCGCCTCGACCAGCAACTCCTCGCCGGTGGGCCGGCCGGAGACCGCGAGCACCTCCAGGAGATTGCGAGCCTCCTCGGGAAGAGCGTGGATGCGCCACCGCAGGACGTCCCCGAGCGACACGGCTCCAGAGTCTCCCGCCTCCTGAAGCGCCCCGGTGACGGGAGCACGGGCGAGCTCCTCGATGAAGAGGGGGTTGCCGCGCGACTCCCGGGCGATGTGCTCGGCCCGCGTCCGGGCCTCGAGGGACGAGGTCCCCAGGCGCCGCGTCGCGAGCTGCACGGAGACCTCGGGCGGAAGGGGCTCGAGCCGCAGCTCGCTCCGGGCCATCTGCCAGGTGGAGCCCGCCAGCAGGCGCTCGAGCTCGACGAGGAAGGGACTGGTGCGGGCCTCGCTGGCGCGGTAGCTCGTGATGAGCATCAGCGGAGGAGCCCCGGGCGGCGACAGCAGCTCGGCCAGGAAGCGCGCACTGTCCACGTCGCCCCACTGCAGGTCATCCAGACAGAGCACCACCCGCGCGCGCTGGGAGATGCGCAGCAGCAACTCCTGGAGCACGGCCGCCGCGAGCTGGCGCGCCTGGAAGGGCTCCGCGGGAGGGGCCGAGGGCGGCGCCTCGGGTTGGAGCTCCGCGCTCAGCACCAGCACCGGGAACAGGCGCGTGAGCTCGTGCATCCGCGCGGGAATCAGCTCCCGGGCCTGCTCGCGCGGCAGTTGGAGCAGGTAGCGCCCCAGCGAGTCCATCAGGTCATCCAGGGCCTTGTACGGCACGGACTCGCGCTCGTAGCAGCGGCCGGACAGGACCACCGTGCCGCGCGCATGCAGCGAGTGGGTGAAGTGTCGCAGGAGGGTGCTCTTGCCGATGCCGGGCTCACCTTCCACCGTCACGAGGGAGAGCGTCCCCGCCTCGGTGCGCTGGAACGCCTCCGTCAACTGCTTCAGCTCGGTCTCACGGCCGATCAGCTCCTGGCCGGAGTAGGTGGCGCGCACGCCCGGCTGGGTATCGCCTCCCTGGGGATGGAGGGTCGCCACGATCTCGGCGTAATCGGGACGGCGGCTGGGCTCCGGGTTGAGCAGACGCACGCAGAGCTCGTCCAGCTCCGCGGGAACGCCTTGCACCAGGAGGGAGGGACGCACGACGCCCAGCCGCTGTTGCGCGAGGCGCTCGTGTACCTGGCCCTGGAAGGGCCGCCTGCCCACGAGGGCCTCGAAGAGCATCACGCCCAGGCTGTACCAGTCGCTCGCCGGCGAGGCCTGCTCCCCGGACCACTGTTCGGGAGCCATGTACGGCGGCGAGCCCGCGAACTCATCGGGGGTGACGTCCAGCGGGGCCGGCGCGGGCTCCTTCGCCAGGCCGAAGTCGAGCACCACCGCGCGGCCGCTCTCGGTGATGATGACGTTGGAGGGCTTGAGGTCGCGGTGGACGATCCCCTGGGTATGCAGCGTGTGGACGCCCTGGACGATGTGGAAGAAGACGGCGCGCAGACGCTCGGGATCTCCGGTGAAGACGGCAGGCTCGGACCTGGGCTCCTGTGGGGAGGAGGATGAGGCGGACGAAGACGCGACAGACGGCCGCTGCACGAAGCTGACGGTCTCGTCGCTGGAGGAAGCCGTGGTGCCCAGCTGGGTCTCGGTGGGAGCCTCGGGCGGCGCCGTGTCCTCGGGCCTGAGCGACAACAGCAAGGGATTGCTGACGTTGACCCGGGCGCTGCTCGTATTGGAGACGTAGGCGTTGAAGTGGCGCCCCTCGACGTACTCCATGGTGAAGAACCACTGGTCGCCCTCGGAGTGGAGCTCGTAGAGGGTGACCAGGTTGGGGTGCACGAGGTTGGCGAGCAGCCGGAACTCGTGTTTGAAGCGAAACACGGCGGACGGGCGGGTCTCGTTCAGGACCTTGAGGGCCACCACGGTGTTGTAGTGGCGATCCCAAACCTCATACACGGAGCCAAACGCTCCCGAGCCCAAGAGGCGGCGCAGCTCGAACCGGCTGCTCCCCTGAAACGAGAACTTCGTCGGCAACCGCATCTTCCGTCTCCTGAAACGCTGACGTGAGGGCCCTCAGGCTACCATGGAATGGTCAGCGCTCGCGTGCAGGGCGGACACGTCCACCGGCTCGGCGCGGCCCTTCACCGCGATGAGACCCAGGCTCTCCAGCCGCAGTCCGGACTCGCTCCGCAGCCCCTCCGCCACGGAACGGCTCATCAGGATGGGGTGCTCGGGATAGTCCTTGGTGAGCGATTCCAGCCGCGCCGCGATGTTCACCGTGTCACCGATGACCGTGTAGAGCAGCCGCTCGGGCGAGCCGATCTGGCCCGCCACCGCCTCGCCCGCGCACAGGCCGATGCCCGCCTCGAGGGGGAACTCGCCCCGCGCCACCCGCCGCGCGTTGAGCACCGCGAGCCGCTCCTGCATGGCCAGCGCCGCCCTCGCCGCGCGCCGCTCGATGCCCGTCTGGTCGATGGGCGCTCCAAAGACAACCACGATGGCGTCGCCGATGAAGTTGTTGATGTAGCCCTGGTAGGGCCGCACCGCCTCTGTCATCTCCGTGAGGTACTCGTTGAGCAGCGCCACCACGCCCTGCGGATCCATCCGCTCGGACAGGCTGGAGAAGCCCCGGATGTCCGAGAACAACACCGCCACCCGCCGCGTCTCGCCGCCCAGGCGCAGCTCGCCGCCGAGCAGCTTCTCGCGCACCTCGGGAGACACCACGCGCCCGAAGATGTCCCGCTCGCGCTCGCGCTCGGCGAGTCCCGCCGTCATGGTGTTGAAGGCCCGCGTCAGGGCGCCAATCTCGTCCTCCGAGTGCACGGGCACCCGCCCCGCGCCGTACTCGCCCCGCTCCACCACGCTCGCCGCCCGCGTGAGGCTCAGCAGCGGCCGCACGATTCCCCGCGCCACCAGCAGCGCGAGCACCGTCACCGCGAGTCCCACCCCCAACACGCTCAAGAGGGTCTGCCTCGCCAGCGAGACGAGCGGCGCGGAGAACTCGGCATCCGGCATCTCGACGCCCACCGTCCAGGGCCGGGTCTTCATGGGAGCGAAGCCCACGATGAGCGGGCCGCGCTGCGCGTCCGTGTAGCCCGTGTGTCCCGGGGCCTTCGCGCCGATCATCTCGCGGCCCAGCACGTCCAGCCCGAGGCTCGGAATGGTGTTGATCCCCACCGACGAGAAGCGCCGGTCGAAGACGGGCAGCTTCAGCACCTCGGGAGCCAGGGGCGTGAGGCTGTGGAACAGCAGGCCTCGCTCGGTGTGGCTGATGACGACCCCGTACTCGTCGATGAGGAAGCCCCGGCCCTGCTCACCCAGACGGAGCGAGCCCACCATCTCCATCAGGGACTCGCCCTGGAGCTTGAGCACGACCACGCCCACGGCCGAGCCCTCCGCGTCGCGCACGGCATGCGAGAAGAAGACGCCGGGCCGCGAGGTGGTGCTGCCGGTGAGGAGCTCCGAGACATAGGGGCTGTGCTCGAGCGCGCCCCGGTAATAGCTGCGGAAGGCGTAGTCCCGGCCGAGATTGTCCGGGTGCGTCGCCGCGACGCACGTACCGGCCTTGTCGAGCAGGAACACCGAGAAGACATCCGGGTTCGAGTGGATGACGTTGTCGAGGGCCTGCTGCACGGAGGCGCGCTCGGTGGCGTCGGGAGCCGGAGCGGAGAGGAAGGCCACCACCTCGGCGTCGCCGGCGAGCTGGGCCACGGAGCGGCTGGTGTCCGTGACGAGCTGGTCCAACCGCGCGGCGGTGGTGCCGGAGAACAGCTCCAGGTTGAGGTGGGCGGTGCGCCGCACGCTGGCGAGGGACTGGTGGAGGTTGTACGCCGCCGTCAGGCCCATGGGGACCAGCGCGACCGCCAGGAAGGCGAGCGAGAGCTTGAGGGCAACGGGCCAGGAGGAGGGACGCGGCAGGCGCATGGGCAAGCGGGGTTCATCCTACCCCTGGAGTGGCCCGGGGACCTAAAGCCGCAGCCCCCGGGGAACCACGAGCCGCTCGATGAGCTCGAACAGGCCGCTGACGAGCAGCGCGAGCACCGCCGCCGGCACGGCCCCCTGGAGGATGAGCCCGGTGTCATCCAGCCGGATGCCGGTGAGGATGGGCTGTCCGTAACCCCCGGCGCCAATGAGGGCCCCCAGCGTGGCGGTGCCCACGTTGATGACAGCGGACGTCTGGATGCCGGCGAGGATGGAGGGGGCGGCCATGGGCAGCTCCACCAGTCGCAGGCGCGCACCGGGCGGTAGGCCGAGCGCCTCGGCGGACTCGCGCACCTCCGGCGCAATCCCCGAGAGCCCCGCCGCGGTGTTCCGGATGATGGGCAGCAGGCTGTAGAGGAACAGCGCCACGATGGCCGGCCGCGTGCCGATGCCCAGCAGCGGAATCATGAACACCAGCAGCGCCAGCGAGGGCACCGTCTGGATGACACCGGCCAGCGCGAGCACGCCCCTCCCCAGCTTCGGCCTGCGCGCCACCAGCACGCCCAGCGGCACCGCCACGAGAATCGCCGCGAGCAGCGACAGGCCCACGAGGAACAGGTGCTCACGCGTGTGGCGCCACAGGCTCGCGAGCAGGCTGTCGCCACTCACCGCCACCGTGAGGCCCAGCTCGCGCTCCAGGAACGTGGCGGCCACCTGCGGCTCGGGCACGCGCTGGAGCTTCGCCCGGGCGTTGAGCTCCACCATCTCGGACTCGGAGAGGCGGCCCTCCAACCGGCGGAGCGCGGTCACCACCTGGGGCGCCCGCTCGGACAGGTCCGCGCGGTAGACGAGCACGGCGTCGTACGCGGGGAAGTGCCGCAGGTCGTCCTCGAGGACGCGCAGGTGGTAGTACGCGATCTCCGCGTCGGTGGAGTACAGGTCCGTCACCTGGAGGGCGCCGCTCTCCAGTCCCCGGTAGGCCAGGTCATGGTCGAGTCCCCGCACGTCCCGCTGCGGCAGCGCGTAGCGGGAGCGCACCGCGGGCCAACCATCGGCGCGGTCCATGAATTCGTTGCTGAAGCCGAAGCGCAGCTCCGGATGCTGGCGCAGGTCCGAGAGCGTGCGGATGCCCAACCGCTCGGCCTCGGCCTCCTTCATGCCGAGCGCATACGTGTCGTTGAAGCCCAGCGGCGCGCTCATGCGCAGGCCCTCGGCGGCGAGCGCCTGACGCAGGGCCTCGTCATCGGGCAGCGCGCGGCCGGAGAAGATTTCCTGGCGCAGGGTGCCGGTGTACTCGGGATAGAGGTCGATCTCCCCGCGCCGCAGCGCCTGCCAGAGCACCTGGGTGCCTCCGAGCTCGCGCCGGTGCTCGGCCCGCGCGCCGGTGCTCCGGGCGAGCTGCGTCACCAGGTCCCCGAGGATGACGGACTCGGTGAACTTCTTGGAGCCCACGCGCACGGCGGGGCCCTCCACGGGCGCACCCGGGCACGCGGCGAGCACGAGCAAGAGACAGACGGCGGGGAGCCTCATGTGGGGCGGCCCTCGGAGGGCAGGCGCTGGGCCTGGAAGAAGCGGGTGACGAAGGGGTCCGCGGGAGCGCGCTCCAGCTCGGCGAGCGGGCCCTGCTGGACGATGCGGCCCTCGCGCATCAACACCACGTGGTGCCCGAGGAAGGCGCCCTCGCCGAGGTCATGCGTGACGAGCACCACCGTCTTGCCGAGCCGGGCGAAGATGTCGCGCAGATCGCCCTGAAGCTCGTGGCGGATCATCGGATCCAACGCGCCGAGCGGCTCGTCGAGCAGGAGCACGTCCGGGTCGAGCATCAACGCGCGCATGAGGCTGACGCGCTGGCGCTGGCCGCCTGAGAGCTGACCAGGGAAGCGGCCGAGCGCATCCGGGGGGAAACGGGTGAGCTCCACGAGCTCGCGCAGCCGGGCGTGGACGCGGTCCGCGGGCCATTTCAAATAGCGCGCCATGAGGGTCGCATTGCCCTCGGCGGTGAGGTGTGGGAAGAGCCCACCGCCCTGCAAGGCGTAGCCGATGCGCTGGCGGACGGAGAGCAACTCCTCCTCGCGCAGGGGCTGACCCCGGAAGAGGACGCGGCCGGAGTCGGGCCGGAGCAGGCCGTTCATCAATCGCACCAGGGTGGACTTGCCACAGCCGCTCGGGCCGAGCAGGACGGTGGTGCGCCCCGGGGGTACACGCAGGTCGAGCGGGTGCAGGGCCCACGTCCCGCCGAAACGCTTGGATACCTGCTCGAGCTCGAACATGCCCCGAGTCATACCGCGACAGGCGACACCTCGGGCATTCAAGGGTCGTCTTCTGTAAACCCAGACACGCGCCTCCCGCGGGCTCCCTTGCCCGGTGCGGACGCGGTCTCCACCTTCGCGCGGCCCGTGCCGTGCGGACGGGCGACCCCCGTTGGAGAAGACGTCATGTCCCCGAAACGAATCCTTCCCCTGTTTTGTCTGCTATTGGCCCTTCCGCTGGCGGCGGGAGCCCAGACCCATCCGAGCGCCGTCAGCCTCCGCATCCAATGTGACTTGAAGGACGTCACCCAGACACTCGGCGCGGCGAGCCGCGATTGCCAGACGCTCTTCGGCTGGTTCGAGGGCCGGCTCGACTGGCGTAGCGGCGGCACGGTGGGCGACGAGGAGTCGGGCACGCTGCTGTACTCGGAGTTCGGCCGCTTCTACGCCACCCACGCGCTCGACGGCGAGGTCATCGTCTACGCGGATGGTGGCGACAACCGCGAGGACTTCGAGCAGCGCTACCTCACCCCGAGCGAGCACAACGTCCTGACGGCGCCGGACGTGCGGGTGGTGCTCTACCTGAAGAAGAAGAGCGACTACGTGAAGCTCACGGACCAGCGCTTCATGCCGGTGGCGAGCGCGGCCTGGGCCCGGTACGCCGAGGAGGCCATGCGCTTCAAGGGCGAGCTGCGCGGGGACGTCACGGGGCCTCAGGAGGGCACGAAGGTGGTGGCCCTCCAGAACGTCCCGGTGTCCGGCACGGCGCCGGTCCAAGGGCAGGAGCTGCGTTTCAATGGCTCCCAGTGGGCCCCCACCACGCCCTCGCTCCTGACGGCGGGGGCCGGCCTCCAGGGCGGCGGCTATGACGGCTCGAGCCCGGCCACCTTCAGCGTGGTGTTCGGCACGGGCCCGGGCACCGTGACGGAGGGCTCGGATGCGCGGCTGCCTCCCGCTCCGGGCACGGCGGGACAGCTCCTCTATTCGAATGGCTCGGGCTGGAGCGCGCTCTCGCCGGGTGCGCCGTATCAGGTGCTGCACGCAGGCCCCCTGCCTTCCTGGGGCGCGGTGTCCCTGGGCACCGACGTGAGCGGCGTCCTACCCGTCGGGAGCGGAGGTACGGGGCTCGCCTCGCCGGGCGCGCCGGGCAACGTCCTGCGCAGCACCGGGACGGGATGGACCAGCAGCCCGCTCTCCGGCACGGAGCTCCCGGGCGGCAGTGGCAACTACATCCAGAACCAGGGCTGGATGGCGCAGAACGCGCAGCTGTGGATCTCCGGGACGGCGAAGGTCGGCGGCCTCCAGGTGGGCGGCGGCACCGCGCTGAAGCGGATGCAGATGGGCACCCTCACCCTCAACCCGCCCGGCCGCTGCAATGGCTACCCGGTCGTCAAGTGCACCTATACCTATCCGCTCGCGTTCCCCACGCCGTTCTCCACCACGCCGACGCTCATCGCCTCGCCGCGGAGCGCCTGCGGGGACTGCACGGACGCCTTCAGCGTCACCACCCGCAACGTGACGCCGTGGGGCTTCGAGGTCGTGGTGACGCGCGTCGACCCGAACCGCATCGGCGGCGACTGGGGACAGTTCCTCCAGATCGACTACTGGGCCGGTAACTGAGCGGAGGCATCGATGACTCCACGTCGCTCCCTCTGGATGGGCACCTGTGCCGCGCTCCTCGCCGTGGGAGGGCTGCTCGGCATCCACGTGTACCGCCTGGAGGCTCGCCTGGCCTCGCTGGAGGCCCATGCCGAGCGACGTGATGACCCCGAGCCGGGAGTGCAGGGGCGCGCGCCTCCCACGCCCGTCCGGCCCACCCGGCAGACCCTGCGGGTGGATGACCAGGCGGCGCGGGAGCTCGCGCAGCGGCTCGGGGGAGAGCTGGGTCTCGAACAGGAGCGGGTGGAGAAGCTCACCCGCTTCCTGATGGCCTGGCACCTGCGCGCTGCACTCGAGGGCGCGCGGGCCCAGGGCGAGGACGTCTCCGGCGTGGCGGCCAGCCATGCCGAGCTGCTGCGAGGGGACCTGAAGCAGGAGCTGGCCGGGCTGCGGCTCGACCGGGCGCAGCTCGCCGTGTTGTCCCGGGAGACGCCGGGGCTCGAGGCGCTGCTCACGCATTGACCAGACGCGGCGCGCCCCGAAGCTCGCGGGAGTATCGGCGCACCACCGGTTCCCGGTACGGTGCGCCGCCATGGAAGACACCCCTCCGCGCCGGTGGGCGGGCCTGCTGTTCCTCCTGCTGGGAGTGCTGACGCCGCTCGGGGCGTCCGCGCAGATCGTCAACGTCCAGGCGCTCTTCGACGAGGCCACCTCCCCCATGGGCGGCTCGGGCGGCGCGGAGCTGTCGCTGGACTGGCGCACGGGCAGCACGGACCTGCTGGTGGTGCGCGGCCTGGTGCTCGGCCAATGGCGCTCGGAGAAGCACACGGTGCTGGGCGTCGCGCGTGGCGAGTACGGCTACGCCCAGGACACCCTCATCGTCAGCAAGGTGCTCGAGCACGTGCGCTACCGCTACCGCCTCATGGACTGGCTCCAGGGGGAGACGTTCGTGCAGCACGAGCTGGATGCCTTCCGGCGGCTGCGGCTGCGCGCACTGGTGGGAGCCGGGCCGCGCTTCACGCTGTTGAGCTCGGAAGGGGGCTCGCTCGTGCTCGGGGTGGCGGCGATGCTGGAGTACGAACAGCTGCGCCACGATGAGCTGCCGGACGCGGGCTCCGAGACGCTGGACCCGCGGCTGAGCAGCTACGCGCTGGGCCGGTTGCGGCTGCTGGAGAACCTGAGCCTCGTGGAGACGCTCTACGTGCAGCCGAGGCTCACGCGATTCTCCGACGTGCGGGTGCTCAACGACCTGTCCCTGGTGATCGACATCAACAAGCGCCTCACCTTCGGCACGGGCTTCATCCTCACCTACGACGCGGCGCCGCCCGCCACCGTGTCCCGCTTCGACACCCAGCTGCGCTCGGCGCTGGGCGTGAAGTTCTGAGGTCACCAGCGGACGGGCAGCGAGTCGAACCCGCGGAACAGCAGGCTGTTGCACTTGAGGCGCGGCGGCCGCTGCTCGTCGAGCCGGAGGTCCGGCAGGCGGCGCACCAGGGTCCGCAGGGCGAGCTCCAGCTCGCGGCGGGCGAGCCCGAATCCGAGGCACAGGTGCGGGCCGAAGGCGAAGGCCACGTGCTTGTTGTTCTCGCGGGTGAGGTCGAACCGGCCCGGGTCGGCGAAGACGGACGGGTCCCGGTTGGCGGCGGCGATGCCGAGGAACACCAGTTGGCCCTTGCGGATGGTGCGCCCGCGCAGCTCGACGTCCTCCACGGCCACGCGGTGCATGAAGGGCACGGCGGGGGTGTAGCGCAGCAGCTCCTCCACGGCCGGTTTGCACAGCTCCGGCTGCCGCTTCAGCTGCTCGAGCTGCTCGGGGTGCGTCAGCAGCTCGTACACGCCGTTGCTGAGCTGGTCGATGGTGGTGACGTGCCCGGCGGTGAGGATGAGGACGGCGTTGGACACCAGCTCCTCGGTGCTCATCCGGCCCTGCTCCTCGTAGCGCAGCAGCAGGCTGAGCAGATCATCGCCGGGACGCTCGCGGCGCGCCTCGATGGCCGCCGTCAGGTAGCGCGAGAGCTGCGCCGAGCCCTCGTTGGCCTGGAGCGCGGCGCTCCTCATGTCCCCCACCGCGGCACCAAAGAAGGTGGTCACGTGGTTGGACCACCGCTGGAAGCGCTCGTGGTCCTCGGCGGGAATGTCGAACAGCTCGGTCATCACGAGCGCGGGCAGGGGCTCGGAGAGCTCCACGGCCACGTCCATCCGCCGCTGCTCCTGGACGCGGTCCAGCAGCGAATCGATGATGCGCTGGATGGCGGGACGCCACCCGTCGAGCACCTGCGAGGTGAAGCCCGTGTTGGCCTGCCGGCGCAGGCGGGTGTGCTCGGTACCGTCCTTCATGAGCATCATCCCCTCCGCCACGCGCAGGTAGTCCCGCACCAGCTCCGTCCCGAGCCCCCGGAGCTGGTGCTCGGCGAAGAGCTGGGTGCGGTTGGCGCTCAGCCGCGGGTCGCGGAAACATCCGGTGACATCCTCGTGGCGGGTGACGAGCCAGGCCTGGAGCGCCTCCGACCAGTGGACCGGGTCCTCCTCCTGCAGTTGCCGGTACACGGGCCAGGGATTGCTCAGGGTTTCGGGAGTCAGGAGCGCGGGCGCTGCGGGCGACGTCATGGGTCCTCCTCACGAAGAGGTCATTTCAAGTGAACACCTCGTATTTCCAGAACGGCTGCGTTCCAGAACTCGTGGGGCGCACGCTGTGATGGAACGAGAGGGTCTCGAACGTGACCCGCGGCCCGGCCGGGGTGGTGAGGCAGGCCGCGAAGCGAGGAGGCGCACCCCAGGACTACCTGCTCACCCGCTGGGCCGAGACGGAGGTGGACGGCAAGCCACTCTGCGAGGAGGACATCTCAGGCTTCTTCCAGCTTCAGGAGGACTTCCAACTCGCCAGCGGCGAGCCCTGGCCTCCCTGACTCAGACTGCACCCGCACGGGCACAGCCAGGCTCCCAGTGCGCCAACCAGTGCCCCGCGTCTCAGCCGCGTGAGGCACAGCAAACCTCAAGAAGAGGGAGGCAAAAAGCGCATCAGCCTTCTGACGGACTCATCCATGCGCCGCGCTGCCTCATCGCGCCGGCTCTCGGCATCAACAAGGGCGTCGAGTTGCTCGTCCAGCTCGAAGCGCTCGCGAGCCTCCTCGCGTTTCACATACCGCTCGATGGTCAGGTTCCAGTCGAGCTTGCGTATCTCGTCCAAGGGAACCGCACGCACATAGCGCGGGTCACCGCCGAAGTCCCGGTATGCGCTGACGATGGCACCGATGTCGTCCTGCGACAGCGCGCGCAGCAACCTGCTCTGCTTCGCGCCTGCTTCGGATGCATCAATGAACAGCACGCGATTCCGCCGCTCGGTGGGCTTGCCCTTTGCCAGGACAAGAATGACGGGTGCAAGGCCGAGGCCGTAGAGCACGCCGCCGGGCAATCCGATGATGGCTTCGAACCGATCCTCTTCCAGAAGCTTGCGGCGGATGAGCCCTTCGCCGCCACTGCGGAGGAGCACTCCGCGCGGGAGCAGAAGTGCCGCCCTTCCTCCTTCCGTCAGAGTGGCCAGACAGTGCTGCACGAATGCGTAGTTCGCGTTGCTCCTGGGCGGTACAGGATTGAACCGGCCGAAGGAATCCTCTGAGGCCCGCTCGGCCCCCCAGTTGTCGAGATTCCACGGAGGATTCGCCAGAATCCTGTCGTACTCGAGCAGGCGTTCCTGCCCCGTCAGCGGGGGTGACCACAGGACATTTCCAAGCTCAAGGTGAGCATCGGTGATGCCGTGCAGCAGGAGATTCATGCGGCATCGAACCCACGTTTCCGCGTTCCGCTCCTGTCCGTATAAAGCCAGCGAAGCTGCGGCGTGAGGCAGGTTCATCACGGACTTGGAGGCAACCTGACGCGTACACTCCACGAGCAATCCGCCCACGCCACAGAACAGGTGGCAGATGCGCATGCCTTCGCGCGGCGCCAGGAGCTCGGCCAGGAGCCGGGTCACGGACGGGGGGGTGTAGAACTCGCCGGACTCCCGCCCACTCGTCTCGGCCAGCCGCTGGAGGAAACCGTCCGCGGCCTCGCCCAGTTTCCCCTCTGACACCAGTTCTCCGCTCAAATGAGGAAGTGTGGAGAGCGTCTGGAGCAGCACCTCCAGAATCCGAGCGCCCATCCCGATGGAGTTGAAACCAGCCCCCTTCAGAAGACCTCTGAGCGAAGGATTGGCCTCCTCAAGGACCGCGCAGGCCTCGTCGATACGCTCACCTTGCTTCGAGGACACGTAACTTCGCAGCTGGGACCAACGAGCCGAGGGGGGCACCACGAACCGCTGCAAGCCCGAGATGGCGGGCCCCTCCGTCACGTCGCTCAGGAACTTCAGGACCAGCAGGCGCAAGACGTAGCCGACTCCCGAGTCGATCCTAAACCCTCCATTCGCGTAGAGGACATCCGTGGCCTTCCACAGCACCCCGACCAGCTCATTCGTTCCCGGGCTCACGTGACGACTCCTCATCTGCGGCTGGCAGCAGGATTTCCGAGATCAGTCCATCCACCAGCGCACGCCGCACTGCCGCGGCCCGGAGCGCCGCTTCATGGTGCTCCTGCTCCGCCTCGATGAGCGCGGCGAGCTCGTGTTGCAGCTCCCGGGGCGGCAGAGGAACGGGCAGGTTCTCCAGGTCCCGGACGGTGAGCTGGACGAGCCTCTCCGAGGAGCGGGCCCGAAGCCGCAACTCGCTCTGCCACGCGGCACTCCGAAACAAGGCCAGGAGCACGGCGGGAAGGAGCATCTCCCCGGGCCGCACCACGATGAGATTGGAGCTGACGAGGAGCGAGGCCGCGCTCTCGGGAACGCGCGCTACCTTGAGGACGGTGCCCCGACAGGAGACGAGAAGATCATCCGTCTGGACGCGGAACCGCTCCAGCGACCCCGGGCGCAGCGCCACTGGCACCAACGCCTCCCGAGGCGTGATCCGACCCGCCTCGATGTCTCCCACGCTGAGCACCGGCTCATGGATGACCCGCGCGCCTTCCTCCGCCTGATGATGGCGGGACACCGGCAGCCCGACGAAGAGCGTCTCCACGACGGAGCGCAGAGGCAGGATCGGCCACCGCGGGGGCACTCCGGATTCAGAACGACTCATGGGCCCTCCCGCTGCCTCCGCCTGGGCGCGCGGCCCTCATTGAACATCCACCTCGAATGCCGTCGGGCCCTTGGCATGAACCTCGGTGAAGGTAGGCGCATCGGGAAGGATGCGGCTCAACACC
This sequence comes from Archangium sp., assembly GCF_045802675.1. Taxonomy (GTDB): domain Bacteria; phylum Myxococcota; class Myxococcia; order Myxococcales; family Myxococcaceae; genus Archangium. The sequence goes on along the minus strand of NZ_JBJMQO010000066.1, from coordinate 32,355 downwards.
GGTTCGAACCAACGGAGGGTCTCTTCCAGGGCCGCGTGCCGCCTCGGGAGGTCCCTCAAGCGCCAGATGGGCTCGTGGTGGAAGACCCGGTTGCGAAGCTTGCGCACCTCGTGCATGCGCTCCGCCACCCGTTGGCGCGTCCGCTCACGCCGGGGCATATGGGGAAAGACGGGTTTCAAGAGACCCGGCCAGATGACCTGCTCATAGGAGCGGCTCAGCAGGCTCGTCCAGAACCCGAAACTGAGCTCGGCCACGAGACGGCTGGGTTCCAACGGCACGGGACGCTTCTGCAGTTCCGTCTTCGCGGCCGCGATCGCATCCTGCTCACGTGGCAGCAACCACGCGGGAACGATGTCGTACCAGGCGGGCGCTCGATAGAACGCAACGAGCGCATCATGGAGGTTGTTGCGAAAGGCCACCTCCAGGTAGCCCAACGGTGCATACAAAGACATGCATAGGGCTACGTTCCATCGATAGCGCCCGATGAGGACACGCGGGGTATCGCTCGGACTCAGCCGATAGGCTTCCAGGCGAGGAGACGACAACACCCTCGTCAGGGCCGCAGCGGAAATGGATTGCACGGCTGAAGGGTTCGACATACGTTCACCGCACAGTCCCCGGGTCGTCCTCTCCCAGCGCTCAGTTGCTGGTGATGACCCCGGGGTTTTTTATTTCCCGACATTCGACGCACCACGCCTTCGGGAGCGCTGGAGTCCCCAGCGCTCCCGCCTAATGCGCGAAGAACACCCACGAGGAGCAAAGTAGGCCTCGTGGCGTCCTCCGTCAATGCCTAATGGGCCGAGAACATGCCCGCGACGTGGTTATCTGTGCGACAAAATCACAGAACCTACGCCGTCTTCAGGCTCACCAGGTACAGCCCGGCGATGATGAGCAGGATGCCGCCGAGGTTCACCCAGCTCATCGGCTCGCGCAGCACGAAGCGGCCGATGAAGAAGAGCGCCACGTAGGACAGCCCTCCGAGGATGGGCAGGGCGCGGGCGATGTCGAAGCGCGAGAGCACGTACAGCCAGCAGATGGCCCCGAGCCCGCACAGCGTGACGCCCGCCAGCGCGTAGCGCGACAGGCACAGCGAGACGAGGTGGTCTCTCAGGAACTCGGTCATCGACGGCGTCGCGCCCGCCAGCTCGGCCATGACGCCCTTCTTGAGCAGCACCTGCCCGGAGAGCGAGAGCGCCAGGGTGAGGATGAACCAGATGAAGAGGGACAGAGGAGGCATCGGAGAGACCCTAGGCGTTGAAGATCATGTCCCGCAGGGGCATGCGGTGGCTGCGCAGCAACTGCGTGAACTCGGCATCGGAGAGCCGGCGGCTGGCCGGGCGCTGGCGCAGGTGGCCGGGCCCGGCGCGCAGCGCCTCCCAGTGGCCGCGCAGGAAGGCCTCGAGCAGTGCCTTGCCCTGGCCGCCGCCCGTCGCCTGGCCCTTGCCCCTGCCGAGCAGCAGCGCCGAGGCCATCAGCCCGTAGCGGTAGGCGCTCCACACCGGCAGCATGGCCAGCATGGGCGCGGGGAAGTTGCGCAGCGCGAGGAGGTAGTGGTTGCGCTCGACGAGCCGCAGCTTCCACGGCGAGTAGGTGCTGCTGGAAGCCGAGTACTTGTGGAAGACGACGGCGCGCGGGGCGGCCACCGTGCGCCACCCGGCCCACAGGCAGCGCAGCCCCAGGTCCGAGTCCTCGCAGTAGGCGAAGAAGTCCTCGGCGAAGAGGCCCACCTCGTCGAGCATGTCCTTGCGGTAGAGGGCCGCGCAGCCGCTGGGCATCAGCACCTCGCCGAGCCCATCGTACTGCCCGGTGTCGTGCTCGCCGCGCCCCCGCCCCTGGGCGATTCCGTCCGCGCACATGACGAGCCCCCCCACCGAGTCGATGAGGGTGCGCTCGAAGAAGTTGAGAATCTTCGGGGCCACCATGCCGGCCCGGGGGTGCTTCTCCGCCGCGGCGACGAGCTCCTCGAGGAAGCGGGGGTCCGTCTCGGTGTCGTTGTTGAGCAGCACGAGGTACTGGCCCCGCGCCGCGGCGATGCCGATGTTGTTGCCCTTGGCGAAGCCGGTGTTCTCGGTGAGCGGGAGGAAGTGCGCCTCGGGCATCAGCTCGCGGGCGCGCGCGAGCGAGCCATCCGCCGAGCCGTTGTCGACGAAGATGACCTCGAAGTCGCGGTACGTCTGGCGCTGGAGCGAGCCGAGACAGTCGGCGAGCAGCTTCTCACCGTTGTAGTTGACGATGATGACGGAGACGGTGGGCACGGGGGGCTTCTAACCCAACCCCCGCGCCCGTCCAACCCGAGCGATGCGCCCGCGTGCCCTCCTCCGGCGAGGGCCGGGGACTCGGAGTGAAAGGGCACCCCGCTCGCCCGCCGGGATGACGGCCAGCCATCCCAGCGCAACCCCGAGCGTCGGGTCCGCTCAGGCCGCGGCGAGCGCGGCGGCGAGCTTCTCGAGGCTTCCGCTCCACCCTTCCCGCTGACCCCTGGCGGCCTGGGCCATCGCCGGGATGTCCTGCCGCACGGTCACGCGCGTCTTGCCGTTCTCGTCGTCGAAGGTGACGGTGGTGACCACGTCATTGCCGGGCATGTCGGCGATGAGCGCGTTGAAGACGATGCGCTGGTTCGGGACGATCTCCAGGTACTTGCCGTGGAAGGGGTACTGCCCGCCGCCCGGGTCCTGCATCACCATCCGGTACGCGCCGCCGACGCGGAAATCCACCTCGCAGATGGGCAGGGTGAAGTGCTTGGGGCCCCACCACCGGGCGAGCATCTTCGGCGAGGACCACGCCTCGAACACCAGCTTCACCGGGGCATCGAACACGCGGGTGACGACCATGGACCGGTCCGCCGAGCCATCCACGAGGTACGGCAGGAACCCCGCGAGCCGCGCCAGCGTCTGCTGGCCGCCCTCGACGGCGCCGAACTTCTTCACCTCCGCCAGCGCCTCCGCCGACGGGAACACCGAGCGCATGGCGACCCGGGTGCGCTGGCCCTCCGCCGTGAAGGTCACGGTCACGTGGAAGTGGGGCACGTCACTGTCGCCCCCGCCATGGCTGTAGACGAGGCGCTCCGGCTTGGAGATCTCCTCGTAGCGAATCCAGTTCGGCCAGTCCTTGCCATCCGGCCCGTGCATCATGTACCGCCACACGCCGCCGACGCGGAAGTCCATCGCGGAGGTCTCGTTGCGGAAGCCATTGGGGCCCCACCACTTGTCGACGTGCTTGGGCTCGGTCCACGCCGTCCAGACCAGCTCGCGGGGCGCGTCGAACACGCGCTCGACGACCAGCTCGCGGTCGGAGGTGGAGGTGGAAGCCGCGGCGGCGGCCACGGCCACGGGGTTCTGCGTGTCACGTCCGGTTCTTGTCGTTGCGACCATGGCGCTTCTCCTTCTTCGGTGAATGCGGAGGCTGCTTCTCGGGTTTCGGCTTCCCCTGCAGCTCGTGCAGGTAGTCGTCCAGGCGGTCGAAGCTCTCTTCCCAGAAGCGGCGGTATTGCTCGATCCAGTCGGAGGCCTCCTTGAGCGGCGTGGCCTGGAGCCGGCAGGGCCGCCACTGCGCTTCCCGGCCGCGTGCGATGAGCCCCGCGCGCTCGAGCACCTTCAGGTGCTTGGAGATGGCGGGCAGGCTCATGTCGAACGGCTGAGCGAGCTCCTGCACCGACGCCTCACCCGACGCCAGCCGCGCGAGGATCGCCCGCCGCGTCGGATCCGCCAGCGCTGAGAAGGTCGCGTTGAGTTGCTCGGAGGTCATGGTATTGAACCGGATGGTTAATTAACCCATGGGTTTAATACACACGGAATGCGTCTCCGTCAAGTCCAGCGGCTCGACCCTGAGAGAAGACGTCAGGCGGCGGGCCGCAGCAGGCGCTCCGTCAGCTCGGTACTCAGGATGGCGATGGGGTCCTTCGATTCCGACAGGGAGACGGCCGTCCCCAGTCCCACGCGGTAGAGAATCTCGAGGCCGGGCGTGCGATCGGCGAGTTCCTCCATGGCGATCATCCTCGCGGCACGGAAGAGAGGCAGGTACAGCCGCGTGCGTGCCTCCGGCAGGGAGGCTCCCACCGACGCCACCTCGGCGATGCGCTCCCAGAGCTGCTGTGTTCCCCGCCTCGCGCGCTCCACGAGATGCAGCCCCGCCGCCACCACCGCCAGGCAGAGGTCGGCTTCCGCGGGACCGGAGCGCACCCGTGCATGACTCGCATCGAACGCCGCCCGCGCCTCCGGGAGCGCGAGCGCCTTGGCGGACACGATGATCTCGATACCCGGCGCCATTCCCTCGATGCGCTCCGGGTGCTCCTCGTTCAACAGGAGCCTCCGGGCCCGGCGCGCGCACTCGAGCGCCAGGGGGTCGTCACCGTCAACCACGGCATTGAGTGCCTTCATCGTCCACAGGCGAGGGTCACCCGGAAACCGGCGGAGCACCCGGTCGAGCTGCCGCGCCGCGCGCACGGAGAACGTGCCAGGGCTCCGCAGGCGCGCGAGGAAATCGGGTGCCGCACCGGCCGCCTCGCGGTATTCGCGCACGAACTGCTCCACCCGGGCATCCACGCGAGCGCGAAGGGCGCGTGCGAGGGATGGCGCGACCTCGTCGGAGAGTTCCAGGACCTCGGGCCAGGCCACTTCGAGCACCGCACTGGGATCCTTCCCATCGATGAGGCAGCCGCACCGCTCGATGGCACTCCGGAGCCGGGTCTCCGCCGAGGGCGATGGCAAGGCCGCGAGGGCCCGAGTCTCCGCACGTGCCGCCTCGTGGAACAGGACCGCGGCCTCGTATCCCGCGTCCGCGCCTCCCTCGGCGAACAAGGCCGCGCCCCGGAGCTTCAGCCGGGAACCCTCCGCGAGCGACAACGTGTACGGATCGAGGTTCATGGTTTCACATGCACCATCGCCGATACGGCGGGAGAAGCACACCAGAGGGACAACCACGCCTCGGCGACCTCGGGATCCTCCCGAAGCGCGGCGGTCTTGCCGGGCGCCTCGCCGGTGCCTTCACGAATGAGACGCAGGGCACCGCGCCCTCCATGGGTACGGCCCGCCACTTCCACTCCACGTCGAGCGGAGGGCGTCGCATCGAACAACAGGTCGGGCGCGACATGTCTTGCCCAGGCCACCACTCGCCGTCCTGGCAGGAACACCGAAATGGCGATGAGCGCGAGCCCATAAGCGGCCACCTCGGTGACATGTTCCCGGTGCGGTGTCCGGCCGTTGAGCATGCGCTGTACCCGCTGTTCTAGAGAGGGATCGTACGCGGAGAGCTTTTGCATGTCCCACGACACAAGCAACGTCTCTTGTGAGGAGGTGTCCGCGGCACTGCGTTTGACCTCGACATCGAATTCGAACTCCCGCCGCACACCGTGAGCACTCGCGAGCAGCCATGCGAGCATCGCGGGCACGGCGTCGAGCACGAAGTCCCGATGCTGGTCTTCGTACAACTGCTCAACCTTGTAGGAATGAGACACCACGCTCATGGGGAACCTGTTCTCACGCTCGGAGGGCCGCCAGGCGTGCGGCCCGGCAGCCAGCGGTTCACCGCGCACACGGGACGGCGGAGCACGTGCTCCACATTCCGCGCCCCGCCCGCCGGGCCGAGGACTCGAGCGCCTCGAACTCCGAGCGCCTCGAGCCGCCTGCTGGCGCCACGTAGAGCACGCACGCGTACCCGCCTTCCGCGAGCAGTGAATTCACCTCGCGCCCGTCCACCGTCACGTACGCCAGCAGCCGCCCGTACCGGTCGGTACACGCCTCGCCATATTCCAGCCGCACGTTGCGCCCCTCGACGAGCGAGCGGTTGAAGTCCCGGGCCTCGGCGCCGAAGCACTCGTGCTTGCCGTTCGTCGTCTCCGGCGTGTCCACCAACAGGTAGCGCACGCGCTCGCCGCTCTGGAGCACCACGGTGTCCCCGTCCACCACTCGAGACACCACGCCCGCCCCCGGGCCACACGCCGGCTCCGCGCCACACGCGCACAGCACGATGAGCACCAGTCCGAGCAGCACCACGCACACCCGCCAGCCACTCACCGGACGCATGGACGGTTCTCCGCTCCCGGGGTGCCCCGGTCCACCGCGTTGTAGGAAAGGCCCTCGGGCGTCAGGCAGAAGGCGTCCGGTGCATCGTTGCGCGAGGCGTCCTTGCGGGCCGGGTCGAGCTGCCGGGACACGCCCGGAGTCGCCGCGCTCGTCCAGGCCACCTCATCGAGCAGCGTCTCCCCGAGGAGCAACCGGAGCGCGTGCGGTTCCTGGCCGTTGCCCAGGCCGAACGAGAAGGTCCACACCACCGGAGGCAATCCCCCATTGGCCAAGGCATCGCCGCTCCGCGCGAGCACTCCATACGCGCCCGCCCTCAATTCCAGACACTTCGAATCGCCGAGCACGGCCCTGCCGCTCCCCTCGTTCGCGAGCGTCACGCCATTGAGGTCCACATCGCGCAGTGCATACACCTCCACCCACTCACCCGACGTGTCCGGCATGGCCTTCGGATCGGCCATGATCTCCGTGATGACCAGGTCCCCGGGACGCGGAGGCGACACGCTCCGCGCCGTGCTTGAAGACAGACACGTGCCCCCGGGCACTCCCGCGTCCGGGCCCACCTCCGAGCCCACCGGCACACCGCCATCCGAGCCTCCAAGCGGACACGGTGGATTCGCGGCCCCGGGGCTCGCACGTAAGCCAGTGCCCGAATCGGGCGCATCGCACCACCGGCCCGGCTCGTCGTTGTCCGCCGCGTCGGGGACGAGCCTCCCGTCGTAGATGCGCGCCACGCCGGAGCGGACGGGCCCCACGTAGCACACCTCGTCCACGATGACGTCTCCACAGCGCAGCCCCACGAGCCCGCCCGAGTTGCCCAGCGAGCCCAGGGTGTCGCCATACGAGTGGTTCACGGGCGGCACGGGCTCGCCGGAGCGCACGTCTCCGAGCACCGCGTACCCCTTGGGCTCCACCGGCACGGACGTCTCGAAGAGATACGCCCGCTCCTGCGAGCCATCCGGGCGCGCCGCGTAGAGCAGCAGTCCCTTCAGGTCCACCGCCGCGCTCCCGGGGTTGTACAGCTCCACCCACTCCTGCCCGGTGTCCGCTCCGGCGGGGTCTGGCAGCAGCTCGGTGAAGACGACGCCTCCGGGCTTCCACCCTTCACAAGCGGGCTCGGCTTCACCCAGGGACAACCCACAGGCGCTGCTCGCGAGCCCCAGGGCCAGGACATGACATGCATTGAGAATGGCTTGCTTCACGGTCGACTCCCTTCGAAACGGCCCTCCAGCTCCAGCCGGAAGAGGTGTTGCGGCGGCACGGGCGGCGTGCGCGAGCCCACGGGTGACTTCAGGTCCACCGCGAGCTCGTACCGAGCGCGGACGCCCAGCTCGGGCAGCGCCGCCCAGGCCACCTCCAGCGAGGTGCGCAGCGCCTGGGTGAGCCGCGTGTTCTCCGAGAGGTCCTCGTCCTGCCAGCTCGCACGCCCGTGCAGGCGCAGCGACGGCACCGGCCGGAAGAGGATGTCCAGCAGCGCCCGGCCATCCTGTTGGAAGCTCTCGGGGCGCTGCCGCGTGCCCACCCAGGTGTGCTGGTATTGCGCCGCCAGCGACAGGCTCTCGGAGACCTCGAGCTTCACCCGGCCCGCGACGCGGTACTGCTCGCCCGCGCACGCGCTGTCTCCCTGGAAGCACAGCCCCGGCCCGTTCTGGCCCAGGTCCTTGTCGCGATGCTCCACCCACACCGAGGGCTGGAGCTCCGGCACACCCACGTAGTCCACTCGCGCTTCCGTCCCCAGCTGCACCACGCCGGACGCCTCGCTCCCCGGCGGCTGCGTCCACACGTCCACCCGGCCCGACAGGCGCCATGCCTCGTCCTGTGTCCGGTGGAGGTAGCGCAGCCGCGCGCCCAGCTCGTTGCTCGCGCGCAGGCCCTCGGACTCGTCGGGGCCGGAGACGGCGCGGCTGTACGGGTTGGCGAAATCGCGCCCGTAGGAGCGCAGCGTCAGCTCCAGCTCGCGGCGCTCGTCTCCGAGCACCGTGCGCTGGACGGCTCCGAAACCCCCGCCCGTGGCGGAGAGGCTCCGCGCGCCCTCGAAGAAGAGGTCCACCGGCCCCACGCCCCACGTGGCGTCCACGCCCAGCGCGCCATGGTCTCCGCCCTCGGGGTAGCGCGAGCTCTCCTGGAAGCCGAGCGTCATGCCCTCCACCGCCCACACCGGCCTCGCGCCCCAGGCCGTCAGTCCCACGTGCGCTCGCGGGGAGAAGCCCGCCGAGACATGGCCGCCTCCAGCCAGCTCGTGGAAGACGTCCGGCAGCGTGCGCGAGACGAAGCGCGCGGCTCCCGGCACCTGCTTCCCTGGCGCCACCGCGAGCACGTCCGGCGTCTTGCGCGTCCTCGCGTCGAACAGCTCGTACTGCGAGAGATCTCGCGACTGGTGCGAGCCGAAGCCCGTGAACGACAACTCCACGCCCTCCACCTGCCCGTGCACCGTGCCCACCGCGCCGCGAAAGCCCTCCGTCCAGCCGAAGTCCGGCGTGACGCGCCCCTGCTCGCTTTCGTCCGTGCAGGCGCCCGTCCCCGTCAGCATGCAGCGCCGCTCGGTGCCCGAAGGCACGCGGAAGCCGTCGTCGGGCACGAAGCCCTCGGGGGCGGGGCGGCCCGTGGTGTCCAGGGTGAGCCGCTGCCCGAAGCCCAGCCGGTACGTCCCCACCAGCACCGAGGCGTGCTCGCCCTCCCATTCCACGTACAGCTTCGGCACCTGGGGCACCGCCCGGGGGAGCTCGGCCACCAGCGCGCGGCGGCGCGAGTCGTAGCGCACCGGGCCCAGGTGCCTCCGCGTGAGCACCCCCCCGCCTCCCCCCTGCAAGCCCCCCGGCCCGTCCACCCGCGCCTGCAGCAGCACCGGGGGCACCAGCGCATCCGCCGCCCCGTACGCCGACAGCAGGCGCACCCGTCCGGAAACCCCCGCCTCCCCGCGCTCCTCCCCGGCGAGGAAGGGCCGCAACCGGCGCAGCTCGTCCTCCGTCAGCACCCCGGCCTCCACCAGGGCCCCGGCCTCGAAGGCGCCCCCCACCCGCTCCCGGTACGCCACGAGCGCCTCCACCTGCGCCCACGTGAGGCCCGGCAGCGCGTACAGCGCCTCGCGCGAGGCCGTGCGCACCTCCACCCCCGTGCGCAACAGCTCCAGCAGCGTCTCCAGCTCCTCCTCCGAGAGCACCCCCTCCTCGAAGAGCGCGCGCAGGTCCGCCTCGTCGGAGACGGCGAGGTCCACCGCGTACGGCTCGGCCCTCGCGCCCGGGGCCACGAGGAGGAGGCCCATCAGCCATGGGGCGAGGAATCGGAAGGCAGGCAGGCAGGCGTTTCGCACGGGGGCGGGCGCCCTGCACGAAGGAGACCAGCGAGGACACCTCGGGGACCCCACCTGCGAGGTGTCCCGGGCACGGACGGCCCATCCAGGGACCGGACCGCGGATCAGGGTAGGCACCTACCCATACGGCTGGCGTAGCGGATGGTGCTCCGAGAGGGTTGGCCGGGGACGCCGGGCTGACTATCGTTCGGCCCCGCCGTTCTCCGGCGCCCAAGCCCCATGGGTCACGTGCACATCATCCGAGACTTCCACTCCCCTCAGGAGGGCTTCACCCGCACCGTGCGCATCTACACGCCGGACGGGTATGACCACGCCCCCCACCACCGTTTCCCCGTCCTCTTCATGCACGACGGGCAGAACGTCTTCGCCCACCCCGAGTCCGCCCGCTTCGACACCTGGTGCGCCAACCTCGCCCTGGAGCAGCTGGTACACCAGGAGGGCAAGGAGCCGTGGCTCATCGTGGGCATCGACTCGGGCCCCGGACGGATGGAGGAGTATTCGCCCTGGGACGAGCCGCGCAACAACGTGCGCGCCCGCGGCGAGGCCTACTCCCGCTTCATCGTCGAGACGCTCAAGCCCTACGTCGACGGCGTCTACCGCACCCGCCAGGGCGCCGAGTGGACGGCCATCATGGGCGCCTCGCTCGGCGGGCTCATGTCGCTCTACCTCGGCTGGCGCTACCCCGAGGTGTTCGGCCGCATCGGCGCGCTGTCGCCCTCGGTGATGTGGAGCCAGTACCAGCTGTTCGCCCACTGGAAGGCCCACTCCCGGAAGTGGTCGCGCATCTACCTGGACGCCGGCGAGCACGAGTGGATCGACCCCGGCGGCGTGCCCCTGCCCTACGGCGAGGCCACGCGCGACTTCTACTTCCACCTCAAGGGGCTGGGGTACGAGGACCACGAGCTGGCCCTGGTGCTCGAGCCCGGGGGACTGCACCACGAGCGGGACTGGCAGCGCCGGCTGCCCTTCGCCCTGCGCTGGCTGCTCGGGTGACGGAGGGCATGTGCCACCCCGCGTGGTGAAGCGGGAAGACCGGAAGGTGCTCGCCCAGGTGGTGGAGGGATTGCTGCGGCACGGCGTGGGCGAGCGGGTGACGCCCCGGCTGCGCGAGCGGCTGCGGCAGGTGGGGCTGGACCTCGACCGGCCGCTGCTGCCGGCCTACCCGGTGGAGAAATGGGTGCACTGCCTCCACGTCATCGTGGAGGAGCTGTACCCGGGCCTGCCGCGCGAGGAGGCCTTCCGCCAGCTCGCGGCGGCGCACGTGGAGGGCTACGGCCAGACGCTGGTGGGGCGCGCCCTGCTGCGGCTGCTCAAGCTGCTCGGCCCCAGGCGCACGGTGCGCCAGATGGTGCAGGCCCTGCGCTCCTCGGACAACTACACCGAGGTGGAGCTGACGGAGCTGGGGCCGGGCCGCTACGAGCTGTGGATGAACTCGACGCTGGACGCGCCGGGCTACGCCGAGTCCCTCTTCGTCAGCTTCCTGCGGGTGAGTGGCGCGGAGGAGCCCCACGCCACCCGGGTGCGCCGGGACGAGGAGAGCACCGTCTACCTCCTCACCTGGACGGAGCGCTGAGTCTCAGGCGCCGGTGTCCTGGACGAGCTGGATGGCCTCGTGCATGGCGGCGAGGCTCTCGTGGCGGGTGAGGTACATCTCGTTGCCCATGGCGTTGTGGTACACGGGCGGCAGCTCGCGGTGCAGCAGCAGCGCCTTGCCGAGCTTCGTCACCAGCTCCGAGTGCGAGTAGCGGTAGCGCTTCGCGGCGCGCCGGGCGACGTGGCACACGTGGTACTTCGGCGTGTAGCGGAAGCCGCTCAGGTCGTCGCCGGTGAGGACGCGGGCCCAGAGGCGGTACACGTCCATGTCGCACGCGTAGTTCATCTGGTCCGTCATGAAGCCGCCGGGCGGACGCAGGTTGGCCTCGAGCGCGACGTAGTTGCCATCGGAGAGACGGAAGAACTCGAGGTGGAACCAGCGCTCGCGCAGGCCGAGCGCGGCCACGGCCTTGCGGCCCTGCTTCTCGAGCTCGGGAGGAATCTCCGTGAGGCTCCAAAAGGAGATGTCGCGCTGCTCGAGCACCACCTCCATGACGCCGTCGCTGTACTCGTGGCTGAGGCGGAAGACGATGTGGCCCTCGCGGTCCACCAGGCCGTCATAGGTGACGATGGTGCCGCGCACGAAGGCCTGGGCCACGTAGTGGGGCAGGGGCTCGGCGAGGGCGGCATCCACCTCGGCGTCGGTGGAGACCTTGAAGGTGCGCGCGGCGCCGACGCCCACGTCCGGCTTGAGCACGAGCGGGTAGCCCACGCTCTTGGCGAAGGCCTTCACGCCCGCGGCGTCCTTGACGGGGATGCCGTCGGGGTGCGGGACGCCGGCCTTCTTGAAGACATCGTGCATGCCCATCTTGGTGCGCAGGCGGGCGATGTCGGCGGGCAGGAGGCCGGGGACGTGGAAGTCCTCGCGCAGGCGGGACTCGACCTCCAACCAGGTCTCGTTGAGCGAGTCGATGCGATCGATGCGGCCGTGGCGCCAGGTGAAGTAGCCGACGGCGCGCAGGAGGGCGTCGTAGTCGTTGAGGTTGGGGGTGAAGAAGTACTCGGAGAGGGACTCGCGCAGCTCGTGGCGGAGGGAGTCGTAGGGGGTGTCGCCGATGCCCAGGACGTTGACCCCGCGCTCGCGCAGGGCCGCGACGAAGTGGAAGAACTGGGAAGGGAAGTGGGGGGAGATGAAGACGACGTTCATGGGCGAATGGGGCGGGACCTGACGCGCGGCCCCTCACCATAGCGCGACCCGGGGCCGAGCCCACTTTCCTCGGAGTGGAAACCGTGGCCCCCACCCCTCGCCCTCCGGGAGAGGGACGGGGTGAGGGGAGCGGGACCCTTGGGTTGCCAACCGAGGCCCCCGGGGAACGGACCCCCAGGGAGCGGGCAGCCAGCCATCCAGCTCCTGTCAGGGGTGCTCTCGCGGCAAGGAACGAGGCCCCTTCCGGTCGCGTTTCGTCCCGACCGGTCCGACCATCGGACCAGTTGCGGGAAAACGCGCCCGGGGTCGCCCCCTGACAAGACCTACCTGGCCTGGCTTGGGAAAGGGAGTCCTCGGACAGCCGCTGCGATAGAACCCCCGATGCGCGAGCGAGCACCGGTGGAACGGGTCCCCGTCAGTGGAACGGGTCCCCGTCAGGAGAGAGCTCCTTCCAGAGCTCGGAGAACAGTTGCCGAGCGCCTTCGCGGTCGCCGGACTGGCTCCTCTCGATGGCCGCTGAACTCCTGCTCATGACCTCGTCTTGCGCCGACATGACCGCTGGAGCCTGGAACAGACCCGCGCAGCACCTCGGAGAAGTCGACGAGCGTGAGCCCGAGAGCACCTACCCCGACAGCGGCTCGCCGGCCGGAGCCACGCGGATGCTCGCGCACCGTCTTCCAGAGCCATGACGTGTCGAGCACCTCCGAGACCGAGCGCGCCCACAACCACGGGCGGCGATCGCGCCCCCTCACGAGCCCCAGGCCGATGACGACGTCACGCGTGCCCGCGAGGCGCAGGTTCATGCTCTGGCCTCGGACCCGGAGGAGGCGGCGGAGGGGGTCCGCGAAGGCGAGCAGGACGAGCCCCGAGCCCACACTCCCCCATCCGAGCACCCGCTGCAGCCGTTCATGGTTCATGGCGCACTCCTCCCCTCCCGGGAACATGCGTGCGCGGGCCCGTGCCGCCAACCTGTCCCGAGCCGCCGCCTGGAAGGACGCCAGGAGACGAAGCGCACCGACCCGGGGAGTAGGAGGCCCCGATTTCACCCGCCAACTCCTGGAGCGCGGGCGCGGCCCGGTGCAAACAGCGGCGAGGGCCGCGAGCACCTGGACCGGCCCGCGAGGAGCGCACATGGCGGACGAGCAGAAGCCCGAGGGTGAAGGGGAATGGAAGCGGCTGGGGCCGTATCAACTCCACGAGGAGGTGGCGCAGTCCACGCGTGAGCATGGAGTGCTCTACCTGGCCACGCACGAGACGAGCGGGGCGGCGGCGCTGGTGCTCGAGCCCGCTCGGAAAGATGCGAAGCCACCGGGTGACTGGGAGGTGGGCTGCGTCTGCTCGAGCGATCCCGGCTACCTCGCCGTGGAGGTGGAGCGCTCGCCGTGGACCGTGGCCAACGACGAGCACACCGCGGAGGAGTTGGAGGGCACGTTCGAGGACCTGCGAGACGGAGTGGAACGCATCGCCCGCGCCTTCCCGGCCGCGAACGAGCCCCGCCCCGGGTCGCGTCTGGGATTGGCGCTGGCGGGCACCGCCGCGGTGTGCGCGCTGGCCTTCGTCCTCATGCACCAGGCCCCCGCGTCTCCTCCGCCAGCGAATCCACACGCCGTGGCGAGCGTCGGACCCGCGCCCATGAGCGATGAGGTTCCTACGAACACCGCAGCGCCCCTCACGGGCAATGCGATCGTAGGCATCGAGGACGGGGGAATCCCTGCCCTCGCCCATCCATTTCCGCGCAAGCCCTACAAAGGGCAGAAGCGCCCGCCCTGCACTCCTCGTGTCGAGGTGGAGATCATGGACGCCTGCTGGGTGCCTCACGAGCTGAAGGCCCCATGTCCGAAGGAACTCTACGAGTACCAGGGCAAGTGCTACACGACGTCCATGCTGCCCCCGCCGACGCCCCAATCCGTCGAGCCATGAGCGGCACGGGAGCGCCGCCGCGCAGGTGCGCCGCCAGGGTGGAACCTCCTCCCGTGAGGCTCAGACTTCCTCGTCGGGCAGGAGCGTGCGCAGAAGCTCGTCGTCGGGGCCGAGCGGGCGCCAGCCGGGCGGTGGCGGCGTCGCGAGGAGCGCATCGCTGACCCGCCTCACGCGCTCCTCATATTCTTCCGGGGTGTAGGCAGACCACGAGCCGAGTGCCTTGGCGACCTTGAAACGGTTTGCGTCGTCCATCAGTGCCGGCCAGCCCAGCGGGAGACTCTGGGACAACATCCGTACGAGCACGTCGCGCACAAAACGAGTGACTTGCTTGCGCCGCTCGGCCTCGGCGAGCAGCACGCTCAATATCTGCACCCCGGCGACGTCGTCCTTTCCAAGCTCCTCGGCCAGCAAGTACAGCGGGACGGCGGGACGTGCCTCGGCGAAGGCGGTGAGCGAATCGTACCCACGCTCGCGGACCCGCTCATACAGGCGCACCTTCCAATTGCCCTGCCAGGTGCGTCCGTCGCTCATGGTCCTCTCCATGGGATGAAGTTCATCGGGACGTTGTAGTCCTTCATACGCTCCGCGACGATTTCCAGAACCTCGTTCCGCGTCAACATCCTGCCTGCATGGGTCTCGGCGTCGCGCAGCACCTTCATGATCATCCTGTTCCATTCGCCGGGCCACCTGCGACCGAGGCGCCAGTCGCCACCGCCATGGATGGCTTCGTGGCTTGCCTGCTCCATCTCGACGCAGAACTGGTCGATGTCCATCTCGCCGCTGAAGCCGCGCTGCTCGAACCACTCGCGGAACTCCTGTGGCATGACGTGGTGCCGCGGTGGCTCGGCCATACCAGCTCCCGCTCTGCCCCTCTCGTGCATGGCCCGCACCTCGGGCCCATCGCCCAGCGCCTCACGCACGCCCCTGGGCAGCTCGCCGTGCGCCTGCGCCATCAGCATCTGACCGGCGCGAATCCTCACGGCGGCGCTGACGACGGGAAGCGAGATGACGCCCCCGGGAGGCCCGGCGGCGGTGAAGCCGTTGCGGTGTTTCGGGCTCTGACACGGAGTGAGGGGAAGAAGAGAAACCGTGCGGAGGCTCGATGCCCGACGCTTGCGCCGGAGCGGGCACGGAAGCCTCGGACGGTATGTAGCGCAGGTTCATTTCCTGGCTGGGCGGTGGCGACAGCGACACACAGCCCGCGGAGAGCAGCACCAGGGCGAGTGGCAACCCCGCCCAGAGGGCCCGCAGTGAGTCCGTGCACATGACGTCCACCTCCGGGCACCCACGGAGGCGAAGGCCTCGAGTGTGGCGCGCCTTCGCCTCAATATCTCGGACTCCCCCGTACGCCCAGCCCTCCCCCTTGTCTGCTTTTCATTTCAGGTCCCCTGGGCTGCTGCTCCATCGGTTGCCCTGGCTCAAGGCACCGTCGAACGACCACTGAGGATCGGGACGAGTCGCTCGCGGACTTCCTTCAGATACTCGGTGAGGCCCGTCTTCTCGCCGCGTTGTTCGAGCACCGAGAGGGGCGTTTCCTCCCAGCACGCTCGCTCGCGATCCATGTCCCCCTGGGTCAATGCATCCAAGGCGACCTTCGCATCTTTCTTCGCGCCGTGCTCACGCGCGGTCAGCCGGTGAGCGTCACGCACGGGATGGAACGACAGCCTCATCCTCTCTTCTTCGAGCCGCTGCGCTTCATCTGCGTTCCTGGGCTCGAATCCCACGAGGACCCAGCACTCCCGCTTGGCATGCGCCAACCCGATGATCACCTTGAAAGGCCAGGGCTTGTCATTCCTCGCCTGCTCGAGCCCCGCACGATCCCGCTGTGCATCACCGTCTCGAATCAACAACACAGCATCAGGGCGGCGCTTGGCCCCAGCAAAAAGAAGGAGCGCGCGCCTTGCACTGAATGCATCTGGCCCGCCCGGCTCCCCATTGAAGCGTCCAAACACCTTCAACCCAGCCTTTTTGACCTCATCATCCACGTGCTTCCAAGCCAAGAAGGGCTGCCCTTCTCTGAGACCAACCCATTGCCGATATGAATCCAGCATCTCGGGCTCGAGCCAGGATGATACCTCTTCGATCAGCACACGATCCGCGAGCCCGCACGCAATGTCGCGATCCGCAGGTGCCTCGCAGAGGACACCGAACTCGTATGAGGCCTCACTCATGGGCCGCGGGCTCGCTCGCCTTCTCCAGCCAGGACTCGCCCACCGTGCTCCAGAACTCGCCGGGGCTCATCATCCCCTTCCAGCGCTCGAACTCGGGATGGGCCGTGAGCTTCTCGCAGCGGGCGAAGCCATTCTCCGCGAGGAAGGTCATCCGGACCTCCTTCGGGTCGAGATAGTTCAGGATGAAGGGCGAGTGGCTCGTGGCGATGATTTGCAGTTCGGGGTCGCGCTCCTGGAGTTTGCGCAGAACCTCGATGAGCTTGCCTTGAGCAGCGGGGTGAAGACCCAATTCGATATCGTCGAGCAGAACGAGGCGTGGCTGGGTGGGCCCCATCAAGACAGTCAAAAGACCAAGCGCCATGAGCGTGCCCTCACCTGCTGCATCGGCGGGAACACCTTTAGCGCCCTTCATGTCCAAGACAATCTTCTGGCCCCACAACGTGCGCTTCTCGGGAACTTCGTGCCGCTGCTCATCCAGCGAGATGGTTCTGATCGCCGTCTGCTCCACCGTCGCACGCTCGATACGGATGCGACGCACCGCTGGAACCACCTGCTTCAGCGCAAGCTCGATTTGCGCGAAAGCCTCATCCCAACTCAGCTTGAGGTGAGCCAGTACAGATGCAAGTCCACTCCCATCAAAGTGGATTCTTGGAACAGCCTCTTCACTGTATGAAGGCTCCGCCAGCCGACGCGGCTCGAAACGCAGAACCGTCGTCGAACTCAAGGCGGAGCCGAAAACCTCGAGCGGCGGATTGAATGTGCCCGACGCTCGCGATTCGCCAACATGGAAGAGCCCCCCGCCCCACGTCCCCCTCGCCTTGAAGTCCTGACTCTCTGGCCCAGGGTCGGCCCCCACATTTGGAACAGCATCCGTACTGGTGACTCGAAACGACCCCGCCGTACCGCCCCAGGATCCCTCGATGCCGAGTTCAACGGGCGCACTGGAGCCATAGGCCCGCACTCCTGGTTTCACTCGGGTCGTGGGTGAGAGCCCCTGACTTCCAATGGTCAGTGCCCCCAGGTTGGCGATGAAGTCCACTCCTCGCAGCAGCGTCGTCTTGCCCGACGCGTTCGGGCCCACGAGCACCGTGAAGGGCTCCAGCTCCAGGTCGAGCGAGCGGTACGCCTTGAAATTACGGAACGAGACCTTCTGAATCACGACCGGCCTCCCGGGAGGGACTTCCCTCACCCCGACCCTCTCACAGGTGCGAGAGGGGACTTCCACAGCCGTGAACCTGGGACTTCCCCTACCCTCACCCCGACCCTCTCCCGGTGGGAGAGGGAGGGGTTCACTGCGTTACTGCGACTGTGTCTCCGCTCAGCTCTTGGTGAGCGGGCGGTAGCGGATGCGGTGCGGCTCCAGCGCCTCGGGGCCCAGGCGCTTCTTCTTGTCCGCCTCGTAGTCCTGGAAGTTGCCCTCGAAGAAGAACGCCCGGCTCTCTCCCTCGAACGCCAGGATGTGCGTGGCGATGCGGTCCAGGAACCAACGGTCGTGGCTGATGACCACCGCGCAGCCCGCGAAGCTCAGCAGCGCGTCCTCCAGGCTCCGCAGCGTCTCCACGTCCAGGTCGTTCGTCGGCTCGTCGAGCAGCAGCAGGTTGCCGCCGCTGCGCAGCATCTTCGCCAGGTGCACCCGGTTGCGCTCGCCGCCCGACAGGTCCTTCACCCGCTTCTGCTGGTCCTGTCCCTTGAACGCGAAGCCCGCCAGGTACGCGCGGCTCGGCATCTGCCCCGCACGCCCCAGGTCGATGTAGTCCAGCCCGTCGCTCACCTCGTCGAAGACGCTCCTGTCCCCGTTGAGCGCGTCGCGGCTCTGGTCCACGTACGCCATCTTCACCGCCTCGCCCACGCGCAGCTCGCCCGCGTCCGGCTTCTCCACGCCCGTGAGCATCCGGAACAGCGTCGTCTTGCCCGCGCCGTTCGGTCCAATCACTCCCACGATGCCGCCCGGCGGCAGCTTGAAGTTCAGCTCGTCGATGAGCAGCCGATCCCCGTACGCCTTGCGCAGGCCCTTGGCCTCCACCACCAGGCCCCTCAGCGGCGGCCCGGCCGGAATCGTCACCTCGCCCGTCGCGTCGCGCTTGTCCTGCGTCTGGTTGAACAGCTCCTCGTACGCCGTGATGCGGGCCTTGCTCTTGGCCTGCCGCGCCTTCGGAGACGCACGCACCCACTCCAGCTCGCGCTTGAGCGTCTTCTGCCGCGCGCTCTCCGACTTCTCCTCCAGCTCCAGCCGCTTCTGCTTCTGCTCCAGCCAGCTCGAGTAGTTGCCCTTCCAGGGCACGCCCTCGCCGCGGTCCAGCTCCAGAATCCACTCGGCCGCGTTGTCGAGGAAGTAGCGGTCGTGCGTGATGCAGACGATGGTGCCCTTGTACTCCTTGAGGGCCTGCTCCAGCCACGCCACGCTCTCGGCGTCCAGGTGGTTGGTGGGCTCGTCGAGCAGCAGCAGGTCCGGCTTCTCCAACAGAATCCGGCACAGCGCCACGCGGCGCTTCTCACCACCCGACAGCTTCGTCACGTCCGCGTCGCCCGGCGGCAGGCGCAGCGCGTCCATCGCCATCTCCAGCGTGCGGTCCAGCTCCCAGCCGTTGCACGCGTCGATGGCGTCCTGCAGCCGGCCCTGCTCGGCCAGCAGCTTCTCCATCTGCGCGTCGTCCATCGGCTCGGAGAACTTCGCGCTCACCTCGTTGAAACGGTCCAGCAGCGTGCGGATGGGCTTGAGGCCCAGCTCCACGTTGCCCTTCACGTCCAGCGTGGTGTCCAGCTGCGGCTCCTGGGCCAGGTAGCCCACGCGCGCGCTCGGGTCCGGCTTGGCCACGCCGAAGAACTCGGTATCCACGCCCGCCATGATGCGCAGCAGCGTCGACTTGCCCGACCCGTTCGGGCCGATGACGCCAATCTTCGCGCCCGGGAAGAACGACAGGTAGATGCCCTTGAGGATCTCCTTGCCGCCCTTGACCTTGCGCAGGTCCTGCATGGTGAAGATGAAATTCTGGGCCATCGTGCTCTTTCTGCCTCCGACTCGGTGACGTGCTCTCTGACGTGAACGTGGGCGGATAGCAGGGAGCCCGGGCGGGCTCAAGGCGCTCGGCCGCCCGCCCGCTCTTCCAGGACACCCTGCTTCTGGGCTCCGCCTCTTGCGCCCGAGAACAGCCCACGGCGCGCGCCACGTCCTCCCGTGCCCCCGGGTGCCGCCCTCCCCCCGAGGCCCCCTACCCTCCAGGCGGGAGGCCTCGGCTGCTCCGGGCCGGGTTCCGGCCTACTTCGGGCCCAGGACTCGGGCCTCCGGCATGGGGCCCGTGCGCAGCAGCCGGGCGTGGAGCGAGCGGGCCAGGAAGAAGGCGAAGTCCGCGTCCCCGAAGCGCAGCAGGTCCCCGTCCTGCACGAGGTACTCCCGCTCGGGCCCCAGCTCCTGGCCGTTGAGGAAGGTGCCGTTGGTGGAGCGCAGGTCCTTCACCCGGCAGGTGCGCGTGCGCTCCACCCAGCTCAGCTCCGCGTGTTGTTTGGACACCGAGGGCTCATTGATGACCAGGTCGCAGCTCGGCAGCCGCCCCACGGCCAGCACGTCCTGCTCCCTCAGCGGCGGCAGCGTGGCCACCTGCAGCTGATCGAAATTCAAGAGCATGGAGACCTGCCGCGACTCCAGGCTGCCCATGCCGTGAGCCAGCGCCGTACGCTCCGCCCCCATCCGCAGCGCCATCTGCTCCACCACCGGCTTGGGCGGCTTCTGCACCAGCGCGAACGGCCCCACCTGCTGGCAGAAGAACGCCTCCGCCAGGCGCCCCGCCATCCCCCTCAGCTCTTTCACGGTAAGCATCCAGCGTCATTGTAACGCGGTCGGGCCTTTTCGGGAGCCGTGGTGGTGGTAAAGGCGTGCCCACCATGTCCTCCACCCCCGCGCTCGAGGTCCAGGGTCTCACGAAGACCTATGGCGGCAAGCTCACGGCCCTCTCCGACGTCACCCTCAGCATCCGCCCTGGGGAGATCTTCGCCCTGCTCGGCCCCAACGGCGCGGGCAAGACGACCCTCATCGGCTCGGTGTGCGGGCTGGTGAAGAAGACGAGCGGCACCATCCGCCTCTTCGGCAAGGACCTCGACCACGACCCCGTGCGCCCGCGCTACGAGGTGGGGCTGGTGCCGCAGGAGGTGAACTTCGATCCGTTCTTCACGGTGGCCGAGTCGCTCTACATCCAGCAGGGCTACTACGGGCAGCAGCGGGACGAGGCGCGGGTGAAGGAGGTGCTCACCGCGCTGAGCCTGCAGAACAAGGCGGACACGATTACGCGCGCGCTGTCGGGCGGCATGCGGCGCCGGTTGCTCATCGCCAAGGCGCTGGTGCACAAGCCGCGGCTGGTGTTCCTCGACGAGCCCACCGCGGGCGTGGACGTGGAGCTGCGGCGGGACTTGTGGAACTACGTGCGCAAGCTCGCCGCCGAGGGCACCACCATCGTGCTCACCACGCACTACCTGGAGGAGGCCGAGGAGTTGGCCGACCGCGTGGGCGTCATCAACGAGGGCAAGCTGCTGCTGGTGGAGGAGAAGAAGGCGCTCTTGCGGCGGCTGGGGGAGAAGCGCCTCATCGTCACCTTCTCCGCGCCCGTGCCGGAGACGCCCGAGGTGGCGCGCAAGGCGGGCGCCACGCTGTCGGCCGACGGCCGCGTCCTCACCTATCCCGAGCGCGAGGGCTGCGCGCCCGCGGGCGACATCCTGCGCACCCTCTACACCCAGGGCCTCCCGGTGTGTGACGTGGAGACGCGTCACTCGCGCCTGGAGGACATCCTCATCGAGATTCTTCGCGGCAAGCCCGCCGCCGCCACGCCTGGCGCCGCCTGAGACCGCCGCGCACCACCCCTCGCCTTCCCCGGTAACCCCACCATGAACACCCTTGGGATGAAGACCCTGCTGTCGAAGGAGGTCCGGCGCTTCATGCGCGTGCCGGGCCAGACGGTCCTCCAGCCGCTCATCAGCACCTCGCTCTACTTCCTCGTCTTCGGCTACTCGCTGTCGGGCCGCGTGCACGAGGTGCAGGGCGTGCCCTACCTGCAGTTCATCGTCCCGGGCCTCGTCTTCCTGGGCCTGGCCAACAACGCCTTCCTCAACAGCAGCTCCTCGCTCTTCATCAACAAGATTCAGGGCACCATCGTGGATCTGCTGGTGGCGCCGCTGGGGCCGCTGGAGCTGATGGCCGGCTTCATCGGCGGAGCCATGGCGCGCGGGCTGATGGTGGGCGGGCTCACCTGGGTGGTGGCCGCGCTCTTCACCGGCTTGCGCCTGGAGCACCCACTCGTCACCCTCCTCTTCCTGCTGCTGTCCTCGTACACCTTCAGCGTGCTGGGAATCCTCGCGGCGGTGTGGGCCGAGAAGTTCGAGCAGATCAACTTCTTCCCCACCTTCGTGATGCTGCCGCTCACGTTCCTCGGCGGCATCTTCTACTCGGTGCGCGAGCTGCCCGAGCCCTGGAACCACGTCAGCCTCTTCAACCCCATGGTGTACATGGTGGAGGGGCTGCGGTACGGGATGCTCGGCCAGAGCGGCTTTCCGCCCCTCCTGGGCTCCAGCATCCTGGTGGCGTTGGCGCTGGTGGCCACGGGGGTGGCGTGGGCCGCGTTGCGCTCCGGTTACAAACTGAAAGCGTGAGTGCGCGTCAGCCTGCTCGCCTGCTTGCCCTCCCGCGTGTGTAGAAGAGAGGACATTCGCGGATTCTTGGAACCCGGGTTATCGTAACGCGTCATGGCAGTCCCCTTCGGCAAGTACCAACTGCTGCGCAAGATTGCCTCCGGCGGGATGGGCCAGATATTCCTGGCGCTCGAGCGGGGAACGGGTTTCGAGCGGCTCGTGGTCCTCAAGCTCATCCTGCCGCACCTGGCCGAGGACGAGGACTTCCTCGAGATGTTCCTCGACGAGGCGCGGCTGGTGGCGCGGCTGGGGCACCCCAACCTCATCACCATTCTGGACCTGTCCGAGATTGATGGCCGGCACTGTCTGGCCATGGAGTACGTGCACGGGGATGACGTGCGGCGGTTGGAGAAGTTCGC
Organism: Archangium sp.; assembly: GCF_045802675.1. Lineage (GTDB taxonomy): Bacteria > Myxococcota > Myxococcia > Myxococcales > Myxococcaceae > Archangium. The sequence continues at coordinate 10,165 of NZ_JBJMQO010000066.1, read as the reverse complement.
GCGCGCGCAGGGCAGGGCGCTGCCGGTGGGGCTGGTGCTGCGCATCATCGCGGAGGCGGCGGCGGGACTGCACTACGCGCACCAGGCGAGAGACCAGCAGGGCCAGCCGCTGAAGCTGGTGCACCGGGACGTGTCGCCGCAGAACATCCTGGTGGGCTTCGATGGAGGCGTGAAGGTCATCGACTTCGGGGTGGCGAAGGCGGCGGGGAGTGCGTCGCACACGGCCACCGGGGTGCTCAAGGGCAAATACCCGTACATGTCGCCGGAGCAGGCCAACGGGATGCCGGTGGACGCGCGCAGTGACTTGTTCGCCCTGGGCGTGGTGCTGTGGGAGCTGCTGACGAACCGGCGGCTCTTCAAGGGCGAGTCGGATTTGATGACGCTGCGGCTGGTGCGCGACTGCCAGGTGCCGCCGCCCTCGCAGCTCAACCCCAGGCTACCGCCGGGCCTGGACGAGCTGGTGCTCAAGGCGCTGGCGCCCACGCCCGAGGGGCGCTTCCCGGACTGCGGCGCCTTCCGGCTGGCCATCGAGGACTACATCCTCCAGTACCAGCTGCCGGCCAGCAACGCGCACCTGTCGGCGTGGCTGCGCGAGGTGTACGCCGAGCGCATCGCGCGCGAGTCGGACCCGAGCCAGCTGGACCAGCTCCCCGATGACACGGACCTGGACGCCAAATCCAACCCCTCGCGCAGCAGCGTGCGCTCGAAGTCGCAGTCCCAGAAGCTCGTGCCGCCGCCGCCGCCGCCCTACCCCTCGTCCACGGGCACGCCCGTCGTCCCGCCGCCCCGGCCGCTGGACGGGAAGACGAACCACACCCGCACGCTCCTGCCGGACACCGTGACGCCGCGGCGCTTCAAGCTCATGCCGGTGGTGGCCGGTCTGGGCGTGCTGTTCTTCGCCGCGGGAGGCGCGGTCATCTTCCTGCGCCAGCAGCCGGACGAGGCTGCGGTGACGGAGCCCACGCCGGTGGCGCACGAGCAGGCCGACCTCGAGACGCCCCGGCCCACCGAGCCGGCTCAGCCGCGGCCCGTGCAGCTCAAGGTGCTCACCGAGCCCGCGGGCGCGCTCGTGGAGGTGGATGGGAAGCAGGTGGGCGAGACGCCCGCGGAGCTGCCGCTCGCGCCGGATGCGCCCCCGGTGACGCTGGCACTGAAGCTGGATGGCTACGAGCCGGTGTCGCAGCAGGTGTCCGCCGCGAACGCGCCCGCGCTGTCGGTGAAGCTCACGCAGAAGCCGCCGACGCAGAAGCCACGGCGCCCCCCGCAGCCGCAACAGCTGGGCATCAAGACGGACCGCTGAGAGTCCTGGCGCAAGGGGCCCGGGCAATGGCTTTCTTCCGCCATGTCCAACCCCTCCCTCGTCACCCCCGCCCTGCTCGCCACCTTCGCCCTGCTCGTGGGCTGCGCCACGCCGGGCACCCGCGCGCTCCCGGCTCCGGACACGCGGACCGTGGACGCGCTCTTCGCCCCCTATGACGGCCCCGGGCTCCCCGGCGCCAGCGTCGTCGTGATTCACGAGGGCCGCATCGTGCTCCGCCACGCCTACGGCCTCGCGGACCTCCAGGCGCGCACCCGCGCCACACCGGAGACGCAGTACCGCCTCGCCTCGCTCACCAAGCAGTTCACCGCCACCGCCCTCCTGCTCCTCGTCCAGGAGGGCCGGCTCCACTACGACGATCGCGTCGTCGACGTGCTCCCCGGCTTCCCGGCGTACCTGCGCGAGGTCCGCATCCGTCAGCTGCTCCAGCACACCTCGGGCCTCTGGGACTACGAGGCCTTCGTCCCCGAGTCACAGACGGTGCAGGTGAAGGACCGCGATGTGCTCGAGCTGCTCGCGCGCGCGGACCACACGTACTTCCCGCCCGGGAGCTCGGTGCGCTACAGCAACTCCGGCTACGCCGTGCTCTCCCTCGTCGTCGAGCGCGTCAGCGGTATGCCCTTCGCCCGCTTCCTGCACGAGCGCGTCTTCGCCCCGCTCGGCATGCACTCGGCGGTGGCGTACGAGGCGGGCAGCTCCACGGTGCCCCAGCGCGCGTATGGGTATGCGACGGGCCCCGAGGGTTTCATTCCCCGGGACCAGAGCCCCACCAGTGCCGTGCTCGGAGATGGGGGCATCTACGCGTCCGTGGCGGAGCTGGTGGCGTGGGACGCGGCGTTGGATGCGCACCCGCTCGTCAGCGCGGACACCCAGCGGCTCGCATGGACGCCCGCGACGCTGCCGGACGGCGCGTCCTCGCGCTACGGGTTCGGCTGGTTCATCGACGAGGACGAGGGCCGCGTCCGCCTGTCGCACCACGGCGAGACGTGCGGCTTCACCAACGCCATCGTGAAGTACCCGGAGCAGCGCCTCACGGTCATCGTCCTGACGAACCGCGCCGGCGGAGAGCCGTGGCGGATTGCCCAGCGGCTCGCGGACCTGTGGCTCCCGGCTCGCGCGGAGGACGGACGGCACGCTCCCGCCCAGACGCGCCCCTGGCCCTTCGAGAGCATGCCCAACGCGCGCTGAGGGGCCCTACCGTCCCTGGCCCTGGCCCTGCTTCTCGCCCTGGGAAGCGCCCTCGGCGGGCGCGAGCACCTCGATGGAGGTGGCCACGCGGACCCCGCCCTCGTTGCGGAAGGACGCGCGCACGGGCATGCCCTCCCGCAGTTGCTCGAGGGCGAGCGGCTGGCGCTGTCCCTCCTGACGGATGGGCAGCCGGTCCTCGTCCTTCACGACGACCTGGACCAGGGGCTCCTTCCGGCCCACGTCGAGCGTGATGACGTTGCCGGTGGCGCCCTTCACCGTGCCGTGGATGGAGCCCGTGCCCGCGGTGGTGAACGGGTCTCCGGGACTGGCCTTCTCCTCCACGGCCTGGAGCTTCGGGGGCGTGGGGTCCTCGGCCGCCCGCGCACCGAGGGCGAGCGTGGCCACGGTGAGCCCGGCGAGTACGCAGCGTGAGCGCATGGAGCAGACCTCCTTGGCGGGAAGGTGCGTCCGGCCCCGGGCCCCGCCAAGCCGGGCCTGTCCTCTCGGAGAGCGGGCAACCGGGGGGCGGACTCGAAGCCACCTCCCGCCCCGCCTACCCACGGCGCGAGGAGGCCCCGCGCGCCCTCCTCCACCTGGACACGTCACACATCCCGCGGCCGCCTCTGTCCTTCTGACAACCCCTCACAGGTTCTCACCAGGGAGAGACAGAGCATGAAGGACGACACCACCACCGAGAACATCGTCGTGAGCCCCACCGAAACGGCCCCCGCCATCGAGGCTCGCGGACCGGGCACCCAGGAGACACCGGGAGACACCTCGTCCACCCAGGCCGTGGAGCCGGTGCGCGAGGCCCCCTTCCCCGAGCCCATCTTCGCCCGGAGCAACGACCCCGCCTTCCCCGATGCCTCCAACGAGCCGGTCCTCCGCGTCGACAACATCCAGGGCAACATCCTGGGCGGTTTCAACAAGGACCATCAGGCGTTCGTGTTCCTCACCCTGCACCGCCACCCGCGCCCGGGCGCCACGGCCGAGCAGGAGTTCCCCACCGTCCAGGCCTTCAAGACCTGGCTCCGGGACATCCTCCCCCTCATCGCCACGACCGCCGAGGTGGTGGCCTTCAACCGCCTCTTCAAGGAGATGCGCTCGCGGCAGCGGCAGGAGCCCCTCGGCCTCAAGTCGACGTGGATCAACCTCGCCTTCACCGCCCGCGGGCTCGAGGTCCTGAAGAAGTTCGACCCGGCGCTCGACCTCGACTTCACGGACTCCGCCTTCACGCAGGGCATGGCGAGCCGCGCCAGGCAGGGCCGCCTCGGGGACCCCGCCGCGGATGACCAGAAGAGCGCCGAGGGCCATCCGGACAACTGGCTGATCGGCGGCACCCAGGAGGAGCTCCACCTGGTGCTCATCGTCGCCAGCGACGACAAGCGAGAGGTGAAGGAGAAGCCGGGCACCACGCTCCACCGCCTGCTGCGGGGCGAGGGCAAGCGGCCCGGGCTCCGGGACCTCGGCACCGTGAAGGTGCAGCGCGGCCACAACCTGCCCACGCAGAAGCGGCTCGCCGGACACGAGCACTTCGGCTTCCTCGACGGCGTCTCCCAACCGGGCGTGCGCGGCCGGCTCTCGAGCGACCCGCACGACGTGCTGATGCCCCGCCAGAATCCCAAGAACCGCCAGCAGGGCAAGCCGGGCCACGAGCTCATCTGGCCGGGAGAGTTCGTGTTCGGCTACGAGGGCGGCCCTCCCAACACCGATGGCGGGAAGAGCTTCGAGGACCCGGGCGACGTCGCCCATGCGGGTCCCGCGTGGGCCGATGATGGCTCGTATCTCGTCATCCGGCGGCTGCGGCAGAACGTGGGGCTGTTCCACCGCTTCCTCGAGAAGGTGGCCAACACGTTCCAGGTGCCCGCGCCGCCTCCGCAGAGCGAGCCCCCTCCTCCGGGCGTACCGGTGGGCGACTCCGCCGCGGATCTCGTCGGCGCGCGGTTCGTCGGCCGCTGGCGCAGCGGCGCGCCCATCATGCGCACCGGCAACCCGGACCCCAAGAAGAACGACCGGGACAATCCGGGCATGGCCATCGACGACAGCGTGAACAACCACTTCGAGTTCCAGGAGGAGAGCGAGCCGCTGCTGCCCGCCGACGCGCAGGGCCCCTTCGACAGCACGGACGAGGACCCCCGGCACCCGGGCACCCTCTTCCCGCCCGCGCCCGAGGACATCGCGGGCCGGACCTGCCCCTTCACCGCGCACACCCGCAAGACGTACCCGCGCGATGACGTGTCCACCTCCAACCCGCCCAACATCCCGCTCGATCTCCTCAACGAGACCACCACGCAGACCCACCGCATCCTGCGGCGGGGCCTCCCCTACGGGAAGGCCTCGGACTCGACGCCCGCGCACCCGAAGCCCGACTCCCGCGACCGGCGCCCCCCCAAGAACGGGGGACTCGACGAGGACCGGGGGCTCATCTTCCTGGCCTACCAGACCTCGCTCGTGCAGCAGTTCGAGTTCATCACCAGCGCCTGGGTGAACAACCCGGACTTCAAGGAGGCGAGCCAGCCCCCCGACGCCACGCAGCCCGGTGGGGATGATCCCATCATCGGCCAGAACAACTCGCCGAACTCCCAGGGCGTCCGGGACCGCATCCGCGAGTTCAACCTCACCTACGTGGACAAGCAGGGCCAGCCGAAGTTCCAGCGCGTGTCCACCCAGCTCATGGACCCCGCCGAGCGCGACTGGGTCATCCCCACCGGCGGTGAGTACTTCTTCGCGCCCTCCATCTCCGCGCTGAAGATGCTCGCGAAGTAGTGCACCCACCCGGGGCTCCGCAGGAAACCACCCGCGGAGCCCGGTGACGGACTCACGGGCAGATGGGCAACATCGCGCTCTCCGGCTCGTCGCCCGTCCCCGCCCTGTAGGCGTAGCAGGTATTCGGGGGCGGCACGTAGTAGGTCGCGGAGAGCGACACGCCGGAGTACGGGCTGTAGCCCCGGACCATGACGGAGTAGGTGCCCTCGGCGGGGTAGGAGAACGAGCACGTCTCGGTGCTGGTGCCGCTGAACGGACGGCAGTCATACTGAGACACGGTGGCCGGCCCGTTGTACCGGACGTAGATGTCCGCGTCGCCCGTGCCCCCGGTAATCTTGAACGTAGCCGAGGTGGCGTCCGCCGGGACGTAGAACGTGTAGTACTTCTCGACGCCCCACCCCGAGTACAGGTTGGGGACCGCGACGCCCTTGCTGAGCTCGTTCCAGTTCGCCTGCAGCGACAGGCCCGAGTAGGCCGAGGCCCCCTTCACCATCACGTAGTACGTGCCCGCGGCCGGCGTGGAGATGTAGCAGTAGCCGTAGTTGTAGGAGTAGAGCGAGGAGCAGTCATACGTGCTGGTGGTCGGGGCGGAGCCGCTCTTGACGTACATGTCCGCGTTGCCCGACCCGCCATCCATGTAGAAGTAGAGGCCCGTGGAGCCCTCGGGAATCTTGACGGTGAAGACCCGCTCCGCCCCCGCGTTCCCGCTCAGCGACGTCACCGGGCTGTTGTTGCTCAGCACCGCGCTGTTCGAGTTGCAGTGCGCGCCCACATAGAAGGTGCTCGCCACGTTGTAGCCGCTCCTGTCCGTGTAGAGGTTGCAGTCGGCCAGCTGCGGGTGCGGGTAGAGCTGCGTCCCGCTCGAGTAGGGCCCGCTGTTGAAGAGGGGGTAGTACGGGTACTGCCGCTTGGAGCCCGAGGTCCACTTGTAGAAGCCGTACGGATCCACCACCTGCGTGTAGGGCGTGGCCGTGTACAGCCAGTACGAGTAGGTCGAGTTGACCTCGAAGCTCATGATGTCGCCGACGAAGGAGCTCTGACCGGACGGATTGAACCCCGGATCGACCTCCTGGTACTCGGTCACCCCGCCCACGTCGTACCCCTGAGCGGTGGACAGCTTGTTGAGCGCGCACCGGCGGGCCCACTCCACCCGGGCCTCCGCCTCCTGGCTGTTGAGCCCGTCATTGCCGCACTGTCCGAACTGGGCTCGCGCTTCCATCGGGGCCAGGGAGCACAGCGCCAGGGCCGCCACGCAGGAAATACCGATACGCATGAGAACCGTCCTTTGCGAGATGAATGAAAACATACCGCATCACGGAAATTTGGTAAATCGAGAAGTACACGGTATCGCGTATTTTCCAGTGATGACGTCGTTTCCAGAGCGGCTGGAAAGGCCCGCCAGCCCCGCAAATGCCAGCTTCACAGGGGGTGTGATTCCTCTTTGGAGCCCGTAACACTCCCTTGGGGATTGGCGGGGATGTCGTGGTACACGGTGAGTGTGGGGCGGTGGACAAGGGCGCCCCAGGAGATCGTCATGTCCGGGAAGCAGTCACGAACCATCGGGTTGTCGTTGTTCGTCGCCCTCGTGCTGGGGTTGGGAGGCTGGTGGGCCGTGTCTGGACGGACGCCGTCGCCGGAGCAGCCCGTCCCCCCGCCCACGTCCCCCTCGCGGCCGGCGTCCTCCGCGGCGGGGCCGGAGGAGACCCAGGTGCCGGTACAGGCCTCCGGCGACGGCACGCGGGTGTGGAGCCCCGGCACCCTCTACCGCTACGAGCTCACCAGCGACCAGCAGGTGACCTTCCGCCCGAGCCAGCCGGGCGCGGCCGTCCCTCCGGGCATGCGGTTCCTCGTCCAGGGCCAGTGGGAGGTGGGCGTCGTCTCGGCCAGCGCCGAGCGCGTGGACCTGCGCATCCACCTGCACCCCTCCACCTTCTCGGTGAACGTCGACGGGCAGGACGCGCTCACTCCCGAGGTCCGGGGTCCGCTGCAGACCAGCCTGGGCACGTCCTTCTTCGTCTCCCTGGACCGCGAGGGCCGGGTGAAGCTCACCCACTTCGAGCAGGGGACCGACATCCTGGTGCAGGGCCTGCTGCGCTCCTTCGTGGCCTCCACCCAGTTCGTGGCGCCCGGCAAGCCCGGCACCGCCTGGGAGGCGGAGGAGTATGACTCCACCGGCCAGTACTCCGCCGCCTACCGCCGCGTGGACGGGTCGCGCTTCGAGAAGTCCAAGAAGAGCTACTCCCGGCTCGCCTCGCTCCAGGGGCTGGTGCCCATCGGCCAGGATGTGCACCTCGAGGTGCACACGCAGTCCACGTTCGAGCTGGCCGAGGACCTGTGGCCCCGCTCCGTGCAGAGCAAGGAGGAGCTGACGCTGGACGCCGGCGGTGGCACGCCCCCCGCCGCCACCTCGCTCCAGCTCGCCCTGCGCCTGCTCGGGCGCGGCAGGGATGGCTCGCTGTCCGGCGCGCTCCTGGCCCGCCAGGCCACCCTCATGACCCTGCCCATGGCCAATGTGATCGGCCAGGAGCAGGACCCGATGGACGGCTACCGGCAGGTGCTGGGCGGCAGGCGCTTCGAGGACATGCTGAAGGACCTGCGCGCCCTGCCCACCACGGAGAAGGAGCGCGACGATGCCCGCACGCTGGCGCTGGAGCGGCTGCGTGCCCTCTTCAAGCTCCAGCCCGCCGAGGCCCTGAAGGTGCCCGACGCCCTGCGCTCGGGGTTGGACCCCCTGGCCGCCAGCCCCTTGATTGGCGCGCTCTCCGCGGCCAGCACCCCCGAGGCCCTCCAGGCCCTCTCCCGCTCCATCGACGACGGCAGCCTGCAGCCCATCGTCCGCACGGACGCCATCGCCGCGCTGGGCATGGCGGACGCCCCCAACCGCGAGGGCGTGGACACCCTGCGCCGCTACTCCCAGGACGCCAACCCGCTCTTCCGGGACACGGCCACGCTGGCGCTCGGCAACGCGAGCCTGCAGATGCAGGACGACGACGCCCGCGGCTCAAGCACCCTGCTCAACGAGCTGATGAACGCCTACCGCACCGCCTCCACCCCCGAGCAGCAGGCCCTGGTGCTGCGCGCCCTGGGCAACACCCGCTCCCCGCAGGCGCTCCCCGTCATCCGGGAGGCGCTGCGCTCCGGCTCCCCCCTCGTGCGCGAGGCCGCCGTGGCCGCCGTGCGCAACATCCCCGACCCCTCCGTCGACCAGCTCCTGGTCGAGCGGCTCTCCGTGGATCCCGCCCCCGAGGTCCGCAAGAGCGCCATCTTCGCCTGCGGCTTCCGCCCCCTCGCGCCTCTGCTGCCCACCTTCCAGAAGCTCCTCCAGACCGACCCGGCCGATGCCGTCCGCTCCGAGGCCGTCGCCCTCCTGGGCGCCAACCGCGCCACCCTCCCCCTCGTCGACGCGCTCCTCACCTGGACCAGCCAGAACGACCGCAGCCCCGACATCCGCAACACCGCCCTCTCCTTCCTCCAGCCCTCCGGCAGGCCTCTGCCCACCCCCTGAGCCCGGGAGCCGTCACCCCGGCGGTGCCAGGCCCTCTCCCCATTCCACCCAATTGTACTATTGCAATCCGGTTGCAATAATGGCACCCTCGCCGCACTGGCAGAAAAAAAAGTCTTCACGGAGTTTCACATTTGTCCTTCACTCGGAGTATTAATGGGCTCCCCAATGATGGCGGGGAAACTCGTTCTCCCAGGAAGGTCAAATTGCCCATGATTCTCAAGCTGCTCAAGGCGACCGCAGTGCTGGCGATTGCCACGGTTCCGGTGATTGCCGCCGCCGAGCCCGTGTACACGGACACCCAGGTCTACCAGGTCAACCCGAAGTATCCGTATGTCGTCTATCCGGCCAGCTATGAGCTGAACAACCATTACTCGTGGGACACCACGAGCTATTACTTCGACCCGAACCTCTACTACTTCCAGTACGAGCAGCAGCAGATCATCGCGAACGAAGCCCAGGTGACCGGCGGCACGCTGAGCACCGACACCGACGGCTCGTCGCTCATCACCGTCAACCAGGGCAGCATCCCGGAGGCGACCCAGCAGAACGTACCGGCCACCGTGGAGTCCCTGCCCGGCGGCAGCGGCATGCAGACGCAGGGTACGAACTACATCAAGTCGTACTATCGCTCGCAGAGCTTCGGTAACAGCCTGTTCGGCGCCGGCTACGTCATCGACGCCAACATCACCTCCACCGAGGCCACGGCCACCGACAAGAAGCGCGTCGACGCCTACGCCGAGGGCAAGGTGTCCGCCACCGCCTTCAACAACCAGCAGGAGATCGTCCGCGGCCGCGCGGAGGTCCACGGCCAGGAGGGCGGCGCCAACAGCGGCACCGCGGCCCTGTACGCCATGGGCCAGCAGATCTGGTCGGCGAACCTGTACTACACGTTCAACGCCACGCCCATCAACTGGAGCCGCACCTTCTTCTCGGTGAACAAGACCTTCATGGTGGGCCCCGTTCCCATCAACGTGAAGGCCTCGCTCTCCGGTGGCGTGAAGATGACCGTATCCGGTGAGGTCGGCCCGACGGTGGCCAAGCTGTCCGCCACGGCCGGCGGCTGGTCCAACGTGACCGCTTCCGCCTCGGTCAGCATCATCATCGCCAGCTTCGGCGTCGAGGGCAACCTGACGCTCATCAACGTGTCGATGCCCGCCTACGGTGAGCTGTTCTGGCCGTACTGCACCATCAACTGGACCCTCAAGTCCACGCTCAGCCTGAACACCCACGCCGCCAACCTCTCGCTCTTCGCGAAGAACAAGTACCTCTTCTTCAGCAAGACGTGGCGGGTCACCATCGCGACCTGGTCGGGCCTGACCTACAACTGGACCCTGGTGGACCTCAACGGCACCAAGGACCTGGGCATCTGCATGTTCGAGATGGCGCCG
>NZ_JBJMQO010000065.1:0-4885 GCF_045802675.1 Archangium sp. | reverse complement strand
CGCTCTCGCTGTCGTGGAAGAAGAGCACGCTCTCCGTCTGCAGCACCTTGCCCCCCGCGTCCTTGTACGCCAGCCGCGCCTGGTACCGGCCGCGCGGCCTCACCTTGCCGTCACTCCCCTTCCCCTCCCACGCGAGTTCCACCGCGCCGCCCTCGGCCTTGCGCGACACGGAGAAGACCTTGGACTTCGGCTTCGCCTCGCCGCCCTCGGCCACGTCCCAGACCTCGAGCTCGATGGAGCCTCCCGCGCCCGGGGCCGAGAGGTCGCGCAGCGTGACGAGCGAGCGCTGCGAGGACTCGTCGAAGTTCGCCCCCACCTGCGTCATGAAGACATTGCCCGCGAACACCTCGAAGCGGCGGCGGCTCGTCTGGCCCTTGGCGTTGGTGGCCACCAAGTCCAGCACGTGCTTGCCCTCATTGAGGCCCGCGGTGCGCCACGCATACGCGAGCTTCCCGCCGCACGCCGTGTGCACCGGCAGGTCATCCACGAGCAGCTCGAGCCGGGCGATGCCTCCGGACTGGTTGTCCGTGGCCTCCACCTGGAGGTTCATCGTGTCCGCGACGTGCTGGCCATCCATGAGCCCATTCACCGCGATGCTCGCGACGTCCACCGTGACGAGCCCGAGCACGGCCCACATGGTCTCGGCCTTCTCCGCGCCGCCCTGGCCGCTCGCGTACGTCTTCCACGCGCCCGACTTGTCCTGGCGCTTCACCAGGTAGCCCATGGCGCGGGAGATGGGCGCATCCGAGTCCGAGTAGCCCGAGAGCTTGAGGGCATACATCGCCTGGCCCGTGGCGAAGGCGTCGCTCTTGCCCTTCTCCAGGCCCCAGCCGCCGTCCTGGTTCTGCCGCTCGAGGAGCATGCGCTGGAGCCGCAGCGAGCCGGGCTCGGTGCGCCCCACGCCGGCCGCGTTCAGGCCGAGCAGCGCGAAGTCGAGGTCCTGGAGGTAGACGTCGGCGGCCGAGCGCTGCCACTTCGCGGACGTGGCGGTGAGGAAGGACTCGGCCTTGCGCAGCGGGGCGAGCCACTTCGCATCCGCGGTCCTCGCGTGGGCCTGACGCCACGTCTGGGCGGCCTGGAAGGTCGTCTGCATGGTGCCCCCCGTCACGGGGCGGCGCGCGTCGTCATCCGGGAGGCTGCCGTCCTGGGCCTGCAGCGAGACGAGCTCCTTGGCGTAGCGCAGCAGGTCATCCGTGTACTTCGAGTCCACCCACCGGTCGTACCGGGCCCAGGCCGAGCCCTCGAAGGCGGCGCCCGTCACATGGCCTCCGGCGGTGACGCCGAGCTTGAGGGCCTTGATCATCGCGTCGATGTCCTTGGGCGCGACGTCGTACTGGTGGTGCTTGCCGGCCGTGAGCGCCTCGAGCGTGACGGCCTGGACGTGGCAGCCGAAGCACTGGTGCTCCGCCGTCCACTGCGCGCTGGCCCGGGAGAGGTAGGAGAGCCCCTTGTGGGCGGCCTCGCGGACCTTCGGGTCACCCCGGGACGGGGCCTGCTGCGCGGACTGGAGCTCGCACTTCACGGGGGGTTGCGGGGCGGTGGGAGCCTCCGCGAACGCGGGGAGGGACAGCGCCAGGCAAAGCGCGGCCAGGGCCGGTCGGGCCATAGGGGGAGACCTCCAAATCGAGTGGAATGGAGGGTGGAACGAACAGCGCGGAAAATGGGTCTACGGCTCGTGCGCCGCGTCCCCCACCCGGGTGAGCGTGGCGTTCTGGAAGAAGGAGCCCGCGTACAGCCTTCCCCGCGCCGTGGCCGTCACGGTGCCCGCCATGTCGAGCCGGCCGCTCCCTCCCGGGAGCGACAGCGTTCCGCGCGTCAGCGTCAGGGTGAAGGTGGTGCCGTTGTCGCTCCAGGTGCAGGAGCTCCCACGCCGCAGCAGCGCCACGTCGTCCTCCACGTCCGCGAGCAGGAAGCACTTCCCCGCGGAGTCGGTGAGCACGAGGTCCGAGTCCATGCCCTCCGACACACGGAAGGTGTCCGAGACCTCGGAGGACAGGTTGCCGAAATCCTGGATGCTGAGTTGGGCCGTCCCCGTCACCGCGTAGAGGCCGAGGAACCGCTGGCTGGCGGAGCCACACCCCAGGGAGGAGAGCAGGAGGAAGGAGACAGCGCCCAGGCGCTTGGAGAAAGGGGCTCGTGGAGTCATGGCGGCGCCCCGTGTGCAGGAGCCCTGCCAGTCCCCGCGAGCGGTGCGCTCCGAGTGGCACCCCCTGGAGCTACGCTCCGCCTCCCATCCAGGAAGCGGGATGGGCATCGAGCCCACGGAACGCGGCAGCCCCCACTACCTGTCTCGGGACGGGCCCAGCTCGGGCTTCAAGGCCATCAACAGCACGGGGCTCAGGAAGGCATCCGCAAGGCCCGCCACCCACAGCGTCAGCCCGGTGAGCAGGCCCAGGTGGGCGATGCCTTCGAAGCGCGAGAACTGCAACAACAGGAAGCCTCCGGCCACCGCCGCCGAGGTGACGAACATCGCCCGCCCGCACTCGTTCAGTGATTCCAGGGCCGCGCGCTGATGGGGCTCCGGGGCGCCCTCGGCCTTCAGCACCAGGTAGCGCCGCTTGAAGCGCACCAGGTATTGCAGCGTGTCGTCGTCCGCGATGACCAGCGCCATGCTGGCGATGATGACCGTGGAGGGCTTGAGGCTGATGCCGAGCAGGGGCATCACCCCGAACAGCACGCCCACCGGCAGCACGTTGGGCACCAGGCCGATGAGCGCCAGCTTCGCGCTGCGCAGCACCAGGAAGAAGGCCAGGAAGCTCACCGCGAGCGCGGACAGGAAGCTGCTCAGCAGCCCTCGCGTCAACATGCCCGTCACGTGCTCCGTCATGGCCAGGTTGCCCGTCACCGTCGCCCGGTAGCCCGCGGGCACCTCGCGCGACACGAAGGCCTGGGCCGATTCCACCAGCTCGTGCATCCGCCCCGACTCCACGTTGGGCAGCAGCGCCACCACCCCCGCCGCGCTCCGGTCCTTCGAGAGCACCGTGTCCAGGGGCTGGTAGCGCTCCAGCTTCGTCACCGCCCGCGCCGTCGTCTCCTGGGTCTTCGTGAGCAGCCCGAGCGGCCCGTACATCGCCCGGTTCACCGGCTCCACCAGCCGAGGCAGGCTCACCACCGGCGGGTGCTCGGGCAGGGCCGCGAGGTACGCGTCCACCCGCTCCTGGAAGTCCATGGCCTCGGGCGACAGCGCCGCCCCCTCCCGCCCCTGCTCCGGCTCCAGGAAGACGGCCAGCGGCACCAGCCCACCGAGCGCGCCCTCCGCGTACGACAGCTCGGCCGCCAGCGGTGAGTCCCGCCGCAGGTCGTCGAACACGCGGTACTCGTGCCGCACCCGCGTGAGGCCCAGCACGCTCAGCAGCGCCACGGCGGCCGCGACAGCCATCACCCGCCGGGGGCGGTGCACCACCTGCCGCTCCACCCACGCCAGCACCGAGTCCAGGGGCCGCGAGCGAGAGGCCTCCAGCTCGCGCCGCGCCCGCGCCGCCGAGGAGCGCGAGCGCAGCGAGAGCATCCACGGCAACACGAGCATGTTGGCCGCCCACGCCAGCACCACGCCCAGCGCGGTGGCGAGCCCGAACTCCCACACGGCGGTGAGGCCGATGAGGCCCATGGACAGGAAGCCCGCGGCGATGACGAGCTCCGTGGCCAGACACGGCCCGGCCGAGTGGGCCATGGCCTCGATGAGCGCCCGCGCGTACGGCGTGCCCGAGCGGCGGCGCTCCTCGAGGTCCGACAGCACGTGCACCGTGTCCGTCAGCGACACGATGAGGATGACGATGGGGGCGAACGAGGTGAGCACGCCGAAGGGCACGCCCACCCACCCCATGGCGCCCACCATCCACATCCACGCCACCACCAGCGTCGCCGCCGTGGCCAGCACGGACCAGAGGTCCCGGTAGGCGAACGCCACCAGCCCGAGGATGACGAGCAGCGCCAGGGGCAGCAGCAGCCCCATGTCCTCCTCCACCATGCGGGCGAGCGAGGCGCGCATCGCGGGCGCCCCCGAGAGCGTCAGCTTCAGCTCCGGCCCCGCGTGACGGGCGAGCACCTCGGCGGCCTGAAGCGAGAAGGCGCGCTCGGCGAGAAGGCGCTCGGCCCCCGCGCCCGACGCGAGCGCCACCTGCACCACCGCGAGCTCCCGCGTGGGGTGCACCAGCGCCCGGGCCAGCGGCTCCTTCCGGGCCCGTGCGAGCGCCTCGCGAATATCCTCCACGCGCCCCCGCGACTCCTCGGGGAAGAGCAACCCCTCCGCGCTCCGGGCCGAGGCGGGTCCCACCACGTGCCGCACCCGGGGCAGGCCGCGCAGCTCCTCCTCCAGCTTCACCAGCGAGGCCAGGCCCGAGGGAGAGAAGACCCCGGGGCCCTCGGCGATGACGAACACCTGCGAGTCCTCGCCGGGGAAGGCGCGCCGGTAGCGCTCGAAGTCCGTCTTGGCCGCGTCACCGATGGGGTGCATCCGCTCGATGGAGGGGTCCATCGGCACGCGAGCGGCGCCAAGGCCCGCCCCGACACACAGCGCGAGCAGCCCCAGGCCGAGCCACCACCGGTGCGCGAGCAGGCGCTCGAAGAAGGCGAGCCAGCTCACGACCGCTGCCCGCGCCAGCCCGAGAGGAAGTACAGCATCTCCTTGCGGAAGCCGAACGGCTCACGGGCTCGCGGCGGCAGGCCCACGGGTGCGGTGGCCGTCTCGGACTCGGGCCAGCGCGCGGTGCCGAAGACGACGTCCCACACCGTCAGCGTCCCGCCGTAGTTGCCCTTGCCCCAGTAGGTGGCTGCCCGCCGGACGTGGAACTGGAACCGCTGCGGGTCCACTTTCCCCTTGCGCCCGGCCAGCACCTCGCGCTCGGTCGCCGCGTGCCAGAGCTTGATGACCGGCTCCCTGAGCCCT
>NZ_JBJMQO010000064.1:0-11070 GCF_045802675.1 Archangium sp. | reverse complement strand
CGCATGTACCGCACCGGCGACAGGGTGCGCTGGTTGGCCGACGGCACCCTGGACTTCCTGGGCCGCATCGACTTCCAGGTGAAGGTGCGTGGCCAGCGCATCGAGCTGGGTGAAATCGAGTCCGCCCTCACCCGGCTTCCCGGCGTCCTCCAGGCCGTGGTGCTGGCTCGTGAGGACGTCCCAGGCAACCAGCGCCTGGTGGCCTACCTCACCGCCGCGGAGGGCCACTCGCTGGACTCCTCCGCCCTTCGCTCCTACCTGCGCGAGCACCTGCCCGAGTACATGGTGCCCTCCTCCCTCGTGGTGCTCGAGGCCCTGCCCCTCACTCCCAACGGCAAGCTCGACCGCAAGGCCCTCCCCGCTCCGGAGGCGTCGGCGTCCCACGGCGCCACGCGCGTCACGCCCAGAGACGAGTTGGAGACCCAGCTCGCGCGCATCTGGGAAGAGCTGCTGAACGTCCCGTCGGTAGGAGTCCACGACGACTTCTTCGAGCTGGGCGGCCACTCGCTGCTGGCCGTGCGCCTGATGGCGCGCATCCGCGAGCGGTTCGGCCGGAGGCTCCCGGTGGCGACGCTCTTCCAAAGCGCAACGGTGGAGCACCTGGCGCGGCAACTGCGCGAAGGCCCGGCGGTGAATCCCACCTCCACGCTGGTGGCGCTCAACACCGGCGGCTCCCGCCGTCCCTTCTTCTGCGCTCACCCGATTGGCGGCGGTGTCCTCGGCTACGTCGAACTGGCGCGGGCCTTGGGGGAGGAGCAGCCCTTCTACGCCCTGCAGGCGCCGGGAATGGACGGCGACCAGCCCCCGCTGGACCGGCTCGAGGCGCTGGCGGCGCGTCACATCGAGTCCATTCGTGAAGTCCAACCGCATGGCCCGTACCTGCTGGGCGGCTGGTCCTTCGGCGGCATGGTGGCACTGGAAATGGCGCGGCAGCTCCGGCAGCAGGGCGAGCAGGTGGCGCTGGTGGCGCTCATCGACAGCTATCTGCCCTCCTCGAAGCGCGCGGGAACGGATCCTTCCGACGAGGAGGTCCAGGCGCACTTCCTGCGGGACCTGACGCGCACCGCCGTCCAGACCGCGGATCTGCCGGAAGAGCAGCTCGTGTCGCTGCGCCGCGTCTTCGAGAGCAATCTGCGCGCGGGGCGCCATTACACCCCCCAGCCGCACTCCGGACACCTCACCCTCTTCCGCGCCGCCGAGTCTCCTGCCGACCAGGCGAGCGAATCCGACCGGGGATTCGCCGCCCTCGTGGCGGGGGGGCTGGACGTCGAAGTGGTTCCGGGAGATCACTACAGCCTTCTCCACCAGCCCCATGTGAGGACCCTGGCCGAACGCCTGGCCGAGCACCTGGAGCAGAGCACCTCCATGACTGAGTCCAAGATAGGAAGGGCCCGATGAAGCTCATCATTTTCCTCGTCAGCCGGGCCAAGGGCGTCTTCGCCCTGGCGGTGCTCTGCGGGCTGCTGGCCGGGGCCACGAGTGCCGGACTCATCTCGGTGATCGGCAACACGCTGAGCGGCAGCTCCCATGCCCTCACCGGCATGCTGGCCTTCGCGGCGCTCGCCATCGTGGGCCTGTTGTCGCGCTTCTCCAGTCAGCTCCTGCTCAACCACCTGCACCATGGGGAAATCCATGATCTGCGGGTGGACCTGGGCCGGCGGATTCTCGCCACGCCCCTGCGCCGCCTGGAGGAGATGGGCTCGCACCGGCTGATGACCGCCCTGGTCACCGACGTCCAGTCCATGGGCAACAGCCTGGTGCTCCTCCCCGCCTTCTTCATCGACCTCACCATCGTCCTGGGCTGCCTGACCTACATGGCCTGGCTGTCGTGGAACAGCTTCCTGGGGACGCTCGTGTTCCTGGGAGTGGGTGGGCTGACCTATTGGCTTCCCCAGCGGCGCGGACTGGCCATCCTCCGCCAGGCGCACGAGCATCAGTCCTCGCTCCACAAGTACTTCCGGGGCCTCTCCGACGGAATCAAGGAGCTCAAGCTGCACAGGGAGCGCCGCCAGGCCTTCATCCGGGAGCGCTTCGAGCCCAACACGGCCGCCCTGCGCAGCGCCCACACCCATGCCGGGCGCTACTTCGCCGCCACGATGAGCTGGGGCATGTTCCTCTTCCTCGTCTTCATCGGGCTGCTGCTCTTCGTCGTTCCCCAGCTCATGAGCCTGGGCCCCAAGACCATGGTGGGCTACACCCTCGCGGCCCTCTACCTCCAGCAGCCCATCAACAGCCTGATGAGCAACATCCCCTTCCTCGGCCAGGGAAACATCGCCCTGCAGCACATCGAGAAGCTGGCGCTCGCCTCCGCGGAGAACGACTCGGGAGCGGACCGTCCGCTCCTGCCCGCGCCTCGCTCCTTCGAGCGCCTGGAGGTGAAGGGCATCACCCACGCCTACCACCGCGACAACGACGAGCGCCATTTCACGCTCGGGCCCCTCCACCTCCAGTTCTCCCCCGGGGAATTGGTCTTCATCATCGGCGGCAACGGCAGCGGGAAGACGACCCTGGCCAAGCTGCTCACCGGCCTCTACGCACCCGAGTCCGGGGAGATGCTGCTCGACGGCAAGCCCGTCACCGATGAGAACCGGGAGCACTACCGCCAGCTCTTCTCGGCGGTGTTCTCCGACTTCCACCTCTTCGACAGCCTGCTCGGCCTGATCACCACCGAGCGCGCGGCGCGGATGCAGGGCTACCTGGAGCGGCTCCAGTTGGACCGCAAGGTACGCCTCGGTGCCGACGGCGCGCTGTCCACCACGGAGCTGTCACAGGGCCAGCGCAAGCGCCTGGCGCTGCTCACCGCCTGGATGGAGGACCGCCCCATCTACCTCTTCGACGAGTGGGCCGCGGACCAGGACCCCTCCTTCAAGGACGTCTTCTACCTGGAGCTGCTCCCGGACCTGAAGCGAGCCGGGAAGACCGTGGTGGTCATCAGCCACGACAACCGGTATTTCCACGTGGCGGACCGGGTCATCCAGCTCGAGTCCGGCCAGCTCGTGGAAGTCCCCGCGGGCTCGAAGAAGGAGCGCCTCGCATGACAACCGGCGGGAGTGTCCCCGTGGAGATGAACGCCGTCGTGAGCGAACGGCCCGGCCCTCCCGAGGTGTTGAGCGTCCGGCGGATTCCCGTCCCCGCGCTGCCGGACAAGGGCGTGCTGGTGCGCGTACGGGCCACCTCGGTGAGCCCCGGCGACTGCCGCATGCGTGCCCAGGCCGCCCCGAGGGGACAGCGCGGACCGCGGCTCGTCGGCCTGGACGTGGCCGGAGAGGTGGTGAGCGTGGGCGCCTCCGTCACGCACGTGCGGCCCGGGGAGCGCGTCTACGCCTTCAGCATGCGCTCCGTGGCGAGCGCGGAGTACGCGGTGATGCCCGGCTCGGTCGTGACCCCCATACCGGCCGGGCTGACCTTCCAACAGGCCGCCGCGGTGCCCCTGTCGGCCAGCACGGCGCTCCAGGCCTTGAGGGACGTGGCGCAGGTGAAGCCCGGGGAGCGCGTGCTGGTGGTGGGAGCATCGGGAGGCGTGGGCACCTTCGCCGTGCAGCTCGCCCGGCTGCTCGGTGCGGACGTCACCGGCGTCTGCTCCACCCCGCACGTGGCGCTCGTGCAGGAGCTGGGTGCCCACCGCGTGCTGGACCACACCCGGACGGACTTCACGCGAGACACGGAACGCTACGACGTCGTCCTCAACACGACGCTGGCGCGCACCTTCCTCGCCTGCCGCCGCCTGTTGAAGCCGACGGGCCGGTACGTCACGGTGGCCCTGCCCGCGCCCTGGACGGACATGGCTGCCGGACTGCTCCCCACTCCGCGGTTTCTCCTCGCGTCCGCCCAGCCGCGAGGCGAGGACCTGCGGCAGCTCGCCGCGTGGCTCGCGTCCGGCCAATTGCGGCCCGTCATCCGCCAGGTGTTCCCCTATACCCGGTTCGCGGAGGCCCACCGCGCCTGCGAAGCCGGGCAGTCCGGCGGCAAGCTCGTGGTCGACCTGGAGCACCTGTCCACGGCGGAGCAGGCGCCGCGGGCTTCCGCATGAGCTGAGGAGAAGGAGGTGCCCGTCCGGGCTCCTCGCGGGCGCCTCCTAGAAGGAGGTGCCCACCTCGAGCAGACCGAGCTGCCAGGCCAGCCCCCAGCCGGGCAGATCCGCACCGAGGCCCACGCCGAGCTCCAGCAGCGACAGCTGCAGGCCCCCCTCGGTGAAGCGCAGCGGCGCCACACTCAACCCGAGCGCCACCGCGGGGCCGCGCACGGGGGTGGGATGCGCGGGCGTCAGGAAGGTGAGGCGGTCGCCCACCACCGTGGTGAGGGTGGCGAGCACGGCCGGCGTGTACGTGCCGCGGCGCTGCATGCCGGCGCCGAGCCGAAGCGCCACCACGTTGCCGAGCCCCATCAGGTAGCTCAGGTCGGCCTGGAGGATGAACCGGTCCTGGAGGGTGTCACGCAGGCCCACGCCACCGCCGATGCCGCCGGTGGTCATCGCGTCCGAGAGGTAGACGAGCGCTCCACCACGGCCGTAGAGCGTGAGCCGGTGACCCGCGGGCAGCACGCCCGCGGGCGCCGCGACCGCCTCCTGGGCGCGGGCGTCCCCCGTGGACAGCAGCACCAGCACACAGGCCAGGAGCCCTCCGGAGTGTAAACGCTTCATGGCTGCGGGCCTCCTGCCCAGAACGCGAGGGTGGCGGCGGACAGCCGCACGGCCTGACGGAACGAGGTGGGCTCCAACGTGTCCAGGGTGTCCGTTTCCTTGTGGTAGTTCGAGTTGCGGAAGTCGGCGGTGTCGGTGAAGAAGAGGGCCTCGTCACCTCGGAGCCAGAAGGGCGTGTGATCGCTGCGCATCAGGTTGCCCGTCAGGAACCCGGCGCCGTCGCGGGGGGCGATCAGGGGGACGACCTTCATGAACTTCAGGGCGTCGTTGAGCGCGTAGACCTCGGCGGCGCGTTGGCTGGACGTGTCGTTGGCGATCACCGCCAGGAAGTCACCCGCCGAGGGCGTGGGCAGGCCCGGCAGCGAGGCCTGCGAGCCCGGCTTGGAGGTGTAGTAGCCGATGCAGTCGAAGATCGCCGAGGCCACCAGGCGCTCGGAAACGCCGTTCTGCGCCTCGACATAGCGGGAGCTGCCCACGAGACCGAACTCCTCGAAGTCGAAGCCGACGAAGCGGATGGTGCGCTCGAACTTGTATTGCGAGAGGACCCGCGCCAGCTCCACCAACGCCGCCACGCCCGTGGTGTTGTCGTCCGCGCCCTCGAAGAAGGCGTCGTAGTGGGCGCCCACCAGGACGACTTCCTCCGGCTTCGTGGTGCCCGGAATCTCCGCGATGATGTTGTTGGTGGTGAATGGCGTGCCGGCCATCTCCTGGCGCCGCACGCTCAGGCCGAGCTGCTCGAAGCGGGCCTGCAGCAACTCCGCGGTCTTGTTCCGGGTGAGGTGGCAGAACGGCTTCTCCAGGCGGGCGCGCTGTGCCTCGCTCAGGAACGAGCAGTCAGCGACGCTGTCCTGGCGATGCACGTCCACGATCTCCGCGACGAGGCCCATCAGCCGCTCCCCGTCCACCTGGGAAGCCACCGCGGCCAGCGCCTCCAGACGGGCGCCCTCCAGCACGGGCTTGGAGCAAGAGAGGAGCCCCAGGAGCGCGGCCCCGAGCAGACAGCACTTCACACCCCGCAAGGCGCGCATGCTCATAGCTCCACCCCCAGCCGCACCAGGCCGAGTTGCGTGCGGATCGCCGAACCCATGGAAGCCGTGTTGGTCCCCAGCTGCAGTTCCAGCGCGCTCACGACGACCCGTCCGAAGTGGAGCCGCACCGGCGCCACTCCGAATGCCACATACACCGGGCCGAACCGCGCGTCCTCGATGGGTTTCAACTCCTGCATGGGCAGGAGCGTCCGCCTCGCGAGCCTCGCGAAGCCGCTCAGCCCCAGCTCGGGGCCCAACGCCGCCTCCCAGATGCCGATGCGTGCCGAGAGCTGCACCTGAAGGAAGCCCTCCAGCGGGAAGTTCGTGGCGGTCACGGGCATTCCGGTCCGCAGCCCCCCACCCAGGCGCAGGGCGCTCCAGGGGCCCACGCCGGCCACGCGCCAGGCGTAGGCCGCCTCCAAGGCCGAGAATGCCGCCGAGGGCCGCTGGTACGAGACGAAAGAGAAGGAGGTGGCGCCCAGGGAGAGCTCGTGCTGCCTGGCGGGCAGGGCCTGGGCAGACGGGGCGAGCAAGACGAGGCCCACCACGAGAGCGGGAAGAAGACGAGGAATCATGAACGTGGGGAAGCGGAAGGCGGATGGGTCCGGAGGACCTTGCAGTCGAGTCCATGTGACTCTACCACCATCCGGGCTTGCCCCCATGACGTGGCTCTCCCGCACCGGGTGTGCTCGATGCGCTCACGCTGCGAGCAGCACGCGACGGCGTGGCAAGTCGAAGCTGGCGCGGCCGCACATCCGGCGCTCGAGCTCCGTCATGCCGCACACACCCGGGCGACAAAGAAGAAGGGGCTGGAATCAGGGGAGAGCTTCCCCAAGGACTCCAGCCCCTTACGAGCTCGCGCCAGGCGGGACTCGAACCCACGACCCTCGGCTTAGAAGGCCGATGCTCTATCCGGCTGAGCTACTGGCGCCCAGTGTCCACCGCGACTGCGGTACTGCGATATCGGGGCGAGAGGATTCGAACCTCCGACCCCCTGCGCCCAAGGCAGGTGCGCTACCAGGCTGCGCTACGCCCCGATAAAGTCCGGCATTGTTGAACCATCCGGAACGGACGCGCAAGGCCAACGTGCCTGACGCCTGCTCATCCTCCGACAGGTGAGCCCCCGGCCAGAGCCAAGAGATGGGGCCGCATCTTCCGGAAGGCAACGCCCCGGTGCGACAGGCCCGCCTTCTCCTCCGAGGTCAGCTCCGCCATCGTCTTGCCGCCCGGCAGCTCGAAGACGGGGTCGTAGCCGAAGCCGTGCGAGCCCCGGGGCGCGTGACCGATGCGGCCCTCGCAGCGGCCCACCTCGATGACGGCGCGGCCCTTCCCCGGCATCACCAGACAGAGCGCACAGGCGAAGGCCGCGGTGCGCTTCTCGTCCGGCACGCCCGACAGCTCTCCGAGCAGCTTCTGGTAGCGCGCCGAGTCGCTGCCCTCGGCGTAGCGCGCCGAGTGAACCCCGGGCCGCCCTCCCAGTGCGTCCACGCACAGCCCCGAGTCATCCGCCAGCGCCGGCAGCCCCGTGGCCTCGGCGTAGGCGCGCGCCTTCTTCTCGGCGTTCTCCTCGAAGGTGGCCCCGTCCTCGACGGGCTCGGGCACGGGCGGCAGGTCGGCCAGGGACACCACCTCCACGGTGTCCCCCACGAGCCCGCGCAGCTCGCGAAGCTTGCCCTGATTGGTGGTGGCGAAGAGCAGGCGGGGCTTCATGGCGTTACCCTCCGAGCGCCTTCTGCTGGGCCTCGATGAGCTGGCGGATGGCGGCCAGTCCCGCGTCCAGCATGGAGTCCAGCGCCTTGCGATCGAAGAGCTGGTGCTCGGCGGTGCCCTGCACCTCGACGATGCGGCCGTCACCGGTGGCCACGAGGTTCAGGTCCACGTCGGCGGTGGAGTCCTCGTCGTAGTCCAGGTCCACCCGCACCTCGCCCTTCACCACGCCCACGGATACGGCCGCCAGCGGGGTGAGCTTGGGCATGCGCGGCATCACCCCGTCCTTGTGCAGCTTGCGCAGCGCGAGCACCAGGGCCACGTAGGCGCCGGTGATGGAGGCGGTGCGCGTGCCGCCGTCCGCCTGGAGCACGTCGCAGTCGAGGGTGAAGGTGCGGATGCCCAGGCCGGGCAGGTCCACCGCGGCGCGCATGGAGCGGCCGATGAGCCGCTGAATCTCCAGCGTGCGCCCGGTCTGCTTGCCCTTGGCGGCCTCGCGCTGGGTGCGGGTGTGCGTGGAGCGCGGCAGCATGCCGTACTCGGCCGTCACCCAGCCGCTGCCCTTGCCCATCAGATGGGGCGGAACCCTCTCCTCCACCGAGCAGGTGACGAGCACGCGGGTGTGGCCGAACTCCACCTGGGTCGAGCCCTCGGCATGACGGGTGATTCCAGGGGTGAGGGTGACGGGGCGCAGATCCAGCGCCCCACGGTTGAAGGACCGCACGGGATGCTCCTCGGTAGAGGGGAACAACGGGGGCGCCTCTCTAGCAGACGAGCGGCCCCGCTGTCCGTGCCGAGTGGCGTCCAGTGTCAGGGGGTGGCGGGAGCGGCCACCTGGGCGGGCTTCGGGGCGTCGCGCTTGCGGACCTCGGCCAGGAAGCCCCGCACGCCCTCGGCGATGGCGGTGGCGAGCTTCTCCTGGTGCTCGGGCCGGCCCAGGCGCGCCCCCTCCTCCGGGTGCGAGAGGTAGCCCACCTCGATGAGGACGGCGGGGGCCTCGACGCCGTTGAGGACGTAGAAGGGCGCCTGCAGCACCCCCCGGTCCGAGCCCCCCGTGGCCGCGACGAGCTTCTGGTGGATGGCGTACGCCAGGCGCGAGGAGTCCTGGTGCGCCTCGGTGCGCGCGAGGTCGTGGAGGATGAAGGCCAGCGTGGAGTCGCCTCGCGCGCCCCGCGACGTGGGGGCCTCGGCGTTCTCGCGATCCGCGGCCGCTCGCGCGGTGGCGTTGGAGGCGCTGGCCGAGAGGAAGTACGTCTCGAGGCCCTGGACGCGCGCCCGCGTGCGTTTGGTGGGCATCGCGTTGCAGTGGATGGACAGGAAGAGGTCCGGCCGCTGCTTGTTGGAGAACTCCACCCGCTCGGGCAACGGCAGCGACTGGTCCTCGTCGCGCGTCATCAACACCTGCGCCCCGAGCTCCTTCTCCAGGTGCTCGCGCACCCGCTGGGCAATCTGGAGCGAGATGTCCTTCTCGAGCAGGCCCGAGGGGCTCGTCGCGCCTTCCTGGGCGCCGCCGTGGCCCGGGTCCACCACGATGCGAGCGGGACGCTCGGCCGCGCGCGAGGACGCGGGCAGGCCGAAGAGGACGAGCGCACTGGCGAGAACAAGGGAGCGGAGCGTCATGCCGGCCCGGATCGTAGAGGGCCGCCCGGCCGACCGCCAGCGGCCACCCGTACACCTGGGGCGCTACCCGGTGAGCCCCTCACGCACGAGCACCCGCCCGTGTCGGACGTGCACCACCGCCACGGGCACCGCGAGGAGTGAGCGTCAGCCGACGACTTCGATGCCGGTCCGGCCCTCGGCGACCTCACCGATGAGGGCCACGTCCACCCCGGCCCGCTCCAGTGCCCGGTAGGCCTTGGCCACGTCGCGCGCCGGCACCGCGGCCAAGAGGCCCCCGTTCGTCTGCGCGTCGGCGAGCACCCACTGGATGTCCTCGGGCAGCCCCTTGGGGAAGCGCACCTTCTTGCCCACGTGGGCGAGGTTCGACTTCGTCCCGCCGGGCACCACGCCCTGCTGCGCCAGCGCCGGCACCTCGGAGATGATGGGGATGCGCTCGAGGTCCAGCAGCGCCTTGGCCTTGGCCCCCTTCATCATCTCCAGCAGGTGCCCCAGCAGGCCGTAGCCCGTCACGTCCGTGAGCGCGTTCACCTTGAACTTCCCCGAGGCGAACACCTCTCCGGACTTCTTGTTCAGCTCCGACATGAGCGCCACCACGCGCTCCGTCAGCTCCTTGGAGGCCACGCCGCGCTTGATGGCCGTGGTGGCGATGCCCGAGCCCAGCGGCTTCGTCAGCATCAGCACGTCGCCCGGCTTCGCCCCGGCGTTCGTCAGCACCTTCTTGGGGTGCACCTGGCCCGTCACCGCCAGGCCGTACTTCGGCTCGGGGTCCTGCACCGAGTGCCCGCCCAGGATGGGAATGCCCGCCTCGTCCGCCTTCGCCTGGCCTCCGGCGAGAATCCGGGAGAGCTCCTCCAGGGGCCGGTCCTTCGGGAAGCCCACCAGGTTGAGCGCGAACAGGGGCCTGGCCCCCATGGCGTAGATGTCCGACAGCGCGTTCGCCGCCGCGATGGCCCCGAACTGGTACGGGTCGTCCACCACGGGCGGGAAGAAGTCCACCGTGCTCACCAGCGCCATTCCGGGCGCCACTCGATACACGGCCGCGTCATCGTTGGTGTTGAAGCCCACCAGCGCCCTCGTGTCCTTCGAAGTCTTCAGTTGGCGCAGGACCTGCGCCAGATCCGCGGCGCGGATTTTCGCCGCTCAACCCGCGCAATGCGCCAGCTCGGTGAGCCGGCGCGGCTTCTGCTCTTCGGACACGTTCAACCTCGGTACAGAGAGGGAGGCTCAGCCCCCGCGCACGTAGTCGCGCTTGATGAGTTGCAGCACCGCCTCGGCCGCCACCACGTCGTCCGACTCCGAGTGGTCCAGCACCCCTCCGAGCGACCCGTAGTTGTGCACCGCCTGCAGCACGTCCAGCAGCTCCGGCGTCAGCTCGCGCAGGGGCGCCGTCATGGGCATGGCCAGCGTGAGCTGCGTGGCCATCGGCGGCAGATCCTTCTGGATGCGCTTGTACTCGTCCAGCTGCCTCAGCGCGTCCATCAGCAGCGCCTCGGTCGACGAGTCCATCTCCACCATGAACTCCTGGGGGTCGGCCGGCCGCAGCTCGAAGTCGCCCTGCTCCCAGGTCACAATCCGGTTGAAGCTCTTCTGCGGCCCCAGGTTGTGGTTTTCGTCGATGACCGCGTAGTACACGCGGCCCTGGCGCAGGTAGATCTTCCCCTCGTTGTCGTTGCTCACCACCAGCACGCCGTTCTTCTTCGACGTGTGGAAGAGCTGGAGCAGGTCCGGCAGGGGAATCTCCTCGATCTTCCCCGTCATGGACGAGGCCTTGGTGGAGGTGCGCGCGGCCTGGGCCGCGGCGGCCTCCTCCAGCTTGCGCTTGGCCATGGACTCGTCCACGTGGGCGCTGTCCGCGCCCTGCTGCACGAGCTTGAGGATGGAGGTGCCGATGAGGATGCGGTCCCCCTCCTTGAGCTGGGCCTGCTTCACCTTCTCGCCGTTGACGAAGGTGCCGTTGGTGGAGCCGAGGTCCTCGATGGTGACCTTGCCGGCGGTGACCACGATCTTCGCGTGCTTGCGCGAGACCATGTCCTCCACGAGGACCATGTCCAGCTCGCTGGACCGGCCGACGATGAT
>NZ_JBJMQO010000063.1:0-125913 GCF_045802675.1 Archangium sp. | reverse complement strand
CGGACCAGGCCCGCACCATCCGCATCCCGGTGCACATGATCGAGACGATCTTAAAGATCATCCGCACCAGCCGCTACCTCGTGCAGGAGATCGGCCGCGAGCCGACCCCCGAGGAGATCGCGGAGAAGATGGAGCTGCCGCTCGACAAGGTGCGCAAGGTGCTGAAGATCGCCAAGGAGCCCATCTCCCTGGAGACGCCGATCGGCGAGGAAGAGGACAGCCACCTGGGCGACTTCATCGAGGACAAGAGCTTGGTGTCGCCCTCGGACGCGGTCATCAACATGAACCTGGCCGAGCAGACGCGCAAGGTGCTGGCCACGCTCACGCCGCGCGAGGAGAAGGTGCTGCGCATGCGCTTCGGCATCGGCGAGAAGAGCGACCACACGCTGGAAGAGGTGGGCCAGGACTTCGAGGTGACGCGCGAGCGCATCCGTCAGATCGAGGCCAAGGCGCTGCGCAAGCTGCGCCACCCGAGCCGCTCCAAGCGTCTGCGCTCCTTCGTGGAGAGCTGAGCCCAGCCTGACGTAAGAAGAAGCCCCCGTTCCCACAGTGGACCGGGGGCTTTTTCCGTTCGAGGGGTGCGCTCATGGCGGTGAAGAGGAAGACAGCGCGGAAGGCGGCGACGAAGCCCGCGCCAAAGCCCGGCGAGCCCCTGCCCTTCCCCGAGGCCGTGCGCCGGGCGGTACGGGCCATTCCCCGGGGCGAGGTGCGCTCGTACGCGCAGGTGGCCCTCTACGCGGGGAGGCCGGGGGCGGCGCGGGGCGTGGGGCGGGAGCTGAAGACGTTGGAGAACGTGCCCTGGTGGCGCGTCATCCGCGCGGACGGACTGCTCGCGCCCTCGGTGGCGGTGGAGCAGGCCCGGCGGCTGAAGGCCGAGGGGGTACGGCTGGACGGCGAGGGCACGCACTGGCGCGTGAAGCGCTGAGCACCCCGACAGAGCGCCCTCTTGCGCCCGCGCGGGGTGCGCGATAGTTCACCCTTCGGACGGTGTCTCGGCACCGCCCGGCTGTCCCTTGGGGGCCCTTAGCTCAGCGGTTAGAGCTGTCGGCTCATAACCGATTGGTCCCTGGTTCGAATCCAGGAGGGCCCACTCCCCTTCCGCTGTCCCGCACCTCGGCAATCTCCGCCGAGGAGCGGGGGCGGGAAGCCTCCTTCTCCGAACTCCGCACCACCGGCGCACCATACGGGCCGCCCACGGCCAGCAGGAGCACCTCGGCACCGGCTCCTCGGCTGGCTGGAAGCTGAGCTGCTACTCCTTAGGCGTGGCTCGCTTGGTGCGCCTCGGCTTCGTGGCCGCTGCGCTCTTCTGCTCCAGCATCGCTTGGTCGCGATGCAGAGCATCCACGGTCGGCTTGAGAAGAGGCATCACGGCCTCGAACTCGCGCGGCACACTTTCGGGAGCGCGGCCTGCGAACAGTTCGACGAGGACCCGGCTGAGCAGAAGGACCTTGGCGTCACCGCGTGAGAGTCGGCGCCCGTGCTCAAGAAAGCGCCCGACCTGCTTCTCCGCGGTGACAAGCGCCGCTCCAATGGCGGCCGCACTGCGACGCATCGGCCGCTGGTCTGCCTCCGCCTTCCGACACACCATGATGATGTCGATGTCGATGGGCTCCGCCGCTTGAGTCTTGGGCGCCGCGACCGACATCTCCGCCTTCACCGGATGTGCCTGGACCAGCGAGAAGCCGGCATCCGCAATGGCCTGCGCCACCGCGACCCAGCCGTCATCGCGCGAGTGGTGGTAGCTGAAAACGAGCAGGCCGTCCTTCACCAGTACCCGGCGGCACTCGGCGAACACGCTCGACAGCTTAGACGCGAAGGCTCCCGCGTCCTCGTCTTGGACCTCACCGCGCTGGCGAGTCGTCTCCAATTCCAAGCCGGAGGGCAGCAACTCGCGCTGCCAGGCGAAGAAGAAGTCGGCCAGCTCAGAGTAGTAGACGTTGTCGAAGAAGGGCGGGTCGGTCACCACGAGGTCAACCGACTCATCGGCAAGGCCGGTTGCGGCGGAGTTGCCGCATGAGAGGTACACCCCCGGAGACCGGGGCTGCTTGGTCCAGCCATGCACCTGGACCTGGGTAAGCGGCACAGAAGTGCCGAACACCTTCTCGCCCTTCGGCTTGCCGCCCGCGCGGTCAACAGCGACCTCGAACGGATTCTCCCGGTACTCCAACGCACGCAGGAGTCGAAGGCGGAAGAGCGTCGAGAAGGAGCCAGAGCTTTGCGGAGTTCCCCACGGGTTCGCTTCGATGGGCATCCGCTCCGGCTTGAGCACATGATGCGAGAACATGTGCCGAACCGCGCCGGTCCCCTCGCCTTTGTACGAGGCAAACATGTTGTTGAACTCCAACGTGCCGGAGAACACGAGCGCGAGCGCATCGCGCTCAGGCCCTTCGGGCAGCTCTCGAATCGCGTGGCCAAGCCTTCCGAGGGCAAGAAGTTGGCGCGCGTTGAAGAAGTCGCCCCAGGACCGGTAGCCGTAGTTGATGGCTTGGTCGGTGTTCCGGCCCGGTTCAAGCTGCCCGACGGGCCGCACTACCTCCGCCGTCGCGAGTCGCTGCTCAGCCTCTCGGAACGCAGCAACGTCCGCCTCTGTAGCGCGCAGGTATTCCTTCTTGCCATCCGCGTTCAGAACGAGTTTCGCGTAGAGCTTGTGCTGCGGTGGCGCGCCAGCGGCCCGCAGGGTCCGCCCAATGCGGAACTCGTGGTTGCAGTGGGTGCACTCGGCACTCATCCCCTTCGCTGGCCCGGAATGCGGATCAAAGGCGTGCTTGCACGCCGTGCACCGCGCTTGCTTCTCATGGTGCAACCCACGGAAGATCTCACCGCACTCGGGGCACACGATGTGAACGGCCGGATACTTCTTCACGTAGGCGTGCTTCGCGAACACATAGGAGGAGAAGAGGTCCACCTCCTCCTTGCACTCTGGGCAGTCCGCGATTTTCACCCAGAAAAAGTAGAGCACGTCACACTCGCGGCCCGTGTTGTCCTTCGCGCGGTACATCGCGCGAATTTCGGCCCCCACCGTGCGCTCAACCTGCTCGAAGGCACGCTCGACCCCTGCCTGGTCAATGGCGCCGAGGCTTACGCGGACTCCAGTGAAGGCGACGGGGTTGATGTCACGCCCAACTGCCGCGCACCCGAGCTTCGCAGCCTCCCCCACGGTAGTGCCACTGCCCATGAACGGGTCGAAGACCACGAGCCCGTCCAGGTCCACGCGCTGGTAAAACTCCCGCATAAGCGGGCCGCGCTGGCCTGGAGCAGCGCCGAGCACGATGGCTCGGAACACTGACCCGAGACGCTGCGCCCACCACTTGTGCACATGGTAAATGGGGCGGAAGACCTCTTTCCGCCAACTCTCGACCTCCGCAACCTCGCTGAGTTGCTCGAAGGGGAAGTCTTCGCGCTCGATGGCGCGCCGCAGGCGGGCCTCTGTCGTCGTACGTGCGCTGCTCGTCGCCTGCCTACTCATCGTCGCTGCCATCCTCTGCGGGTAGAACTGGGGACACGAGTTTGACCCGCTTGCGACTGTCGCCGGTCGGCCGATACGCAATGAACTCATGGGCCTTTCCGGCAGACGGGTTCGGCGCGTACTTCGCTTGAATTTGATTCGTCTCAAGGTCGAATTCGTAGCCGACCACCAGTTGGTCCACCTCAACTCGCGTGAACTGGCCTACCTGCTGGAACCGACGGTCAGCGTCATAGTCCGCAGGAACGATGAGCGTCGGCAGAGACGTAACGCCCTCCAGCAGGGCAAACGGCGTGGGTGCTATGTACATCTTCCTGTCACGCACCTTGAGGTCCCCGTAGCTGCCAAAGCCCCGAAAGTTCCGGTTCTTGTGGACATACGTATGGTTGGCGTTCAAGAAGTCACCGTGACACAGCACCAAGTCAATGAGCGGATATTCGAGTTCCGCCTTCGCGACATCGGTTGGGTAGCGGCCAAACACGTAGAAGATGGTTCGGCCCTTGTGCTTGCCGGTGGGGACCTGGCTGTTTGAATCAAAGTCCGCCTCGCGCCCAGGGTAGGCGAGCGCCTTGAGTTCGTAACCCTCGGGGTGGGTCACGAGGGTGTAATCCGGGTAGCTGTTGCGACCCGCGTCGTCAAACTCGATGCTGATCGCGGCGAGGCGCTGCTCGAACCAGTTCTGGAAGTGGAACTCCTTGTCCTTGTCGCTGACCTTCTTGATGAGGTCGCCGTTCTGGATGGCAGCATTGCAGGCAAGGAAGATGTCGAAGCAGCGGGTCGTAGGGTTCTGCATCGGTTACCTGGACAAGTGGATGCCCGTGGAATGGACCCACCAGGGACCGCCGGGGTCTACCACAGCACGCTGATCCGCGGGGTTCCGGCTGTCGCGCACATTTCCGGGCCTTGTGCCCTTCTGAGAGGCGAAGCGGCAAGCGAGCAACCTTCCCCGGGCACCGGTTGTAGGGGCCCAGAGGAGTCCGTCGGCAACGTTGTAGGGCCTGCCCACTTAGTCCCGGTGCGATGGTGTGAGCCGATATAGCCACGCGTCGCACCGCCTTCGACAGAGCCTCGTCGAGTGCCGCCTACGCTGGGGGCTCTACGCTGCTCGGAGCAAGGGACAGAGACTCGGCGCACACACCTCGCAGGGGACCGAGGCACCCCGGCAGTCGAGCCCATGCGCCTCACGGTTGCTCTTCGAGCAAAAGTGATAGAGGGCCTGCTGCACGAGCCGTGGCGAGCACGTGGGAACGTCGCCGCGGAACTCGCGGAGGTCAACCTGCGCTGCCTGCTCTCTGAGCCATGCTGTCCGGGCCTCATAGGACCGTACAGCGCCTGAAGGGCGCAGCACATCCACGGCCCGTGCGACGTTCGTGTCCACCACGAGCAGTCCGTTTCCATCCACGTCAGGCGCCCACGGGGTCAGCCCAGGGGCTAGGGCGGGTGTCGAGAGCGCGCTCACGAACATCGTCGCAAGCTTCCTTCCCACACGGTGCACCTGGGCGAAGTGCTCGACGAGGTGCTCAGCGCGGAGCCGCGGGTCTGGCTCACCTTGCTGAACGACAGCGAGCACCCTCGTGAGCGCCCCGCCCTTCCACGCGCGAAGCCAGGCCGACGTTGGCAGCTTCCCCATGTCCCCCATGCGTCGGAATAGGCCGGTGGCCGCCTTTACGTGGCACCCAGCGCCCGGGCGGCTTCGGCAGTCCACACCCGTCCTGCCCTTATGAACATCGCACCGGCTCTCGAACATCTCAGCCGATGCGAGGTGCTCGCACTCGTGACGCTCCAGGCGCAACTCGAGAATGGTCGCGGACACGAGCGACTCGGCCGCTTCGACGGTCATCGCGCGCTGCTGGCGCATGATGACCACATCCCGCAGCGCCTGGAACATTGAGAGCGCCACGAAGAGACGGAAGAGAGCAGGGGGCTCACCTCGCGCCAGCGCGCCCGGCTCGACGGCGAAGGCGCCGACTCGTAAGGGGTCGCAGTAGAATGGCAGTGTGCCCGGACCTTCGGTCTTGCCATACACGTTGGCGAAGTACCACGCTGCGACGCGCCGGAGCGCGTCCGCTGGCGCAGTGCGTTCGGAGATGGGGGGGGCACCGGTGCCGGGCATCGCGCGGTTCCATGCCACAGCAGGAGAGGAGCCGCCAGAAGCTGCTCGCTCGCGGAGGCTCCGTACTCCTTCTGACCGGACTTGAACCTGCCCTATTTCGTGGATCTCCCGCGCTGCAAGCCCACTCCCCTTCCCCCTCGCGCTTCAGGCCTTGGCCTGCGTGTCGCGGCTCTTCTCATCGCGGCCGTGCACGGACGCTGGCGGGCTGGTGGCCTCCACCGCGGTGAAGGCCTCGAGAATCTTGTACGTGTGGCTGGCGCCCCTCGGCACGAGCCACGAGTCCCCGGGGTTGAGCAGCAGCACCTGTCCCTCGAGGTGCAGCTCGGCGCGGCCTTTGATCACATAGCCCACCGTCTCGTAGTCGCGCGTGGCGGGAGGCAACGGCTCGGCGGGCTGCTCGTTCTCCCACATGCGCATGGAGACCCGGATGCCTCCGGCCAGGTACTTCTGGCCCATCTCCCCCTTGGGGGAGAACTGGGAGTCGACCTTCTTCACGCTCGTGTCGCCCATCTCGTCTCCTCCGCGGCCACGGGTGCCGCGCTGTCCTTTGCCGGACAAGGTAAGGAGCGATGGCCGGGACGGACCCCGCAATGGAAACGCCCGCTCCCCCCTCGAAGGGAAGAGCGGGCGTGAGAGACACGGCCCGAGGGCCGTGGCTCAGGCGGCTCGCACGTTCTGGGCCTGCAACCCCTTCGGGCCGCGCGTCACCTCGTATTGCACCTTCTGGCCTTCGGCCAGAGAGCGGAAGCCATCCATGTTGATGGCGGTGTGGTGGCAGAAGACATCTTCACCACCGTCGTCCGGCGCGATGAAACCGAAGCCCTTCGCGTCGTTGAACCACTTCACGGTACCAGTAGCCATGCACTTCCCTGCTTTCTGCGTTCTGCGTCTACGGACTGATCAACAGACACCCTGACCTCCAGGGCGCCATGGGGAGAAAACGGACCTCGCCTCCCCCCCATTCCTCGATTCCTCTGGGTGCTTCACACTTCTTCATAAGTACTGGGCGCGCGCTTCACACCCCCCCCGTACCTTCTGAACCAACCGATGGATGCCGGGATGACGATTGCCCGGCCGCTCACGGAAGGAGCAGAACAATGTTTGGATTCCTGTTTGGTACCGCCTGCCTGGCTGGTCTCATCTTCAACCTGCGCCGCGCCCGCTGGCACCACCGCCACGGCGGCCGCCACGGCGGCGGCCGCTGGAGCTGGCGCGGCCGGATGCGCTGGCTCTTCGAGCGCCTGGACACCTCGCCCGGCCAGGAGAAGGTCATGGTCCAGGCCGCCGATGACCTCACCGAGGCCTTCGAGAAGATGCGCGACGAGCTGAGCGCCACCCGCGCGGCGATCGCCCGCTCGCTGCGCGGCGAGACGTTCGACTCGGCCTCCCTGAGCGAGCTGGAGGTGAAGCACGACGAGCTCCTCGCCAACCTGCGCCGCACGCTGCGCACCTCGCTGTCCAAGATTCACGAGGCGCTGGATGCCAAGCAGCGGCGCGAGCTGGCGGACATGCTCGAGCACGGCTGGGGCCATGGCTACCGCGGCGGCTACGGGGGCGGCTGCGGCGGTTGGCGCGGCGCCCGGTCCTGCTGAGCAGCCCTCCCCTTCGGACGAGAAAAGGACACGACCATGATTCGCCGCCGCGCTCTCATCTTCCTGTTGGCCCTGGGCACCGTCACCGGTTACGCCTCTGGCTTCGCGAGCCTCTCCCGCTGGCACCACTCCGGCCCCGGCGGGTCCTGCCACCCCGGGCATGCCTACGGGTACGGGTACGGCTACAACCCCGGCCCTCCCGCTCCCGCCTGGGCCCCGCCCCCGGCTCCGCAGGCGCCTCGCCCCGCCGAGGCTCCCGCCATGCCCCAGGCCCCGCAGGCTCCGGCCCAGGCGCCCACCCCCGAGCCGCGTTAGAGTCGACGCCCTCCCATGGCCACCCGCGTCCTCCTCATCGACGATGACACCCGGATGTACGAGCTGCTCGCGCAGTACCTCGGGCAGAACGGCATCAACGTCACCCACGCCCCCGATGGAGGACGCGGCCTGGCCGCGCTGGAGGCCGGCGCCTACGACGCCGTGCTGCTGGACGTGATGATGCCGGGCATGGACGGCCTGGAGGTGTGCCGGCGCATCCGCGCCAAGAGCACCCTCCCCGTCCTCATGCTCACCGCGCGCGGCGATGAGACGGACCGCGTGGTGGGCCTGGAGCTCGGCGCGGATGACTACCTGGCCAAGCCCTTCAGCCCTCGCGAGCTGCTCGCGCGCCTGAGGGCCGTGCTGCGCCGCGCCCAGCCCGCCTCCGTGGCCGAGAAGCTCGAGGCCAGCGGCGTCTCCATCGACGTGTCCGCCCGCGAGGTGCGCTCGGGCGGCAAGCTGGTGGAGCTCACCGGGCTCGAGTTCGATCTCCTGGTGGCGCTGGTGCGGCGCGCCGGACGCGTCATTCCCCGGGATGCGCTGCTCGGCGAGGCCGGCCGGAGCGACACCGTGGTGGGCGAGCGCACCGTCGACGTGCACATCTCCCACCTGCGCCAGAAGCTGGGCGACGAGGGCTCGCGCCTCATCAGGACGGTGCGCGGGGTGGGCTACCTCTTCTCCAAAGAGGGCCCATGAGACGCCGCCGCTGGGGACCCCCTCCGCATCCCGGCCACCCCGGCCCCGGAGGACGGCACTTCGGGGACAGGCACTTCGGCCCCCTCCCGCGAGGGCCCATGGGCCGGCTGGGGTGCTACGTCCGGGCCCGCCTGCGCCGGCGGCTCTTCGCCTGGTTCGGCGTGTCCATCCTCACCACGGGCCTGGTGGTGGGCCTGGTGATGAACCTGCTGGGAGGCCCGGCCTGGCGCCAGGAGGCGGATCGCGCTCGCACCTTCGTGAGCAACCGGCTCGCCGAGGTGTGGGACGACCCGGTGCACCGCGATGCGCTCGTGCGCTCGGTGGCGAAGGACCTGGACGTCGAGGTGGAGCTGCTGGACGCCCAGGGGACGCCGCTGGTGCGCACGGGCGGGCCCTGCCCTCCGTACGCGGAGCTGTCCGTGCCGGTGGAGCGCGAGGGCGTGAGGCTCGGCACGGCGCGGGCCTGCTATGGGCAAACCCGGACCCGGCGGCAGCCCTGGCACGGACCCCTGGTGCTGCTGCTGTCCGTGGCCACGCTGTGGATGGCGTCGGGGTGGATCTCCCGGCGGCTGTCGCGCCCCATGGACACGCTGGCGAGGGCCGCGCAGGAGCTCGGCGAGGGCCGGCTGGACACGCGCGTGCAGCTGGGCCGCCACGCCACCGGGGAGATGACCCTGCTGGCCGGGTCCTTCAATGAAATGGCCGCGCGCATCGAGCGGCAGATGGCGGATCAGCGCGAGCTGCTGGCCGCGGTGTCGCACGAGCTGCGCACGCCGCTGGCGCGCCTGCGCGTCCTCGTGGAGCTGATGCGCGACGCCGGAGGCCCGGAGCGCACCGCGGACCAGATGGAGCGCGAGGTGGTGGAGCTGGACGCGCTGGTGGGCGAGCTGCTGGCGAGCTCGCGGCTGGACTTCGGGCAGATGACGCCGCGGGAGCTGGACGGGAAGGACCTCGGGGCGCGGGCGCTGGAGCGTACGGGGCTGCCGGCGGAGGCGCTCTCGGTGGAGGTGCCCGACGCGAAGCTGACGGGAGACGCCACGCTGCTGGGACGGGCGCTGGCCAACCTGCTGGACAACGCGCGCAAGCACGGCCAGGGAGTGGAGGCGCTGCGGCTCCTCGAGCGCGAGGGGCAGCTGGCCTTCTGCGTGGACGACCGGGGCCCGGGGCTGCTGCCGGGCGAGGAGACGCGCATCTTCGAGCCCTTCTACCGCAAGGACCGGGGCGGCGAGGCGCGCGAGGCGGGCTCGTTGGGGCTGGGGCTCGCGCTGGTGCAGCGGATTGCGAGGGCCCACGGCGGAGAGACGTTCGCGGAGAACCGCGCGGGAGGAGGCGCCCGGGTGGGCTTCACCCTGCGGCGCGAGGGCCCCGCCTCGGTCACGGCACCGCCCGCAGCTGCCCGTTCTCCAGCGTGAGGGGCGGGCAGTACGGCCCCACCTCCTTGCGCGTCCACCAGTCGCCGGTAGCGCGCCGCGTGTCCCAGTCCGTGAAGCGGTAGTCGAAGAGGCGCGTGCGCACGAAGCGCGGCGGCGCGTCCGGGAAGGGGTTCTCCCTCAAGAGCCCGAGCACGGTGGCGTCCCCCTGCAACAGCGCCTCCTGGAGGCGGAGCAGCCACGGGTTGTCCCGGCAGGTGGAGAGCGAGGCGAACCACATCTGCCAGTCCAGCCGGGGCTGATGCGGGGCCACGAAGCGAGGGGCCTCGTCCACGCGGCCCGGGCGGTAGCGCAGGAGGTACTCCTTCCACGTCTGGCCGTCGGCGCTGCCCTCGAGGACGATCTCCTGGCGCTCGGTGGTCATCACCGCGAACAGGCCGTACGTGTTGAGGCTCCGGAAGCCGGCGAGGGCGTCCTCCATGCGCTCGAGCCCCCCGGGCAGCGGGCGTGCGGTGAGGCGCTGGACATCCAACGAGAGCCCGAGGACGGCATAGGCCCCGGTGAAGAGCACGAGGGCCACCGTCCCCCACCGAAGACGCGGGGACGCCAGCGCCGGGGCAGCGGGCGGCGAACCCCCGGAGCGCCAACGCGCGAGCACTCCGTCATCGAGCGCGGAGAGGCAGAGCGCGAGCGTGAGGAAATTGAAGAAACCGTAGTTGCCGGTGGCGAGGATGCCGAGCTGCAACAGGGCGAGCAGGCCCGCCGCGGTGAGCCGTCCCCGCCTGGGCCCGAAGAGCAGGAAGGGAACCGCGAGCTCGATGACGAGCATCACCCCGGCGCTGGCGTGCTGGAGCACGGGCGGCAGCAGGTGGGCGAACCAGGAGATGGGGTTGGGCAGGGGCTGAGACCCGTAGTGGTACTCGAGCGCCGTGAAGTCGCGCCACGTGGGGTCACCACTGGCGAGCTTCACCACGCCGGACATGACCATCAACCGGAACAGCAGGAGGCGCGGCAGGAGGATGGCGCCCCGGGGAGGCGCGGAGGAGACACCGGAAGGCAGCAGATGCCCCGGGGTGAGCGGGAGCGAGACGAGCGCGGCCTCGAGCAACAGCACATCCCACTGGTAGCCGAGGAAGACACCGCCCACGGTGACGAGCGAGAGGTAGCAGGCCCAGGCGCCAACGAGGGCCAGGCGCGGAGCCACGTTCGCGACGAGCAGCACGCCACACACGAGCCCCACGAGCCCAACCCCCCGCAGGACCCCCTCCCCCGCCCCGAACCCCCACAGGAGCGTGGGCAGACGCAGAAGGCGCTCGGGGCCGGGGAGCACCTGGCGCCCGTAGTCGAGCAGCTCGGAGGCGGGACTCAGCCCCCGGGGCCCGAGCAGCGCGGAGAGCTGGGGCAGCAACGAGGCGAAGGCGAGGACGAACACGAGCCCGAGGGCGCGCAGAAACACCCCACGCACCCGGGAAACAGAGCGCCGCGCATCGCTGGAGGGAACGAGCTCCACTCGGGTTCCGATCACCCTCTCCCACCGGGAGTGGGCGGGGTGAGGGTATCAGGGCCCCGGATTCCCACCGGAGCCCCGCTCGCGCCGAGCTACTTCACGCCACCCGAGGCGGTGCCCTTGGCACCCGCGGCGGAGAACTCGAAGGAGGCGGAAGCGGTCTCCCCCTCCTTGACGGTCACCTCGGCGGTGCGAGACCCCAGCGTCTCGTGCCAGGCCTCGAGCGTGTACGTGCCGGCGGGCAGGTGCTCGATGGAGAAGGAGCCATCCGCGGCGGAGGTGGCGAAGTAGGGATTGGGATTCACCACCACCCAGGCGGCCATCCACGGGTGGATGTCGCACTTGAGGCGGACCACCTCGGCGTCTGCGGGCAGGGGGCGCTGCACGGGTTTGACGGCATTGGGGGGCTGGGCCACGTTGAAGATGGACTTCGTGCCGGTGAGCCCGCGCGCGTTGTGCAGCGTGCCGTCGCTGTTCTTGATGAGGATGGGCTGGCCGGCGGCGACACCCTGCACGCGCGGGACGTAGTTGCACCCCTGCTGGTCGATGACGGCGGGCTGGGCCGGACGCGAGCGGGGCACCAGGCCGCGCACGCGCACGAGCACGTTCTCCAGCTTGCCGTCCTTTACCCGGATGGACTGCTCGGTGAGGGGCATGCTCTGGCAGGCGGGATCCTCACTCGGCGCGATGGCGACCGGGGTGGGCGCCACGCCCTTGAAGGAGACGACACCGCGGACGGTGCCTCCGCCGGTGACGGGCTCGGGGGCGGGCGCCGCCGGGGCGGCTTCGGGCTTCGCCTCGGGCCTGGCCCCGGGCTTGACGTAGTCGGGAGACCGGGACACGGCGGGGGCCGGTGCCTCGTCCTTCTTGCAGGCCGGCAGGGCGGCGAGCCCCACCGTGCCGAGCACCGCGACGCTCAGCGTACGCAGCTTCATGTGAACACTCCCTCGTGCCACCCGCGTGTACCAGGCTGGGAGCGGGTGGCCGGATGAAACAGGTCCTCCCCTCGTACCAGAGGAGAGGACCCGGAAGTCAATGTAAGAACTGTCTTTCGGGTTATTCCCGGCGGCTGACGCTGATGGCGGCGAGCCCCAGGAAGACGGTGGCGAAGGCGAGCAGCACGGGCACTTCCAGGCCGGCGGCCGAGGAGGTGGTGCCCACGGCGAGCGAGGCCTCGGCGCCATAGAGGGCGCGGCGGAGGCCCTCGACGGAGAAGCGCATGGGGTTGAGGCGCATCACCCACGCCAGCAGGGGCCCGGCGCCCTTGAGGGGGAACATCGCACCGGAGAGCACCCACATGGGCAGCAGGACGATGCTCATCACCGCGTGGTAGCCGGCGGTGGAGCGCACCCACCACGCGAGCGCTATCCCCATGCCGGTGAGGCCGAGGGCGGAGAGCACCATGACGGTGAGCAGCAGGGGCACGTCGAGGGTGGCGGCCCGCACGCCGGCGAGCGGGGCGAAGAGCAGGAAGAGCGAGGCCTGCAGCAGGGCAATCGCCGAGGAGCCCAGCGCCTTGCCCAGCACCACCGAGAGGCGCGAGCCCGGCCCGGCGAGCACCGACTGGAGGAAGCCCTCGCGCCGATCCTCGATGACGGAGATGGTGGCGAAGATGGCGCTGAAGAGCACCACCATGGTGACGACGCCGGGGAAGGAGAAGCGCTGGTAGTCCATGCCCTGCGCGCCCTCGACGCGGAAGGAGCCGGAGAAGCCCGCGCCGATGACGAACCAGAAGAGGATGGGCTGGGCGAGCGCCCCGACAATCCGGCTGGGCTGGCGGAAGAAGCGCACCACGTCGCGCGCGAGCAGCACGCGCACGGTGGCCCACTGCAGCGCGAGCGAGCCGGGGATCTGCTCCTCCTCGCGCGCGTCCCCCGGAGCCAGGGGGCTGGGGCTCTCGGGCTCGCCGGAGGTCTCGGGGACGGCGGTGGCGTGGGCATTCATCGACGGCGACTCCTGGAGGCGGCGGGGTCGGCGGCGGGCTGGTCCGCGCCCAGCACCCGGCCGGTGAGTTGAAGGAACACGTCCGCGAGCGTGGGACGGCGCACGGACACCGAGGCGAGGCGGCCGGCCGGGAAGGCCTCCACCACCCGGGGCACCAGCGCGTGCCCCTGCTCCACCTCCACCTGCACCCGGCCCTCCACCACCCGAGCCTCCAGGCCCAGGCGCGCGCGCAGCTCGGCCACGAGGGACTCGGGCTCGCGGGCCTCGAGCGTGAGGATGTCCCCACCCACCCGGGAAGCCAGCGCCGCGGGCGTGTCGGTGGCCACCAGCCGGCCCGAGTCCAACACCGCGAGCCGGTCGCACATCTCCGCCTCGTCGGCGCGGTGGGTGGTGAGCAGCACGGTGAGGCCCTCGGTGTCGCGCAGGGCCTTGAGGTGCGCCCAGAAGGAGCGGAAGGAGGCCTCGTCGAGCCCCTGGGTGGGCTCGTCCATCAGGACGATGCGCGGCTGGTGCACCAGGGCGCGCGCCAGCTCCAGCCGACGGCGCATGCCGCCGGACCAGGTGGAGACGCGCTCGTCACCGCGCTCGTGCAGGCCGATGAGCCGGAGCATCTGCTCCACGCGCTCGTGGGCCCGCGCGCCCGTCAGCCCGTACAGCCGGGCCCCGAGCCGCAGGTTCTCCCGTGCGCTCATCAGGTCATCCAGGCTGCTGCGCTGGAAGATGATGCCCAGGCGCCGGCGCAGCGCGGGGTCGTGGAGCGACAGGGGCCGGCCCTCGAAGAGGACGCGCCCGGAGTCCGGGGCGAGCAGGCCGGCGAGCAACTGGAAGGTGGTGGACTTGCCCGCCCCGTTGGGGCCGAGCAGACCGACGATTTCACCACTGCCCACCGCGAGGCTCAGGCCGTCGAGTGCCACCCGCTCCTTGAAGCGGCGGGTGAGACCCTCGAGCTGGAGCAGCGGCGCCGGAGAGCGGCGGGCCGCGGTGGGGAGGGCCGTCAGGGCCGTGGGCATCCTCGAATCAACCGTGTCCCCCGCTGTCGAGCATCAGCGCGGCGAAGAGGCCGGCCAGGTACAGCAGGCTGAACAGGAACGTCTGCCGCGCCCAGGTCCTTCCCAGCTGCCGGAAGAGCCCCAAGGCCCCCAGGCCGAGGAACGAGAGGCCCAGCACCACCGCCACCGCCAGGTACCAGCCCCCGGCGATGCGCAGCTGGAAGGGCAGCAGCGTCATGGGCACCAGCGCCACGAGGTACAGGACGAGCTGGAGCCGGCTGGAGTCATCCCCGCGCTCGAGCGGCACGGACTTGAGGCCG
This sequence comes from Archangium sp., assembly GCF_045802675.1. GTDB lineage: Bacteria > Myxococcota > Myxococcia > Myxococcales > Myxococcaceae > Archangium. Next base: position 111,604 of record NZ_JBJMQO010000063.1, on the reverse strand, counting down.
GCCGCCGCGTACTCGTCCTTGCGGAACAGGGCGATGGCGATGAAGTGCGGAATCTGCCAGAGGAAGAGGATGGCGAAGAGGACGTAGCCGCCCGCGTCGATCTGCCCGGTGACGGCCGTCCAGCCCATGAGCGGGGGCAGCGCGCCGGGCACCGCACCCACCAGCATGGCGGTGGAGGTACGGGCCTTGAGCGGGGTGTACGCGAGCACGTAGCTGAGCAGCGCCATCAGGCCCAGCCCCGCGGTGAGCAGGTTGGCGCCCAGGGCGAGCGCCGGCAGCGCCACGGCGGCCAGGCCCAGCCCGAAGACGAGCGCCACCACCGGCTCCATGCGCCCGGAGGGCAGCGGGCGGTTGCGGGTGCGCGCCATGAAACGGTCGCTGTGGCGCTCCCAGTAGCAGTTGAGCGCGTTGGCGGCGCCCACCGTGGCCGAGGTGGCCAGCAACGTCACCAGGATGCGGGCCACGGTCAGCTCGCCCGGAGCCAACCACATGCCGCCCGCGGTGGTGGCGATCACCAGGCCGGACAGCCTCGGCTTGGTGAGGGACAGGAGATCCGAAGCGAAGCTCGACTGATGACTCACGGCACGCGCGCTCACGGGCCTCCCCTTACACAGGGGGCGGGAACACTTCAAGCAAACGGGCGCGGGATTCGTGTCATCCCCGCGCCCGTCGACATCAGCACCGCTTGTTGGAAGCGGCAGCCCGGCTCACATCCCCTGGGCCTGGGTGGCGAACTCGCCCTTGGGCTCCAGCTTGAGGTACTCCTGCGCCAGCGCCTTGACCTTGGGGGCGTTCTTCTTGTCCTTATTGAGGAACGCCGCGTAGTGGTAGTAGGCCGGCCCGAAGCCCTCATCGGCGTTGAGCGCCTTCTGGTACGTCTCGTCGGCCTTGGCGGTGTCGCCCTTGCCCTCGTAGACGCGCGCCAGCTCCAGCAGCGCGAGGGCGGCCCGGTCCGGCTGACCGATGAACTCGGTGGCGGCCTTCTCCAGGGACTCCTGCGCCTTCGCCCAGTCCGAGCGCTCGCGGTAGAGGGTGCCCATGGCCAGACGGGCCTCGGGGTTCTTCGCGTTGGGGTCCTTCACCGATTGCGCGTAGGCCTTGATGGCGTCGTCCGGCTTGTTCTGCTTGCGGTAGGCGTTGCCCAGCATGGTGAGCAGCTTGGGGCTGTCGCCCATGGTCTTCAGCGCGGTGACGAGCGCCTCGGAGGCCTCCTTCTCGCCGCCCGTCTTGTTCATGAGGGCCTTGGCCAGCTCCACGTAGAACTGGGCGCGCGTGCCGTCGATCTTGATGGCCTTGCGGATCTCCTCGGCGGCCTGGTCATACGCACCCTCCGCGAGCAGCCGGCGGCCCTTGATGAGCGACAGCTCGGGGCTCAGCTTGTCCAGCGTGAAGCCCGTCTCCTCGGCCTTGACCAGCTCCTGGCGCGCCTTCTCCTTGTCGGCGGGCACGCCGGTGGCGGCGACGTACTTCTCCTGCTCCTCGGGCTTGAGCTTCTCCATCGCCGCGGACACGCGGGAGATGAGCAGCGAGCGCGCGAGGTACGCCGCCGCGAGCTGGCGGGGCGACGGAGGCGGCTGAGCCTCCAGCAGCTTCTTGATCATCGTCGAGGCCAGCTCGTAGTTGGGCGTGTCCTGCTCAAGCATCAGCAGGGACTTGCCGAGCAGGGACTCGGGGTGGTCCTTCTCGTAGCGCAGCGCGAAGTCGTAGTTCTTCCAGGCGATGGAGTCCTGGCCGAGCCGGCGGTACACGGCGCCGAGCGCGGCGTAGATGCGCGGGTCATCCGGAGACAGGCCCTGGGCCTTCTCCAGGTTGTCCTTGGCGCGATCCATGTCCCCCGCGTTCTGCTGGATGAGGCCGAGCGTCAGGTAGAGCAGCGAGCTGCGCTTGTTCTGCTCGTCGAAGCGCTTCACGGTCTGCTCGAGCGAGGTGAGCGCCTCCTTGCCCTTGCCGCCGTACGTCTTGATGAGGGCCTCGGCGGCGAAGACGTGGGAGATCTCCTCCTTGTTCTTCGCGGCGCTCTTCTGGGCGGCGGCCAGGTGCTCCTCGGCCTTGCGGCGCGCGTCGTCGCCACCGCCGTGCTCACCCCAGCGGATGGCGTAGGCGTACGCCAGGTAGCCGTGGGCGGGGGTGGAGTCGGGGTCGACCTCGAGCGCCTTGTCGGCGGCCTCGCACGCCTTCTTGTAGGAGTCGAAGGAGTCGTGCTTGAGCTGGTCGGTCGCGGCGTCGAGCTGCTTCTTCACCTCGCGGGTGCGCGTGGCGGCCATGCGGCCCTGGACGAAGAAGCCGACCAGGATGAGGGGGACGAGGACCACCAGACCCAGCGTGATGAACTTGCTGTTGTCGGAGCCGCCCTTCTTGCGCGACTTGCGAGGCGCGTCGTCGTCGTCGACGTCGTCGTCCTCGACCACCACCGGGGCGCGGCGGGGCGCGGGACGAGCGGTCTGCTCGGCGCGGGCCTTGGGACGCGGCGACTCGTCGTCCGCGGCCACCTGGGGCTTGCGGGCGGCAGGAGCGGGCGCGGGGGCCGAGAGGTCGGACGGAGCGGAGACCTGGACGGCGGGCGCGGCGGCCACGGGGGCCGGAGCGGCCACGGGCGCCGGGGCGGGCGCGGCCACCGGAGCGGGCGCGGCGGCCACGGGGGCCTGCACCTTGTACTGCTGCATCGCCGCGAGCGTCTCGGCGTCGGCGGGGTCCGCCTCGTAGGCCTTGAGGAGGTTGGCCTTGCCGGTCTCGGTCTCACCGGTCTTCAGCTGCAGCGCACCGGCCATCCGCAGGGAGGCCTTGTCGTTGGGCTGAGCCTGGAGGGCACCGAGCACCTCTTCCAGGGCCTTCTTGTCCTTGCCCTGCTCCGAATAAACACGGGCAAGCAGGAGGCGAGGCTCCGCGCGATCAGGGTGGGCCTTCACCCCTTTCTTGCAGACAACCATCGCTTCCATGAAGCGGCTCGCGGCCAGATAGGCCTCGGCCAGGGGCTTGTAAGCGTCCGAGGAAGGGTCGGAAGCGAACGCGTGCTCCAGCTTCGCAAGCTCGGCCGGGCTCAACGTCTTCGATGAGGGATTAGACATTCCGAATGGAGGCGCCTGATGGGAGGGGGTTCTTATGACACCCCGAGTTGCCGCCCGTCAATCGCGCAAGCGGTACGGAAGATTCCCGGCTTGACACGTGGAATAGGGTCTTGTATCTGCCCGTTCGTCTTTCGGCGGCGGGAAAAAAGCCCCGCCGGTCGTCAGGCAGATAGTGGTTGCGGGGGTGTAGCTCAGTTGGGAGAGCGTCGCGTTCGCAATGCGAAGGTCGTCGGTTCGATCCCGTCCACCTCCACCATGCAACAGGGAAGGGCCTCACTGGAAACAGTGAGGCCCTTTTCATTTGGCCTACGAGTGAATTGAAAAGCGCTCCGGGTCTGTTATCCGGGGCCGATGACCGACCAGCCCTCGCTCTCGTTCTTCGCTCGTTTCTGGCTCGCGTTCGTGTGCTTCTGGCGAATCTGGTTCGACCAGGCGTTCGCCCAGGCCGTCTTCCCCCTCCGTGAGGCCGACAAGGCCGGCAAGCTCCCGGCTGGCACCTCGCCCTCCGAGCTGACGTCGGGGAAGCCCGAGCCCGTGGCCCCACCGGAGCCCGTCGCCCTGCCCCCCGAGCGGGAGCACGCCCCGGCCCTCCAACTGCTCTCCATGCTGCAGCGCGAGGGGCGCCTCATCGATTTCCTCCAGGAGGACGTGGCCGCCTTCCCGGACGCGGACGTGGGCGCCGCCGCCCGCATCGTCCACGAGGGGTGCCGCAAGGTGGTGCGCCAGTACCTCGCCCTGGAGCCGGTGCTGCCCCAGACCGAGGGCGAGCCGGTGAACGTACCCCCCGGCTTCGACGCCCAGCGCATCCGCCTCACCGGCAACGTGGCCGGCCAGCCTCCCTATGACGGGGCGCTCAAGCACCACGGGTGGGTGACCACGGCCGTGAAATTCCCGTCCACCAGCGCGGCGCTGGATCCACGCGTGCTGGCGCCCGCTGAAGTCGAACTGCCCTGACCCCAGATTGGAGCGCATATGGCCCGATACGCGATTGGAATCGACCTCGGCACCACGCACTCCGCCGTCTCCTATTTCAACCTGGAGGAGGCGAAGCCCCGTGGCGCCGCGCAGTCCATGCTGCCCGTCCCGCAGCTGACGGCGCCGGGGACGGTGGAGGCCCGCACGCTCCTGCCCTCGTTCCTCTACCTGCCGAGCGCCCAGGAGTTCCCCCAGGGCAGCCTCGCGCTGCCGTGGAACCCGGGGGCCAGCAGCATCGCCGGTGAGTTCGCCCGCTCGCACGGCGCCAAGGTGCCCACGCGCCTGGTGTCCTCGGCGAAGAGCTGGCTGAGCCACCCCGGCGTGGACCGGCGCTCCGCCCTGCTCCCCTGGCAGGCCCCCGAGGAGGTGCAGCGCGTCTCCCCGGTGGAGGCCTCCACGCGCTACCTGCGCCACCTGCGCGAGGCGTGGGACCACACCTTCGCCCGCACGAAGGAGGACGCCGGCAACGCCATGGCCGCCCAGGACGTCATCATCACCGTCCCGGCCTCCTTCGACGCCGCCGCGAGGGACTTGACGCTCGAGGCCGCCCGGGCCGCGGGCCTGGAGAACATCATCCTCCTGGAGGAGCCGCAGGCGGCGCTCTACGCCTGGCTGGAGGCGCAGGGAGAGGCCTTCCGCAAGAGGATGAAGGTGGGCGAGGTCATCCTCGTGGTGGACGTGGGCGGCGGCACCGCGGACTTCTCGCTCATCACCGTGCGAGACCGCGCGGGCGAAGTGGAGCTCACCCGCGTGGCCGTGGGTGACCACATCCTCCTGGGCGGCGACAACATGGACCTCGCCCTGGCGCACACGCTCAACCAGCGCCTCACCGCCGAGGGCAAGAAGCTGGACGCCTGGCAGTTCAACGCCCTCACCTACGGCTGCCGCATGGCCAAGGAGACCCTGTACGGCGACCCGGCCATGGCCAAGGCGCCCATCTCCATTCCCGGCCGCGGCTCGTCGCTCATCGGCGGCACGCTGCGCACGGAGCTGGCCCGCGAGGAGCTCGACCGCGTCCTCACCGATGGCTTCTTCCCGCCCTCCCCCGTCGCCGAGCTGCCCCGCGTGGGCCGCCGCACCGGCCTCGCGCAGATGGCCCTGCCCTACGCGCAGGACCCGGCCGTGACGAAGCACCTCGCCGCCTTCCTCACCCGGCAGGCGCAGGCGCTCGCCAACTCGCCGGACTCGCCGGTGAACGTGGGCGGCAAGTCCTTCATCCACCCCACCGCCGTGCTCTTCAACGGCGGCGTCTTCAAGGCCGGCCCCCTCAAGGCCCGGGTGATGGAGGTGCTCAACTCGTGGCTCACCGCGGACGGTGGCCAGCCGGCCCAGGAGCTCGCGGGCGCGGACCTGGATTTGTCCGTGGCGCGCGGCGCGGCCTACTACGGCTGGGTGCGCGAGGGCCACGGCCTGCGCATCCGCGGCGGCACCGCTCGCGCCTACTACGTGGGCGTGGAGACGGCGATGCCCGCCGTGCCCGGCATGGAGCCCCCCGTGAAGGCCCTGTGCGTGGCCCCCTTCGGCATGGAGGAGGGCACCCAGGCGGACGTGCCTCCCCAGGAGTTCGGCCTCGTCACCGGAGAGCCCACCAGCTTCCGCTTCTTCGCCTCGTCCGTGCGGCGCGACGACAAGGTCGGCACCATGGTGGACGACGTGGACAGCGAGCAGTTCGAGGAGCTCGCCCCCCTCGAGACGACGCTCCCCGGCACGCCCACGCCCTTCGGGGATTTGACGCCCGTCAACCTCCAGGCCGCCGTCACCGAGGTGGGCACGCTGGAGCTGCGCTGCCTGCAGAAGGACGGCCCCGGGAAGTGGAAGCTGGAGCTCAACGTCCGCATGAGGGAGTAGAAGGAGCCCCCGCGGCCAGGGGCCGCACCCACGCCTATGCACATCGTCGGCATCGACCTCGGAACCACCCACTGCGCCGTCGCCTCGGTGGACCCCTCGAAGGGTCCCACCGCTCCCGTGGAGGACTTCCCCGTCCCCCAACTGGTGCGCCAGGGCGAGGTGAGCCCGAGGCCTCTGCTGCCCTCGTGCGTCTACGTGCCCGCCGGCCATGAGCTCGCCGCCGAGTCGCTCCGCCTCCCGTGGGGCGAGGGTGGCCAGCACGTGGTGGGCGAGCTCGCCCGCTGGCAGGGGGCCCGGGTGCCGGGCCGGGTGGTGACCTCCGCCAAGAGCTGGCTGTGCCACCCGGGCGTGGACCGCTCGGCGCCCATCCTCCCGTGGGGCGCTCCGGCCGACGTGGCCAAGCTGTCCCCCGTCGAGGCGAGCGCCCTGCTCCTCTCGCACATGGCCCGCGCGTGGAACCACGCCCACCCGGAGGCGCCGCTCGGCCAGCAGGAGGTCGTCATCACCGTGCCCGCCTCCTTCGACGAGGCGGCCCGCGCCCTCACGGTGAGCGCCGCGCGCAAGGCGGGCCTGGAGAAGTTCACCCTCCTCGAGGAGCCCCAGGCGGCCTTCTACGACTACACCGCGCGCCACCGGAAGGACCTGGCCAGGTCGCTCGAGGGCGTGCGCCTGGTGCTGGTGGTGGACGTGGGCGGCGGCACCACCGACTTCACCCTCGTGCACGCGGGCGTGTCCCCCGAGGGCCCCATGCTGCGGCGGCTCGCGGTGGGCGAGCACCTCATGCTCGGCGGCGACAACATGGACGCCGCGCTCGCCAAACGCGTGGAGGAGAAGCTCTTCCCGGACGGCAACCGGCGCCTGTCCGCCACTCAGTGGACCCAGGCCATCCAGGCGGCCCGCACCGCCAAGGAGGCCCTGCTGGGCGCGAATCCGCCCGAGCGCTACGGCGTGTCGCTCGTCTCCGAGGGCAGCCGGCTGCTGGGCGGCTCGCTGTCCACGGACCTGACGCGTGAGGAGGCGGAAGCGCTCGTCATGGATGGGTTCTTCCCCCGCGCGGGCGCGCAGGAGCGGCCGCGGCGCGTGTCGCGCATGGCGCTCCAGGAGCTGGGCCTGCCGTACGCGCAAGACGCGGCCATCACCCGGCACCTGGCGGCCTTCCTCGCGCAGCACGCGGCGGCGGGCTTCGCGGCCCTCGGGGAGACGGCGTCCTCGGAAGGCGCCCTGCCCCGCCCGGACGCCATCCTGCTCAACGGTGGCGTCTTCAACTCGCCGCAACTCGCCGAGCGGCTGGTGGAGGCGGTGAGCGCGTGGTGGCCGGGCGCCCCGCGCATCCGGCTGCTGAAGCACGAGTCGCTGGAGCTGGCGGTGGCTCGCGGCGCGGCCTATTACGGGCTGGTGCGGCGCGGGCACGGCCTGAAGATTGGCGGCGGCGCGGCGCGTGCGTATTACGTGGCCCTGCAGCGCCCGGCGGACAGCACGGAGCAGCCGGTGCTGTGCCTCGTCCCCCGAGGCTTCGAGGAGGGCAACCAGGTCGACATCGGCGAGCGCTCCTTCACGCTCACCCTGGGGCGGCCGGTGCAGTTCACCCTGTACTCCACGACGAGCGACCGCATCGACAAGCCGGGCGACGTGGTGGCGCTGTCGGAGGAGCTCAAGCCGCTGCCGCCCATCCACACGGTGCTCAAGGGCGCCGAGGGGAAGACGGCCGAGGTGCCGGTGCACCTGCAGGCGGGGCTCACGGAGATTGGCACGCTGGAGCTCTTCGCCGTGTCGAACGTGGCGGACGAGCGCTGGCGCCTGGAGTTCGAGCTGCGGGGCACGGGCGGCGAGCGCGAGCTGACCGTCACCGAGTCCATGCCCGCGCGCTTCGCCGAGGCGAAGGACAACATCGAGCGGGTGTACGGCAACAAGCCGCTGCCGGTTGGCCCCAAGGACGTGAAGCAACTCTCTCGCACGCTGGAGAAGGTGCTGGGCCCGCGCGACACGTGGCGGGTGCCGGTGCTGCGGGAGCTGTGGAGCTCGCTCTTCGCGGGGGCGTCCAAGCGGCGCCGCACGGCGGACCACGAGCGCGTCTTCTACAACCTCGCGGGCTACACGCTGCGGCCGGGCTTCGGCTACCCGCTGGACCACTGGCGGGCGGAGCAGACGTTCTCCCTCTTCGAGCCGCTGGTGCAGCACCACATCGAGAAGTCGGTGTGGATCGAATTCTGGGTGATGTGGCGGCGCATCGCGGGCGGATTGAGCGAGGCACAGCAGCGCAAGCTCTACGACTACCTGAAGCCGCACCTGGCGAGGAAGGTGCCGCTGGAGGCGCAGGCGCAGACGAAGCTCAAGGGGATTCAGCCCGAGGGCCTGGACGAGATGGTGCGCACGGCGGCCTCGCTGGAGCACCTCGAGCCGGGCGACAAGGCGGAGCTCGGAGGCTGGGTGGCGGGGCGGCTGAAGGCGGAGAACAAGAGCGGCGGCCCATGGGCGTGGGCGCTGGGACGGCTGGGCGCCCGGGTGCCGCTGTACGGCAGCGGCCACAAGGTGGTGGACGTGGAGGTGGCGGAGGCCTGGCTGTCACTGCTGCTGGAGCTGGGCCTCCAGCGCATCGACGGAGCGCAGTTCGCGGCGGCGCAGCTCGCGCGGCTCACGGGAGACCGCATGCGGGACCTCGGCCCCGAGCTGCGAGCGAAAACGGCGCAGGCGCTCCAAGCGTCGAAGGCGCCCGACACCTGGGTGCGGATGGTGACGGAAGTGGTGGCGCTGGAGGCCGCGGATGAAGCACGGGCCCTCGGAGATACGCTCCCCGCGGGCCTGCGCCTGTAATCACCCCTCGCCCTCGACGGCATGGGGGCTCACGCCCCCTGCCCTACAACCCCCACGGTGAGAAGGCGTAGAGCTTGTTGTTCGGGGTCCCCACTCCGAAGTTGGAGTAGCCCGAGCCCCAGTACACCGTGCCGTTGGCAATCGCCGCGCCCGAGTTGCACGAGCCGCCGCTGACGAACGTCCACAGCACGGCGCCCGTGCGCGCATCCATCGCGTACATGTGGCCCAGCGACTCGATGGAGCAGCCGAACACCACGCCGTTCGCGGTCGACACCGGCGCCACGTCCTGCGCGCCCGGGACCGGATCCGGCGTCTGCCAGAGGATCTGCCCGGTCGCCGCGTTCATCGCCGTGAAGTTGCCCCAGGAGCTCGTCTGTCCGTTGGGCAGCGTGTAGGGGAGGCGGTCATAGTTGACGTTGGCCGCGAAGATGCGCCCGTCCGCCATCGCCGAACCCCACATCATGCCGCCCCCCACGCCGCCCGGGCCCACCCGCGTGTTCCACACCGTGGCGCCCGTGTCCGGATCCAACGCCCAGTAGATGCCGCTCTTCTGGCCCGCGCCCAACAGCTGGCGCGAGTGACCGTCCGGAGTCGGCACCCTGTAGAGGATGGCGCCCTGGCCGAAGTCATAGTCCGGGCCGCCCGGCGGGGGGCAGTCCTCGGGACGGATGAGGCAGGTGAGGATGAAGACGTCCTGGGGATAGAGCTTGCGGCCCCACTTGATGGCGCCCGTGCTCGCATCCAGCGAGAGCATGGCGTCGAAGTAGTCGTCCGGCGCGATGCACGCCGCCGCGGTCTCGTCATCCGGGGCATTCACCAGGCACTCGCGCACCGCCGGTGGCACGTAGGAGTTGTTGCCCGTGGTCACGTAGAGGGAGTTGCGCGCCTTGTCGAAGGTGAGCGTGCTCCCCCACACGCCGCCACCCGCGTAGCCCTCGGGCATCACGAAGGTGCGCCACACCACCGCGCCCGTCGCCCTGTCCAGTGCCACCACGTTGCCGCGGAACGTGCAGCACGGGTACGACGGGTCCGCCGCGAAGCTCTCCTCGTACGAGGCGATCCCCACGTACACCCGGTCGCCTTGGACGATGGGCGACTGCGTGATGACGGCCGCGGGGTGCGAGTCCGGATGCACCTTCCACAGCAGGTTGCCCGTCTGCGCATCCACGGCCAGGAAGTCGCCGTTGAGCGTGCCGAGGTACAGCTTCCCGTCCACCAGCGCCGGGGTGTTGCGCGAGCGGCTGCCGGGGATGCCCGTGTACTCGGAGATCCGCCGCGACCAGATGCGCTGGCCCGTGAGGGCGTTCACCTTGTGCAGCCAGCCGCCCCAATCCGGGAAGTACAGCGCGAGCGGCGTCACGGCCGGCGTCGCGGAGACGTCCCCCTCGGCCGTGAACACCCACTTCGGGCGCAGATGCGGCGCCGTCAGCGGGCTGATGAACCACTCGCCCGCCGCGTTGCGCGTGTTGTGCAGATCATGGCCCGCGAAGCGCCAGGAGTCCGGGGCCAGGTCGGCCAGGTCCAGGGACGTGCTCGAGAGCTGCTGCGAGAAGGCGAGCACGGGAAGTAACGCCAGCACCAGGCCCACGGCCCGGTGCAGCGCACGCCCATGGGATTGCATGGGGAACATGTCGTTTCCTTGCGAAGAGTGATTCAGCCGAGGGCCCCCCCCCTACCGAAGCGGTGGACACACTCAGCGGTTAGCTCACTCCACCTGGGGGCGAAGAACAATCCCCGCCCCTCGAAAGACACGTTCCCGCGCGGGCGAGCTTCACCGTGCCTACGGCGCCGGCACGGTGAAGGCGTAGAGCTTGTTGTTCGGGGTCCCCACCTGGAAGTTGGAGTAGCCCGAGCCCCAGTACACCGTGCCGTTGGCCACCGCCGCGCCCGAGTTGCACGAGCCACCGCTGACGAACGTCCACAGCACGGCGCCCGTGCTCGCGTCCATCGCGTACATGTGGCCCTGCGCGTCAATCGAGCAGCCGAACACCACGCCATTGGCGGTCGTCACCGGCGCCACGTCCTGCGTGCCCTGGATGGGATCCGGCGTCTGCCAGAGGATCTGCCCGGTCGCCGCGTTCAGCGCCGTGAAGTTGCCCCAGGAGCTCGTCTGGCCGTTGGGCAGCGTGTAGGGCACGTGGTCGTAATTGGCGTTGGCCGCGTAGATGCGCCCGTCCGCCATGGCCGAACCCCACATCATGCCGCCTCCCGTTCCACCCGGACCTACCCGCGCGCTCCACACCGTGGCGCCCGTGTCCGGATCCAGCGCCCAGTAGATGCCGCTCTTCTGGCCCGCGCCCACCAGTTGGCGCATGCGGCCGTCCGGGCCCGGCACCTTGAAGAGGATGGCACCCTGGCCGAAGTCATAGTCCGGACCGCTCGGCGGGGGGCAGTCCTCGGGACGGATGAGGCAGGTGAGGATGAAGATGTCCTGGGGATACATCTTGCGGCCCCACTTGATGGCGCCCGTGTTCACGTCGAGCGAGAGCATGGCGTCGAAGTAGTCGTCCGGCGCGATGCACGCCGCCGCGCTGGCATCGTCCGGGGCATTCAACAGGCACTGGCGCACCGCGGGCGGCACGGTGGAGTTGTTGCCCGTGGTCACGTAGAGGGAGTTGCGGCTGCGGTCGAGCACGAGCGTGCTGCCCCAGACGCCACCGCCGGAGTACCCCTCCGGCATCACGAAGGTGCGCCACACCACCGCGCCGGTGTTCTTGTCCATCGCGACCACGTTCCCGCGGAACGTGCAGCACGGGTACGAGGGGTCCGCCGCCATGCTCTCCTCGTACGAGGCGATCCCCACGTACACCCGGTTGCCGTGGACGATGGGCGACTGCGTGATGACGGCCCCCGGGTGCGAGTCCGGATGGGTCTTCCACAGCAGGTTGCCGGTGTGCGCATCGACGGCCAGGAAGTCACCATTGAGCGTCCCGAGGTACAGCCTCCCCCCCTCGAGCGCCGGGGTGTTGCGCGACTTGCTGCCGGCAATGCCCGTGTACGTGGAGATCTGCCGCGACCAGATGCTCGCCCCCGTGGCGGCGTCCACCTTGTGCAGCCAGCCGCCCCAGTCCGGGAAGTACAGCACGCCGGGCCCGATGGCCGGAGTCGCGGAGACGTCCCCCTGCGCGGTGAAGATCCACTTCACGTACAGGTTGGGCGCCGTCTGCGGGCTGATCAGCTCCTCGCTGCTCGCGTTGCGCGTGTTGTGCAGATCGTGGCCCGCGTAAGGCCAGCGATCCGGGCCAACCGCCTGCGCGAAACCGAGCAGCGGCAGCAGCGCCAGCGCCAGGCCCGTGGCCCGGCGCAGAGAGCGCCCGTGGAATTGCATGGGGAACATGTCGTGTCCTTGAGAAGAGTGATGCGACCCGAGGGTCCACCGCCGAAGTGCAAGCGGTGGATACTTGGTGGGTAGATCACTCCACCTGGGGTCGGAGGACAATGCCCCGCCCCCAGAAGGACATGTTCCCGCGGGGCTCAGCCCTGCGAGGCGACGGCGATCTCCGCTTCTTCCTCGACGGCGGCGGCGGCGGGGGCCGGCACCACCTGGAGGTTGGCGACCGCGGCGGGAATCTCGGCCACGGTGCCGATCGCCTCGGTGGCCTTGTCCTTGGGCTTGCGAGTGCCCGCGCCCGAGCGGCATCCGCGGCACCAGGGCTGATTGCGAATGGCCCCGTCCGCCATCTTGCGCAGGCCGAACTGCGCCAGCGGCTTGAGCGTGCGGCACTTCAGGCACATCAGCGAAATGAGCACCTCGTGCCCGTCGACATCATAGACAGCCGACTTGCGCCGCTTGCGCGGCTGCCCCGGCTCGCGCGACGTCTTGGCCTCCTTCGAGGCCGGCGGCGGCATCATCGGGGTAACCTTGTAAAGCATGTGTGTCCCTCCCTGCCGGCGGGCCGCGATCGGTGCCTCGAAAAGGCTCCTCGGATCACGGCGCGCCTTCCATAGACTAAGGAGGATTCCGGCCGTTGAAAACTGATCCCAGGCCGATTTTTCGGCCCGGGATGCGATCCCTCCGGATCTCGGCCACTTGCGGGTGCTCCCTCCATGGCCGAAACCGCGCCGGAGCCGATTTTCCGGCCCGGGCGCGGTTTTCACTCCATTGTCAAGGCCGCTCGGAGCGGGCGGAGGCGGGGCCCTTCGAGGCGCACGGCGCGCCCTCGTCCACGAAGCTGATGCGGCCTGTAGCGGGCGCCGCGATGGGCGTGCCCCGGGCCTGCCACCAGCTCGCGAGCGCGTCGCGCAGGGTGAGCTCGCGGCCCAGCCCCAGGTCGATGCGCTCGGCGGGCACCTGCGCCAGCACCTTGTCCAGCCCCGCGGCGCCCCGGGCCAGGAAGTCCGGCAGCACCACCCGGTACAGGCGCTTCGCGTCCAGCGGCTTGCCATCCGCCAGGGTGACGTCGCGCAGGCGCTCGGGGCCGGCGCACTTCGCCAGCTTCACCTTCAGGCCCGACTGCTGGAAGACGCCGTTGCCCGTGCCGTAGGCGGCCGCCACCAGACGCCGCAGCTCGTCCCCGGTGAGCGTGACGATGGCCACCGTGTTGTCGAAGGGCAACACCTCGTAGAGGTCGCCATAGGAGAGCGCCCCGGGCTTCAGGTTGGCGCGCAGGCCGCCCGAGTTGAGCAGCGACACGTCCACCTTCTCCATCTCGCGCAGCGCGTCCGTGAGCACGTCGCCGAGCGCGCTCTCGCCCTCGTAGTCACGCCCCAGCATCCCGGTGACGGAGACGCCCAACGAGCGGCGCTGCACCTCCTCCACCCGCGCGAGCGCGGGGGCCACGAGCGCCTCCACCTCCGCGTCCGCCACCACCTCGCCCCCACGGAACGTGGGAGGCACGAGCTGCGCCGAGGCGCCCAGCTCCTTCAGCTTGCGCGCATCACAGCTCCCGCTCTTCGCCTCCACCCGCGCGCACACGGGAATGGCGGCCTGGAGTTGCGTGCGCTCCGGCAGCACCTTGTGGCTCACCGCGTCCACGAAGAGCTCCACCACGCCGAAGGAGCGGCCCTGGCCCGAGGTGGACAGCACCGGCACGTTGCCGAAGAAGTGGCCCATGGGCTGGTGCGTGTGGCCGGCGAAGACGGCGTCCAGCGTGCCCGGCGGCAGCGACTCGACGAGCCCGTAGATTTCCCCGTCCGAGCGATCGCAGCTGGAGGTGTCGCGCGGGTTGGAGAGGTCCGCGCACTTGCCTCCGGCGTGGGCGAGCCCCACCACCACCTCGGCGCCCTGGGCGCGCAGGCGTTGGGCGGCCTCGAGCGTGGTGGGCACCATGTCCTCGAAGCGCAGGCCCGGCACGAGCGCGGGGTTGGCGATGCGCGGCGTGGACGGCGTGGTGAGGCCGATGATGCCCACCTTCACGCCCTGGAGCGTCACCAGCAGCGTGCCGTCATTGCCGAGCCACGCGGGCGCCTTGCCGGTGGCCGCGTCGCGCATGTTCACGGTGAGCAGCGGGAAGCGCGCCTGGTGGATGCGCGCGGTGAGCGCACCGAAGGCGTCCTCGCTCGGCCCGGGGATGGCCTTGGGCCCCACCGGCCCGTAGTCGAACTCGTGGTTGCCGAGCGCCGCGGCGGCATAGCCCAGGCGGTTGTAGACGTCGATGACGGAGGCACCCTCGGTGAGGTTGGAGGCGAGCGTCCCCTGGAAGAGGTCTCCCGCGTCGAGCAGCAACACGCCGCCCGGGTTGTCCGCGCGCAGCCGGGCCACGTAGCCGGCGAAGACGGCCGCTCCCCCCTCCTCCGCCTGGAGGCCGCCGGGCAGCGCGGTGGTGTGGGGCATCAACCAGCCGTGGAAGTCATTGGTGCCCACCAGGGTGAGCCGCACGGGAGCGGCGGGCGCCTGGAGGGACTGGGAGGAGGACGGAGACTCCGCGGGACGCGGAGCGCTGGCGCAACCGGAGACCGCGAGGGCCCCCAGCGCGAGGAGGAGTCGGGAGGAGTGCATGCGGGCGGCGAGTTGAGCCCAGCGGCCCCCCGCAGGCAACCCGCATCAGGCCCCGGGGCGCCGGCGCGAGAGCAGCAGCACGCCCAGCAGGGCGAGCAGCAGCGTGCCCGGCACGGACGCCGAGGCGCAGACGCAATTCTGACCCGTGGTGACGCCCCCCTCCGGCGACTCCGCGGAGGGAGTGGGAGGCGGCACGTTGCCGATGGGCCCGGAGCTCCCCCCATCCGTCGTCCCGCCATCCGCCGTCCCGCCATCCGTGGTGTCCACGGGACCGGTGTCCACGACGAGCGGCGTGGTGAAGCCGGTGGCGATCGCTGGCCACGGGACGAGCTTGAAGTTCTCGTTGGTGCCCGCGTTGGTGCTGTCGTGCACGGCCACCAGCCCCAGCGGGAAGAGCGTGCCGAGGGAACGGTTCGTCGCCACCACCTGGCGAGGGGACTCCACCGCGTCGATGCCTCCGTCCGCACCGACGGTGAAGCTGCCCCGGAAGGTATGGGCGCCGGGCTGGCGCTCGTAGATGCGCACCGCGCTGTCTCCCCCGTTCACCGCCAGCAGGTAGCCGCGGACTCCCGACGCCCTGTAGAGGGCCACGCCGCCCAGCGGCTGGGACAGTCCCCCTCCGGTGACGGTATCCACCGAGACGCGGATGTCCGTGGCCTCCGGCTCCGCGCCGTACTCCCAGATGCCGACGCTCTGCTCGACGACGTAGAGCTTGCCCTGGGCATCGTCCACCGCGAGGCCCACCACCGCGTTGCCCACGTCGAAGGAGCGGACCACGGCGGACGCGGTGCCTCCATCCGTCTGGGCGGTGAGCTCGAACTGCTCGACGAGGCCCGTCGCACTCCCAGCGAAGGCGAAGACACGCCCGGTGGCGGGGCTCACGTACAGGGCCACCGAGCTGGGGGCGAAGCTCGGGGCGGTGACGTTCGCGAAGCCCGCCCGGCGGAACTCGAGCGTCGCGGGATCGATGATGTAGCCGATGAGCGCCTGCGCCGTCGTGTTGGCCACCATCACCAGCGTCTGGGAGATGCCCCCCACCACGACGCCCTCCTGCACGTCCACGCCCTGCACCGCGCCCTCGGCGAGCAGCGGCCGCGCGGTGCCATTGAGGTTGTAGACGAGCAGCCCCGTCTGGTTGTCCGCCACGAGCAACAGGCTGCTGGACGGGTCCGTCGGGTGCATCCAGAGGGCCGCGCCCTGCACCACGGGCCCCGTGCCGACCACCGGCTGCGTCTCCAGCATGGGCGACACCTGGATCGTCTGCTGGGCGAGCACCGGAACACCGGTGAGAAGGACGGCCAGGACAAGCAATGTTCGCAAGCGCACGACAGCCCCCTCGGCGTTATTCGCCGCAACGGGTTGGGCACGAGCGGCCCCCCGCGCAAGGTGCGAGCGCCCGGAGACGTTCACCCGCGAGCCCGAGAGGCGCGCTTGGGCCCCGGCGACCGTCCAGGGGCGTACGTGAGACGGGTACCCGGGGGCTCCGGTATCCTCCCGGCCATGCACACCGGTGAGGGGGAGACCCAGGGACTCGCGGGCCACCGCGGCGAGGCAGTGGCGGCCATGACACAGGCCCAGGCGCAGCCGTGGTGGAGGGAGCCCGGCCGGGGCCAGTGGCTGTCCTTCCTCGCCGCGTGGGTGGGCTGGGTGATGGATGCCTTCGACTTCACCATCTACCTGCTGGTGATGCCGGAGATGGCCAGGGAGTTCGGCGTCGGCGTGACGGCGCTCTCGGGCTCCATCACGCTCACGCTGCTGCTGCGGCTCATCGGAGGCCTGGCCGCCGGCTCGGTGGCGGATCGGTGGGGCCGCAAGCTGCCGCTGATGATCTCCGTGGTGTGGCTCGCGCTGTGCGACGGCGCGGTGGCCATGGCGCCCACCTTCACCTGGGTGCTGGTGCTGCGCACCCTCTTCGGCTTCGGCATGGGCGCCGAGTGGACGAGCGGCGCCACCCTGGCCATGGAGAACTGGCCCGAGCGCAGCCGCGGCATCGCCTCGGGCATCCTCCACGGGGGCTGGGCCGTGGGCTACCTGCTGGCCGCGGTGGTGTCCGGCTTCGTGGTGCCCGTGTGGGGCTGGCGGGCCCTCTTCATCATCGCCGCGGTGCCCGCACTGCTCGCCTTCCCCATCCGCTTCCTCGTGCCGGAGAGCTTCGACCGGGCCAAGGCCCAGGCCGAGCGGCAGGCGAATTCGCTGCGCGGCTTCTCGGGCTCGGGGTTGATGACGCGGCTGGTGTGGGGCTCGCTGGTGATGGCCTTCAACTTCGGCGGCTACTACGGGCTCACCAGCCTGTACCCGGTGCTCCTGAAGACGGAGCTGGGCATGACGACGCAGGGCGTGTCGGTGCTGGTGACGATCGTCAACGTGGGCATGCTGCTGGGCACGGCGATGTGCGGGGCCCTGGCCTCGCGGCTGGGCGTGGCGAAGGCGGTGGCCATCGCCGCGTTCGGCATGCTGCCCTTCCTCCCGCTCTACGTGGGCCTGGCCCCGGGGCTGCTGTGGCTCGGAGCCTTCGCGGGTGGCCTGTTCGGCGCGGCGCCTCCGGGCATCGCCCCGCTGCTGCTCACCTCGCTCTTCCCCGCGAGCATCCGCGGCAAATGCGTGGGACTCGTCTTCCACGTGGGCGCTTTCCTGGCCGCCTTCATCCCCATGGGCATGGCCGCGCTCGTCGAGCATGCCGGCTTCACCCACTCGCAGGTCATCATGCTGGTGGGCGGCCTGTGCCTGGTCGCCATGGCGCTCGCGCTCCTGCTGCGCCCCAGGGCCACGCTGGACGAGGCCCCCGCCCCCACCCACTGAAAGGGCGGTCCTCGCGAAGCAACCGCCTGTCCGCCCGGCTGGCGCTCCAGCACACGGCGCTCCCCGGGGCACGTGTCACGAATCCGTGCCCGGCACTCTGCCTTCCCTGGAAATGGGAGGAGGAAGCGCATGAGGGAGCTGGACAAGGCGGACGCGGTGTTCGAGGGCGGAGGCGTGAAGGGCATCGGGCTGGTGGGCGCGCTCGAGCACATGGAGGAGCGCGGGGTGAAGTTCCAGAACGTCGTGGGAACCTCGGCCGGAGCCATCGCCGCGGCGCTCGTGGCGGCGGGCTATTCGGCCGCCGACCTGGGCTCCATCCTGGAGGAGCTCGACTACCGGCGCTTCACGGACCTGAGCATGCTGGACCGGGTGCCGCTGATCGGCCCCGCCGTGAGCCTGCTGCGCGAGAAGGGGCTCTACCAGGGGGACTACTTCGAGAACTGGCTGCGCGAGCTGCTCGCCAAGGCCCCGCGCAAGGTCCGCACCTTCCGGGATCTGCACATGGACTGCGAGAAGCCCGGCTCGAGGTACTTCTACAAGCTGCAGGTCATCGCCGCGGATCTCTCCCGGCGCAAGCTGCTCGTGCTGCCGTGGGACATCCGGGACTACGGGAGGGATCCCGAGGATCTCGACGTGGCATGGGCGGTGCGCATGAGCATGAGCATCCCCTTCTTCTTCGAGCCCGTGCGCATCCAGGATGGCGGAGGCAGCACCTGCTACATCGTGGATGGCGGAGTGCTCAGCAACTTCCCCGTCGACATCCTCGACGACAAGTCGGTCAATCCGCCCTGGCCCACGTTCGGCCTCAAGCTGGTGGACCGGGTGAATGACCAGGGCCTGGTGGATGAGGAGCCGAGCCGCATCCGAGGTCCCATCACGCTCTTGAAGGCCATGTTCGAGACGATGCTGGAGGCGCACGACGCGCGCTACATCCAGCAGAAGAACTTCGACCGGACCATCGCCATCCCGACGCTGGGCGTGAAGACCACGGACTTCGGCATCCGGCGGGACCGGAGCGAGGCCCTGCGTGCCTCGGGGCGGCGCGCGGCCGAGCAGTTCTTCCAGACGTGGAACTTCGAGGAGTGGATCCAGAAGCACCGCGTCCCCGAGGTCATGGCGCTGAGGGCCATGGCGGCCGCCGACCACGCGAGCGGCGGCCCCGAGCCCGTGCCCGCGATGATGTGACGGGAGCGCGAGGCGGACTTCAGGCCCGGCGAGGAATGACCCGCCGGAGCAGACCGTGCGCCTCGAGCACGCCCTGGACGCGGTGGCCCAGGGCGACGTGCTCGGGGTTGGCGGCGGAGACGCGCTCGGGGGAGAGGATGACGAGCGTGCCCTTGTCCTCCACGGGCTCGACGTGCACGGGCTCAGGCAGGGGCGGTATCTCGCCCCACCGGCGCGAGTAGTACGTCAGCCAGCCCACGAAGGTGCCGGCGGAGCCTTTCTGCGACATGCGGTCACGGAAGCCGCCGGACGCGACGTAGGCCCAGTCCGGTTCCCAGGCCAGCGCCATGGCTCGCAATATCCCGGTGAGCACGGGGAGGGTCACGAGGCGGTCAGAGCCCGGAGGTTCCGAGGGGAAATAGAAAAAGACACCGTTTGGCGATGCCTCGGCGCGTGAGCCACAACTGAGCTGAACCATCCCGCCCTGGTTGTTGAGGTGACCCGTCCAGGCGCCAAAAGAGAAGCCGTCTCTTCCCAGCTGGTGGCTCTTCTTGCCGAAGAAGCGCACGAAGGTGTCAAAAGTGGGCTCGAACTGGAGCTGGAGCGCCTTCCTGGTCGAGTAGGCCTGCTCGTACCAGCGGGCATAGTCGGGGTGACACCCGGACAGGAGACGGAAGAAGGTCTCCGCGCGCCGGGCGCAGTCCTGGGCCGGCTCCGGGCGGCAGCCCCAATAGGCGGCCGCGAAATAGGTCTCGTCCATGCGTGACAAGCCTCAAGCTTGGGGTGATTCGTACACCACTTCTATCCCTTCGATCTCCCAGCTCTGAAACATCTTCTGGAGGATGGCAACCATGCGGGGCTCGGCCACGTACCAGCGGACGCGCAATCCTCCCGCCAATCGGGCCTGCCTCTGAGCTTGATTCCGCAGATCCTCCAAGCCCTTGAAAGTGAACTTGGCATTGAGGTTCCTATCGAACCACTGGTCGTAACCGAGCCCCTTGGCTTCCAGCAGCGTCCCCGCCTTGGGATTGTACCCGTCGTACTCCACGCACTCGCCATTGCGGCAGACCTCGTAGCACCATCCCTTGGGTGCGCCCGTCACCTGGGCCTGATAGTCGCGGGACCGCTCAGACATGCTCGTGGTGTCTTCCACCCACTGGCCGGGTCCACCGATGGGCGGCCAATTGCCACTGCCCGTGACGGCCATGTGGAGGATGGAGACGGCCCCTGCTCCCGCGCCGAGCGTGGTCGTCAGCGTGCCACCCGACACAAGTACCGTGCTCAACACCAGCTCGCCCTCGGCCGTGAGCGACAGCACCGGCAACTCCACCCCCATCGAGCCGACGCGCCCCACCGTACCAGCCGTACCCGCCGCGCCCCCGTACATCATCAGCAGGTGCGTGGACAGCCGTGCCGCCTCGCGTATCTGGTCCTGCGAGGACATGGCGCCAAAGCGCGCGAAGTACTCGGGTGAGGAGGCAATCAGCAGCGCCACCGTGGTGGGCAGTTGCGCGAGGCCCCCGACGCTCTGGATGGGGTGGAGGAGGGTCTGAGCGAGCGCGAGCACCAGTTCCCCCATCGCGTCCTGCGCCCCGTCCAATGCGGAGTTGAGCGGGTCGCGCTGCAGGCCCACTTCGGCCAGGGGAGTGGTGTCGCGACGTTGCAGCGCCTCATCCACCGGATAGAGGACGCCACCGTGCGAGAAGTAGAAGGCCCCCACCACGAGGCGCAGCACCTGGAACACACCGTTCTCGAATCTCACGGTTCCCATGCGCTGGATGGGCTGACCGTGGAGCACCGTCACCAGGTAGCCGTCCGGGCGCACCATGACCAGGAGGCGGAAGCGCTCGGTACGGCGTAACAATTCCGCGTACTCCACGCGCTCGCCTCCCTCGAGCACCTCGCGTAGCAACAGGGAGAGGGCCCGGCGCGGAGCGAAGTTGCGCTGTGTCACGTGCGTCTTCGCCAGCCAGTCCCGGATTCGACGCGCCTGCTCCAGGTAGAGCGCCGCGCCCACCGGGTGCCGCAACTCCTCCAGGCCACACGCCTCCTGTAACACCTGGAATGCATCCGCCTCCTGTTCGAGGACACCTCCCGTGCGGCCCTCCGCTGCGCGAGGAGACGAAACGAGTCCCTCGGTCCTGGAGTCGAAGAGGGCCGAAGGCGCCGATGAACGATGGCCGTAGCCTCGAACGAGGGGCCCTCGTGGATGACCCGTGGCGCACCCACTCAGCATCAGCAGGGCCATCAGCACCAAGAGGCCCGAACCCAAGCACCGCCATGTTTCAGGGGTAGCGCGGAGGGCGGGTCGAGCGGACATGCATGTCTCCTGGGATGCCTGCTCCGCGCAGGGTACGGATCAGCCTGACACCGGGCCGGGACTCGAGCCAGAGGGGGAAGCCCACCCACCGTCGACGCTGGAAGCCGCGTGTGAAAGCGTAGGGCCCGACATGCGCTTCCTCGCAGGAGAAGACGTGATGACCCAGAGTGACGCGAGCCTGGAGCTGCGCACGGCTCGCCCGGAGGAGTACCCGGCGGTGGGCGAGCTGCTGGTGAGCGTCTACGTGGGCGAGGGTTTCTCTCCCGCCGGGCGCGCTCCCGGTCTCCGCGCCGTGGAGCCGCTCGCGGCTGAGGGAGAGCTACTCGTGGCCCGGGATGAACGGGAGGGAGTGGTGGGCACGGTCACGTTCGCGCTCAGTGGCACGCCCCAGGCCGAGATCGCGCGCGAGGGCGAAGCGGAGCTCCGCCTGTTGGCCGTCGCGCCCGTCACCCGGGGCCGGGGCATCGGCGAGGCTCTGGTGACCGAGTGCATCCGCCGCGCACGAGAGCGGGGCTGCCAGCGGCTGGTGCTCTCGACTCGACCCACCATGGCCCCGGCCCAACGCCTCTATGCGCGCATCGGCTTCGTCCGGACACCCGAGCGCGATTGGAGCAAGGCCGGCAGCGCACGGATCGTCTACACGTTGGAACTGGCTCGGGGTGACAGCGCCCCCTAGCCTCGTGGCCACAGGACTTGCTCGTAGGCCGCGAGCGTCTTGTCCGCGCAGCGCGCCCAGGTGAACCGGGCCGCCTGCTGCTTCCCCGCCTCCGACCAGCGTCGCCGCTCCGCGTCCGAGCCCAGCAGCCGGTCCATCGCCTCGGCCAGCCCGTCCGCGTCGTCCGGCCGCACCGCCGGGGCCGCGTCTCCGCATACCTCCGGCGTGGCCCCCGTCGTGGAAACAATCGCCGGAGTCCCCAGCCGCATGGCCTCCAGCGGCGGCAGCCCGAAGCCCTCGTACTTCGAGGGGAAGGCGAACACCGTCGCCCGCCGCATCAGCTCGAAGAAGACGGGCTCGGACTGGTACCCGAGCGCGCGGATGTCATGGCCCTCCGAGGTCATCCGCGCCACCCGCGTCTCCACCTCTCCCGAGCCGAACCAGCTCTGCCCCGCCATCACCAGCGCCGCCGGTTTGCCTCGGGCCTTCAGCCGCTCGAGCGCGTCGAGCACCAGGCTCACGTTCTTCCGCACGTCCAGCGAGCCCGCGTACAGCACGAAGCGCTTCGGCAGCGACAGCGAGCGCAGGAAGTCCTCGGTGGTCGCGTCCGGCACGTGGCGGCCCACGTGGTCCACGCCGTTGTACACCACCGACACCTTGCCCTCGGCCTCGGGGTGGCGCGCGAGCAGGTCATTCCGGGTGCAGGCGCTCACACAGAGGATGTGGTCCGCCACCCGGACGCTCCGCGCGAGCCACAGCCGGAACTGCCAGCGATACGCCCGGGACACCGTCTCCGGCATGAGCAGGGGAATCAGGTCATGCACGGTGACGACGTAGGCCTTGCCCGGAATCCGCACGAGCGGGAGGTTGAAGTTGCCGAGCGCGTGGTACAGCCGCGCCTCCGATTTCCGCAGCGCCTGGGGCAACCGGCCCAGCACGTAGGCGGTGCGGCCCATGCGGCCCCGAGGGTCTTCTCCGGAGACCCGCGCTCCGAGCCGCTGCAGGCGCACGCCCCGGTCCTCGAGCCCCGAGGCCAGACAGCGGGTGTACAAGCCGATGCCCGTGGTGGGCTCGTCCCAGAGACTCGCATCGAAAGCGACAGGACCGATGGACACGGGGGCGCCTCATAGCACGGTGCTGTGATAGGCAGGGTTCCCCTATGGCGGTCCATCAGCTGATTCCGAGCTTCGTCGCGGGCGACGCCACCGGACAGGCGGCGCTGCACCTGCAACTGCTGCTGCGCCGGCTCGGCCACTTCGGCGAGCTGTACGCGGGCGAGGTCGGCGCGGGCCTCGAGTCCCTCGCCCACCCCGTGTCGGCGCTGCGCCCCAGCCCGGACGACCTCGTCCTCTACCACCACGGCATCGCCTCGCCGCTGAGCAGCCGGCTGATGCACCTGCCCTGCCGCCGCGGCGTCGTCTTCCACAACATCAGCCCCGCGCGCTACTACGCGGGCACGCCGCTCGCCGAGGCGCTCCTCACGGGCCGGGCGCAGCTCGCCGCCATGGCGCCCTTCGTGGACGTGGCCCTCGGCGTGTCGGACTACAACGGTGCCGAGCTGCGCGAGGCCGGTTACCGCAACGTCCACACCGTCCCGCTCTTCGTCGAGCCCGAGCGCTTCTCCGTGGCCAACGCGGACAAGGAGCTTCTCAAGCGCCTCGCGGGCCCGGGTCCGGTGGTGCTCTCGGTGAGCCGGGTGGCACCGCACAAGCGCTTCGAGGACCTCCTCTCGCTGCACGCGGAGCTGCTCCGGCTGCGGCCCGACGCCCGCCTGCTGGTGGTGGGCGGCTACGAGCCGGGGAGCCGCTACTTCAAGTCGCTCGAGCGCACGGCGCGGGGGCTGTCCGGGGTGAACTTCCTCGGGCGGCTCAACCACGCGGAGCTGGTGGCGGCGTACCGCTCGGCGAATGTCTTCGTCTCCATGAGCGAGCACGAGGGCTTCGGCGTCCCGCTCATCGAGGCCATGGCCGCGGAGGTACCGGTGCTGGCCTACGCGGCGGCGGCGGTGCCCGAGACGCTCGGGGGCGCGGGCATCGCGTTCGACCAGAAGCGCTACGCCTTCCTCGCCGAGCTGGTGGTGGACATGTGCGAGGACCTGTCCCTGCGCGAGCGCCTGCTCGAGGGTCAGGCCCGGCGGCTGAAGGACTTCTCGGCCGAGGCGGCCCAGGAGGCGCTCGCGAAGGCCCTCGGGGAGGACAAGCGCCCGAAGCGCCGCGCGGTGCCGGCGAAGAAGAAGCCGCGGGTAGGCGTGGTGGTGCAGCGCTACGGCGAGGTGACGGGCGGAGCCGAGCGCCATGCGCAGCAGGTGGTGGAGCAACTGGCGCCGCACTGGGACCTGACGGTGCTGACCACGTGCGCGAAGAACCACCTCACCTGGGAGAACGTCTTCCCGCCGGGCGAGGAGCAGGACGCGAACGTGGAGCGCGTGCGGGTGCTGCGCTTCCCGGTGACGCGGGTGCGGAACATCCGTCCCTTCAACGGGCTGTCCAAGCAGGTGTTCGACAAGCCCAACGAGCGGCTGCGCGAGGAGCACTGGGTGGCCGAGCAGGGCCCGGTGGTGCCCGGCCTCCTGGAGCACCTGGACTCGCACGGGGCGGACTACGACGGCTTCGTCTTCTTCACGTACCTGTACGCGCCCACGGTGTGGGGCGTGCCAATGGTGGCGGAGCGCTCGCTGCTGGTGCCCACGGCGCACGACGAGCCGCCCATCCGCTTCGGCGTGTACGCGGACGTCTTCGAGCGCCCGCGCGCCCTCCTGTGCAACACGCCCGAGGAGGTGGAGCTCATCGGCCGCTACTACCCGGACCACGCTCCGGCGCGGGTGGTGGGCGTGGGCGTGGACGTGCCGGACAAGGTGGACCCCAAGCGCTTCCGCGAGAAGTACGGCGTGCGCAACCCGTACCTGCTCTACGTGGGGCGGCTCGAGGCGGGCAAGGGCATCCCCGAGCTGCTCGCGCACCACCGGGAGCTGCGTGCGCGCTTCCACGACGCGCCGGACCTGGTGCTCGCGGGCGAGGCGCACATGGAGCTGCGCGGCGAAGGCGTGCGCCACGTGGGCCGCATCGGCGAGCAGGACAAGTACGACGCGCTGGCGGGCGCGCTGGCGGTGACGGTGCCCTCGCGCTTCGAGAGCCTCTCGCTGCTCACGCTGGAGGCCTTCGCCTCGGGAACGCCGGTGCTGGTCAACGGGCACTCGGAGGTGCTGGTGGGCCAGGTGGAGCGCAGCCGCGCGGGGCGGACGTATAAAGACATCGAATCGTTCATCACGGGACTGCGCGAGCTGGGCGAGGAGCGCGCCACGCTGAGCCGGCGCGCGAAGACGTACGCGGCGCGCTACACGTGGCCCAAGGTGGTGGACGCGTACCGGGAAGAGCTGGAACGCATCATCAGGGAGAAGAGCCGATGAAGCTGATGGGACGGGACATCCCCGCGCGTGAGTTGCTCGCGCGCATCGAGGAGCGCCTGCGCACGCGGGGCCTGCCCACGTCGGAGCAGGTGGACGTGCCCGAGCAGGGCGTGGAGCCGCGGGTGGATCCGCTCTCCTTCAACCTGCGGGCGCTCGAGGAGAACTCGGACGCCACGCGCGGGCTGCCGCTGCACACGCACCGGGGCGGCACGGGCCAGCTCGTGCTGGTGGCCAAGTGGGCCTTCCGCAAGACGTGCCAGGTGCTCATCAACGAGGCGCTCGGCCGTCAGCGCGTCTTCAACGGGCACGTGCGCGACTCGTACGCACAGCTGTCCGCCGAGGTCATCCGCCTGCGCGCCGAGGTGGAGACCCTGCGCGCCGCCCAGGCCGCGGCCCCGTCCCAGGAGACGCCGCCCGCTCCCTCCCGCGCGCGGAACACGGCGAAGCAGGGCAAGGCCTCGAAGGAGTAGCCGCCCTCAGTTCCCCGCGTTGGGCTCGGCCACGGCGATGAGCGACACGCCGAAGGGCAGCGAGACGCGGGGCACCACGTGGCGCTCGGCGCTGAAGACGGCCTCCAGCACCTGGTTGGCCAGGCCCGAGCCGCCCGTCTCCACGTCGGAGCGCGGCGCGTTGTCGCGCGGCTTCGGCAGCACGCGTTGCAACAGGCGCACTGCGGCGATGGGCGGGAAGAGCAGGCTGTTGAAGTAGGAGGACCAGCGCAGGCGCAGCCCCGCGGCCGAGAGCTGCCCGGTGAGCATGTCCACGGTGTAGCGGCGCTGGTGGTGGTGCACGGTGTCGTGCTCGCTCCAGAGGAAGCCGAAGGCGGGCACGGTGAGCACCAGCACCCCCTGGGGTGCCAGCGCCGCGCGGATGCCCACGAGGGCCCCCACGGCGTCGGGGATGTGCTCGAGCACGTCGAAGGCCGTCACCACGTCGAAGCGGCCCGGGGGGATGTCCTCGGGGATGTGGCCCTGGTTCAGCGGGAAGTCCGGCCCGAGCCGCCGCCGGCACAGCGCCAGCGCGTCCGCGGAGCCCTCGAGTCCCACCACCTGGCCGAAGCGCTGGAGGAGCGGGATGTTGCCGCCCGTGCCGCACCCCACGTCGAGCATGCGCCGCTCGGAGGCCGCGGGCAGGTGCTGGCGCAACACCGCTTCGATGATGTTGCGACGGCCCCGGAACCACCAGTGGTGGTCCTCGGTGCGAGCCATCTCCTCGAACAGGTGGGCTTCCATGGGGGCCCCTCAATAGCCCACCACTCCCACCTTGGACAGAGGCCCCTCGCTGCCTGGCCGGTGACCTTTTCGATGCCGGAAGGTAGACAGGCGCGGTGAACACCCAGCCGCAGCCCCAGCAGCCCCCGGTGCCCGCCGCACAGCCGGAGCAGGACGCCTCGCGCGAGGCCCCTCCTCCTGGCCGCCGTCCCGCCTTGCGGCTGCTCGTGGCCCTGGTCCCCGGGTTGCTCATCGTCGCTGGGGTGCTCGCCTTCCACGCCCGGGCCGCCGCGCCCGGCATGGCCTTCGGCAGCGAGGACCTGCGCGAGTACTTCATCCCCATCCGCTACCTCCTCCAGCACACCGTGCGGGGTGGGGACTGGCCCTTCTGGCAGCGCTCCATCTACGCCGGCTTCCCGCTGTGGAGCTCGGGCGAGGCGGCCCTCTTCCTGCCCACCACGTGGCTCTACTTCGCGGTGGAGGCCGCGCGCGCCCTGACGCTCGGCACGCTCACGCACCTCGTGGTGGCCGCGCTCGGCATGTTCGTCTGGCAGCGCCACCGGGGCCGGAGCGTGGGCGCCGCCATGGCCGCCGCCTTCATCGTGGCGCTCGGCGGCTTCACCACGGTGCACCTGGACCACTGGACGTTCAGCGCGACGCTCGCGCCGCTGCCCTGGACGCTGCTCGCGGTGGACGTGGCGATGCGGCGTGGCCTCTCCCCGGGCCTCTTCCTCGGCGCGGCCCTGGGCCTCGCGGGGCTCTGGTACGGCGGCGCGGCGCAGCTCGCCTACTTCGCCACGCTCCTCGTGGGCGGCTACGTGGGCCTCCAGGTGCTCGGCACGCGGGGGAAGGCCTGGCCGCTGCTGCTCATCCTCCCCGCGGGCCTGCTGCTCGCCGCGCCCCTCATCCTCGCGGGCGCCGAGTTCAGCGCGTACAGCCCTCGCGTGGGAGGCATGACGCTGCGCTGGGCCAGCTTCTACCACTGGCCGAGCCCCCGCGCCCTCGCCCTGCTCCTCTTCCCCGACGCGTGGGGCCGCCCGCCCGCGTACGGCGGCGAGTACAACTACTGGGAGATGACGGGCTACCTCGGCCTGCCCGCGCTGGTGCTCGTGCTCACCACCCGGCCGAGGCGCCTGGGTTGGTACTTCCTGGCGGTGCTCGTCCTCTCGCTGGTGCTCTGCTTGGGCAACGACACGCCGCTGTACGGGCTGCTGTTCCGCTACCTGCCGGGCTTCGACAAGCTGCGCGTGGCCACGCGGGCGCTCTTCCTCGCCAACTTCGCCGCGGCCTTCCTCACGGCCGATGCGTTGGATGTGCTCGCCGAGCGGCGGCGGTGGTGGCAGGGCCTGCCGGTGGTGGCCGGGGCGCTCGGGCTGCTCGGGGTGGCGTGGTGGGTGGCGCAGCGGGCCGACGCCCTGGGCTTCCGCGCCGGGCCCCTGCGCGCCAACCTGCCCTGGACGATGGGCGTGCTGGCCGTGTTCGCCGCGTGGGTGGCCCTGCGAGGCGTGCCGAAGCGGTGGCCCGCGCTCTTCCCCCTGGGCGTGGCGCTGCTCGTCTTCGCGGACCTGCACCACGCCTACAGCGACTACATGCCCGTGACCCCCACGGAGGAACTGGCCCGGCTGTACCCGCCCCTACCTCCCTCGCGCGAGGGCGTGACGGGCCGGGTGCTGCAGCTCGGCTTCAATCCCAACCTCACCGCGGCCTCGGGCGCCGAGGGCGTCACCGGCTACAGCCAGCTCCTCGTGGACCGCGTCTATGACCTGCTCTACGCGACGCGCAGCGGCGGCTTCTCCATCATCTCCGGCGCGCCCGTGGACGACGAATACGGCAAGCTCTGGGCGAACCCGGGCAGTCCCCTCTTCCCGCTGTTCGCCGCGTCGGAGCTCGTCACCCCCGGCCCGGCGAGAGGCCTCTCCGCCCCCGCGCAACGCGACGGACCCTTCTGGCGCTACCCGATGACGGCGTTGCCCCTGGCCTTCTGGACCCAGCGCTACGAGGTGATGGACGGCGCGCGCTTCCGCCAGGAGGTGTACCGCTTCCAGCCCTTCGAGACGGTGACGGTGGAGCCCACGCCGCACGTACTCCCGCCCTCGGGGGCCACGCACGCGCCCCACCCGGCCACCCTCACCGCGCGGGGACCCAACCACACGCAGCTCGAGGTGTCCGCGGAGGCGCCCGGGCTGCTGATGGTGATGGACCCGTGGTTCCCCGGCTGGAGCGCCGAGGTGGACGGAAAGGCCGCCCCGGTGCTGCGCGCCGACTACGCCTTCATGGCCGTGCCCGTGCCCGAGGGAACGCACCGCGTGGTGCTGCGCTACGTGCCGGCCACCCTGTGGACGGGGCTGGCGTGTGTCCTGGCGGTGGTGGCGGGCCTCGGCGTCTGGGCGTGGCGGCGGCGGGGCGCGGGGCCACTGGTGCTTCGCACGCATTGACGCCCTCGGAGGGCCGTGCTTTCAAGCGGCCCCTGTGACTGCTCCGACCATCAGCGTGGTGATTCCCGCGTACAACGAAGGCGTCCGGCTCCCGGACTTCGTGGAGCAGCTCACGCGGGTGTGCCTCGCCACCGCCTCGCCCGTGCTGGAGCTCCTCGTCTCGGACGACGGGAGCGCGCCGGAGCACGTGGAAAAAGAGCGCGCGAGCGTCGAGGCCGCCCAGGCCCGCTTGGCGGCGGAGGGCTCGCCGCACCGCTTCCGCTTCCTCGCGGCCGAGCGCAATGGGGGTAAGGGCTCGGCCATCCGTAGGGGCTGGCGGGAAGCCGATCCCCAGGCTGAGTGGCTGGCCTTCCTGGATGCGGACGGGGCGGTGAGCGCGGAGGAGTTCCTGCGCCTGGCTACCCTGGCGGCCACCACCCGGGAGACCGACGTGGTGGTGGGCTCGCGCGTGGCGATGGCGGGGCGGCACGTGGAGCGCAGCTTCTTCCGGCACCTCCAGGGGCGCGTCTTCGCTACCTTGACGGACCTCCAGTTCCACCTCGGCTACTACGACACCCAATGTGGGGCGAAGCTCTTCCGGGCCTCGCTGCTGCGGCCGCTGCTCGGGCGGCTGCGGGAGGACCGGTGGCTGCTGGACGTGGAGCTGCTGGTGCTCATGCGCGAGCAGGGCGCCCGGCCGCTCGAGGTCCCCATCGACTGGGCGGATGCCGGGGAGTCGAAGGTCCGCTTCGGAGTGGATGCGGTCCGGATGTTCTGGGGGTTGAAGAAGATGCACCAGCGGTTGCACCGCCCCCAGTAGCCAGACTCATCAGCCTGCTTGCTTTCCAACTGGTAAGCCGCGAAATAGGCCCGGTCTGGCAGCCGTTTTTCTCCGGTTGCCCTCTCCTACTCCCAGTGACATGCGTCCCTTGACCGCTCTTCCTTCCAACGACGGCCCTACGCTCACCCTCGGAATCCCCGGCTTCAGCTTCGAGGACCTGTACCGCCCGCGCGGCCTGCGCCGCCTGTCCGAGCGCTTCGACGAGCAGCTCGCCAGCGCCGAGCCCGAGCTCTTCCAGGCCTTCGCGGCCTACCGGAAGTCCGGGGGCAAGAGTGTCAGCGGCCCTGCCGAGTCCGAGCTGCTCATCCGCGTGGCGCGCCACGTGTCCACCTTCGTGACGCGGCTGTTCGGCCTCGAGACGGACGCGGACCGGGTGGCTCGGGCCATCAAGGGCGAGCTGCCGCTCTTCGACTTCAAGCGCGAGTTCATCACCCGGCGCGTCTTCAAGAAGGGCGCGGCCGAGCGCCCCTCGCTCGCCGAGTACCCCTCGCTGGACGCGCGGATGCGGCTGATGCTGTCGCTGGCCTTCCCCGAGGCCATCGCCAGTGACGACGTGGAGCGCGCCCTGGCCGAGTCCATCCTCACGCTGATGGACCTGGAGCGCCTGTTCTCGGGCAACCCGGGCAACCTGCCGCCGCTGACGCCGGAGCAGGGCGAGGCGCTGCGCGCGAAGTGGACGGGCATCCGGGCGGCGCTGCTGTCGGTGCCCGAGGGCAAGGAGGCCTTCGGCTCGAGCCTGGTGACGCAGGGGGACGACGCGGCGGAGTTGCAGTCGGTGCGCAACCTGCTGTCGCTGGCGGACCGCTGGACGTACGCGCGCGCCCTGCACCCGGAGATGAAGGAGCTGTTCCACAAGTGGGCCACGCACCGCGTGCCCAAGCCGCTGGTGTTCGACCAGCTGGTGCAGCTCGAGCGTCCGGACGCGAACCTGCCGGAGATGACCCAGGGCTCGGACCACCACCTGCGCTACCGCGACGGCTTCAAGCTGACGGACCCGCGTGGCACGCAGCGCGAGGTGGTGGGCGAGGTGGACTACTGCGTCATCTGCCACGAGCGCGAGAAGGACTCGTGCTCCACGGGCTTCAAGGCGAAGGACCCGGTCATCGAGGGCCACACCTTCAAGAAGAACCCGCTGGGCATTCCGCTCACCGGCTGCCCGCTGGACGAGCGCATCTCGGAGGCGCACGCGCTCAAGCGCGAGGGCAACCCGCTGGGCGCGCTGGCGGTGGTGATGGTGGACAACCCGATGTGCCCGGGCACCGGCCACCGCATCTGCAACGACTGCATGAAGGCCTGCATCTTCCAGAAGCAGGAGCCGGTCAACATCCCCATGGTGGAGACGGGGACGCTGACGGACGTGCTCAACCTGCCCTGGGGCTTTGAAATCTACGGCCTGTTCACGCGCTGGAATCCGCTCAACGTGCGCCGCCCGTACGCGCTGCCGTACGTGGGCCGCAACGTGCTGGTGGTGGGCCTGGGCCCCGCCGGCTACACGCTCTCGCACTACCTGCTCAACGAGGGCTTCGGCGTCACCGGCATCGACGGCCTGAAGATCGAGCCCTTCGAGGACGACCTGGTCGGCCGCAACGGCAAGGCAATGCGTCCCATCCGTGACTGGAAGGCGCTCACCCGCGAGCTGGACGAGCGCGTGCTCGAGGGCTTCGGCGGCGTGTCCGAGTACGGCATCACCGTGCGCTGGGACAAGAACTTCCTCACGCTGATGCACCTGACGCTGGAGCGGCGGCAGAACCTGCGCATCTACGGCGGCATCCGCTTCGGTGGCACGCTGACCATCGAGGACGCGTGGGCGATGGGCTTCGACCACATCGCCATCGCCGCGGGGGCGGGCAAGCCCACCATCATCGGGATGAAGAACAACCTCATCCGGGGCATCCGCAAGGCGAGCGACTTCCTCATGTCGCTGCAGCTCACGGGCGCCTTCAAGAAGGACTCGCTGGCGAACCTGCAGGTGCAGCTGCCCGCCATCGTCATCGGCGGAGGCCTCACGGGCATCGATACGGCCACGGAGCTGCTGGCCTACTACCCGGTGCAGGTGGAGAAGACGCTCGAGCGCCACGAGAAGCTGGTGGCGGAGCTGGGCGAGGAGGCCGTGCTCGCGCGCATGGACGCGGACGAGAAGGCCCTCTACCTCACCTTCCTGGAGCACGGGCGGGCGGTGCGCGCCGAGCGTCAGGAGGCGCAGGCCGAGGGCCGGGCCCCGGACTTCATCCGGCTGGTGCGCGCCTGGGGCGGGGTGAGCCTCGTGTACCGGCGTGGCCTGACGGAGTCGCCGGCCTACCGCCTCAACCACGAGGAAGTGGCGAAGGCGCTGGAGGAAGGCATCCGCTTCATCGAGCGCATGAGCCCGGTGGAGGCACTGCCGGACGAGAAGGGAGCGGTGAAGGCCATCCGCTTCGAGCGCATGGTGACGAAGGACGGCAAGCTGCGCGGCAGCGGCGAGTTCTTCGAGCTCCCGGCGCGCACGGTGTGCGTGGCGGCGGGCACGGCGCCCAACGTCACGTACGAGAAGGAGTACCCGGGCACGTTCGAGCTGGACGAGAACGCCGAGTACTTCAAGAGCTACGAGCTGGAGGAGCAGCCGGAGGGCTTCGGCCTGGCGCCGGTGCAGCCGGTGGAGGACATCGGGGCGAAGGTGGGCTTCTTCACCTCGTACCGGAAGGACGGGCACTTCATCTCGTACTTTGGCGACAACCACCCCACGTACGCGGGCAACGTGGTGAAGGCCATGGCGAGCGCGAAGGACGGCTACCCCGAGGTGGCGCGTCTGTACGCGAAGGAAGTGGCGGCCATGGACCTCGACGACGAGCTGGCGCAGGCGCGGCGGGACGAGAAGCTCACGGCGCACTTCGGCCAGCTGGACGAGGCGCTGCTGGCACAGGTGGTGACGGTCAACCGGCTCACGCCCACCATCGTCGAGGTGGTGGTGAAGGCCCCGTTCGCGGCGAAGCACTTCGAGCCCGGCCAGTTCTACCGGCTGCAGAACTTCGAGCGCGGCGCGCCGGTGGTGGACGGCGTGCGCCTGACGATGGAGGGCCTGGCCCTCACGGGCGCGTGGGTGGACAAGGAGAAGGGGCTGATGGGCACCATCGTGTTGGAGATGGGCTCGTCGTCGCGGCTGTGCGCGGCCCTCAAGCCGGGCGAGCCGGTGGTGGTGATGGGTCCCACGGGCGCGCCCACGGAGATCGGCCACAACGAGACGGTGCTGTTGGTGGGCGGTGGCCTGGGCAACGCGGTGCTCTTCTCGATTGCCCGCTCGCTCAAGGCGGCCGGGTGCAAGGTGGTGTACTTCGCCGGCTTCCGCCAGCGCTCGGACGTCTTCAAGCGCGAGGAGATTGAAGCGGACACGGACCAGGTGGTGTGGTCGGTGGACGCGGGCGACCTCATCGAGACGCGGCGAGCGCAGGACTCGGCGTTCCGGGGCAACGTGGTGCAGGCGATGCTGGCCTACGCCAAGGGTGAGCTCGGGGTGGCGCCGCTCGCGTCGCTCAAGGACGTGAACCGCATCATCGCCATCGGCTCGGACCGGATGATGAGGGCGGTGCAGGAGGCGCGGCACGGGGTGCTGCAGCCGTACCTGAACCCCGAGCACGAGGCGATCGGCTCCATCAACTCGCCGATGCAGTGCATGATGAAGGAGATCTGCGCGCAGTGCCTCCAGCGGCACGTGGATCCGCGCACGGGCAAGGAGACGTGGGTGTTCTCCTGCTTCAACCAGGACCAGCGGTTGGATCAGGTGGACTTCGTGAACCTGAACCAGCGCCTGCGGGGCAACACGGTGCTGGAGAAGTTGACGGACCTGTACCTGGCACAGCTGCTGAAGAAGGTGCCGGGCCTGCGCCGCGTGTAACCACCCCTCGCCCGCCGGGAGAGGAAGAGGGCTGGGGCGAGGGTCGCGAGAGACCTCCCCCGGCCCTTCGTCTTTTCCGAGGCCCTACTGCGCCTTCGCGCCGAAGGAGCGGAGCATGTCCTGGTAGTTGGCCATGAGCTCCTGCTCGCGGGTGAGGACGAGGTCCACGTTGGCATCACCGTAGACCTTGCGGACGGAGACGAGCTTCTCGGTCTCCTGGACGCGCTTGCGCATGGCTTCGATCTGCGGCGCGAGCTCCTTGGCCTGCTCGGGCTTGAGGCGGGCCTGCATCTCCTCGAGCTTCTTGAGCTCGCCGGAGAGGTCCAGCATGGCGGCCATGTGGCGCTGGGTGATGACGTCCGTCACCAGCGAGCCGATGCGGTTGACGTCCTCCTCGGTGAGGCCGGCCTCCTGGCGCGCCTTGGCCTCGGACTCGGCCTTGCTCTCGATGGCCTTCATGGAGTCGCTGAGGCTCGGCCCCTTGCCTGGCGTCTCCGGGCCGGCGAGCACCCGGGCCCGGGCCGCCTGGAGGTCGCGCGCCATGGCGGCGTAGGAGTCCATCACCTTGCGCTGGTAGCCCACGTAGGCCTCCAGCTTCTGCTGGGTGAGCACGTAGGGCTTGCTGTCGTCGAAGTCCTCGACGGCCTCGGCGGCGCCCTCCTTCGTGCCCTGGGCGGCCGCCGCCCCGGTGTCCTCACGGGCGGGCGAGGGGGCCTCGTCCTTCTTGCAGCCAGCCATCATCCCCGCGGCGAACAGCACCCACAGCAGCTTGCGCATCCACACTCCTCCAGGGGTCCTCCCCGGTGTCAGGGGGGCGGAGTATACGGCCGCACACGGTCCCGCACGGACGGGTTTGCATCCGCCCGGAGCGGAACGGACCCTGGCTGCCTGCCCACCAGAGGGCGAGGCCGTCACCACGTAACAATCGCTGCATTACCTTTGACCAACCCGGTCGCGGTCGTGTACGAACCGCGGTTCGCTCAGAGCAGTGGAGGCACCTTGAGGATCTTCCTGGTAAGGCATGGCGAGGCGGACGCGGAGGCCCCCGAGGGACTCGGTGACGAGGCGCGCGCGCTCACTGCCAAGGCCCGAGCCACCACGGCCGCGCACTTCGCGTCGCTGGCGGAACGCATCGGTTCAGTCTCGCTCGTGCTCGCCAGCCCGCTGGTGCGCACGGTGCAGACGGCGCAGATGCTCTCGACCATTCTCAAGCACGAGGGGACGCTGCGCGCCCACCGTTGCCTGCTGCCGGACATGCCGGTGGGGGCGGTGGCGCCCGTCATCGACGAGCACTCCAACGAGAACATCGTGCTCGTGGGTCACCAGCCGTCCATGGGCGCGCTGGCCGCTCACCTGCTGGGCATGCAGTCCTTCCCTAAGCCGGTGAACCCGGGCACCATCATCGCCCTCGAGCGCGCGACGGAGGCCACCGAGTCCGGGGCCACGCCCGCTCCCGCGAAGCTGCTCTTCTACGCGGCCCCCGGCCAGCAGGTGCTCGACGTCATCCAGCCGTGATGATGGACGAGGCCGCCTACAACCAGCTCGTCGCCGCGGCGTTCAAGCGCATCCTCGCCGCCGCGGATGCGCTCGACCCGGACGTGCTCGAGGCCGAGAGCACCGGGGACATGGTGACGCTCACCACCGCCTCGCGCGAGAAGTGCATCGTGAACACCCAGCGCGCCGTGCGGCAGCTGTGGGTCGCCGGCCGCGGGCAGGGCATCCACTTCTCGTACGACGCCGCCTCTGGCTCCTGGCGCGACGACAAGGGCAAGGGGCTCGAGCTGTTCCGCTTCGTGGCGGACGTGGTGCGCGAGCTCTGCAGCGAGGAGCTCGCCTACCCCGCGTGAGGCCCACGGCCCCACCCTCCCCCCAACGGGAGAGGGCGGGCGCCGGGTGCTACTCCGTGGCGGGAGGCTCCGTGACGGGCGGCTCCGCGGCGGGCGTCTGACGGCCACCCTCGACGCGGTCTCCTCCGGCGGCCTGGGCCCGCCGCAGCGCGTCCCCGGCCTCCTTCATGAGGCTGCCGAAGCTCACCTGCGCCTGGCCCTTGGCGGCCGAGGGCTCGAAGACCGCCAGCCCCATGGACGCCGTCAGCCCGGACACCGACTCCACTTCCTTCACCCGCTGACGCAGCCGCTCGGCCACCACCATGGCGCCCTCGTGGGGCGTGTAGGGCAGGAAGATGATGAAGCGGCCCTCGGCGAAGGGCACCGCCACGTCGATGTCCCGCAGCGCCTCGGTGAGCCGCCGCAGCACCTCGGCGAGAGTGGAGGTGCGCTGGAGGGCCGGCAGCGAGGCAATGCGCTCGGCGTACCTGTCCGGCTCCAGCACCAGATAGGAGATGGGGTAGCGGTAGCGCCGGCTGCGCTTCACCTCCATGAAGAGCAGCCGCTTGAGGAACTCCAGGTCCGCCGCGGAGCTGGTCGGCTCGCGGCGCGGCCCCTGGGCCTGCATCAGCTGCATCTCGGTGCGCGCCACGGC
This sequence comes from Archangium sp., assembly GCF_045802675.1. Lineage (GTDB taxonomy): Bacteria > Myxococcota > Myxococcia > Myxococcales > Myxococcaceae > Archangium. Next base: position 75,808 of record NZ_JBJMQO010000063.1, on the reverse strand, counting down.
CACCGCCTCGCGGGCCTTGGCGAGCTGGATCAACAGGCTCACGCACGACACCACGGTGGCGCGCTTGAGCGGGCCCACGAGGCACGCCTCGGCGCCCACGGCGGCCGCGCGCGCCTCCGGCTGCTCCTCTTCCGGCAGGTACAGCAGGAGCACCGGGGTGCCCGGGGCCTCCTCCTTCGCCTGCCGGCAGAGTCCCTCGCCGTCGAAGCTCTCCGTGACGGAAGACAGTATCAGCGCGGGCGCGAGCTCGCGCACCCGCTCCAGGGCCTCCCGGACGTCCGTCGCCAGCGTCACCTCGTGACCGGCGCCTTCCAGGAAACGGCGCAGCGCCCCGGCGACCGAGGCGGCTGGCTCCGCGACGAGGATGAAGGCCATCTCAGACCTCCATCACTTCCTTCTCCTTCTTGGAGATGATCTCGTCGACCTTCTTCACGCCGTCGTCCGTCTCCTTCTGCACCTTTTCCGTCAGGCGCTTGGAGTCGTCCTCGGTGATCTTCTTGTCCTTGAGCTGGACCTTGATGGCCTCGTTGGCGTCGCGGCGGATGTTGCGGATGGCGACCTTGTGGTCCTCGCCCTTGGTCTTCACCTGCTTGGCGATCTCCTTGCGCCGCTCCTCGGTGAGGGGCGGGAAGGGCAGGCGGATGACCTCGCCGTCGTTCATCGGGTTGATGCCGAGATTGGCCTCGCGGATGGCCTTTTCAATGTCCTTGAGGACGGTGCGCTCCCACGGCTTGATGACGATGAGCCGGGGCTCGGGCGAGGTGATGTTGGCCACCCCGCTCAGCGGCGTGGGCGTGCCGTAGTAGTCCACCCGGATGCCGTCCAGCAGGTTGGGGCTGGCACGGCCGGTGCGCACCTTGGTGAGCTCCTTGCGGAGATCGTCGAGCGTCTTGTCGATACGGCTCTTCAGTTCGGTCACGGCGTCTGCCATGTCAGGTCTCCTTATGAAGCGTCCGTGCTGCTCTCGGGCTCAGGCCCAGGCCGTCTCGCCGACACCCACCACGGTGCCGATCTCGCCCGCATCCCCGAGGATGGCCTTGCGGATGTTACCGCGCAGCGTGAGGTCGAACACGATGATTGGCAGCTTGTTGTCCATGCAGAGCGAGATGGCCGTGGAGTCCATCACGTTCAGGTTCTGCTTGAGCACGTCCATGTACGTCAGCGTCCGGTAGCGCCGGGCCTGGGGGTCCTTCTTCGGGTCCGCGTTGTAGATACCGTCCACCTTGGTCGCCTTGAGGATGACCTCGGCGTTGATCTCCATGGCGCGCAGGCTGGCGGCGGTGTCCGTGGTGAAGTACGGGTTGCCGGTGCCCGCGGCGAAGATGACGATGCGGTTCTTCTCCAGGTGACGCACCGCGCGCCGGCGGATGTAGGGCTCGGCGATCTGCTCCATCTTGATGGCCGAGAGCACCCGGGTGTGGCAGCCCTGCTTCTCGAGCGCGTCCTGCATGGCCATGGAGTTGATGCAGGTGGCGAGCATGCCCATGTAGTCGGCGCTCGCGCGATCCATGCCCTCGGTGGAGCCGGCCACGCCGCGGAAGATGTTGCCGCCGCCGAGGACCACGGCCATTTCCACGCCCGCCTCCGCCACCTCTTTGATTTCCTCGGCGATGCGCGTGAGCGTGGGCGGGTGGATTCCGTACTTCCCATCTCCCATCAGGGCTTCGCCCGACAGCTTGAGGAGGATGCGCTTGTAACGACGGGGCGTGGCTGGAGCGGACATTGGTTCCGCTTCTATCCCTCGAACCCGGCGGCGATCAACGCCGGAGTGCCCGGGCCGTCCGACAGTGCCCCCTCCCCTGTCACCCGGCCCCCCCCAAACGGCGAAGGCCGCACCGCCCCGGAAATTCTTCCGGGACGCGCGGCCCTCTGGAGCGCGGTGAGGCGCGGGACGGCTAGGCCTGGCCCAGCGTCTTGGCCACCTCGGCGGCCAGGTCGTCCTTCTTCTTCTCGATGCCCTCGCCCACCTCGTAGCGGACGAAGCGGCGCACGGAGACCTTCTCGCCAATCTTGGCCGCGCGCTCGGTGATCATCTCACCGACCTTCTTCTTGTCGTCCTTCACCCAGAGCTGGTCCACGAGGCACACCTGCTCGAAGTACTTCTCCACCTTGCCCACGAGGATCTTGTCCCACATGGCCTCGGGCTTGTTCTGCTGCTTGAGCAGCGCGCGCTGGATGTCCTTCTCCTTCTCCAGCAGCTCGGTGGGCACTTCCTCGCGGCGGACGTACTTGGGGCTGGCCGCGGCGACCTGCATGGCCACGTCCTTCACCAGGTCCTGGAAGTCGGTGTTGCGGGCGACGAAGTCCGTCTCGCAGTTGACCTCCACGATGACGCCGATGCGGCCACCGTGAACGTAGGTGCCGATCACGCCCTCGGCGGCCACGCGGCCTTCCTTGCTGCCGGCCTTGGCGATGCCCTTCTTGCGCAGCCACTCCTCGGCCTTGGCGAAGTCACCCGCGGACTCCGCGAGGGCCTTCTTGCAATCCATCATGCCCGCGCCGGTCTTCTCGCGGAGCTCCTTCACCATCGTGGCGCTGACCTCGGCCATGTTCGTCTCCAGGGGGTGCCTCCCCGGGTGCCAGGCACCGGGAGGGGCGTTCAGGTTGGAAGGTACTGCGGCGAATCAAAAGGAAAAGCCGGGCGGCGAACCGAGCGCCGTCCGGCTGGACTTCTCGCGCCCCGGGGAGGGGGCGCGGCGGCGCTACTCGGCGGCGGGCTCCTCGCCCCCAGCCTCGGCGCCCTCGGTGGCCTCACCCGCGGCAGCGGCGGGAGCAGCGACACTCTTCATCTCCACGAGGGGGCCCCGGCGGTCGCCACCGCGGTCACCGCCACGGCGGTCGCCACCGCGGTCATTGCGGCGCGGCCCGCGGCGGTCGCGGTCGTCGCGGTCACGACGGTCGCCGCGCTCCTCACGGCCCTCTTCCTCGTCACGGTCGGCCGCCCCGCTGGCGCGGTAGCGGGCCCCGCCCTCGATGCAGGACTCGGCGATCTTCGAGGTGAAGAGCTTGATGGAGCGGATGGCGTCGTCGTTGCCCGGGATGACGAAGTCGATGCCGTCCGGGTCGCAGTTGGTGTCCACCACGCCGATGACCGGGATGCCGAGGCGGTTGGCCTCGTGCACGGCGATGTGCTCCTTCTTCGGGTCGACGACGAAGAGGCACTTGGGCAGCTTGGACATCTCCTTCACGCCGCCCAGGTTCTTCTCCAGCTTCTCGCGCTCACGCTCGAGGTTCGCCACTTCCTTCTTGGGCAGGCGCTCGAAGGTGCCGTCCTCGGCCATCTTCTCGAGCGTCTTGAGGCGGTCGATGCCCTGCTTGATCGTCTTGAAGTTGGTCAGCGTGCCACCGAGCCAGCGGCTGGTGACGAAGAACTGGCCGGCGCGGCGCGCCTCCTCCTGGATGACGTCCTGGGCCTGCTTCTTGGTGCCCACGAAGAGCACCGAGCCGCCGCGGCCGGTGATGTCGGCCACGAAGCGGAAGGCCGCGCGGGCCATGTTGACCGTCTTCTGGAGGTCGATGATGTAGATGCCGTTGCGGGCGCCGAAGATGTAGGGCTTCATCTTCGGGTTCCAGCGCTTCGTCTGGTGGCCGAAGTGAACACCGGCCTCCAGGAGCTGCCGCATCGTGATGCCGCTGGCGGCGGCCATGGCCTGCTGCTGAGTCGTGTCTTGCGTTTCCATTTCGGTTCTTCCTCCACGCCCGTGTGGGAATTCCGGCCGTTGGCTCCCGGACAGGAGCACCGAGTTGCCGGCACGTGCGTGTGTGTAGTGGGTTGACTGAGACAACAAACCCGCCAACCGACCAGGGGTCGGCGACGGGCGGGCTTCTCTAACAAAACCCATGCCGACGGCGCAAGCTTCACGACGCCGGATGGGGGGGTGGAAGACGGGAGCCTGGCATCCAGGGAGCCAGGCCCCCGCTCAGGGGCCCTAGACGCTGGCCTCGGCGGCGCCGTGGCACTTCTTGTACTTCTTGCCACTGCCGCAGGGGCACGGGTCGTTGCGGCCCACCTTCGGGCCGGTGTCCGCGGAGGCCGGGCGGGCGGCGGCGGCGGGACGGGGGGCGGCGGTGGGCTCGGCCAGCTTGCCCTCGGCGTCCGCGCGGCCCTCCTGCATCTGCCGCTGGCGCTGGGCCATCTGCCGGGCCAGCCGAGCGGTTTCCTCGGCGGCGGCGGAGGCCGCCTTGGCCTGCACCCGCATCATCTGGCTCACGAACTGCGAGCTGATGGCGCCGAGCATCTGCATGAAGCCGTTGTAGCCCTCCTTCTTGTACTCCTGCTTCGGGTCCTTCTGGCCGTAGCCGCGCAGGCCGATGCCCTGGCGCAGGTGGTCCATCGCCAGCAGGTGGTCCTTCCACAGCGTGTCGATGGTGACCAGGTAGCGCACCTGGAGGAAGCGCAGGAACTCCTCGCCGAACTCCTCCTCGCGCTCCTGGATGACCTTCTCGGCCGCCTTGTAGATGTCCTCCTGCACTTCCTCGCGCGAGCTGGCCTTGAGGAAGGACAGCTCCAGGTTGAGCGTCTCCTTCACGCCGCGGCTGAGCGCCTCCAAATCCCACGAGGCGGGGTTGCGCGAGGGGCAGTAGGTGTCCGTGAGCGAGACGATCACGTCCTCGACGGCGTCGAGGATCATCTCCTTGTAATCGGCCCAGGAGACGGTCTGCTCGGAGCGCGTCTTGACGCGGGTCTTCTTGTCCTCCTCGTACTCGACGAGCGGGATGCCGGCCCCGGCGGCCAGCACCTGACGGCGCAGCTTGTAGATGGTGCGCCGCTGCTGGTTCATCACGTCGTCGTACTCGAGCAGGTTCTTGCGGATGTCGAAGTTGTGGCCCTCGACCCGGCGCTGGGCGCTCTCGATGGCGCGGCTGAGCCACACGTGCTCGATGACCTCGCCCTCCTCCATGCCCAGGCGCTCCATCAGCCCCGAGATGCGCTCGGAGCCGAAGATGCGCATCAGGTCGTCCTCGAGCGACAGGTAGAAGCGGCTGCCACCCGGGTCACCCTGACGGCCGGCGCGGCCGCGCAGCTGGTTGTCGATGCGGCGCGACTCGTGACGCTCGGTGCCGATGATGTAGAGGCCGCCAGCGGCCACCACTTCCTCGCGCTCCTTCTGCGTCTGCTCCTTGTACTTCGCCAGCGCCGCGTCGAAGCGCTGCTTGTGCTCGGCGAGCGCCTGCTGGTAGCCCGTCATGTCCACCGGCTGCCCGTCCGCGGTCGTCGTGGCGGCGGGAGGCTGCGGCTCGGGGCCCACCTCGGCCTTGGCCATCACCTCGGGGTTGCCGCCCAGGAGGATGTCCGTACCGCGGCCGGCCATGTTGGTGGAGATGGTGACGGCGCCCTTGCTGCCCGCCTGCGCGACGATGTCCGCCTCGCGCTCGTGCTGCTTGGCGTTGAGCACGTTGTGCGGAATCCCCTGCTTCTTGAGGAAGTTGGAGACCACCTCGCTCTTGGCGATGGACACCGTGCCCACCAGCACCGGCTGACCCTTCTTGTTCAGCTCGACGATGTCCTTGGCCACCGCCTCGAACTTCTCGCGCTCGGTCTTGTAGACGACGTCGTCCTGATCCTTGCGGACCATGGGCCGGTTGGTGGGCACCACCCGGACCTCGAGGTTGTAGATCTTCGCGAACTCCTCGGCCTCGGTGTCGGCGGTGCCGGTCATGCCCGAGAGCTTGGAGTACATGCGGAAGTAGTTCTGGAACGAGATGGTGGCCAGCGTCTGGTTCTCGTTCTCGATCTTCACGCCCTCCTTGGCCTCGACGGCCTGGTGGAGGCCATCGGACCAGCGGCGGCCGGCCATGAGACGGCCGGTGAACTCGTCGACGATGACGACCTCGCCGTCGCGCACCACGTAGTCGCGGTCACGCTTGTAGAGCGTGTGGGCGCGCAGGGACTGCTCCACGTGGTGGAGCGTCTCGATCTCGCCCGGATCGTAGAGGTTCCCAATCTTCAGGCGCTGCTGGATCTTCTCGATGCCCGCGTCGGTGAGGGACACCGACTTGTGCTTCTCGTCCAGGATGTAGTCCTGGTCCGGCACGAGGCCCGGAATCACCTTGTCGACGTTGTAGTACTTGTCGGTGGTGTCCTCGGTGGGGCCCGAGATGATGAGCGGGGTACGGGCCTCGTCGATGAGGATGGAGTCCACCTCGTCCACCAGGGCGTAGTTCAGCTCGCGCTGGACGTAGTCCTGCAGACGGAACTTCATGTTGTCGCGCAGGTAGTCGAAGCCGAACTCGTTGTTCTGCCCGTAGGTGATGTCCGCCCGGTAGGCCTCCTGGCGCTGGCGGTCGCTCAGCTCATGGAGCACACAGCCCGTCGTCATGCCCAGGAAGCGGTGCACGCGGCCCATCCACTCGGAGTCGCGCCGGGCGAGGTAGTCGTTCACCGTCACCACGTGCACGCCACGGCCGGACAGGGCGTTGAGGTAGGAGGGCAGCGTGGCGGTGAGCGTCTTGCCCTCGCCGGTGCGCATCTCCGCGATGCAGCCCTGGTGCAGGAACATGCCGCCGATCATCTGCACGTCGTAGTGACGCTGGCCAATGACCCGGCGAGCGGCCTCGCGCATGATCGCGAAGGCGTCGAACAGCAGGTCGTCCAGCGGGCGGCCGTTCTGCACCTCCTGCTTCATCCGTGCGGTGGCGGCGGGGAAATCCTCATCCTTGAGCGCCCGCATCTTGCTCTCGAGCTCATTGATGCGGGCTACCTTCGGGAGCGCCTTCTTGAGCTCGCGCTCATTCTTCGTCCCGATGATCTTCTTCAGCGTCCATTCGATCATGCGATTCTGACTCTCTCGCCGGAGAATCCTCGAAGGGACGCGGCGAGTGAAGGGAAATCCCTGGATTGTAGGTGGGATGCAGAAAGGAAACCACGCGTTTCCCACGCGTCATTCCACTTGGTTGGCCGCCGCGCGAGCGGCAGGACAGAGTAAAGCGGAACCGAGGCCACGCAATGCCCTCTCGTCGAAAAGAAGCCCGTCGTCCAGCAGCAAGACGCCCAGCTCCCCGCCCCCAGAAGGGCACTCCGTCCGCCCGAGGGGCCCGTTCATCACCCAACCCGACCCCCCTGCCGCCCATTCCGCCACGGGTGAAACCACCGCCCGTACCGGCAGTCACCCTCCCCGCACAACCCGGCCGGTGGCTGTGGACGTGCCGCGCCGGTTTCGAGCCCCACCTCTTCGAGGAGCTGGCCTGGGCGGGAGCCTCCCCCCGGATGCTCGGAGAGGTGCTCGTGGAGAGCGAGAAGCGCCCGGCGCAGCCACCCGTGTTCGCCCGCACGGGCATCCGCGTGCTGGGCTCGCTCCTCAACGAGCAGACACCCGAGCAGCTGGCCGAGTCCCTGTCCGCCCGCATCGTGGAGACGGTGTCCGCTGGCTCGCTCGTGTTCCAGGCCTTCACCCCGGACAGCCCGGCGGGCAACCGGATGGCGGACGAGGCGGATGCCCTGCTGGAGGCGGTGCGCGCTCGCCTGCCGGCCAGCCGCCTGCTGGAGGAGACGTGGCGCGCCCGCGAGGCCGGGGCGACGCTCGTGGAGCTGTGCGTGGCGCCGGGCGTGGTGATGGTGGGCGCGGTGCCCGCGCGCGAGGCGCTGTCGCTCTCGCCGGGAGGACGCCAGCGGATGCGGCGCTCGGCAGACTCCCCCTCTCGCGCGGCGATGAAGCTGGAGGAGGCGCTCGTCAACCTGCCCTTCGAGCCCGGCCGGGGCGAGGTGTGCGTGGACCTGGGCGCGGCGCCGGGCGGGTGGACGCAGCGGCTGGTGGCGCGCGGGGCGCGGGTGATTGCCGTGGACCCGGCGAAGCTGATGCCGGAGCTGGCCCGGCAGCCGCGCGTGGAGCACGTGCAGGAGAGCGCCTTCGCCTACACGCCCGAGGAGCCGGCCGACTGGCTCTTCTGCGACATGGCCTGGCGGCCGCTCGAGGTGGCACAGCTGCTGGCCAAGTGGGGCCGGCGCGGCTGGGCCACGCACCTGGTGGCCAACATCAAGCTGCCCATGAAGGACAAGAACCCCATCCTCGTGCGGGTGCGGCACATCCTCACGCAGGACGGAGGGTGGCAGGGCCTGACGATGCGCCAGCTCTACCACGACCGGGACGAGGTCACCGTCACCGCGCACCACAAGGGCATCTTCTGACCCTGCGCCGCTCCCGCGCCCGCGCTAAAGAGCGGCCATGCCCTACGCCATCGATGACACCCAGGCCTCCTCCCTGGTGGCCCTCTACGCCCGGCTCGTGCAGCGCTCGCCCGAGCCGGTGAAGGTCGCGCTCCAGCGCCTGCTCGACGAGGAGCACGCGCGCCGGGGCGTGCCGGATGCGACGGGCGCGCTCAATCCGCTCGCCCTCACGCAAGGCACGCTCCTCAAGGAGGAGTTCGACCTCTCCACGCACGCGCACCACGCGGGCTGGACGGTGGGCGCGCTCATCGCGGACGTGAAGGGGATGATTCACGTCAACGCGCGCCACGGCTTCCCCGCGGGCGACGCCCTGCTGCGCGCCGTGGTGGCGTCCCTGCACTCCCAGTTCCCCGGAACGAAGGTGGTGCGGCTGCAGGGCGATTGCTTCGCCGCGCTGCTGGTGCCCACCTCGGGGCTCTCGGTGACGGAGACGCTGCGAGAGAGCGCCCGGCCCCGGCTCGCGGCGGACGCGCGCGCCGCGCTGCCCGAGGGCGCCGGGGCTCCGGACTTCACGCTCGCCCTGCTGGAGCTCACCATCGAGCAGCCCACCCACTGGCAGGTGCTGGGGCCGCTCGTATGGGGCGAGCTCGAGCGCGCCTACACCCTGGAGCACCTGGGCACCGCCGGGGGACTCCAGCGCCGGCGGCTGCGGCTCGGCGGCTTCGTGCCCGGCCGGTCGGAGCCCTGAAAACGCCCTGAAAACGCGAAAGGGGTGAGGGCTGCTGGCCCCCACCCCCGGCTTCTCCCCGCGGGAAAGTGCGGCTACTCCTCGAGGATGAACTTGCGCGGGTTCTGCGGAATGCCGTTCACGCGCACTTCGTAGTGCAGGTGCGGGCCGGTGGAGCGGCCGGTGTTGCCCACGTTGGCGATGGGCGCGCCGCGCTTCACGTGGTCACCCGCCTTCACCAGCACCTTGGACAGGTGGCCGTAGCGCGTCTTGATGCCGTAGCCGTGGTCGATGACGATGACGTTGCCGTAACCGCCCTCCAGGCCCGCGAACACCACCGTGCCGTCCGACGGCGCGCTGACTTCCTTGCCGTGCGGGGCCGCGATGTCCATGCCCGCGTGCATCACCCGGTCCGCCGTGTACGGATCCATGCGCTGGCCGAAGTCACTCGTCACCCAGCCGCGCGTCGGCCAGATGGACGGGGTCGAGGCCAGCATCGACTTCTGGTCCTGGAAGTAGGCCTGAAGCTCCTGGAGGCTCTGCTCCTGGCGGGTGGCCTCGGCGCTCAGCCGATCCAGCTTGCCCACCAGCGCCTTGGGAGACTCCATGGTGGTCAGCTCGGTGAACTGCGTCTCCGCCGCCGGCGCGCCCACTCCGGGCTCCTGCTCCACCGGGCCCATGGCCAGGTTGCGCTGGGGATCCGACAAGAGCGTGATGGAGCGCAGCTTCTGGTCGAACCGCTCCACCCGGTCCAGCGTGGAGCCGATGTGCTCAATCCGCTCGCGCACCGACTTCAGCTGGCCGCGCAGCGTCAGGTTCTCCTCACGGAGGATGCGGTTCTCCGCCGCGTCCCGCGCCACCTGGAAGTAATGAATGGTGGCACCCAGGGCCAGGCCCGCGAGCAACAACACCCCACCGCCCACCTGCAACATGAGCGACTTGGAGACGTTGAAGCGCCGGACCGGAGAATTGTGGTCCGCGATCAACATCAGGGTGTAGGACTTTTTATCCTTCGCCAATGCCAGCTCCCTTAGTGCGCCTCAACACTTCGGCGTGCGAGCTCGGGGCGAAAAGCTAGGTCGTCCCCGAGCGCGTTTCATCTCCCCCACGCCCTGCAGCCCATACCTTCGTCCACCACCGTGCCTCTCAAGCCACGGGAATGGTTTGGGCAGCTACCACCCGACTTCCGAGGGTGTCAAGTAAGGACACACGACACCCGACGTGCCACGTCCAGTTGCGTGGAACAATTCCAGTCGCCCACTCGGAGCGCTCGGATTTCAGACCGACATCTGCACCACGATGACCGTGATGTTGTCGTCGCCGCCACGGTCGTTCGCCAGGTCGATGAGACGCTTGGGAACGTCCGCCAGGTTGGAGCTGGCCTGCACCACTTCGTGCAGCTCCCGGTCCTCCACCATGTTGGCGAGGCCATCCGAGCACAGCAGGAAGACGTCTCCTGGCTCCGCCACGACACCCATCACGTCCACCTGGACTTCCTCTTCGAAGCCCACCGAGCGGGTGATGATGTTCTTGTAGCGGGAGTGCTTGGCCTCCTCGGGGGTGATCATCCCGGCCTTGATCTGCTCGTTGACCAACGAGTGGTCCTCGGAGATCTGCTGGATGAGCGGCCCGCGCACGAGGTAGGCGCGACTGTCGCCCACATGGGCGAAGAACGCGTGGTTGTCGCGCACGACGAGCGAGATGACCGTCGTCCCCATTCCCGACAGGCGCGGGTCCTCCTGCGCGGTGGTGAAGATGGCCAGACAGGCCTTCTCCACCGCCGTGCGTAGCGCCTCCGGCAGGAGCGCGTCCTGCAGGTTGGGACTGGTGACGAACGGGTTGTCCCGGCCGTCGCGGGCCCGTCTGAGCTCCTTGTCGATGGTCTCGACGGCGATGCGGGAGGCGGTACCGCCCCCGGCATGGCCGCCCATACCATCCGCCACGACGTAGAGCTGGAGCTCGTCGTCGATGAGGAAGCTGTCTTCGTTATGGTTGCGCTTACGCCCCACATCCGTGAGGCCGGCCGAGACGACCTTCATGCGGGGAGCCGCGGTCTGCCCTGCGGTTCTGGACACGGCGTGGATGCTATGTGAGGGACCTTACCGGAGCAAGGAGGCGTTGCACGTACTTGCCTACGCGGTGCGGCGCAGCCTGCTCCGCGACCCGCCATCCGGGGTCGGCTCGCGCCGGGACCGGGGGGGTCCGGACGCCCGGTGGGCCGAACGCACCAGGGCCTCGGCCGCCCCCAGCGCCTCGCGCGTCACCTCGACACCGGACATCATCCGCGCCAGCTCCTGCGTCCGCTCGGAGCCGGCCTCCAGGGCCACCACCTCCGAGACGGTGCGCTCCCCCTTGAGTCCCTTGCGGATGAGCAGGTGGGCGTCCGCGTAGGCCGCCACCTGGGGCAGGTGGGTGATGCACAGCACCTGACGGTGCCCGCTGACGTCCTTGATCATCCGACCCACCACGTCGGCAATGGCGCCGCTCACGCCCGAGTCCGCCTCGTCCAGGATGTAGCAGCCGCACCCATCACTGTCCGCCAGCGCACGCTTGAGGGCCAACAGGAGGCGCGAGGCCTCGCCGCCCGACGCCACCTTGGCCAGCTGCCGGGCGGGCTCGCCGGGGTTGGCGCTGAAGAAGAACTCCACGTCGTCCAGGCCCTCGGCCTTGAGCTGGGTGCCGGGGGTGACCCGCACCTCGAAGGCCGCCTTGCCCAGCGCCAGCAGTCCCAGGCCCTCGCGCACCTGCGCTCCGAAGGCGACGGCGCACGCGGCCCGGGCCCGCGACAGGGCCTCGCCACTGCGGCGCGCCCGCTCCTCGGCGGCCTTGCGCTCGCGGGCGAGCTGCTCGAGCACTTCCTGCCGGTTGTCCAGCGTGGACAGCTCCGTCTCCAGCGCGTCGCGCTTCTGCAGCACGCCGTCCAACGTGGTGGCGTGCTTGCGGCACAGCCGCTTGAGCGCATCGAGGCGGTCCTCCACCTCGCCCAGCCGGGCCGGGTCGGACTCCAGGCCCTCCACGTAGCGGTTGAGCCGGCGCTGCGCCTCCTCGAGCTCCGAGAGAGCCGAGCCCAGCGCCTGCGCCACCGGGGCGAGCGTGGCGTCGCACTTCGTCGCCTCGTTCACCAGCCCCAGCGCGCGGCCCACCGTCTCCACCGCGCTCGACTCCTCGCCGGAGAGCAGCAGCTCCGCCTCGGAACCCTGCCGCTTGAGCTTCTCCGAGCCCGCCAGCCGGCGCCGCTCGGCGTCCAGCCGCGCGTCCTCGCCGGGCTCCGGGTCCAGGCGCGTGATTTCATCCAATTGGAAGCGGAGGAACTCGGCGCGCTCGCGCAGCCGGGACTCGTCCCCGCCCAGCGCCTCCATGCGCGTCACTACCTCGGCCACCGCCGCGTAGTCCCGCCCGTAGGCGGCCAGCTGCTCCTCCAGCCGCCCGTAGCGGTCCAGCAGCACCCGGTGCAGCCCGGCGTCGAAGAGGCTCACGTGCTCGTGCTGGCCGGCGATGTCCACCGCGCCCCGCATGAAGCGCGCCAGCACGCCCACCGTCACCATGGAGCCGTTGATATAGGCCTTGGCGCGGCCGTTGCGGCCCACCACCCGGCGCACCAGCACCTCGTCCCCGAGGTCCGGCAGCCCCAGCTCCTCCATGCGCGTGGCCAGTACGGGGGTGCGCTCGAAGACGCCCTCCACCGAGGCCTCGTCGCAGCCCGAACGGATGGCGTCCGCATCCGCCCGCCCGCCCAGCAGCAGCCCGAGCGCGTCCACCAGGATGGACTTACCCGCGCCCGTCTCGCCCGTGAGCACGGTCAGGCCGGCTCCGAACGCCACCTCCACCTCCTCGATCACCGCCACATTCGAAATGCGCAAGCCCAGCAGCACGGTGCTCTCCTTCCACCAAACGGCCCGTACCTGAACAACCTAGCAGTGGCCTCCGACACTGCACAAGCGTTCCGTCCCGTGGCTCGTGCGGCAGCTTGCATGCACGGAGGGTGATGTGAGACGTCGGACGTCCGTGTAGCCCTCCAGGGTCACTCGCCCTGGAAGAGGTCGACGAGATCCTGCTCGGTGAGGAGCTTGCCGAAGTCCGCGTCCGCGCTGAGAACACCGGCGGCCAGGTCCTTCTTGCGCTTCTGGAGGCTGAGAATCTTTTCCTCGACAGTCCCGCGCGTAATCAGCTTGTAGCTGATGACCGCGCGCGTCTGGCCGATGCGGTGGGTACGGTCCGTGGCCTGGTCCTCCACGGCGGGGTTCCACCACGGATCGTAGTGGATGACGTAGTCGGCCGCGGTGAGGTTGAGGCCGGTGCCGCCCGCCTTGAGGCTGATGAAGAAGAGCGGAGGCCCGTCGGGACGGTTGAACTCGTCCACCTTGCCCATGCGGTCCTTCGTCCGGCCGTCCAGGTAGAGGTAGTTCAGTCCCCGCCTGTCCGCCTCGCCCTTGAGCAGCTCGAGCATCTCGGTGAACTGGCTGAAGACGAGCGCGCGGTGGCCCTCGGCGACGAGGTCGTCCACGAGCTGGCCGAAGCGCTCGAGCTTCGCGCTGCTGGGCAGCAGCGTGCCCGGAGGCATCTTGAGCAGGCGCGGATCGCAGCACACCTGGCGCAGGCGCATGAGCGCCGCGAGGATGGAGACGCGGCTGCGCTTGAAGCCCATCTTCTCGATGGACTCGTTCACCTTGCGGCGGCTCTCCTCGAGCACCTCGCGGTAGAGCGCGGCCTGGCCGGGCTCCATCTCGCACCACGCCACGCTCTCCGTCTTGGGCGGCAGGTCCTTGGCCACCTCCGTCTTCAGACGGCGCATGATGAAGGGCTGGATGCGGCGGCGCAGGCGATCCCTCACCCCGATGTCATTGGCCACCTGGATGGGCTGCTCGAAGCGGTCGCTGAAGCCCTCCGCGCTGCCGAGGAAGCCCGGCATGAGGAAGTCGAAGAGGCTCCACAGCTCGCTCAGCCGGTTCTCCAGCGGCGTACCGGTGAGCGCCAACCGCGTGTCGCTCGGCAGCGACTTGCAGGCCTGCGCCGTGGCGCTGTCCGCGTTCTTGATGTTCTGCGCCTCGTCGAGGATGACGTAGCGGAAGCCCACCTCGCTGAGCGCCTCGAGGTCGCGCCGCACCAGCGCGTAGGACGTGAGCACGATGTCCGCGCCCTTGAGGTCCTCCACGCGCTCCTTGCGATCCTGCCCGTGCCAGACCACGGTCTTGAGGCCCGGGGTGAAGCGCTCGGCCTCGCGCTCCCAGTTGGCGAGCACGCTGGTGGGAGCCACCACGAGCGAGGGCTTGCGGCCCTCGTCGTTGGCCACCTTCTGCAGGAGGCTCAAGGACTGGATCGTCTTTCCGAGACCCATGTCGTCCGCGAGGATGCCGGACAGGCCGTGGCGATGGAGGAACCACAGCCAGGACAGGCCCGCCTCCTGGTAGTGGCGCAGCGTGGCCTGGAGGCCCTCGGGCAGCGCCACCTTGGGCACGCCGTTGGTGTCGCGCAGCTCCGTCATGGCCTTGCGCGCCTTGGCCTCCACCTCGGTGAACTCCCCGAGCTCCACGAGCAAGTCGAGCGCGACGGCCTGGTGCAGCGGCAGGCGCGTGCGGGTGCGGCCGGGCAGCGCGCCCGCCTCTTCCAGCAGGTCCGCGGCGCGCTTGATCTCCGCCACGTCCGCCTCGGCGAAGGTGCCGTCCTTCAGGGGCACGAAGCGCCGGCCCGAGTCGAGCCACATGCGCACCGCGCCCAGGTCCACCGCCTGATCATCGGTGATGAACTCGGCGTCGAGATCGAACCAGCTCACCCCGCTCATGCCCACGCGGATGCGCGGGCGCAGCTTGGGCCGCAGGCGCACCTTGGGGGCCTGCACGCCGAAGCGCTCCCAGTCCTCGGGCAGCGACGCGAGACCGCGCGCCCAGAACTCGATGGCCCCATCTCCACTGGCCTCGTAGGCGTGGGCGTGGCCGTCGTAGCGCAGCCCCATCTCCTGCAGACGCTTGCCCGCGGCGCGCTCGAGCTCCTCGCGGCGCCGGTACAGCTTGCGTCCCTCCGAGCCCACGCCGCTGGCGTAGCCCAGATGCGCGGCCGTGGGAGACACGGGCACGGTCGTCTGCCCGTAGCGCGCGGCGAGCTGCACCTTCACGCGCTCGGGCGTGCCCTCGAGCGTGAGGAGGAAGCGCGGCTCCACGGACTCGTCCACGTCGATGTCGTCCGCCTTGAGCGCCATGCGGAAGCGCGGCAGGTGGGCGGCGAAGAACGTGAGCACCCGGTCGAGCTGCCCCACCGGGAAGGCCATGGTGGGCTCCAGCAGCCACTTGCGCACCAGGCGGGGAGGAAGGTCCGGCTCCACCGGGAAGAGCAGCTGTCCGGAGATGATCCACGTGTGCATGCCCGCCAGCAGGATGACGTCCTTGAGCGTCACGCTCGAGTTGTCCGGCATGAGCAGCTCGATGCGCGCCGTGGCGCCGTCCGGACGCGACTCGAGATGGATTTGCGGCCGCACCGGCTGGTCCTGATAGAGCAGCGCGGTGCCGCGGTAGATGACGCGGCGCTGGCGCAGGAACTCGAACAGCTCGCACAGGTCCTCGTCGGACAGCACGATGCGCGAGTCGTACCGGTGCTCGTGCCTGGCGAGCAGGATGAAGACGCGCTCGTCGGCCGGGGAGATGCGGGTGCCGGCCTGGAGCATGCGCTTGACGTGCACGGGCCCCTTCATCTGGGCGTCCTGGCGGCGCACGTCCACCAGCCACTGGCGGCCCCCGGCGTTCGTATTGGAGGGCGTGAGCCGGTAGAGGAACTCGTAGTCCGGCAGGGCGGAGAGGCCCAGCCAGCTCTCCACCTTGGCGAGCGCGGGCAGGCTCACCGCGTCCACCAGGGGCGAGTCCTCCGCCATGGGCACGGGAGCCTCGGAGTCGGCGTCCGCCTCCCCGTCTGGAGAGGACTCGGCGGCGGCGGCCGCGGCGGCCGAGGCAGCGGCGGCCGCGGTGGCGCTCGAGGCAATCATCGAAGCACGCAGGCGGGCGGCGAAGACGAGCGCGGCGGCGACCACGTGCTTGCAGTGCGGCCCGTAGACGTTCCAGGACGCGCAGGTGCACTTGGAGGTGGCCTTGCCATCGCCCACTTCCAGGGCGACGTCATAGCGCGCCTCGGGCGAGGCGGAGCCGGCCACCTGGGCGCGGATGAGGTTGCCCTCGCGTTGGAGTCCGAAGACGCGGCGCGTCTCGGCGACCTCGCGGCCCTTCTTGAAGGTGGTGGGCTGAACCTCCGCCTTGAGGGCGCGCAGCCACTGGCCATCAAGCGCGAAAGAAGCTTCTCGGGTGTCGGCGGTGGAGGGCACGTTCTCTCAAGTCCCTTCCCCCCCGGTACAGGTACGAGGGGAATCCATTCGATTACCACAGACGGGGCAGGCTCCGTCGTGGGAAAAATAAGGTTCGGTGGCCGGGCGATGGCCGCTCGGTCATCCACCACACGGCTCGCGGCGGTGCGAGCATCGGCGGTCGAAATGGAACGCCCCACCCGCCCCCGAGTCTTCGTCACGCGACAGCTCCCCGGCGACGCTCTCGCCCGTCTGGCCGCTCAGGTATCACTCCGGGTGTGGGAAGAACAGCTGCCTCCTCCACGCGAGGTGTTGCTCTCGGAAGCCCGGGAAGTGGACGGGCTCATCACCCTGCTGACCGACCGGATAGACGAGCCCCTGCTCTCCCAGGCGCGGTGCCTGCGGGCCGTCAGCAACGTGGCGGTGGGCTACGACAACATCGACGTGGCGGCGTGCACCGCGCGAGGCATCCCCGTGGGGAACACGCCCGGGGTGCTCACCGAGACGACGGCGGACTTCGCCTTCGCCCTGCTGCTGGGGCTGGCGCGGCGGGTGGCGGAAGCGGACACGTACGTGCGCGCGGGCCGGTGGCGCACGTGGGAGCCGGGACTGCTGCTGGGCTCGGACGTGCACGGGGCAACGCTGGGGCTCGTGGGGCTGGGGGCCATTGGCGCGGCGGTGGCCCGGAGGGCGCGCGGCTTCGGGATGCGGATTCTGTACGTCAGCCGCCGGGCCCGGCCGGAGCTGGAGGCGGAGCTGGGCCTCACCCGCGTGGACAAGGCCGCGCTGCTCGCCGAGTCGGACTTCGTCTCGCTGCACCTGCCGCTCAACGCCGAGACGCGGCACTGGCTCGGGCGGGCGGAGCTCGCGGCGATGAAGCCGGGGGCCCTGCTGGTGAACACGGCCCGGGGAACGGTGGTGGACCAGGCCGCACTGGTGGAGGCGCTGGCGAGCGGGCACCTCGGGGGCGCCGCGCTGGATGTGACGGACCCCGAGCCCCTGCCTTCGGACAGCCCGTTGTTGAATCTGCCCCATGTCCTGCTCGCCCCGCATATCGCGAGCGCGAGCCACGCCACCCGTGGCCGCATGGCGTCCATGGCGGTGGATAATCTCCTCGCCGCGCTGGAAGGGCGGAAGCCCCCCCACTGCGTCAACCCGGAGCTATACCCATGAGTAACAAGTCCCCCCTGTTCGTTGCCGGCCACGATGCCACCCTGCTCGAGGACCTGAAGGCACGCATCCGCGACGTGCCGGACTTCCCCAAGCCGGGCATCCTCTTCAAGGACGTGACGCCGGTGCTCGCGGATCCGCACCTCTTCGGGCGGGTGGTGAACGCCATGGCGGCCCCCTTCCGCGGCCGGAACATCCACCGCGTGGTGGGCGTGGAGGCACGCGGCTTCCTGCTCGGAGCGCCCATGGCCCTCGCGCTGCACGCGGGCTTCGCTCCAGCGCGCAAGCCGGGAAAGCTGCCGTACAAGACGGTGACGGAGCGCTACTCCCTGGAGTACGGCGAGGACGGGCTGCAGCTCCACGAGGACGCGGTGGGCCGCGGGGACCGGGTACTCATCGTGGATGACCTGCTCGCCACGGGCGGCACGGCGGAGGCCACTGAGCGCCTGGTGACGAAGCTTGGCGGTGAGGTTGTGGGCTTCAGCTTCCTCGTCTCGCTGGACGTCCTGCCCGGGCGCGCGCGGCTGGGCCACGAGAAGGTCTGCGCCCTGCTCTCCTACTGAACGCCCACCTGGGGCTGCTCCTCCGCGTGCTCCACCAGCTCGCGGAGGACCCGCAGCAACTGGCTGGGGTCGATGGGCTTGACCATGTGCACGTCGAACCCCGCCGCATGCGCGCGGCGGGCGTCGGAGTCCTGTCCATAGCCGGTGATGGCGACCAGCTTGAGGCCCGGCAGGGACGGGTCCTGACGGAGCCTCGACGCGAGCTCGTAACCGTCCATCACCGGAAGGCCGACATCCAACAGGGCGATGTGCGGCTGGAATGTCCGGGCCGCCTCGAGGCCGGCGAGTCCATCGAAGACCACCCGCGTGACGTAGCCCTTCGCGTCCAGCAGCTCGGTGAGCAGCTCGGCCGCATCGCGGTTGTCGTCCACGACGAGCAGCCGCAGGGCGCTCGCCAGGTCCTGGGTGGAGACGGCGGGCGGGTGGCTCCGGTGCTCGTCCTTCGCCGGCGCGTACGGTGTGGCGAGCGGCAGACGGACCACGAACTCGCTCCCACGGCCCAGGCCCTCGCTGCACGCGGACACGGTCCCCCCATGCAGCTCGACCAGGCTGCGCACGATGGCCAGGCCCAGTCCGAGCCCTCCCTGGGAACGGTCGATGGAGCGGCCCTCCTGGACGAACATGTCGAAGATTCTCGGCAGGACGTCGGGGGAGATGCCCGCGCCGTTGTCCCGGACCCGCAGCACGGCCTGCTCCCCTTCCCCCGTCGCGGTGACGACGATGCGCCCGCCGGGGTCGGTGTACTTCGCCGCGTTGTTGAGGAGGTTCGCCATCACCTGGGCGAGCCGCGCCGGGTCGCCATCGACGAAGAGCGGTTCGCCCGCCCTGGGCAGCTCCAGGTAGTGCGAGCGCTGCTCGAACAGGGGACTCGCCATCTCGGCGGCCTTGGACAGGACGGCCAGCAGCTCGATGCGCTCGCGCTTGAGCTGGATCTTCCCCCGGGTGATGCGGGAGACGTCGAGCAGGTCATCCACGAGGCGCATGAGGTGCTCGACCTGCCGCCAGATGATCGTCCGCTCGCGCTCGAGGGAGCCGCCCGCCTTCATGCTCATCAGCTGAAGGGCCGTGACCATCGGCGCGAGCGGATTGCGCAGCTCATGGCCCAGCATCGCGAGGAACTCGTCCTTGCGCCGGTCCGCCTCCCGCGCCTCCTGGTAGAGGCGGGCATTGTCGAGCGCCACTCCCGCGCGCAGGCCCAGCTCCTCGACGAACTCCAGGGAGTCCGCGTTGTAGAGGCCTGGCTCCCCGAGCCCCAGGACGATGGCGCCGAGCACCCGGCCCCGCGCGGAAATCGGAGCGACGACCGCGTGGATCGAGACACTGGGCCGCGGCTCTCCCTCCGCCGGGAGCAGCTCGCGCGCCAGCTCACGCGCCCGCTCGGCCTGGCTCTCGTCACGGTGGACGCACACCGTCTTCGTCTCGTCCGCTCCGGACGGGGAGTGCTCCACTACCCGCAGCACGGTCCAATCAGCGAACCGGGGCACCAGCAGGTGGGCCACCCGCGTGAGGGCCGCGCCTACGTCGAGCGACGAGCCGAAGAGCGCGCTCGCTTCCGACAGCAGCTCCGCCCGCCGCTGCCGGGCCTCCGCCATGAGCCGGGCACACCGCTCGGCCTCGAGCAGCCGGGCGCGATCACACGCCTGGGCCGCTTGCTGGGCGATGGCCTGGATGAAGGCACGCTCGTCCTCCCCGAAGGGCCGGGGCTCGGCGAAGCTGAGGCACAGCACGCCGAGGCAACGCTTGTCGACCATCAGGGGAGCGGCCGCGTAGCCCCTGAAGGAAGCTCGAGGCCTCCCGGGCTCCGGCGTGGTGGGGTGCTCGAGGCACCCGTAAACCCCCCGCTTCAGCCGAAAGGCCTCCCCGATCGGAAGAGCGACCTCCACCGGAATGCGCCGGTAGCCACGTACGAGCGTCTCGGGATAGCCCACGGCCTGGACCAGGTGCAGCTCGGCGCCGAGCTCATCCACCAGGTACAGGCTCCCCGCGCGCGCCTCCAGGGCGGCCAGGCCCCGGGAGAGCACCACCTCGGCGACCTGCGTGACGGTGTGCGTGCGGGAGAGCCCATCCAGGGCGGAGTGGAGCATCGCGAGCGCGGAGTTCACCCGCTCGAGCCGGGCCCGCTCCTTGGCGAGCGTGTGCCGCGCTCGCGCCTCACGGCTCGACTGCATCGCGAGTGCCGCCTGGTTGGCGATCGTCTGGAGCAGGTGGCGCTCGTGCACGGTGGGGAAGTTCTCGCGCCACGAGCCAACGACGACCGTGCCCGGCTCCCCCAGCAGAGAGGCCGAGACCACCCGGAGGGACGTCCGTCCGATGCTGTTCGGCCGTGGCAGCTCGAAGTGCGCGGGCGAATCCGGGCTCGCGGCCCGGCTCACGGACAGGAGCGCCTCACCGTCCAGCTCCGCGGGATAGCGCCGCTCGAGCCCGCCCTCCGGTCCCTCGATGCGCAACAGGGCCACATCGAGACGCAGCAGGGACACGAGGAGGTCCAAACCGCTCTCGGCGATCTCCCTCGGCTCCCGGCCCTGCCAGACCGACGGCAGCTCGAGCAGCGAGAACAGATCATTGACCTGCCGGCGAAGCGCGAGTGCGCCCAGCTCGGCCAGTTCCGACAGCCGGAAGACTGTCTGCTCCCCGCTCAAAGGAAGGACCTTCCTGGCTCAAGCCCGTTTGTTCGTGGACGTGCCGAGGAGCTCCTCGGGCGGGACGTAGTACGGATTCTCGCGAAGCACGCCCTCGACGAGGGCGTAGGGGTGGGTCCGCAGCACGTCTATAACGGCCAGGCCACTGAATCGGTTGAGATCGTAGATGCAGATGGCGGGCTGCTTCAGCCGGTCGAGCAGGCGGTTGGCACACGACTCGTACTCCATGATGCGATCCACGCCAGGCCGATCCTCGAGCGCCCACTCCATGTGGCCCATCATGCGAACGCGCGAGAAACCCTCGGCGCGGCTGGTGTTCACCAACTCCTCGAGGAGCGCCGCCATCGTGTCGCTGTCGAACCGTCCCTCCTTGAGGTAGGCGTCGGTCCAATCCACCACCTCGAGCTGCCCCGTCCGCAGGCAGTTGCCGGTGGGCACGCCCATCGCATCGAGGTGGCGCAGGTGGTCATGTTTCAGCCGGGGGTCACAGATGTGGACCGCCTTCTCGCCCGCGTCGATGCCCTCTTTGATGTACGAGCGAAGCACCTCGTACTCTTCCTCCCGAGAGCGGAAGAACGCGGCGATATGGAAATGCTCCAGCGTGCGTCCCGCGATGGTCACGTCCTTCAAGGCAGTCCTCCTTGATGAGGGCGAACAGCTCTTCAACTCCTCACGCCCTTCCCCCCGGGAAGCCCCGCTCCTCCGCCACAGACCTGCAAAATACACGCATGGTTGAGGAATAGCGCCACGCTGCCCCTCGGGCCGTCCGCTGATGGACAGCCGCGAGTCCGACGCTGGTGGAGGATCGTCGTACGCCCGATCGACTCGCACCGTGCCCCTCGCCCCCGGGAGTGGGACGGGGTGAGGGTAACGAGCACCCCCGGTTGAACCCTGGAGTCCAGGTTGACGCCAGGAGCCCACGGGCATATAAATTGGTCAACCAACCTAGAAATGGAGCCGCGGATGGCCCGCCCATCGAACACGGAAGAGCGCCGGCAGCAGATCGTCGAGGGGCTGCTGCGCGTCATGGCCGAGCGTGGCTACGAGAGGGCGTCCATCTCGGAGATCGCGAAGGCCGCGGGGCTGAGCCAGGGACTGGTGCACTACCACTTCACGGAGAAGCAGGAGATCCTCCTGACGCTGGTGGAGCAGCTCTCGGGGCGAGTGCGTGCGCGGGTGAAGGCGCGGATTGACCGGGCGCGGGGTGGAGCCCGGGCGCAGGTGGACGCGTTCCTGGATGCGTTCCTGGCCACGGGAGATGACGCGGACCCGGCGTCGGTGGCCGCTTGGGTGACCATCAGCGCCGAGGCGGTGCGCCAACCCGAGGTGCGCGCGGCCTACGAGAAGGTGGTGCGCGCGGACCTCGAGCACCTGGAGGAGCTGGCCGCCGCGGTCATCGGACGCAGACGGTCTCGCGCGGTGGCGGCGGGCCTCTTCGCGGCGGTGCAGGGCTATTTCGTGCTGGCAGCGGCGGCTCCGGGGCTGATTCCCCCGGGCTCCGCCGCGAGCATCGTGAAGCGAATGGCCGCGGGACTGCTCGACGCGGCGGAGCCCTCGGAGGGCACATGAAGACCGCACTGAATACCGGGATGAAGCTCGGGCTGCTCACCAGCCTCTACCTCTCGCAGGGCCTGCCCTTCGGCTTCTTCACGCAGGGGCTCCCGGTGCTGCTGCGCAAGCAGGGCATGTCGCTGCCGGACATCGGGCTCACGAACCTGCTCGCGCTGCCCTGGGCCCTCAAGTTCCTCTGGGCCCCGGTGATGGACCGGTACGGCTCGGAGCGGCTGGGACGGCGGCGCGGCTACATCCTCCCGCTCCAGTTCCTCTCGGCGGCGCTGCTGCTGGGGCTCGCCCTTCCCGAGGGCACCGTGAGCGTGACGGCCCTGCTGGTGGCCGTGCTGCTCGTCAACCTGCTCGCCGCCACGCAGGACGTGGCGACGGACGGGCTCGCGGTGGAGCTGCTCGAGACCCACGAGCTCGGCTGGGGCAACGGCATCCAGGTGGCGGGCTACCGGGTGGGGATGATTCTCGGCGGCGGGTTGATGCTCATCACCTTCGACGCGCTGGGCTGGCGCCCCACCCTGCTGAGCCTGGGCGTGTTGCTGCTCGTGGCCACGGTGCCGGTGGCCCTCTTCCGCGAGCCCCCCTCCCCCACTCACCGGAGCGAGGGCCAGGACATGGGGCGCTGGCTGCATGAGGCCCTGATGTACTGGGTGCGCCGCCCGGGTACGGGTGCGTGGTTCACCCTGCTCGTCCTCTTCAAGGCCGGCGAGAACCTGGCGACGGGCATGCTGCGCACCTTCCTCGTCGACGAGAAGCTCAGCTTGTCGCAGGTGGGCTGGATGCTGGGCCTCGTGGGCTTCACCGCGGGGCTCGTCGGCGCGCTGCTCGGTGGTGCGCTCGTCAACCGGCTGGGGCAGCGGCGCGCGCTGCTCGTCTTCGGCACCCTACAGGCGGGCGCGGTGCTCCTCTATGCACTGGCCGCGCGCGGAGCCACCTCCCTCCCCCAGCTCGCGCTCGTGTGCGGCGTGGAGCACCTGACGAGCGGCATGGCCACCGCCGCCCTCTTCACGGTGATGATGGATATCTGCCGCCCGGAGCACGCCGCGTCCGACTACACGGTGCAGGCCTCGCTCGTGGTGATGGCCACCGGGAGCGCCGCGGCCGTCAGTGGCTTCAGTGCCCAGGCGCTCGGCTACGCATGGCACTTCACGCTCGCGGCGGCCCTGTGCGCCGTGGCCGTGGCCTGGGTGGCCCTCACCTTCCATCCGCCCCGGACGCTCGTGTCCGGAGGCCAACCGGAGGTCTCGTCATGAGCATCGCCGTCTACGCCGGCAGCTTCGATCCGGTGACCGCGGGCCATCTGTCCGTCATCCGCCAGGCCGCGCGCCTCTTCGGCCACGTCGTCGTGGTGGTGGCCATCAACCCCGAGAAGCGCACCCTGCTGTCCGTGGCCGAGCGTGTGGAGCTGCTGCGCGAGGTGGTGGCGCTCCACCCCAACGTCTCCGTGTCCAGCACCGAGGGGCTCATCGTGGACTACGCGCGGGCCATTGGCGCGAGCGTGCTGCTGCGCGGGGTGCGCGGCGCCACGGATGCCCAGTTCGAGACGACGCTGGCCCAGGCCAACCGCGCCCTCGCGCCGGACCTGGCCACCCTCTTCCTCCCCGCCGAGGCCCACCTCGCCGAGGTGAGCAGCAGCCGCCTCAAGGAGAAGCTCGAGCGCGGCGAGGACGTTTCCGATTTCTGCCCGCCCGCCGTCGCGGCCAAACTGCGCCAGCGGATGAGTCCCCCTTCCCTCCGGAGCCCTCGATGAGCCTGTCCTTCATTCCCCTCGGTGTCGGCGATGCCTTCTCCGCGCTGCGCTACTCCTCGTGCCTGGCGCTCGAAGCCGAGGGCCAGGTGCTACTGCTCGACTGTCCCCACCCCATCCGCAAGATGATGCGCGAGGCCAGTCTCTCCGCGGGCGTCGAGCTGGACGCGGACCGCGTGTCGGGGCTCGTCCTCACGCACCTGCACGCGGACCACAGCTCGGGTGTGGAGGGGCTCGGCTACTTCTCCTTCTTCGTGCTGAAGCGAAAGCTGCGGCTGCTCGCGCACCCCGAGGTGAAGCGCCGGCTGTGGGACGGCCACCTCGCCGCGGGCATGGAGGACCTCATCCGCAAGCCCGGCGGCGAGCCCCAGCGCCACGAGTTCGACGACTACTTCGAGCCCCTCTCGCTCTCCACGGAGTCCGCCGTGAGCTTCGGGCCCTTCTCCATCGAGTGCCGCCGCACGTACCACCACGTCCCCACCACGGCCTTGCGCATCCGCGCGGGAGGCCGCTGCCTGGGCTACAGCGCGGACACCGCCTACGACGAGGGCCTCATCTCCTGGCTCGCCGAGGCGGACCTCGTGGTGCACGAGACGAACTACGGCGTGCACACGCCCTACGAGAAGCTCGCGGCGCTGCCCGCGGAGCTGCGCGCGAAGATGCGGCTCATCCACTACCCGGACGACTTCGACCTCGAGGCGAGCAACATCGAGCCGCTCGCGCAGGGGCGCCGCTACAACGTGTGAGCCCGGCCTCGGGCCCTCTACGCCGCACGCGTCGACGAGCGGGGTACCTCCAGCGCATGCTCGCTCCCTTCCCGGGGGTCCTTCGGGCGTCGCACCTCGGGCAGGGGCCTCATCGCCTGCCCGCCGCCCCCAGGGCGAGGGAGTGGGCGGCGCTCGCCATACCGCGTCACGAAGGCGTCACGCCACAGGTGCACAACCTTTCCGGAAATGGGAGATTCACCGTCCCGGCGAACTTCCCATGTCATTTTCCTCTCGTCTGCTGAGCCCCCTGGCCTCGTCCCTGGCCGCCCTGCTCCTCGCCAGCTGCGCCTCGCTGTCCCGCGGCGCGCCCCCCGCGGCGCCCCCGTTCGCCGAGAGCACTTCCCCCGAGGCTCCGCAGGACGACGAGCCCACCGTCACCGTCACGCTGCTGCACGTCAACGACGTGTACCAGTTCTCCCCCGTGGACTTCGGGGCGAGGGGCGGGCTCGCGCGCCTGTCCACGCTGCGCAAGCGCATGGTCGCCGAGTCCCCCAACACGCTCTTCCTGCTCGCCGGTGACACGCTCGGCCCCTCGGTGGAGTCCACCTTCCACAAGGGCAAGCAGATGATCGACGCGTGGAACGCGCTCGGTCTGGACTTCGCGGTGCTCGGCAATCACGAGTTCGACTTCGGCCCCGACGTGATGCGCCAGCGCATCAAGGACTCGCACTTCACCTGGCTCGGCGCCAACGTGATGGACAAGCAGACGGGCCACACCTTCGGGGACACCCCGCCCTTCGTCATCCGCGACGTGGGCGGCGTGAAGGTGGGCATCTTCGGCGTGCTGCTGGGCAAGACGAAGTACAGCTCCAAGCCCGGTCCGGACGTCATCTTCACGGACACGTGCGCCAGGGCGCGCGAGCTCGTGCCGCAGATGCGTCAGCAGGGCGCCCAGGTCATCGTCGCGCTCACGCACCTGTTCGTCGCCGAGGACAAGGTGCTCGCGCGTTGCGCGCCCATCGATCTCATCCTCGGGGGCCACGAGCACGTGATGATGCACGCGGTGTCCAACGGCACGCCCATCGTGAAGATGTCCTCCGAGGGGCGTGAGCTGGGCGTCGTCACCCTGCACGTGGGCACCCAGAGCCACAAGCTCAAGAGCATGGACTTCGACGTGCTGCCCGTGGTGCCCGAGGTGCCCGAGGACCCCGCCTTCGCCACCGCCATGCACGAGTACGACGCCCTCATGGCCGAGCTCTCCCAGCCCGTGGGCCGCACCTCCGTCGCCCTGGACGCCATCGAGGAGTCCAACCGCACCCACGAGACGAACCTCGCCTCCTTCGTCGCCGACGCCTACCGCAAGGCCACGGGGGCGGAGATCGCCCTCATCAACGGCGGCTCCATCCGCTCGGACTCGGTGCTGCGCCCGGGCCCGCTCACGCGGCGGGATGTGCTCGCCATTCATCCCTTCCCGGGCTCGGTCGTGAGCATCGAGGTCACGGGCGCCGTGCTGCGTCAGGCGCTCGAGCAGGGCGTGAGCCGCAGCGCCGAGGAGACCGGCCCCGGCCGCTTCCCCCAGGTGTCCGGCATCCAGTACGCCTTCGACGTGTGCCGGCCCGTGGGCAACCGGATCGTCCGCGTCACCGTGAATGGCGAGCCGTTGGATCCGAAGCGCACGTACGTGCTCGCCACCAACTCGTACATGGCCGAGGGCGGCGACGGGTACACCATGTTCAAGGGCGCGAAGTACCGCATCCCCGTCCAGAAGGCGAAGAGCACCCAGGACGTGCTGCGCGAGGCCTTCGCCTCCGCCCCGTCCATCGCGCCTACGGCCGACGGCCGCATCGAGCGGCTGCGCGGGGGGGCTCGCGACGTAGCGAAGAAGGATGAGAAGGACACTCCGGCCGCCTGCGCCGTTGCTCCGGCTCACGCCGCGCAGTAGGGCGCACGGCAGAGGAACACGGGCCCGGATCCCCTCACCCCCGCCCTCTCCCGGGAGGAGAGGGAGCTCAGGCCCAGCCTCGCATCCGGTACACGAAGCGCCCGAAGAGCTCTCTCAGTGCGTCCGTTCCCGCGGAGAGGTTGGAGGCTCTCGGCTGCCACCAGGCCGCTCTCACGTGCCAGTCGTGGGCTCGCACGTCCACCACCAGCGTGTCCGGCTTCAGCCCCACCGCCTCGAACGTGCCCAGCGCCCTCGGCATGTGCGCCGCGCTCGTGATCAGCACCAGCCGCTTCCAGCCCTTCTCGCGGATGATGCGCTCGGACTCCACCGCGTTCTCCCGCGTGTTCCGGCTCTGCCCCTCGAGGACGATGCGCTCGGGCGGAATTCCCCACAGCCTCAGTTGCCGCGCCAGCACGTCCGCCTCCACCAGCGCCCCTGGCCTCGTGTCCAGCGTGCCCGCGGAGAGCAGCGCCTGCCGCGCATGGCCGTCCCGCAGCAGCTCGAAGCCCCGGAGGATGCGCTCCACCGCGGGGTTGTATTCGGGGAGACCCGAGCGCTCCGTGGCGTCCGCGTCCACCGCTCCGCCCAGCACGATGACGGCATCGTAGGTGACGTCCGGCCGGTACGTGGACACCGCGCCCCGCTCCACCTGGCGCTGCAGCAGGTTGGCCATCGGCTCGGTGGAGAACGCGTACAGCACCAGCAGCCCCAGCACCTGCATCCACGCCGCGAGCCTCGCCCGCCCGCGGCGCAGCAGCAGTCCTCCCAGCCCCAGCAACAGGGCCCAGGACAGAGGCGCGAGCAGCAGATCCAACAGCTTCGAGAGGAAGACGAACACGCCGCGCTACCGCTCGCCCCAGTGCAGCTTCTGCCGGAGGATGGAGAAGTAGCCCACGCGCGGGTTGCGCACCAGGTTCACCCGGTTGGGCGAGCGCACCACCTCGATGCTGTCGCCGCACTGCAGGCTGTGGCCCGTCTGCCCATCCAGCGTGAGGAAGGTGTCCGCCGTTTCAGTCGCCAGCGTGACGCGGATGGTGCGGTCCGCCGGCACGATGATGGGCCGGTGCGTGAGCGCGTGCGAGCAGATGGGCGAGAGCACCGTGCAGTCCACCGACGGGTGCACGATGGGCCCTCCCGCGCTCAGCGAGTACGCCGTGGAACCGGTGGGCGTGGCCAGGATGACGCCGTCCGCCTTGTACGTGGCGATGGGTACGCCCTCGATGGACACCTCGTGGTCCGCGATGCGCGCCAGCGCGCCCTTGTTGATGACCACGTCGTTGAGGACCTCGTCCTGCACCAGCACCTTGCCCTCGCGCACCAGCCGCGAGCACAGCTTCATCCGCGAGTCCGTCTTGAAGCGGCCGGCGAGCACCTCGTCCAGCGAGGTGAACAGCTCCTCGACGGGGATCTCCGTCATGAAGCCCAGGCTGCCCAGGTTGACGCCCATGATGGGCGTGGGGCGGCCGTCGAGCAGCCGGGCCGCGTGGATGAGGGTGCCATCACCTCCCAGCACCACCACCAGCTCCGCCCGGGCCGCCAGCTCCCGGTCGTCCACGCGCTGCCAGCCAAGCGTATGGGCCAGGAGCCGGTCGCCCAGCACCTCGAGCGAGGGGTAGTGTTCGCGGATGCGCGCGGCGAGCTCCGCCGCCTCGGGCTTGTCCTTCTTCGCAACGAGCACCAGGGTCTGCACGATAAGGACGGGTTCTAGTCCAGACGGCCAGGGGAGCGCTGGACGAAATGGCCGCTTCGATGACCCTGTGACACGAGCCCCCTGGACGACAGGATTGCCCATGGACCTCTTCGAGCATGCCAGCCAGAAGGACGCGGCCACCCTGGCCCCCCTGGCGGAGCGGATGCGCCCCACCCGGCTGGAGGATTTCGTCGGCCAGGAGCACCTCACGGGAGAGGGCCGCTTCCTGCGCCGGGCCATCCAGCAGGACCAGGTGCCCTCGCTCATCCTCTGGGGCCCCCCGGGGACGGGCAAGACGACGCTCGCCCATGTCATCGCCCACTCCACCGGCTCCGCCTTCGAGTCCCTCTCCGCCGTGCTCTCCGGCGTGAAGGACATCCGCGAGACGGTGGCCCGGGCCCAGGAGCGCTGGAGGATGAACCGTCAGCGCACCCTCCTCTTCGTGGACGAAATCCACCGCTTCAACAAGGCGCAGCAGGACGCGCTGCTGCCCCACGTGGAGAAGGGCACCGTCACCCTCATCGGCGCCACCACGGAGAATCCCTCCTTCGAGGTGAACGCGGCCCTCCTGTCTCGTGCGCGCGTCGTCACCCTGCGCGGGCTGGAGGAGGAGGAGCTCGTGGCGCTGCTGCGCCGGGCGGTGGTGGACCCGCGGGGACTGGGCGGCCGGGTGGAGGTGGACGACGAGGCGCTCGTGTTCATCGTCCAGGCCTCGGGAGGAGACGCGCGCCGGGCACTCACCGCGCTGGAGGCGGCGGCCGCGCACGGCGGCACCCGGGTGGACAAGGCCAGCGCCGAGGAGGCCCTGCAGCACAAGGCGCTGCTCTACGACAAGGGCGGCGAGGAGCACTACAACGTCATCAGCGCCTTCATCAAGAGCATGCGCGGCTCGGACGTGGACGCGGCGCTCTACTGGATGACGCGGATGCTGGAGGCGGGCGAGGACCCCGTCTTCATCTTCCGGCGCATGGTCATCTTCGCCTCGGAGGACATCGGCAACGCGGACCCGAGGGCGCTGAGCGTGGCGGTGGACGCGCTGCGGGCCTTCGAGCTGGTGGGCCTTCCCGAGGGCACCCTGCCCCTCACGCAGGCGGTGACGTACCTGGCGCTGGCGCCCAAGTCGAACGCGGTGCTCACCGCGTACGCCGCGGCCCGCGCCGCCGTCACCGAGCGCGGGCCCCTCCCCGTGCCCCTGCACCTGCGCAACGCGCCCACGAAGCTGATGAAGTCGCTCGGGTACGGGGCGGGCTACAAGTACCCGCACAACTTCGAGGGCCACTACGTCCCCGAGGACTACCTCCCCGAGGCCCTGCGCGGCCAGCGCTTCTACCAGCCCACGCAGAACGGCCTCGAGAAGGAGCTGTCCGAGCGCTACGAGGAGATTCAGCGTCAGCTCGAGGGCCGCGAACGCGAGCCCGGAGAGGACGGCTGAACCCTCGACGGCGTGACCCGGATGGTAGGCTCTCGTGCATGAGGGCCACCCTTCCGATGGTGCTGGCGGCACTGCTGCTGTGGCCAGCGCAGGCCGTGCGGGCGAAGTGCATCGACGACGAGGCGCGCGTGACGGGGGACACCCTGGAAACATGCGAGGCGAACGCCACGAAGCTTCTCGACGAGAAGCTCCTGGGCGAATGCGTCCAGGCGCCGAACTGGAAGGCGAAGGTCGCCAGCCGGCTCGCGGACTGCACCCGCCAGGTGATGAACGATCGGCTGGACGTGCGGCTGCTGAAGCTCAAGAAGGCGGACCGCAAGCAGTTCTCCGCCGAGATGAAGCTGCAGAAGCTCTACAACCAGTCCATCCAGGAGCAGTGCTCGCTGTACGAGGCGTGTGGAGGCGATTCCAACGCCCGGCGCGCGAGCGAGTGCCGCGACCAGTTCCACCGCTACCGGGCCGCGCAGGCCGTGCCCATCAACGAGGACGAGCTGACGCTGAAGGACGGCATTCCGCGGACGGATGCGTCGCCGCTGCGCCAGCAGTTCGCCGAGGCCCTCTGCGCGCTCCCGAAGAAGGTCTGGGCGGGAGACACGGTCCCCGACAACTGCGTCCCGCGCGCCCTCGCCGGGTTGGAGCAGGCGGTGGGCCCCTTCCAGCCCCAACCCTGCACCCGCTTCGAGTGCCCCGTGTCCCAGCGCATCCAGCTCGACCTGAAGGCCTGGGAACAACCGGAGGGCACCTCGGGAACGGAAGGACCCGGCGAGCATCTGGTGTGGCGGCTCCTCCGGCAGCTCGGAGAAGAGCCCACGGAGACGAAGTGCCAGCTGGCAACGCCCAGTGTCTCCCTGGTCGACGATCTGGCCCTCGTCGACGCGGAGACGCAGGACCGGTTGCTGCGCTTCGACTTCGACTCCGACTGCTACGGATTCCCCGCGACCCTGCTCGTCGTGCTCCACCCGCTCGGCGAGGACGAGTGGTGCAAGCTGGGGACCCTGGGCGCGAATGGCCGGGGATTCGGGGGGTGCTCGGCCGACAATCCCCTGAGCTTCGAGAGCGTCCACCTCACCGATCGCGGCCGGGAGACGCTGCGCATCGTCACCCGCCAAAGCGACTCGGCGCTCCGGGACGATGGCAACCGGGAGTGCGCGGAGTCGAAAGAGACGACCTTCTACGACGTGCGCGGCGCGGAACTCGTCCCCGTCTTCGACTCGAATGGCGAGGCCCGCGTCATCCCCGAGGGCCCCTACCCGCGCGCCATCCTCGCGCCGAGCAAGGAGGACTACATCACGGACACCGTCTACCGCTTCGTCGGCGGCGAGTACGTCACCACCCCCAAGCCCTCGAAATGAAAAAGGCCCCCGGGAGCACCGGGGGCCTGGGACTCAGGACGCCGCCTCGAGCGCGTCGTCGTCGTCCCCGTCCTTGCCGCGCTTCATGGAGCGCCCGGCCACCTCGTACTGCTTGAGCAGGCGGCGGAAGTTGGAGCGGTCGACGCCCGCGGCGCGCGCGGCGCTGGAGACGTTGTGGTTGTGCTTCTCGAGGAGCGCGGTGAGGTAGCGCCGCTCGAAGGCGCGCATGGCCAGGCGCTTGGCCTGGGCGTACGGCAGGTGCGCGAGGCTGAACACCTCCACCTGCGCTCCGGCCTGCGGCGCGTCCTGGAAGCCCGGCGGCAGGTCGTCGGTGTCCAGCACTTCCTTGGACGTGAGCACCACCGCGCGCTCGATGACGTTCTCCAGCTCGCGCACGTTGCCCGTCCACCGGTTGCAGGTGAGGGCCTCCATGGCGCGCGGCGTGAAGCCCGTCACGCGCTTGTCCACCTTCGCCGTGTAGAGCTTGAGGAAGTGGTGCGCCAGCAGCGGCACGTCCTCGGGCCTGTCGCGCAGCGGCGGCAGGTCGATGGTGATGACGTTGAGGCGGTAGAAGAGGTCCTCGCGGAACTTGCCCTGCTCCTTGGCCCGGTTCAGGTCCACGTGCGTGGCGGCGATGACGCGCACGTCCACCTTCACCGGCTCGTTGGCGCCCACGCGCTTGACCTCGCCCTCCTGCAGCACGCGCAACAGGCGCACCTGGGTGGCGGGAGGCACGTCGCCAATCTCGTCGAGGAAGATGGTGCCGCCGTCCGCGGCCTCGAAGAGGCCCTTCTTGTTCGAGGTGGCCCCGGTGAAGCTGCCCTTCACGTGGCCGAAGAGCTCGCTCTCCAGCAGCGTGTCCGACAGCGCCGAGCAGTTGACCGCCACGAAGGGCTTGTCCTTGCGCGCGCTGCGGTAGTGGATGGCCCGCGCCACCAGCTCCTTGCCGGTGCCGCTCTCGCCCTGGATGAGCACGGTGGCCGTCGAGTGGCTCACCGTCTCCACCAGCTTGAAGACGGCGCGCATCTGCGAGGACTGGCCGATCAGCTCCTCGAACTGGTTGCGCGCGGTGAGCGCCTCCTCCAGCGTCCGGGCCCTGTCGCGCAGGGCCTTGCGCTCGGCGGCCTTGGCCACCGTCATGCTCACTTCGTCGATGTTCTCGAAGGGCTTGGTGAGGTAGTCGTACGCGCCGGCCTTCACCGCCTCCACCGCCGTCTCCACGGTGGCGAAGGCGGTCATCATGATGACCTCCACGTCCGGCCTCGCCGCCTTGATACCGCGCAGCAGGTCCATGCCGGACAGGTTGGGCATCTTGATGTCCAGGACGGCCACGTCGATGGACGGGTCCTTGGCCGCCGTGAGTCCTTCCACGGCATCGTCGATGGAGACGACCTGGTAGCTCTCCCGGGTGAGGATGGACGTGACCGCCTTGAGGACGATCTGATCGTCATCCACGACCAGGACCTTCGCACGCTTGGTGGTGGTGGACGGCTGCGGGGTCACGGCAACCTCTCGAGCTGCAGGGGAATGGGGATGTAGACGGTGAAGCGCGAGCCCTCACCCGTCTTGGTGTCCACCTTGAAGATGCCGCCGTGGTCCTCGACGATGCGGTAGGCGATGGACAGGCCCAGGCCGGTGCCCTGGCCGGGCGGCTTGGTCGTGAACGACGGCTCGAAGATGCGCGCCAGGTAACGCTCCTCGATGCCGCTGCCGGTGTCGGTGACCCGGAAGTAGCAGCGATCGCCGTCCCGGCCCGTCTCCAGCACGAGCACTCCACCCTCGGGCGGCAGCGCGTGCAGCCCGTTCTGCAGCAGGTTGAGCAGCACCTGCGACAGCTGCCCCGGATCGCCGAACAGCTCCGGCAGATCCGTCGCCAGGCGCAGCTCCAGCTTCACCTTGGGGTAGCTCTTGAGCTGGGCCCCGAAGAGCACCGCCGAGTCCTCCGCGCACTTGTTGAGCGGGAAGCCGCGGCGATCCTCCGTCCGGCTGTGGCGGCTGAACTTCAGGAGGCTCTCGACGATGCGCTTGCAGCGCAGCGCGCTCTCCTCGATGAGATCCAACGACTCGAGATCCGAGGCGGTGCGGCCCTCGTCGCGCTTCATCAACTGCGCGAAGGCGAGGATGCCGCCCAGCGGGTTGTTGATTTCGTGCGCCACGCCGCCGGCGAGCTGGCCCACCGCCGCCATCTTCTCCGTGTCGATGAGCCGGCGCGTCATCTCGCGCTCGTCGGTGATGTCCCGGTAGGAGCACACCGCGCGGCCCTCGCCCGTGAGCGGATAGGCGGCCATGGCGTAGGTACGCCCGCGCTGCGAAATCTCCGCGCGAGCCCCCTTGCCGCTCTGCAGGGCCTCGGGCACCGGGCAGCCCGCGCAGGGCGTGTCGCGGTCGAACAGCAGCTTGTGGCACAGCTGCTCGCTGCCCTCCTCGGACAGCGGCTCGCGCAGCCGGTCACCGGCCAGCAGGGTGTACGCCCGGTTGGCCCGGCGCACCCCGTAATCGCGGCGCACCACGGCCAGCGGCGTGTCCATGGAGTCGAACGACAGCTCCCACTCGCGCTTGGCCTGGCTCAGCAGGTGCGTGCGAAGGGCCACCCGCGTCTCCAGCTCCGCGTTGAGCCGCCGCAGCTCCTCGTTCTGCTGCTGCGTCACCCGGAGCAGGCGCTCGTTCTCCGTCTGGAGCGCGTACTGCTCGAAGGCGCTCTTGACCGTGAGCACCAGGTGACTGTCGTTCCATGGTTTGGAGATGAAACGGAAGATCTCCGACCGGTTGATGGCCTCCTCGATGGCCTGCTGATCGGCCTGGCCGGTCAGCATGATGCGCTGGGCCCGTGGCACCTGCGCCTTCACGCGGCTGAGGAACTCCACCCCGTTCATCCCCGGCATGCGGAAATCGGAGATGACCACCTCGGGCGTAAAGCGTTCGAGGGCCTTGAGGCCCTCCTCCGCATCGGAGGCCGTCTCGATCTGCCAATCGCCGCGACGGAGCACCCGCCGGATGGACTTCAGGATGTACTCCTCGTCGTCCACCAGCAGCAGCCGTCCGCGTGGCACCGCTCCCTGTGTCTGCGCCAGTTCCAGTGGCAACCTCGTCCTGGGTCCAACCCCGAAGCATTGCAATGACGCGGCCAACCTCCACCCCCGCGCAAAGCCCCCTGATACCGGGTACTTCCGCACCCGGGGCTCGCGCCCACCCTGGGTCTCTCCATACCCCGACCTATGAATCGGGTCAATGATGACCCACTCGGAGTATGAGAGCGGGCTAGCGGGAGAGGGCCCTGTCGAAGCTCAGGCCGGCGGCGTGGACGCAGATGCGGTTACGGCCCTCGTCCTTGGCCCGGTAGAGGGCCTGGTCGGCGGAGCGTACCAGTTGCTCGGCGTTGTTGACGGCGTGGTGGGGGAAGGAGGACAGGCCCACCGAGGCGGTGACGCGCAGGGTGCGCTCGGGGCCGGTTTTCAGCGCGCCCAGCTCGCGCCAGACGCGCTCGGCCACGGTGAGGGCACCGGCCAGCGGGGTGCGCGGCAGGAGGATGGCGAACTCCTCGCCTCCATAGCGGGCGAGCAGGTCCGTCTCGCGCAGGCTGCGCTGGAGGGAGGCCGCCACGTCGCGCAGCACGAGGTCGCCCACCTGGTGGCCGTGCGTGTCGTTGAAGGCCTTGAAGTGGTCCAGGTCGATGAGGATGAGCGAGAGCGCGTCGTCATAGCGCTGGGCGCGCCGGAACTCCTCGCGCAACCGGTCCTGGAAGTAGCGGTGGTTGTGCACCCCGGTGAGGCCGTCGGTGATGGACAGGCGCTCCAGGGAGGCCACGCGCGAGAGGAGCGCCTCCAGGCGCTCGCGCTCGTGGAGGCAGCGGGCCACACGGGCCACCAGCTCCTCGGTGTCCACGGGGGTGCGCACCACCTCGGCGCCCAGCCGCAACACGGCCACCGCCGCCGCGTGCTCCTCCTCGGGCACCAGGGCGATGACGCTCAAGCCCTGCCCGGCGTCCTCGCGCCCCATCAGGTGCTGCAGCAGTGCGCGCGAGGGGCCCCCGGCGGGACCCAGCACGAGGAGCACCAGCTGGGCCTCGTCAATGAGGCGTTGGGCCGCCGCACCCGCCGACACCAGCCGGACGGAGTAGCCCTCGTGCTCCAGGGTGCTCGCCAGGCCCGCCTGCCGCTCGGGCAGTTCGTCCACCAACAGAATGAGGCGCCTGTCTCCCACATCGTTCCCCGAAACCAAGCCCAAGCCGCGAGGCTACCACGGGCGTGTGACGCCGGGCGACCGTTGGATTGCGGTCGCCCGGCAATGTTTGATAGCCACCCGGCTCGTCACACCGCCGTGTCACAGGGGCGCACCGCCGAGGTCTCTCACCGTGGGCAAATCTCCCAGTATCAGCTTGTTCTTCCCCGCCTGGAACGAGGAGGACTACGTCGAGCGGTCGGTATCGCGCGCCATGGAAGTGCTACCGCGGCTCACGGACGACTTCGAAATCATCGTCGTCAACGACGCCTCCACGGACCGCACGCAGGAAATCTGCGAGCAGCTGGCGGCGCGCATCCCCCAGTTCCGGTTCATCACCCACCCCGTCAATCTGAAGCTGGGCGGGGCGATGCGCACGGGCCTGTCCGCGTCCACCAAGGACGTGGTGGTGTACTCGGACATCGACCTGCCGTTCGACTTGAAAGAGCTGGAGCGGGCGCTGCACCTGATGAAGTACCTGGAGGCGGACATGATCTGCGCCTTCCGGCACGACCGCACGAGCGAGGGCCCCAAGCGCATCGTCTACTCGTTCGCCTACAACCTGCTCATCCGCACGCTGTTCGGTGTCCACGTGAAGGACATCAACTTCAGCTTCAAGGTGATGCACCGGCGGGTGCTGGAGGCGGTGGAGCTCAACAGCCAGGGCTCCTTCATCGACGCGGAGCTGGTGGTGAAGGCCATCCACCAGGACTTCCGCGTGTTCCAGATGGGCGTGGACTACTTCCCGCGCACGCGCGGCATCTCCACGCTGTCCTCGCCCACGGTCATCGCGAAGATGGTGCGCGAGCTGGTGAAGCTCTACCCGGAGACGCGTCACCCCCAGGTGGCACAGCGCCCGGTGCGGCTGCCGCCCTCGGTGGCCCCGCTGCACGGCATGGCGCGCGAGCGCGAGCGGGCGCGCGGCCACGGGTAGCGCGGTGGCCGCCACACGCCTCGTCGTCAACGCGGACGACCTCGGGCTGCACCCGGCCCTGGACGCGGGCATCCTCCGGGCGCACCGCGAGGGCATCGTCACCAGCGCCACCGTGCTGGTGAGGGGCCCCGATGCGCCGGAGGCGGTGGAGCGGGCCCGGGCGCAGGGACTGGCCCTGGGCGTCCACCTGGCCCTCTCCACCCGGCTGCCTCCGGCGGCGCCCGCCTCGCACGTGCCCACGGTGGCTCCCGGCGGACTCCTGCGCACGAGCTGGGCGGACTTCGCCCGGGCGTGGCTCACCGGCCAGGTACGCCGCGAGGAGCTGGAGCTGGAGCTGTCCTCGCAGGTGGCACGCGCGCGGAGGCTGGGCGCGGAGGTGGACCACCTGGATGCCCACCAGCACCTGCACCTGCTGCCGGGCGTACGCCCACTGGTGGAGGCCCTGGCCGTGCGCGAGGGGCTCCCCCTGCGCTGGCCGGACCGGCTCCCCCGCGTGTCGTGGCTGCGAGCGCCCGGGCCGGCCGTGAAGACGTCACTGCTGACGCTGCTGGCCCGTGCCGCCCCGCGGCCCGCGTCCGGAGTGCGGCGGGTGAGCTCGGGCGGCGTCTTCGAGGCGGGACAGCTCACCGAGCCCGCCCTGCTCTCGCTGCTGGAGTCCCTGCCCTCGGGGGACTTCGAGCTCGGCTGCCACCCGGGCGAGGGCCGTCCGCACGTGCCGGAGGATCCAGCCTGGAGCTACGGCTGGCAGTCCGAGTTGGATGCGCTCACCAGCCCGCGCGTGCGCGCGTGCGTCGAGCGGCTCGGGGTGGAGCTGACCACCTACGGCGCGCTGGCCGCTCCCAGCGCCACTGTCCCGGCTTGAGGTGGGTCGGTCTCGACCCCCGCCGAGGGAGTAAGGTCCCGCCCATGGCACAGGAGCCTGTCCGTCCCCTCACCACCGACGACGCGCGGTACACGGAGCGCCTGCTGCGCAGTGACACCCTCTGGTGGAAGCGCTGGCTCGACGTCCAGGCGCCCTACCGGTGGAACCTGCGGAGGCTGGAGCCGGGCTTCACCCTGGACATCGGGTGCGGCATCGGCCGGAACCTCGCCCACCTGAGGGGCCAGGGTGTGGGGGTGGACCACAACGCGGCCTCCATCGCGCTCGCCCGGAAGCGCGGGCTCCTCGCGTTCACGCCCGACGAGCTCCAGGCCTCGGAGTACCACCGGCCGGGGCGCTTCGACTCGTTGCTGCTGGCCCATGTGCTCGAGCACCTGCGCGAGCAGGACGCCGTGGAGTTGGTGCGCGGCTACG
The DNA here is from genome assembly GCF_045802675.1 of Archangium sp. Classification (GTDB taxonomy): domain Bacteria; phylum Myxococcota; class Myxococcia; order Myxococcales; family Myxococcaceae; genus Archangium. The sequence continues at coordinate 38,444 of NZ_JBJMQO010000063.1, read as the reverse complement.
CCCCCCTGCTCAAGCCCGGCGGCAAGCTCATCCTCGTGACGCCGCAAGAGGCCGGCTACCGGAGCGACCCGACGCACGTGGAGTTCGTGGACCTCGCCGCGCTCGAGCGCCTCATTCGCGCGGTGGGCTTCCAGCCGGTGCGCGGCTACTCGTTTCCGTTCCCGCGTCCGGTGGGCAAGCTGTTCACCTACAACGAGTTCGTGGCGGTGGGCCTGAAGCCCTGAGCAACGCCCCCCCTACGGGGTGGCCTCGGCCACGTAGAGGATGTGGGGCGTGGAGTAGCCCTGCCCCAGTGCCACCGTCTCGCAAGGGGAGAAGCCGGCCTCGCGCAGCAGGGCCTCCACCGCCTCGCGCGGCTGGAGCACCAGCGCGCCCCCGGCCTTCGTCCGGCCGAGCAGCTTCACCATCACCACCTCCTGCGCCAGGCACTTGAGGTGCTTCCAGGAGCGGTCCCCCTCGGCCTCCTTCAGCAGCAGCCGCCCCCCGGGACGCAGCAGGCGCCGGGCCTCGCGCAGGAAGCCGGGCCAGCGCTCCACCGGCAGCAGGTAGAGGACGTCGCACACCACCACCGCGTCGAACTGGCCGGGCATGCGCTCGGCGAGCGACTCCACGGTGCCCACCTCCGTCTTCACGTTGGGCAGACGGCCGGGCCCCTGCCGGGCCCACTCGATTTTACGCGGGTCAGGATCGACCCCGTACACGGTGCGCCGGGAGTCGCCGAGGGCGAGCAGCGCGGAGAGCAGGCCATGGCCGCAGCCCACGTCGGCCACCCTCCCACCCGGGGGTACACGGGCGGCGACGGCCTCGAGGGGCGCGGAGAAGGCGCGGGCGTGCACGTGGAAGCGCTCGCCGGGAGGCAGGTGGGAGAAGAGCGCGAGGGCCGGTGGGAGGGGAGCGTTCACGAGATGTAGTGGTCCAGGCCGAAGGCGGCCGACAGGAGGACGAGCGACACGGCGCCCACGGCGAGCAGGGCCTGACGCACGCGCGGGCGGTCGCGCAGCAGCAGCGCGAGGGTGAGGAAGAGCGGGAAGGCGGAGATGAGGTAGCGCCCCATGCCCATGAAGTCCTTGGTGGCCACGGTGGGGATGCCGACGAGCGCGGCGCAGAACACGCCATAGCCCCAGCCCAGGCGCCGGAAGGTGGGCCACACCAGCGCGAGCGCCCCCAGGGTCAACAGCCCGTGGAGGATGAGCCGCAAGCGCGTCTCGCCATTGGTGGCGTGGGAGAAGACGGTGTGGAGCCAGTGCACCTTCAGCCACGACTCCCAACCGGGAGCCTGGCCCCACCCCGCCTGCGTCTCGGCGAAGGCGAAGGGCGCGCCGAAGCGCTCCCCGAGGTAGAGCATGTAGAGCCCGAAGCCGAGCGCGGACAGCACGGGCAGCAGGTCCAGGGCGCTCCAGCGCAGTCCCCGCTCGCGCTTCCACTCGAGCCGGCGCGCCATCAGCCCCAGCACCACCGCGGGCGCCACGGGCCGCGCCGCCGTCGCCACCGCGCCCAGCAGCACCGCCGTCACCAGGTGCCCCTTCTCCAGCAGGAGGAAGGCCCCCACCACCAGCAGCAGGAAGAGCGCGTCGGAGTACATCACCCCGTAGAGGAAGAAGGTGAAGGGGTAGAGCGCGAGCAGCAGCGCGGCCTGGAGCGCGGTGGTCTCGTCCTCCACGCGCGTGCGCGCCCAGCGCAGGAAGAGCAGGAGCGCGAGCGGCCCACACAGCAGGGTGACGAGCACCCCCGCCTGGTACACGTTCGGCCCGAGCCGCTCCACGGCGCGGATGGCCAGCGGGTAGAGCGGGAAGAAGGCCACCGAGTTCTGCTGGCCGGGCGTGTACTCGTACCCGTCCTGGGCGATGCGCATGTACCAGCTCGAGTCCCAGCCCACCCAGCCCATCACCACGTACTCGTCGAGCCGCACCACCGGGGCCTTGGGGTCCTTGTGGTGGAAGCGCCAGGCCCCCACCCCCGCGGACACGGCACAGGCGAGGACGGCGGCCAGGATGACGAGGGCCAGGGTGCGGGAGGCGGAGCGGACCATTCGGCGCATGGCATCGTCCAGAACCCCGCCCCGGTCAAGACCCGAGGCGCAAGGGCCCGGACCCGGAGTACGGGTGCGCGGCGCTCCGTCTCGAGCGCCTCACACGGCGCTTTCCGCACCGCCACCGCTCACCGACAATGCCGCCTCCCCCCCAGGAGAGTGCATGTCCCTCCCGTTCCGCAGCCTCATGGTGCTCGTGCTCGTCACGCTCGCCGGCCCCGCGAGGGCCCAGGCCGCCAAGACACCGCAGCAGCCCTATGGCGACTCGCCCGAGCGCGCCGAGTACATCCGCTCGCACTACACCAAGTTCGAGTACCGGATTCCGATGCGCGACGGCACGCGGCTGTTCACGTCCGTCTACCTCCCCAACGACGCGCGCCCCGGCGGCAAGACGTACCCCGTGCTGCTCGTGCGCACGCCCTACTCGGTGGCGCCGTACGGGCTGGACCGCTATGCGCGCCGGCTCGGGCCCAACGCGCAGTACGAGAAGGACGGCTTCATCTTCGCCTTCCAGGACGTGCGCGGGCAGCACATGTCCGAGGGCGAGTTCGTCAACATGCGCCCGCACCTCGCCAAGAAGAGCGGCGCCAGGGAAATCGACGAGAGCACCGACACCTACGACACCATCGACTGGCTGGTGAAGAACGTGCCGGGCAACAACGGCCGCGTGGGCCAGTGGGGCATCTCCTATCCCGGCTACTACACGTCCGCGGGCGCCATCGACTCGCACCCGGCGCTCAAGGCCGTGTCGCCCCAGGCCCCCATCGCCGACTGGTTCTGGGACGACATGCACCGCCACGGCACCTTCAACCTGGTGCTCGCCTTCAACTTCTTCTCCACCTTCGGCAAGCCCCGGCCCCAGCCCACCGACACCGAGGAGTGGAAGCACTTCGAGCACGGCACGCCGGACGGCTACCAGTTCTTCATGGACCTGGGGCCGCTGAGCAACGCGGACACGCGCTACTTCAAGGGAGACGTCGCGTTCTGGAAGGACATCACCGCCCACCCCAACTACGACGCCTTCTGGCAGTCGCGCAACCTCCTGCCGCACCTCAAGAACATCAAGGCCGCGGTGATGACGGTGGGCGGCTGGTTCGACACCGAGGACCTCTACGGCCCGCTGCACACCTACGGCGCCATCGAGAAGCAGAACCCCGGCATCTCCAACACGCTCGTCATGGGCCCCTGGCCTCACGGCGGCTGGCTGCGCACGGAGGGCTCCTCGCTGGGCGACGCCGACTTCGGCTTCCCGACGAGCACCACCTTCCAGGAGCTGGAGCTCGCCTTCTTCAAGCACCACCTCAAGGGCGGCGACAAGCCGGACCTGCCCGAGGCACTGGTGTTCGAGACGGGCGCCAACCGCTGGCGACGCTTCGACACGTGGCCGCCCAAGCAGGTGCGCGAGGCGCGGCTCTACTTCCAGCCCAAGGGAGGCCTCACCTACGCGCCGCCCACGAGCACCGAGGAGTCCTTCGACGAGTACGTGAGCGATCCCAACAAGCCGGTGCCCTATACGCAGGAGCTCACCACGGGCTGGGCCAAGGGCTACATGACCGAGGACCAGCGCTTCGCCGCGCGCCGCCCCGACGTGCTCGTCTACCAGACGGCGCCGCTGGAGAAGGACCTCACGCTGGCGGGCCCGCTGGAGGCGGAGCTGTGGGTCTCCACCACCGGCACCGATGCGGACTGGGTCGTGAAGCTCATCGACGTGAACCCGGGCAAGATGCCCGACGCCTCGCCGGGGGCCGGCGGTGACGACCCGGACAAGCGCGACCGGGGCGGCCAACAGACGCTGGTGCGCGGAGAGCCCTTCCGCGGCCGCTTCCGCGACAGCTACAGCGAGCCCAAGCCCTTCAAGCCGGGCGAGCCGACGAAGGTGCGCTTCACCATCAACGACATCTTCCACACCTTCAAGCGTGGGCACCGGGTGATGATCCAGGTGCAGTCGAGCTGGTTCCCCTTCATCGACCGCAACCCGCAGACCTTCGTGCCCAACATCTTCGAGGCGAAGGACGAGGACTTCGTGCGCGCCTTCCACCGCGTGTACCGCTCGGCGGCACACCCCAGCTCGCTCGAGGTGGGCGTGCTGCCCGCGGTGGACGACTGACGCCTTCCCACGGCACCGGAGGAGGAGGGAGCGGCACGAGCCCCCTCCCCTCCCCGGGTGACTAGCGCGGGTAGAACGTCTGGCCCGCCTTCACCCGCTCCACCAGGTACGGCGCGGGGGTGAAGCGCTCGCCGTACTTGTCCTGGAAGTGCTCCAGGCGGCGCAGCAGCTCGGTGGGGCCGAGGCTGTCCGCGTAGCGGAAGGGGCCTCCGAGGAACGGCGGGAAGCCGAGCCCGAAGATGGCACCCACGTCGCCGTCACGCGCGCTGCGCAGAATCCCCTCGCCCAGGCAGCGCACGGCCTCGTTCACCATCTGCAGGGCGCACCGCTCGGCCATCTCGCGGCCATCCAGGCTCTTGCGGTTCCTCCCGTGCGGCAGCAGCTCGTAGACGGAGACGTCCACCTCCTTCTTCTTGCCGTCGTAGGTGTAGAAGCCCTTCTTGTTCTTGCGGCCCAGACGGCCCTCGGCGACCACCTTCTCCAGGGCCTTGGGCGCGGCCATGCGCTTGCCGAAGGCGGCCTCCATGATGGGGCCCACCTTCTGCGCCACGTCGATGCCCACCTCGTCCAGCAGGGTGATGGGCCCCACGGGGAAGCCGAACTCGACGAGCGCCTTGTCCAGCTCGGCGATGTCCGCGCCATCGGCCAGCAGGTGCGCCGCCTCGTTCATGTACGGCGCGAGGATGCGCGAGGTGTAGAAGCCCGGCCCGTCGTTGACGACGATGACCGTCTTGCCCTGCTTCTTGCCCACCTCCACGCAGGTGGCCGTCACCCAGTCGGCGGTGCCCTTGTGGGTGATGATCTCCAGCAGCGGCATCTTGTGCACCGGGCTGAAGTAATGCATCCCGATGACCTGCTCGGGCCGCCGGGAGCCCTTGGCCAGCTCGGTGATGGGGATGCTGGAGGTGTTGGAGGCGAAGATGCAGTCCTCGCGCGTGACGAGCTCCACCTCGCCCATGATGCGGTGCTTGAGGGCCAGGTCCTCGAAGACGGCCTCGATGACCACGTCCACGTGCTTGAAGCCCTCGTAGCCGGTGCCGCCGGTGACGAGCGCCATCTTCGCGGCCGCGTCACGCCACGTGAGCGAGCGCTTCTTCACCCGCTCGTCGTAGATGCCCTGCACCTGCTTGAGCGCGCGGCCCACGCCGGCATCGTCCTTGTCCTTCACGCGCACCGGCACGCCCTGCAGCGCCGAGCTCACATAGGCGATGCCTCCGCCCATCAGCCCGCCGCCGAGCACGCCCACCTTCTTCACCTCGCGCGGCTTCACATCCGGATGGGCCGTGCCGTTCTCCTTCTTGAGCGCGGTGGTGGCGAAGAAGATCTCCACCAGGCGCTTGGAGACGTCCGTCACCACCAGCTCGCCGAAGAACCGGGCCTCGGCCTCCAGGCCCGCCGTGCGGCCGGACTCCACGCCGATGCGGATGGCCTCCAGCGCCTTCTCCGGCGCCGGGTACTTGCCGCGCGTCTTCTTGCGCAGCTGCTTGCGCGCCTGATCGAAGAGCACCTTGCGGCCCACCGGGTTGTCCTCGAGCGCGACCTCGGCCCACATCTCCTTGTTGGCCAGTCCCAGCAGCAGGCCGCCCAGGCCGCCCTTGCGGCCCTGCTGCGCCACCGCCTTGAGGCCCTGGCCCCGGGGACGCTCCACCTTCATGCCCTCGGCCAGCTCGCGGGCGCGCCGCACGGCCACGGTGCGCAGGATGGGCGCGGGCACCACCTCGTCCACCAGGCCCAGCTTCTTCGCCTTGGCGGGCTTCACGTTCTTGCCGGCGAGGATGAGGTCCAACGCGGCCTGCACGCCGATGAGGGCCGGCAGCCGCTGGGTGCCACCCGCGCCCGGAATCAGGCCGAGCTGCACCTCGGGCAGGCCGAGCGTCGTCTTCGGGCTGTCAGTGGCGATGCGGTAGTCACAGGCCAGCGCCCACTCCAGGCCGCCGCCCAGGCACGCGCCGTGGATGGCCGCCACCACCGGCTTGGGGAACGCATCCAGCCGATCAAACCCCTGCTGCCCCTGGCGCGCCGCGGCGGTGGCCTCGGCGGCCGTCTTGATGGTCTGGAGGAAGTCGATCTTCGCCCCGGCCACGAAGCCGTCCTTCTTGCCGGAGATGAAGACGACGGCCTTCACCGCCGGGTCCTTCTCCGCGCGGGTGAGCAGCGAGGCGAACACCTCACCCGACTCGGGGGAGAGCGTGTTCACGGACTCGCCCGGCAGGTCGAACACGAGGAGCGCGACACCGTCCTCGACATGGTAGGAGAAGCCCTGCTTCGCCTCGAGCTCCTGAGCAATCATCGCAGCCATCACGCACGCTCCAGGACCACCGCGGCTCCGAGGCCACCGGCGGCGCAGACGGTGCACAGCACCGTGTTCTTGTTCTGACGCTTCAGCTCATGCAGGGCCTGGGTGACGATGCGCGCCCCCGTGGCCCCGAAGGGATGGCCGATGGAGATGGAGCCACCCGACAGGTTGAGCCGCGTGCGGTCCACCTCGCCCACCGGCCCGCTCCAGCCGGCCTTCCGGGCGAACTCCTTGGAGGCCAGCGCCTGGAGGTTGCTGGCCACCTGGGCCGCGAACGCCTCGTGCATCTCCACCAGGTCGATGTCCGAGAGCTTCATGCCCGCGCGCTCCAGCGCGATGGGGACCGCGTACGCCGGGCCCTGCAGCAGCTGGTCTCCCGGATCCGTGGCGGCATAGGCGTGGGCGCGCAGGTAGCCGAGCGGCTCCAGGCCGAGCGCCTTCGCCCGCTCCTCGCTCATCAGCAGCAGCGCGCCGGCGCCGTCGGTGAGCGGCGAGGCGTTGCCCGCGGTGATGGAGCCGTACTTGCGGTCGAACACGGGCCGCAGCTGGGAGAGCGCCTCGAGGCTCGTGTCCTCGCGGACGATGTTGTCCTTCTGGGCCACCTTCTCGTACCTGGGCGGCATCACCACGTGCATCACCTGGGCGTCGAAGAAGCCGTCCTTCCAGGCGCGCGCGGCGTTGTGGTGCGAGGCGAGCGCGATGCGATCCTGCTCCTCGCGGGAGATGCCGTTCTCCTTGGCCATCTTCTCGGCGCTCTCGCCCATGGTGAGGCCGGTGGAGTACTCGGCGATGGCCGGGGGCACGGGCACCAGGTCGCGCGGCTTGAGCGTCTGGAAGGCCTTGAGCTTCTCGGCGAGGCTGCGCGCCTTGGAGGCGGCCACCAGCGCCTGGGCCAGCGGGCGGCTGGTGAAGATGGGCGCGTCCGACATGGACTCGGTGCCACCGGCGATGGCCACGTCGGCCTCGCCCACCGCGATGGCATTGGCCGCCGTCGTCATCGCCTGGATGGACGTGGCGCAGGCGCGCGCCACGGTGAACGCTTCAATCTTCCGCGGCAGCCCCGCGGCCAGCACCACCTCGCGCGCGATGGACGGCGCGGTGAGCGTGGGGATGACCTGGCCGAACACCAGCTGATTGATTTCGTTGGGATCTATCTCCGCGCGCTGTACCAGTTCCTGGACCACCATCCGGCCCAGGTCCAGCGCGGTGAGCTTCGCGAAGTCGCTGCCCGCCTTCACGAAGGGCGTCCGCAATCCGCGGACGATGGCCACTCGACGGTGGCCGTTACGCTGCTTCTCGCGTGCCATATGTGCCTCACCTTCACTGCGTGGTGAGGCGCATCTAACGGACCGTGGCGCATCGCGTCAACGGGAGATTGATTCCAGAGTCAACCAGCGGCACCGGACGCCCTGGCTCCCTCGGAGGACAGGCTCAGGGGGCGGTGCCCGGCTGTTGGGCAGCCGACTTCGCGAGGAGGAACTCCTCCAAGGGGCGCAGCTCCGGGACGGAGGACCACAGAGAGGACAGGTCCGCCTGCTCGAGCCGGCGCAGCAGGACGTCCGGGAAGGGCTTCTCCCCCGCCTGCGCGAAGAGCTCGGCGAGCACCCGGTTGGGCTCGTAGCGGCCACGGATGAGCTGCTCGAACGAGGGGCTCACCGGCAGCAGGGAGCGCAGCAACTGCTCGTCGCGGAAGAGGAGCACGGCGATCTCGGGTGGGATCAGCTGGACATACCATCGGCCCAGGGAAGGCCCCAATCCACCGATGTTGAATTCCATCAGGCCGGCCTCCTCCGCCATCACGGTGGGCGAGAGCGTGTCCGAATCGGCCACCACGGCCACGGGCACGTGGTCCAGATTTCGGATGGTCGACGCCGAGGAACCAGCTCCGCCACGGCCTTGCCTCACCCTGATCTCGATCCCCTGCTCGCGCAGGCGCGGATGACCATCCACCAGGCGCCCCAGGATCCCACCCGCCACACGTCCCGTGGTCACGATGACCATCCTCATCGGAAATCACTCCTGTCCAACAGGTTCAACTCCGCCGACCCCATTTCCACCGCGTGGCGCAGCTTGGCCCTCATGCCCTTGAGCAACCGCCGTCCGCGGAGGGCCAGATCAATCTCATCTCCCGTCCACAGCAGCACATCTGGCGGCGGCATCATCCGCATCAACGAGGTCGCGACCTGCGAGAACTCGCCCGTGTTGAACAACGCCCCGATGGTGGCTCGCGGACGGCGCAGAAGCTGGGCCTTCAGCTTGACGATGGCAACGGTATCTACTGGTCTGGTCACGTCTTTGAACTCTACCAGACAGGACACCCCATCGAAATAGAGGGCGCCGTCGATCTGCTCCAGCAGCAGTCCATCCTGCTGGACCCGGTACGGCCAGATCACCTCGGCGCCCTCCAATTGGAAGGCCCTCAGGACGAGGTACTCCAGCAGAATTCCCGCGGGCCAATCGGGTGGCGAGCGCCCCTCCCGAAGACCCGTCCACAGCTCCAACAACCCCTCATGCCCGAGCGCGAGCACCCTGCGCTGGTACTCGCCGCTCCTGCCCTCTTCCGTCATGGCCCCCGTCCCCTTCCCCGACCTTCCGCGCCACCCTACCGGGGGCCTCTGACATCCCCGGATGACTCACGGGGTCAGGCCCTCACGCCCCCTGACGGAGCGCGAAGCCGTGCTTGTGCACGGCCTCCACCATGAACTTCGCGGCCTCGGGATCCGTGGGCGGGAGGATGCCGTGGCCCAGGTTGAAGATGTGCCCCACGGGCCCGGCGCGGCGCAGGATGTCCACCACGCGTGCCTCCAGCTCCTCGCGCGGCAGGAAGAGGTGGAGCGGATCCAGGTTGCCCTGCACGGCCACGTCGGGCCCGAGCACGCGCCGGGCCTCGTCGATGGGCGTGCGCCAGTCCTGTCCGATGACGTCCGCGCCCGTGCGCTTGAGCAGCGGCAGATGGTTGGACATGCCCGTGCCGAAGACGATGACGGGCACCCCCTTGGCCTGCACCTCCTTCACCATGCGCGTGAGGTACGGGAGGCAGAAGCGCTCGTAGTCCCAGGGGGACAGCTCGCCGCCCCACGAGTCGAAGATTTGAACGATGCTCGCGCCCGCCTCCACCTGCATCAGCAGGTAGGGAATGAGCGTGTCCGTGAGCTTCTGGAAGAGCGTGTGCACCAGCTTCGGCTGCTCGAAGAGGAGCCGCTTGATGAGGATGTAGCTCTTGGAGCCGCCGCCCTCGACCATGTACGCGGCGAGCGTGAAGGGCGCCCCGGAGAAGCCGATGACGGGCACCGAGTCATGGAGCGCGCGCCGGGTGCGGCGGATGGCCTCGGCGACGAAGCCGGTGCCCTGGACGGGGTCGGGCACGCCGAGCCGCTCGATGTCCGCGGCGGTGCGCACGGGGTTGGGGAAGTGCGGCCCCTTGTCCCCGAGCTCGAGCTCAATCCCCATGGCCTCCACGGGGATGAGGATGTCCGAGAAGATGATGGCGGCATCCACCCCCAGGCGGGTGATGGGCTGGACGGTGACCTCGGCGGCGAGGTCCGGGTTCTTGCACAGGTCCAGGAAGCCGATGGTGCCGCGCACGGCACGGTACTCGGGGAGGTAGCGGCCGGCCTGGCGCATGAGCCACACCGGGGTGGTGTCGGTGGGCTGGCGGCGAGCGGCTCGGAGGAGGCGGTCGTTCAAGGGGTGGGCTCCGTGTGGGCCCCTCTCGCGGGGAGAGCGGGCGGCGTGAGGGTTGGCAGGAGCCATGGCCAGGGTCAACGCTCCTGTCAGGACGAGGCGGAATGATCCGTCCGTCAAAAACGTATGCTTGACAGTGCCGGTCGTGGCCGATACAAGGCCGCCCCGTCGCAACGCGGTGACGCAAGCGAGGGGCGGATAGCTCAGCGGTAGAGCGTCGCCCTTACAAGGCGAGGGTCACAGGTTCAATCCCTGTTCCGCCCAAGCAGCAGTCGCAGATAGCGGTGTCGTGGGGAGTTAGTTCAGTTGGTTAGAACGCCGGCCTGTCACGCCGGAGGCCACGGGTTCAAGTCCCGTACTCCTCGCCAAAAGAAGGGCCCGGAATCGCAAGGTTCCGGGCCCTTCGTCTTTTGGCTCCCCCTGCTCCTCCCCGCGCCCATCGTGTCCAGCAAGCGGATGGCCGCTTCCCTCACCGCCGGGGAGTGGGGCTGGCTTTAGCGGAGGCCCATGTCCGGACCAAAGCCGGGAGGTGGGGAGGAGAGGCTCCCGCGGCAGCACCGAGGCGAGCAGCTCCGGGGGCCGCGGAGGCTGAGACCCCGGACGCGTGCGGCAGCGCGCCTCTGCCGTTCAGGGCCCATCCATCTCCCCATGCGTCTCATGGCAGCTCATCTTCGCTGTAGAACGTGTATTCCGCGTTCGCACTGCCCTTCGTCCACTTCACTTGCGCGAGCGCGTCCCTGGCGTGTGACTCAATCGAGTCGTGCTCGAAATAGCCTTTGTCGAACCCGGCATAGTCTCGTGGCGTGAAGTCCGTCTCCCGGTAGAACACCCTGAAGGTCGCGGCGTATTTGTCTATCTCGCCCTGGGACAGGGTCTTGGCGTTGTATGCCTCAATGACGGATTTCAACTCCGAGCGATCCTTCGGAGGGTGGGCGATCACGAAGTATTCGTTCTTGATCCGATAGGATTCGCCTGAAGCCGTCGTGCCCGTTTCGATGGAGGTCAGACGCGCGAGCGGAAAAACCTCCGTCTGCTGCTTCTTGCAGGAAGAGAGGAGGCTCATGGGCAATGCGATGGACAGAAGCAGCAGGGGTCTCATGACGCAGTCACGGGATGCTCTAGGGGAAACCAGTCCCACCCGGCGCTCGACCTTCATGGCTCAAGGGAGCTGACCCTCGAATGAATAGGTCATTTCCGCTTCCGTGATGAAGGGCTTGTAGGCGAACCGCTTCAGGTGCTGCAGGATGAACCAGGCCCTGAACCCGGCTCCGAATTTGTAGAACTTCTCCACATCGGGTTGATCCAGACCGAAATGGTCGTAGAGCGTAACGCTGAAGTTCCCCTTGTAGCGCTTACCGGACAGCTCGTAGCTCGTGATCGCGACCTTGTAGGCCCACGTGTCATTGATCGCGATGGTCAAGCCCGAGACGATGTCCTCCTTGGTGTTGAAGACGGGCCGGCCAATCAACTTGACGTCCAGGTTCTTGGTCAGCTTGCTGATATCTCCGTTGTGATTCTTGATGGCTCCGGCCAGGGCTTTGCGGATCTGCTCCACGAACCGCTTGGTGGACGCATGTTCCCGCACCGCGCTCGTCAGAATCGCGTCGGAGTAGGCCGCCCCCGTGTTGCTTTCGAACCTGTCGACCATCCTCTGGATGTTTCCCTCCAGGTCCCCCTTGGCGAAAAGGGTGGTCGACATGAACCGCAACGAATCGAAGAGGGTCTTCGCTGAAACCTTGTCGAGGCCCACCGTGAAATCGTCCACCTGGAACATGAACGACAGGTTCTCGATCTGGTCCTGGGTGTAGTCGCCGTACCGCATGTCGTTGGCAGCGGTCCCATCGTCATTGAGCCCTGGCTTCCTCTTGGAGTCAGCGACGATCACCGGGAGGAGGCTGCCGGGTTTCTTGTCGACGCTCATGGCCGCCCAGGTCTTGGGGCCCACGATCCCGTCCGCCGCCAATCCCATGCTCTTCTGGAAGAGTTTGACGGCTTCGACCGTCTTGGCCCCATAACGGCCGTCAATCTTGTCCTTATAAAATCCAGCCTTCAGCAGGCGCCCCTGGAGGTCGACCACGGCCTCCCCGCTGGAGCCCAATCGGAGTATCTCCTGGGAGCCGCCAGCGGAGGCCGCGTACTGGTTCATCTTCAACGACTGCTTCCCGCCGATGCCCGGGCGCGCTGGCGAGGCCCCTCCACCCACTGTATGCGTCCGTGCCATCTTTGTTTCTCCCGAGTTGGAGGGGAAAAATGCGGACGCCAATGTAGCACCGCGCCCCTCGAGCCTCCCAGTCCGGTCCCGAAAGGAATCGCCCGAATGAAGCGCCATCCGTCGTTTCCGCTCCTGCTCCTGCTGGCCCTCGTGTCCTGGACCGGGCTCGCCCGCGCCGCCGAAGTCGTGGTGTGGCACGGCTACCGTGCCTCCGAGCGCGCCGCCCTGGAAAGGGTCGTCGCCGCGTACAATGCGGCCCAGCCCCCCTCGGGCGTGCAGGTGAAACTGCTCGCCATTCCCTCGGATGCCTTCACGGACAAGATCTCCGCGACGCTGTCGCGCGGCGTGGGGCCGGACGTCTTCGTCTTCCCGCAGGATCGGCTCGGAGGCTGGGTGGAAGGGGGAGGCCTGCTCGAACCGCTCGACTTCTTCCTCGATCCCTCCGTGCGCCAGCGCTACGTGCCGGGCACGCTGGAGGCCATGACCTACCGGGGCTCCGTCTACGCCCTGCCCCTGAACTTCAAGGTCATCACCCTCATCTACAACAAGAAGCTGATGCCCAAGCCGCCCCGGAGCACGGGCGAGATGTTGTCCCTATGCAAGGCATTGCGCGCCGGGACAAAGGACAAGGACCGGGTCTGCCTCGCCTATCCGTACTCGGACTTCTACTACCACGCGGCGCTGATGCATGCCTTTGGGGGACGCGTGTTCGACCCTGGCCCTCGCGTGCGGCTGGACGCGCCCGAGAACGTCAAATCCCTCGAGCTGTTGTTGAAGTGGGTGGCCCAACCCGGGCTGGTGCCCGCCGAGCCGTCCACGGCGCTCGTCACCTCGCTGTTCAATGAGGGCAAGGCGGCCATGGTGTTCTCCGGCCCCTGGTTCATCGGGGAGATCGCCCCGGGCATCGACTACGGGCTGGCGCTGCTGCCCACGGTGGACGAGGCGGGCGGCAAGCCCCTCACGCCGTGGATGACGGTGGAAGGAGTGGGCATCTCCTCGCACTCCCAGCACAAGGACGCGGCCTATGACTTCGTGCGCTACCTCACCGGCCCCGAGGGCGCCCACGTCATGGCCCTACAGGGCCGGCAGAACCCGGCGCTCGCCCGGGTGTACGACGAGCCGGCCATCACGTCGGATCCGGTGCTGTCGGCCATCCGCAAGCAGGCCGAGGTGTCCCTCCCCATGCCCAATCTCCCGGAGATGACCATGGTCTGGTCACCGGCGACCTCGGCCATGAATGCCGTGCTCCACCGGGTCGCCACGCCCAGGGCCGCGCTGGACGAGGCCCAGAAGGCCGTCCAGAAGGACGTGGCCGGCCTGCGGCGCGGCGCCAAGGGAACGCCCGAGTCACCTCCCGCCAAGGCCCCGTGAGCAGGATGGGCCAGATGCCGTCAACCAGCCCGAGCCGCCGAAGCGCTCCCCGCCAGGAGCTTTCGCTCGTGCTCGAGCAGCCATTGCTTGGTGGGCACGCCGCCCGCGTACCCGGTGAGCGTGCCGTCGCTGCCCACCACCCGGTGACACGGGACGATGATGGAGAGGGGATTCTTCCCGTTCGCGGCCCCCACGGCCCGCGCCGCGCCCGCCCGGCCCACGTGGCGCGCGAGCTGCGCGTAGGACCAGGTGACGCCCAACGGAATCTCCCGGAGCGCCGCCCACACGCTCTGTTGAAACGGTGTCCCCATCGGCCCGAGCGGTAGGTCGAAGGACACGCGCTCGCCCGCGAAATACTCCTCCAACTGGCTCCGCGCGGCCCGCAGCACCGGATGGTCCTCGCGCTCGCTCGCGGCGAGCACGGGCGCTCCCTTGTGGTTCTCCAGGTAGATGGCCGTGAGCGCCTCTTCCGTGGCGTAGAGCCGCACGGGGCCCACGGGGCTCTTCATCGTCAGCGTGAACAGATTCATCCGCCTGCTCCTTCGGAAAGAGACGTCCAGAGGTGTACCGCCGCGTAGGACCGCCAGGGCCGCCACGCCTCGGCGCGCTCGGCGGCCGCCTTCGCGGTGATTCCGCCGAGCGCCTTGCGAATCCCAAGGTCACTCGCGGGGAAGGCATCGGGCCAGCGCAGCGCCCTCATCGCCACGTAGTGCGCCGTCCAGGCACCAATGCCCGGCAGCGCCTCGAGCGCCGCCATCGTCTCGTCGACCCCGGCCCGCCCGTTCAGCCGCACCGAGCCCCCCACGACGGCCCGCGCCACCGCCAGGAGGCTCCTCGCGCGCGCCCCGGGAAGCCCCAGCGAGGCCACGTCGTCCTCCGTCGCCCGGGCCAGCGTCTCCGGCAGCGGGAAGAGCCGGGAGGCCTCCGCGTGAGGACTCTCGACGGGCTCGCCGAAGCGCTCGACGAGCCTCCCACTCAGCGTGGTCGCCGCGCGCACGGACACCTGCTGCCCGAGGATGGCGCGCACCGTCATCTCGAAAGGATCGAACGCGCCCAGCACGCGCAGCCCCGGATGCAACCCCACGCACCTGCCGAGCAGCGCGTCGCGCCCGAGGCACTCGGCGATGACCTCCGGCCGCGCATCCAGGTCGAAGAGGGCCCGCAACCGCGCGGCCACCGGCATCAGCACACCCGCCAGCGAGAGCGAGACCTCGGCCCGCAGCGAGGGGCGCTTCGCGTCGTGACGCACCACGAGCCAGCCCGTCTTGCCGCCCAGGCGCACCGTGCGCCGGTACTCGGCGTCCCCCACGTGCTCGACGCCCGGAATGGCACGCCCGTGCAGGAACCGCAGGAGCTGCCCCCAGTCGAGCGGCGGCCGATAGTCCAACCTCAGCACGAGCGAGCGCGAGCCCCCCGCCTCGTCACTCTCGCGCCGCAGGGCCGAGGGCGGTCTGCCGAAGCGCGCCTGGAAGAGCGCGTTGAAGCGCCGCACGCTCTGGAAGCCACTCGCGAACGCGACCTCCGCCAGCGGCAGCGCGGTGTCCTGGAGGAGCTGTTTCGCCAGCGCGAGCCGCCTCGACTGCGCCAGCTCCACCGGAGAGACACCCAGCTCGGACTCCATGGCCCGGCGCAGGTGCCGGCTGGTGACGCCCAGCTCCGTCGCGAGCTCCTCGAGCGAGGACTCGTTGAGGAATCCCCCCTCGATGCGGGACACCGCGGCCGCGACGAGCCTCGGCACCGAGTCCACCGGCGCACCGCCCGGCGCCAGCTCGGGGCGGCACAGGAGGCAGGCCCGGAAGCCCGCGCGCTCGGCCTCGGCGGCCGTCCGGTAGAACGCGCACCGCTCGAGACGGGGCGTCTTCGCCGTGCACACCGGCCGGCAGTAGATGCCCGTCGTCGACACGCCGACGAAGAAGAGCCCATCGAAGCGCCGGTCTCGCGCGGACAGGGCCCGGTAGCAGGTTTCGGATTCCAGCGTCTGCATCACACGGCTTTCGTAGCCCGGACGCGCGCCCCTGTCTGGCCGTTTTCGGACCCGACCGCTAAAATCGGGTCGCCGGTGCCCGCATCACTGGGACGGACTGCCCGCCCGCCCGGCGAGCGCCCGCGCCTCGTCGAGGCTCGCCGCGCAGCGGAAACCGAAGTGGTGGAAGATGGGCCGGTTCGCCGGTACGTGCGGCCGCCGGTACACCGTCGTGGCGTACGAGGCCGGCCAGAACCACGAGCCCCCTCGCACTACCTTCTCCGTGTAGCCCGCGCAGGGCTCGCGGCCCTCGCACGGGCCCTTGGGGTCCACGCCCTGGCACGCCTTGCCACACGCCTTCCACGACGGCGTGAACCAGTCCGCCACCCACTCCCAGCCGTTGCCCGCCATGTCGTAGAGCCCGTACGGGTTGGGCGGCCGCGTGCCCACCGGCTCCGGGCGCCCCACGTCCGCGTGCGTCTTCGAGCGCTGCTTCACCCCGCAGCTGCGCCCCCGGCTGTCCATGATGACCGCGCGCTCGCACGTCGCGGGCTCGTCACCCCAGGGGTAGAGCCGCCCGTCCGTGCCCCGCGCCGCCTTCTCCCACTCGGCCTCCGTCGGCAGGTGCTTGCCGTGCGCCTCGCAGAAGGCCTTCGCGTCGTACCAGTTCACCCCGCTGATGGGCTGCTGGGGGTTGTCGAAGTCGCGGTAGTTGGGCCCCGCCTTCCGGCACCGCCCTTCCTTCTCGCACGCCTTGTAGTCCCCGTACGTCACCTCGTACGTGTCCATGTAGAAGCTCTGCACCCAGACCGTCGACTGGGGCCGGGCCGGCGCGTGCTTCCCCCCGTTCACGCCGCGCAGGAAGGGGCCTCCGGGGATGCAGGCCATTCCGGACACCGGCGCCTCGAGGCACGGCGTCACCTCGGGAGCACCGGGAAACGGCTCCTCCGCCCCGGCCACGCCCGCCAGCAACAGTCCGAGCACCAGGCCGCACGTGCGCCATGCGCTCACTTCACCGCCTCGCCCCGCGTGCGCCGCGACCGGGACTTCTCCTTCTTCGCCTGGCGCTTCGCGAGCAGCTTCTGCTTCATCGCCTCACGCGCCTCGTCCGGGCCGGTGTCGAGCCACGACAACCCATGCACCTTCGCGGTGTCCGGCGCGTACCGCAGCATCGCGAGCACGCTCCGCGTCTTCGCGTCCTCCAGCCACGCCAGGAAGCTCGTCCCCGACTGGGTGTTGTAGTGGTAGTACGTGCCCTTCACGTGCGTGATGCCCCGCTGGCCGCTCGTGCGCACCACGACGCTGCTCTCGTCCAGGGGCAGCTCGCGGATGTTGCTCCGGTACCGCGCGTCATACGGGAAGTACTGCTCGGCGTTCGACAGGTAGAGCACCCCCACCTTCTTCCCCGCCTGCACCGCCGCCTGGCCGATGGCGCGCACGCTGCGCTGTGCCGTCAGGTCTCCACGCACCATGAAGACCTTGTCCTCCTGGTACAGACGGCGGATGTGCGCGTACTCGTCCGCGTCCACGAGGAAGCACGGCAGCGCCGCCTTCTTCATCTGCTCCACCACGCGATGCAGCCGCCGCTCCACCGCCCAGCGGGCAATCCCGTAGGCCCGCAGCACCGGCGCCCGCTCCTTCTTGTCCGGGTAGCCCTCCTCGATGAGGCGGCGCACCTCCGGCTTGCTCTCCTGGCTCCACAGGCGCAGGAACGCCTCGGGCGTCTCCGCCTTCTGGAAAAGCACGCGGTAGACCCGGTGCAGATCCACGATGGATTGATCGAAGTCCATCAGCACGAGCAGCTCCGCGCGCGCCCAGGCCCCCAGCAGGTAGTTCTGGTCCGAGCCCACCCCGATGTAGAGGCCGCCCTTGTCCTTCACCGCGTCGTGGAAGAGCTCGAGGTGGTCCTCGTTGGAAATCCAGTAGTGGTTGCCCCGCACGAGCTCGGGCGGGGCGGGATCCGCGGGCAGGCTGGCGAAGGAGGAGAGGGCCGGCTCGCTGGCGGAAGCCACGCAGGAAGCCAGGACGGCGAGGAGGGCGAGAACACGCATCGCGGGCATGATACCGCGCCGCGCGTGATACGCTCGGGTGTCGTCCACGGGCGCTCCGGCGCTCCGGGGGGCCAGCATGTCGGCGCATCTCTTCGCTTCATCGGTCGTCGCGCTCATCGTGGCACTCTTCAACGGGCTGCTGGCCGGCTACGTGCTCGCCTCGGCCCGGGGCGAGCGCCGCATGCTCTTCTTCGCCTGTGGCCCCGCGGGCGTGGCCCTCTTCGCCACCGGCTGGTTCGTCCTCCTCCTCGAGCCCCGGGCCCAACCGTCCATCCGCATCGCCGTCGGGCTCGCCTGCCTGCTGTCCGTCTCCGGCTTCGCCCTCGATGCCCTCGCCGACCTCGGGCCTGGCCGCGCGCGCCTCCTCCTCCTGGCCTCCCTCGTACCCCTGGGGCTCGGACTCTTCGGGGTGTCGGCCCTGGGCGCGGTGGCCTTCGAGCAGCCGCTCGCGGCGCTCCTTCCCCAGGTGCTGGCGATGGCCGCGGTCGGCGTGCTCGGCGGCGTCCGGCTCGTCCTGTGCCGGCACGAGAACGCCACCACCCGGCGGCTGTCGCGGCACATGGTGTCGCTCATCGGCGTCTCGCTGCTCGTCTGCCTGGTCCGCACGGGGATCGAGCTCACCCGGGGCGGGCCCGCCGGCAATGGGATGCTCCTCTGCATCATCCTCGTCGCGGAGACGGCGACGCTCAGCTACACGCTCCACGAGCGGATCTCCTTGCGGCTGCCCGTCTCCCGGGCCCTCACGCAGGCCGTGCTCGCCATCCTGGTGGCCTTCGCCGTCGTCGCGGGGCTGTGGGCCCTGGGCCGGCCGGTGGACCTCGTTCAGGGCTCGGTGGCGGTGGGGGTGGCGCTCCTGGCCGCCGTGCTCTTCATCGGCCTGGGCGAGCAGCTCAACCGGGGCATCGAGCAGGTGCTCTTCCCCCAGCAGGTGCGGCTCGCCGGGCAGCTCGCGGCCTCCCGGGCCGAGACTGCCGCGCTGCGCAGCCGCCTGGAGCGCGCCGAGCGGCTCGCCATCGCCGGAGAGCTGGCCGCGGCCATCGCCCACGAGGTGAAGAATCCCCTCACCGCCGTGCGCGGCTACGCCGAGCTGCTCGCCGCCCAGGCCCCCCACGTCGTCCCCGAGCAGCGCGCCCGCTTCGAGAAGGCCGTTCGCATCATCAGCGAGGAGAGCGATCGCATCGACGCGCGGGTGGCCGAGCTGCTCAACCTCGGCAGGGCGCCGCGCGGCGACAAGGGCGGGAGCACGCTCGACGTGTCGCGCATGGTGCTCGAGGCCATGGCCGTGGCCGAGGGTGAGCCCGACTTCCCCACGCTCGTGCCGCGGTTGGATCCGGCCCTGCGGGTGGTGGGCGACGAGGACGCGTTGCGCGGGGTGCTGCTCAACCTGCTGAAGAACGCCGCCGAGGCCATGCGCGAGTCCCCGGGTGGGCGCATCGAGGTCCTCGCCCGGAACGAGGAAGGTCGCGCCCTCATCGAGGTGCGCGACGAGGGCAAGGGACTCGACGGGGTGGACCGCGAGCGGCTCTTCCGGCCCTTCTACACGACGAAGCCGGATGGGACGGGACTGGGGCTCGCCATCTCGCGCTCGGCCATCGAGGCGATGGGCGGCAGGCTCGGGCTCCTGCCCCGTCCGGACGCACCGGGCGCGATGGCCCGTGTGGAGCTACCCATGGCGCCGGGGAGCGGGGACAACTCCCGCCCGGCTCGGGAGGACGTGAGATGACGGTGGACGAAGGCACGGTGGACAAGCCCGAGGTCGCCCTCGTGGAGGACGAGCGCAACGTGCGCGAGCTCTACCTGGACGTGCTCGGCGCGCGCGGGTTGAACGTCGTCCCGCTCGACTCGGTGGCCGCCGCCGAGGCGTACCTCGCCCGGCACGAGCCGGATCTCCTCGTGCTCGACGTGAAGCTCGGGGATGGGGATGGGCTGATGCTGCTCGACCGGCTGCGCGGCCGGGGCTTCCGCACGCCCGTCATCGTGATGACCGCGTTCGGCACCGTGGAGCGGGCCGTGCAGGCGCTTCGCGCGGGCGCGTCCGACTTCCTCGTCAAGCCGTTCGGCAACGAGCGGCTCGTCTCCTCGGTGGAGGCCGCCCTGGAGTCCGGGCGCCGGCTCGTGGAGCTGGAGCTCGCGGCACCGACGCTCGGCCCGGGCACGGAGGCCGTGCGGGCCCTCATTGGCGCGGAGGGCGGACTGCGGGACGTCGTCGCGCTCCTGCCCCGCGTGGCCGCCTCGGACGCCACCGTGCTCGTGCGCGGCGAGTCCGGCACCGGCAAGGAGCTCGTCGCCCGCGCCATCCA
Source organism: Archangium sp. (assembly GCF_045802675.1). GTDB lineage: Bacteria > Myxococcota > Myxococcia > Myxococcales > Myxococcaceae > Archangium. The sequence goes on along the minus strand of NZ_JBJMQO010000063.1, from coordinate 18,431 downwards.
CGCCGCCTCGTCGCGGCTCGACGGGCCCTTCATCCCCGTCAACTGCGCCGCCCTGCCCTCTTCCCTCCTCGAGTCCGAGCTGTTCGGCTTCGAGCGCGGTGTCTTCACCGGCGCCCACGCCCGGCACAAGGGCCTCATCGAGGCCGCCGAGGGCGGCACCCTCTTCCTCGATGAGATTGGCGATATGTCGCTCGAGGCCCAGTCGCGGTTGCTCCGCGTCCTGCAGGAGCGGCAGCTCACGCGCATCGGTGGCAGAGAGCCGGTGTCCGTGGACCTCCGCGTCATCGCCGCCACCCACCGCGACCTCGACGCCATGGCCGCCAGCGGGCAGTTCCGCTCGGACCTGCTCTACCGGCTCGCGGTGATTCCCATCCACCTGCCGCCGCTTCGCGAGCGCGTCCGGGACATCCCCGGGCTCATCCACCACTTCCTACAGAAGCACGCCGCGAAGAAGTCCCTGCGCCCGCCCCTCCCCGATGCGGAAACCCTGCGGCGTGCCGCCTCCTGGCCCTGGCCCGGCAACGTGCGCGAGCTGGAGAACTTCGTCGAGCGCGCCGTCGTGCTCGGCCGGTTCGATCCCGAGTCGCTGCGTCCCGCGCAGCCCGCGAAGGCCTCTCCCGCTCCTGCTCCCGCTTCCGTGGGCGCGCAGGAGGCCGCGGCTTCTTCTGGAGAGGGCACCGCTCCCGTCCTCCCCCTCCGCGAGGCCGTCGCCCGCGCCGAGCGCGCCGCCGTCATCGCCGCCCTCCAGGCCGCCAACGGACAGAAGACCGCCGCCGCGCGGCTGCTCGGCGTGAGCTACAAGACCCTCTTCAACAAGATTCACGAGCACGACATCCGCGAAGAGTTGCACATCGGCTGAACTCCCGGCCCGCGATGGCATGCCTGTGTAAGGCGTTACATAGCTCTGTCGAGTGACGCCCTCGATTCACGGGTGGGAGTACGGGCGCGAGATGCCCTCACCCCGTCCCTCGCCCGAGGGGAGAGGGGTATCTGGGCCTGTTTGGGTTCGGGGGGCACGGGGCTTGCTCATGGGTTGCGGCGCGCGATGACGCGCACTGGAGGCCTCTCATGGGCTCTGCTTCTCCCACGGCGGCGGTCAGCCGCCTGGATTTGATCGACTCTCTCCTGCGAGCCGTGGATCGTCCCGCTCGTGAGGCGCTGGACCTCGCCCGGCGCCCCTTCTCCGCGACCCTCGCACCCGCGCTGCTCGGCATCTTCCTCGTGGCCGCGACCTCGGCCGCCGCGGGTGTCGTCTCCCCCGGAGGCGCCCGGCTCGCGCCCCGCTTCGACGCCCTGCGCGCCGTCTTCGAGGCCATGCTCGTCGTCATCCCCGGCACGCTCGTCTTCGCCATCTACCTGCGGCTGCGCCTGTCCACGCGCGTGCTCCTGGCCGCCACCTCCATCGGCCTGCTCGCCGCCGGGCTCGTGGCCACCTGCATCATGCCGCTCATGGCCTTCCTCGTGCTCGTCTCCAAGGAGGCCCCGTTCGTGCTCGCGCTCCCCGCGCTGTTCGTGCCCGGCATCGCGCTCGCCACCCTCGCGGCCCTTCCGGTGCGCGTCATCACCTCGCTCGACTCCTCGCGGGCGGCCTGGTGGCTGTCGCGCGCCTTCGCCCTCTTCCTCGGCGCTGTATTCCTGCTGCGCGTTCACACCCTGCTCCTCAACGCCTGGTCCTGACGAGGTCTCCCATGGAAGCGATCTCCCGGAGTGTCACCTTCACCGCCGAGCCCCTCACACCCTTCATGCCGTGGTCCGTGGAGGAGCGCGCTCCCCTCCCCGAGCCGGCCACCGCCAGCGAGCCCGAGCGGCAGCTGCTCGTGGAGCTCCTGCGCGAGCCCTCCTTCATCGTGGAGCGGCTGTTGGATCCCACGAAGCTGCAGGGCCTGGTGCTCGGCTCGGTGGGCGTCATCACCGTGAGCACGAGCCTCTTCGCCGCGACGTCGAGCGCCGCGCGAGGCCATGGGGAGTCCTGGGCGCTCCCGGCCGCGCTGACGTCCCTCAACGTGCTGATGGCGCTCGCGGCGTCGCTGGGTCCCATCTACGCGGCGAGCATCCTGGTGGCGGCGCGCGTGCCCCTGGCCCGGCTGGTGGCGGCTCTGCTGGCCTCGGCGGCCACGGGCTCGCTGCTGCTCGCGGGGCTCGCGCCGCCGCTGTACCTGCTGTGGAGGCTGGACGCGGAGTGGGCGGGGCCGCTGCTGTTGCTCGGGGCCTATCTGCTCTCCGGGGCCGCGGCCGGCGCGCGCATCCACCGGCTGCTGAGCCTCATGGCCGAGTCCGTCACCCGCTCCGCGCTGGGCGATGCCTCCGCCGTGCTGTCCGCCGAGGACGCGTTCCGCGTGGGCATCCTCGCGCGCGTCTCCTGGATGATGGTGGCATTCACGTCGGGCCTGGGCTTCTGGGCCTTCAACGCGCTGGGCTGAGGAGGGCACACCATGACGGCACTCGTCATTCTCGCGGCATATGCGGCATTGGGCGTGGCGGCGGCGGTCCTCGCCTTCGCGCGGAAGCAGGGCGAGCCCCTGGGGAGCCGGCTCGGGCAGGCCCTGCTGACGCTCGCCCTCTGGCCCTTCCTGCTGCCCGTGATGATCTCTCCCGGGAGCGCGGCCCCAAGCTCCGAGCGAGGAACCCGGAGCGAGCGGGCGCGGCGGCTGGATGAAGCGACGGAGCGGCTCGAGGAGTGCTGGAGGCAGGCGGCGGTGGAGAGCACGTGGGCGGCGGAGCAGGCGCGCGAGCACCGGTTGCTGGACGGGTTCGTCGCGCGCCTGCGGGCCCAGGAGCGGCGCCTGGTGGAGATGGAGGCGGCGCTGGCCCAGGCGCCCACGAGCGTGAAGGAGCGGCTCACCCGGCTCTACGAGCACTCCACCGCGGAGATGGAGAACAGCATCGGGCTGGTGGAGGAGCTGGCCGCGCAGCTCACCTTGCTGCGCTTCTCCGGCCTGGGCAACCCGTCCTCCGCCCGCGTGGAGCGCGGCCACATCGAGGACCTGCTGCTGCGCATCGAGGCGCTCGCCGAGGCCTCCCAGCCGGGCGCGGGCGAGGCGCCACCGCCGGCCCAGGTGGCGCGGGCGTAATCCGTCCGAGGGAGTCTCGCCACGAGCCCTGTGCCAGAACGGAATCCCCGCATCCGACGCGGGTTTTCGCGAGCACTTGTAGTCGACTGCAAGTGATGTAGTCAAAAACCACACGCCACTTGTAGTCGACTACAACCGCCATCACCTTCGCACCTCATCCCTTGGCAGCCGTCCCTGCTTGAGCTGCCAGAGCCTCCAGTAGGTATAGACGACGGGGATGATCTCCAGGGTCAGGAAGGCCGAGGAGAGGAGTCCGCCCACCATCGGCGCCGCGATGCGCTTCATCACGTCCGCGCCGGTGCCCTGGCTCCAGAGGAGTGGCACCAGGCCGAAGAGCATCGTGGAGACGGTCATCAGCTTGGGCCGTACCCGCTGGACGGTGCCCTCCATGTGCGCCCAGATGATGTCGTTCAGGTCTCGCATCTTGCCAGCCCGCAAGCGCCGCTCGAAGGCCGCGTCCAGGTAAACGATCATCACGATGCCCGTCTCGGCGGCCAACCCCACCATGGCGATGAGGCCCACGTAGCTGGCCGTGGAGAGCCTGTAGCCCAGCAGCCACATCAGCCAGATGCTGCCCACCAGGGCGAAAGGCACTGACAGCAGGACGATGAGCGCCTCGGTCAGGTGCTTGAAGTTGGCGACCAGCAGTACCACCACCAGCAGCAGCGTCAGGGGCACCACCCACTGCATCCGGGCCATCATCTTCTCCAGCAGCTCGTACTGACCGGTCCACTGGAGGTAGCCCCCCTTCGGCAGGTGCAGCCACCCGTCCATCACCGCACTCGAGACGGCGGCCTTGGCGTCGTGGACGTACCCGCCCACGTCACGCGCGCCCATGTCCACGTCCACGTAGACGTAGCCCACGAGCAGGCCCGCCTCGTCCCGTAGCATGGGCGGCCCCTGCACCACCTTCACCTCCGCCAGCTCCGAAAGCGGCACGAATGCCTGTCCGGGTGGAAGTGCCTCCGGTCCTCCCATGCGCGTGGGCGCCGCGGCTCCCATACCTCCACCCGCCGGCACCATGGCACCGCCCGGTGGCATCGGACTCATCCCCATGCCGCTATCGGAGGCCGTCCGTCCCGGGCGCTCGGGCAGCCGCAGCTCCGTGCCACCCGGCATCCCCAAGGCTCCCGGGCGGCCCATGCCCGCCTGGGCCAGCGCGTAGGAGCCTGAGAGCAGGCGGCGCACGTCCAGGCCCGTCTTGCCCATCGTCCCCATGCCAGAGGTGCCCGGCCCCGAGGCGCCGGTACGGATGGGCACCAGCACCTCGCGGAGTCTCTCCACATCCCCGCGCATGTCGCGCGGGTAGCGGACATTGACGCTGAAGCGGTTGCGCCCCTCCACCATCGTCGTCACCGGCTCCCCTCCGATGGCGCCCTCGATGACGTCGTTGAGGTCTCCCACCGTCATCCCGTAGCGGGCGAGCGCGTCGCGGTCGGGGATGATGTCGATGTAGAGCCCACCCTGGGAACGCTCATAGAAGGCGCTGCGCGTGCCGGGCACCGCCGCCAGCACCCGCTCCAGCTCCTCTCCCGCTCGCTCGATTTCAGCCAGGTCCGTGCCGAAGACCTTCACCCCCACGGGCGTGCGGATACCGGTCGTGAGCATGTCCAGCCGGTTCTTGATGGGCATGGTGAAGGCGTTGGTCCAGCCGGGCAGTTGCAGGGCCGCGTTCATTTCCGAGAAGAGCTCCTCGGTCGTCTTCCGCCTCGCATCAGGGAAGAGCGGGCGGAAGGGTGCCTGGAGCCACGTGGGCCAGTGGCTGTAGAAGCGCTCCACCTTCACCGTGCGCCACTCCGCGTGAGGCTTCAGCCGTACCACCGTCTCCACCATGGAGAGGGGGGCTGGATCCGTCGCGGTCTCCGAGCGTCCCACCTTGCCGAAGACGGACACCACCTCGGGGAAGTCACGCAGGAGGCGGTCCTGCACCTGGAGGGCACGCCGTGCCTCCTCGATGGAGACGTTGGGCATCGTCACCGGCATGAAGAGCAGATCCCCCTCGTCCAGGGCGGGCATGAATTCGCTGCCCAGCCGGGGAATGAGGGGCAGGGCCGAGAGGACGGCCAGCACGCCGATGGCGAGCGTCGTCTTTGGCTTGCGCAGCGCGACATAGACGAAGGGCTTGTAGAGGGCGACGAGGAAGCGGCTCACCGGGTGGCGGTGCTCGGGGACGATGCGCCCCCGGATGAAGAGCGCCATCAACGCGGGCGCGAACGTCACCGACAGCAGCGCCGCGAAACCCATGCTGAACGTCTTCGTGTAGGCGAGCGGCTTGAAGAGGTGCCCGGCCTGCCCGTTGAGCGCGAAGATGGGCAGGAATGCCACCGTGATGATGAGCAGCGAGAAGAAGATGGGAGGACCCACCTCACGGCTCGCCTCGGTGATGGCCTTCAGCCTCGCCCCCTCGCTCGCGTCCGGTGGCAGGTGCTCCAGGTGCTTGTGGGCGTTCTCCACCAGGACGATGGCCGCGTCCACCATGGCACCCAGGGCGATGGCGATTCCGCCCAGCGACATGATGTTGGTGGAGATGCCGAGCGCGTGCATGGGGATGAAGGCGAGCAATACCGCCACGGGCAGCGTCAGGATGGCCACCAGCGCGCTGCGCACATGCAGCAGGAAGGCGATGATGATGAGCGAGACGACGAGGGCCTCCTCGAAGAGCGTCCGGTTCAACGTGCCTACGGCCCGGTCGATCAGCCCTGAGCGGTCGTAGACGGGTTGCACCTCCACTCCCTCGGGCAGTGAGGGCTTTATCTGCTGGAGCTTCTCCTCGATGCGAGTGATGAGGGCGCGGGCGTTCTCCCCGTAGCGGGCCACCACCGTGCCCCCGACGACCTCGCCTTCGCCGTCCAGGTCGGCCGCGCCGCGCCGGATGTCGCCGCCCAGGGAGAGCGTGGCGATGTCCGACAGCCGCACCGGCGTGCCGGTGGAGCTCGCCTTCACCACCACCTTGCCCAGCTCCCCCAGATCCTGGAGGTAGCCGCGCCCGCGGATGTAATACTCGCGCCCGCTCATCTCCAGCACCCGCCCGCCCACGTCCGCGTTGGAGCGCCGGAGGGCCTGGGCCACGTCCCCCAGGGTGAGCCCGAGCGACTGGAGACGACGCGGGTCCACCGTCACCTGGTACTGCTTCTCGAAGCCGCCCACGCTCGCCACCTCGGCGACGCCGGGGACGCTCTCCAGCGCGTACCTCAGGTGGAAGTCCTGGAGGGTGCGCAGCTCGGCGAGATCGTGCCTGCCGCTCCTGTCCACGAGCGCGTACTGGTACACCCAGCCCACTCCCGTGGCGTCCGGACCCAGGGTGGGGGTGACGCCCGGGGGCAGCCGGCGCTGGAGCGTCTGGAGGTACTCGAGGACGCGGCTGCGCGCCCAGTAGACGTCCGTCCCTTCCTCGAACAGGACGTAGATGAAGCTCATACCGAACATGGACACGCCGCGTACGTCCGTCACCTTCGGGGTGGCGAGCAGCGCCGAGGTGATGGGGTACGTCACCTGATCCTCCACCAGCGTGGGACTGCGGCCCATCCACTCGGTGAACACCACCACCTGCGGGTCCGACAGGTCCGGGATGGCATCCACCGGCACCGCGCGCATGGAGAAGAAACCCGCCGCCGCCGCCACCAGCGTGGCCGCGATGACGATGTATTTGTGGCGGGCGCACCACTCGATGAGGGCTGCCAGCAGGCGGCTCATGGCGACCTCCAGGGCTTGGGAATGGCGTTCTTGCAATCGGCCTCCATCGTTCCCATGCCGCGATGGACGCGCTCGCACTGCTTGCACTGGGCGTACTTGTCGGGGACGGCCCGGGCGTCGAACTCGGTGTCGCAGTCCGGTCCCGAACCGGGTGGGGGTGGCGCCCGGGATGGGGCGGCCTGGGGGGCGGAGGCCACGGAGGCCCGCAGGCGGCTCTCCGAGTCGATGAAGAAGTTGCCGCTCGCCGCGATGCGCTCGCCCTCGGCCAGGCCGGACAGCACCTGCACCCGGTCCCCTGCTCGCGTCCCCACCACCACGGCCCGGGGCTCGAAGCGGCCCGCCTTCACCTCCACGAAGACGTAGCGGTGCTCGCCAGTGTCGATGAGGGCTTCCGCGGGAATGGTGAGGCCCTCGGTCGCGGGGAGGCCCACCGCCACGCTCCCGAACAGGCCGGGCTTGAGTTTCCCGTCCGGGTTGGTGAAGGCGATACGGACTGGCAGGGTGCGCGTCTGCGCATTGAGCGTGGGGTAGACGTACTCGATGCGCCCCTGGAAGGTCTCTCCCGGGTAGGCGTCGAGGTGGAGCTGCACGGAGAGGCCTTTGCGGACACGGGCGACGTCGCGCTCGTACACCTCCGCCACCACCCATACGCGCGAGAGGTCGGCCACCTCGAAGAGAGCGCGATCCGGTTCCACCCGGTCCCCCTGGGCGACGTTGAGGGCCATCACGAAGCCGCTCACCGGGCTACGGAGGGTCAGCGCGTGCTGCGCCTCTCCAGAGGACTCGATGGCCGCGATGTCCGCCGGGGAGATGCCGAGCAGCCTCAGCCGTTCGCGCACCGGTCCGGCGGTATCACCTCCCCAGCTCAGGGCCTGGAGCAGCTCGCGTTGCAGTAGCAGCAGGTCATCACTGTAGATGGCGGCCAGTGGCTGTCCCTTCTTCACGGGGGCGCCTTGCTCGGCGACGAGGAGCTGCTCGACGTAGCCGGTGACGCGCACGGAGACGCGGGCCAGCTTGGACTCGTCCGCCGTGACCCGGCCGAACAGGGAGAGGTTGCCCGCGAGTGACTGGCGGCGCACCTCCTCGACACGCACGCCAATGGCCTGGGCCCGTCCGGGCTCCACCTCCACGGGCACGAGGCCCGGTAGCGCCGGCCCACCCTGGCCGGCCTCCTGAGCGTGCCCGTCCCGCATGGCTGCGTCCTTTCGCTCTGGCTTCACCGGCACGAGGGGCATGTTGCAGATGGGGCAATTGCCCGGTTTGTCGGAGACCACCTGCGGGTGCATCGGGCAGGTGTACCGGGTGGCTGGCCGGGCAGCCTTCTCCTGCTCGGGCGCCGCGTGGTCCTCCTCGTGCGTAGGGACTGGATGCGAGGCTCCGAAGACCGCCAGCGCCAGGGTGTAGACCGCCGCGAGGGCTGCCAGCCCGAGAATGACCCAGCGCACGATGGCCATGGCCCGCGTCCCTGGCGGTGGGGCCTCCTCCCCCTCGGGGAGGGGGCTGTGGGGATGGTCGGTCATGGTTTCTCCTCCAGGATGAGGCTGAGCCCCAGGGCCCGGCGCAGATCCGCGATGGCTTCTCCGAGCGCCACGCGCTGGCGTACCTGTGTGAGCCGCGCGTCCAGGAGCGCGTTCTCCGCATCCAGCAGGGCCACGAGGTCGGCCCGGCCCGCCACATAGGCCGCCCGGGTAGCCTCGAGCGTCCGCTCCGCGCTCGGTAGCAGGCGCTCCTCGATGACCTGGAGCCGCGCCCTGGCGGCGGCGGCACGCGCCCGCGTCTCCGCCACCTCGTAGCGAGCGGCATTCTCCGTGGACGCTTGCGCGAAACGGGCCTCCTCCACCCGGTGTAGTGCCTGCTCGGCTTCCGAGGCCCGCTTGCCCGACACCCATGGCAGCGGCACCTGGACCATGAGGGAGTAGGCGTCTGGCATGCCGGGCATCAACATGTAGTCGAACCCCACCATGGCCTCTGGAACGAGGCGGGCTCGCGCCGTCAGGGCCGCGGTCTCCTGGGCCTGTTCGGCGCGCAGCTTCGCCGCGCCCACCTCGGGACGTTCGGCGCTTACCGAGGGCAGCTCGGCCTCGGGCTCGGCGGCGCGTGGCAGCGGCGCATCCGGCGGCCGACCCAGAAGCGCATTGAGCAGCGCCGTGGTGCCCCGCAGCTCCTCCTGGAGCCCCCCGATGCTGGAGTGCAGCCGGTAGAGCTCCGTCTCGGCTCGGAGGATGTCCGCCTGCCGCGCCTGCCCCGCCACGTAGCGCGCCCGGACGGCGGCGAGAACCTCGTTGCCCAACGCGGCATGACGCTCGTGGAACTCCAGCTCGCGCTGCGACCGCCAGGACTCGGTGAGGGCGTGGGCCACCTGGGCTTCCAGCCGCAGGCGTGCCGCACGGTAGTCCGCTTCCCGTGCGGCGGCCCCGGCCTCGGCGGCCCGGCCCGCTCGCTGGAGCTGGCCCGGGAAGGGCACCATCTGGCGGATGCCCAGCATGTGCATGTTCGTGGCGCTCGGGTCGAAGGGCTTCGCCAGCGGCTGCTGCCATGCCTGATAGGAGAGGCTCGGCTCCGGCCAGGCCCGTGCGCCCGCGACCCCCGCGCGCTCCGCGTCACTTCCGGCCCGGGCCTGGGCCAGCTCCGGATTGTGTTGCAACGCTTCGTGGATGGCGCTGCGTAGGTCCATCACTTCGGGCCCGGCCTGTGCGGAGACCACCAGCGCCAGCCCGCCCACGACGGCGGAAAAGGACATGTTTCCCTCTGGCGGCACCCTGGGAGGCACCGCTTGGATGAGGTGGCGCACCGCGCCCTGGGCAGCCACGCGGCCACCACCAGGTCATGAGCGCGTCACGAGGAGAGCCAGGGCATGGGGACGTGCTTCGGCCCACCCACCACGAGGTGGCACGAGCGCGTGCACGTCACCCTGCGACAACCAGCGGAAGACCGGTTGCTGGCCAGTTCCTCATCTCAGGAGCGGACGGCTGATTTGCAGCGGGGGCGGTGAGGGAGCGAATCTGGGGAGCGCCGGTGGGACGAACCAGGCCGCCCTGAGGGCCTCGAGGACGACGGAACGTGCCGCGACCGCCACCTCAGGCACGTGGGCCGAGCGGGCATGCGGCTCAGCGGGTGGCGGTAGGGAGGCCGTGCGGACGGTACAGCAATCCACCTTGAGCACGGGCCCGCCGGACGCTGGAGCCTTCTTGCAATGCGGGCAGGAGGGCGAGCACCCCGCTCGAGCCTGCGCCGACATCGCATGACACTCGACGGACGCCAGAGCGGGCATGGCGGCCCAGCCCGTCATGGCAATCAGCAGCAGAGTGGTGATGGCGCGCGCCGTCATCGAGGTGAGCTTAACGACCGGATACCCGGGCCTTCAATGGGCAGCTCCGTTTCCATTCCACAGGGAGACGCCAACACGACCATTACGAATCACGCAGCAGGGCCCGGAGGTCTTCGGGAATGGGCATGGGGGTGAAGATGCCGACGTTCGCCCCTCCCGTGTTGCCCAGTGGGGCACGGCCGAGGAGCGAGCCCGGCCCGGCCAGCGCCAGGCGCGGCACCTGCCCGAGCAGCTCGCGCCAGTCCCGCGTACGCCACGCGAAGGTGAACATCGCCCAGTGCACCTGGAGGTGGGGAATGGCATGGGCCTGACTGAGGACGTGCGCGCGCTCGAGAAACGTCCACGCCGAGGACAGCTCCCCACGTGACTCGGCTTCCACCGACTGGCGCAGTTCCTTCTCGAAATGCTCTCGTAACTTGGGATTCATGGGACGCATGGGGCTTCCGCCTTCATGGGGTGCACCTCTACACGACCGCGCGAGGAGCTTCGTCCAGGAAAGCGCCCTCCCGCTCGGAGATTACTCCCGCCCCTCCCTCCGGGCCGCGAGTCGCTGGCCCATGCGCTCCTGCACGCCGTGGACGAGCGAGTAGAACGTGGGCAGGGCCAGCAGCGTGAAGAGCGTCGAGGTGAGCAGGCCCCCCACCATCACCACGGCCAGCGGACGCTCTATCTCCGTGCCATGCAGCGGGAGCACCAGCAGCGGCAGGAGGCCGAGAATGGCCGTCCCCGCCGTCATCAGCTTGGGCCGCACGCGGCCGATGCTGGCCTCGCGGAGGGCCTCGGAGAAGGGCCTGCCTTCCGCTATCAACCCCTTCGTCTGCGCCACCAGCACCAGGCCATTCTGTACCGCGATGCCGAACAGACCGATGAGGCCCACGAGGCTGGACACGTTCCACGTCTCCCCGGCCAGCAGCAGCGCGAGGATGCCGCCCACGAAGGCGTCCGGCAGGGTGGCGAGAATGACGAGCGCCTCGGCCAGCGAGCCCAGCGCCAGATACAGCAGGAGGAAGACCGCGAGCAGCGCCACTGAAATCGCGATCGCCAGGGACTGCCAGGCCCGCTCCTGGCTCTCCACCCGCCCCCCCACGTCGAGGAAGTAGCCCGTGGGCAGCTTCAGCCCGGCCGCCAGCCGCTCGCGCACCTCCGCCGCCGTGCTGCCCAGGTCCCTGCCCGCCACGCTCGCCTCCACGGCGATGCGGCGGCTGCCCGCCTCGCGGCGCACGCTTCCCGCGCCGGTCGTCTCCTCGATGGTGGCGAGCTGACTGAGGGGAATGCGGGAGCCGTCATGCCCGTCCACCAGCAGGTTGCGGATGGCGTTGATGTCCCCCCGGTGGTGGTCCGCCAGGCGCACCAGGAGGTCGAAACGGCGCTGGCCCTGCCACACCTGGGACGCCTCCTCGCCCACGAGGCCAATCCGCACCGCCCGGATGACGTCGCCGGGGGTGAGGCCCACGCGGGCCACGGCGGCGCGGTTCACGTCGATGCGCAGCTGCGGCAGGCCGCTGAGCTTCTCCACGCGCAAGTCCTCCACTCCCTTCACCCGCGCCATGACGGCACGGGCCCGCTCCGCGAGCTGGGCGAGCTGCTCCAGGTCCGGGCCGAAGATGCGCACCGACACGTCGGCGGGACTGCCGCCGAGGCCCTCGTCGATGCGCATGCCCAGGGGCGTGGTGAAGAGGACGGAGACGCCGGGCACCTTGGACACCGCCTCGCGCATGTCCGCCTCCAGTGCTTCCGGGCCGCGTCGCCTGTCCTTCTTCAACACCACCAGCACGTCGGAGACGGTGTGCGGCATCGGGTCCTCGGTGCGCTCGGCCCTTCCCGTGCGGCGCACCACGTCCTCCACCTCGGGGAAGCCGCGCAGCACGTCCTCCACGCGGTGGTTGAGTCGGTCCACCTCCTCCAGCGACGCCTCGGGCGGCAGCATCGTCTGGAGGAGCAGCGCCCCCTCGTCCAGTTTGGGCATGAAGTCGCTGCCCACCGCGAAGGCGAGCCCCAGGGCCGGCACCGTGATGGCGAGCGCCACCACGCGCACGAAGCCCGCCCTCCGCATGCAGGCGTCGAGCAGTGGGGCATACACGGCCTTCACCTCGCGGATGAGCCACACGTCCTCCTCCTGTCCCTCCTTCCGGGGCCGGAGGAAGAGCGCCGAGGCCACTGGCACCAGCGTGACGGCGAGCAGCAGCGAGGCGGCGAGACACGCCACCACCGCCGCCGCGAGCGGCCGGTACATGCGCCCTTCAATGCCCGACATGGCGAAGAGGGGGATGAAGACGGAGACGACGATGAGGGTGGCGAAGGTGATGGGCCGGCCCACCTCGCGTGCCGCCTTCAGCGCCTGGGCCTTCCGGGCGGCCTTGTCACTTCCCGCCCGGAGCCGGTGGACGATGTTCTCGGTGACGATGATGGCCGCGTCCACCAAGAGGCCCACCGCGATGGCCAGCCCTCCGAGCGTCATGGTGTTGATGCCCACTCCGGCGGCCTTCAGCAGCAGGCCCGCGAGCGCGAGCGACAGCGGCAGCGTGAGGGTGACAATGGCCGCGGCGCGGATGTCCCCCAGGAGGCCGAAGAGGACGAGCACCACCAGGAAGGCGCCGATGAGGATGGCCCGGCTGACACCTCCCAGGGAGGAGGACACCAGCTCCGACTGGTCGTACACGACGCGCAGGCGGACTCCTGGCGGGAGACTCTCCTGCACTTCGGCGATGGCCCGGCGCACGCCGTCCGACACCTTCATGGTGTCCGCGCCGAACTGCTTGATGACGCGGCAGCTCACCACCTCGCCCTTGAGCCGGTGAGCCATGCCCCGGCGGATGGCGGGCGCCTCTCGCACGTCGGCCACGTCCCCGAGCAACACGGGCGTCCCTCCACGCAGGGCCACCACCGTGCCGCGCAGGTCGTCCAGCGTCTTCGCCCTCCCCACCGCCCGCACCGTCCACTCCATGGGCCCCTGCACCACGAAGCCCCCCGAGGCGTTGAGGTTGGCGCCTTCCAGAGCGTGCACCACCTCGTCGAGGGAGATGCCCCGGGCCACCATCTGCTCCGAGTCGAGCTGCACCTGGAACTGGCGCAGGTAGCCGCCCAGCCGCTCCACGCCCGCCACCCCGGGCACGGCGAGCAGCCGGTTCTTCACCTCGAATTCGGCGATGTCTCTCAGCGCCATCAGGTCCACCGCCCCCGGCTCTGCTTCCAGGGTGAACTCGAACACCTCATTGAGCCGGCCAGTCAGGCTGGAGACGAGCGGCGCATCGGTGCCGGGTGGCAGCTCGCTGGCGGCCGCCGCCACGCGCTCCGCGACGAACTGACGGCTGCGGTAGTAGTCCGCGTCCGGCTCGAACTCCACCGTCACCTGGGTGACGCCGAGCTGCGAGGTGGAGCGGATGCGGCGCACGTCCGGCAGGCCCGCGAGCGCCACCTCCATGGGAATGGCCACGGCCGTCTCGAGCTCCTCCGCGCCCATGGCCGGGTTCTGCACGATGACGTTGAAGATGGGAGCGGACAGGTCCGGAAACACGTCGCGGCGCAGTCCTTTGAACGCCACCACGCCGAACGCGGAGAGCGCCAGGGCCAGCACCACGGTGAGGCCGGGACGCGAGAAGGACGCCTTGAGAATCCTGGCAATCACGAGAGGCTCCTGTCAGTGCTCATGCTCTTCACCCTCGCCCCGTGACTTCTCCACCTCGGCCTTGAGGAGAAACGCTCCGTCCACCACCACCCGCTCGCCGGCCTTCAGGCCCGAGAGCACCTCCACGTCTCCCCCGAGGGTGCGGCCACGCCCCACCTCACGCCGCTCGAAGGCACCCTCGCCCTTGGGCAGGAAGGCGAACCAGCCGTCCTCCAACCGCTGGAGGGCCGCCGCCGGGACGGTGGTGACGAGGGCTCCCGGCTCCCCCACGGGAATGAAGGCCGAGGCGGACATGCCCGGCCTCAGCACGCCGTCCGGGTTGTCCAGCTCCAGCCGCACGGGGATGGTGCGCGAGGCCGGGTCCACCCGCTGGCCGATGAAGCCCACCTTCGCGGCGAAGTCCTTGCCGGGCAGGGCGGCGAAGGTGACACGCGCCTGGGATCCGCGCTGGATGCGCACCGCATCCCGCTCGAAGGAATGGACGGTGAGCCACAGGCGCGACAAGTCCCCCACGTGGAAGAGCGCCCGGGACGGCTCGGCCATCTGCCCCACCAGGGCGTGGCGTTCGATGACGGTGCCCTCGACGGGCGAGCGCAGGATGAAGGCCGCGGACCCTCGGCCACCGGCCGCCTCCTGGGCCTCCGCGCCGAGCGCCAGCAACTCCGAACGTGCCGCCGTCAGGTCGGCCTCGGCGGTGGCGGCTTCGGCTTCGGCGGCCTGCACGTCCTTCTGGGCCACGATGCGCTCGGCCCCCAGGGTGCGCTTGCGCTCCGCCGCCTGTTGGGCCGCGGTGGCACGGGCCTGGGCCGACTGGAGGGCCGCGCGTGCCTTGCCCAACTCGGGACTCTGCAGCTCCACCAGGGGCTGGCCCTTCTTCACCTGCTGGCCCGGCGAGGCCAGAAGAGACAGCACCCGGGCGGGGATGGGCGGGGCCACCTCGGCATAGGCATTCTCGTTCACCCCCAGCTCGCCCAGGGCGGTGACGCCTTCACCCCCGGGACGCTGCTGCACCGGGGCCGTGGTGACGCGCAAATCCCGCAGCATCTCCGCGTCGATGTGGACGAGGTTTTCGTCCTCGCCCTCATGGTGGGCGGGAGTCTCCGCTTGCTGCTCGTGGGCCTGCCCCTCTTCATGCGAAGGCGTCTCGCGCTTGCAGGCGCAGAGTCCGAGGAGGAAGGCCAGGAGGACGTGAACGGGCTTCATCGAAGGGCTCCGGTCTGAACGGTGAGTTGGACGCGGGAGAGAGCGGCTTGCAGGAGGCGGTCGAGGTAGTCGGTGCGGGACTCGAGGACGTCCCGGCGCACGAGGAGGAACTCGGCCAGTCCCATCTCCCCGGCCTCGTAGGACTTGCGCGCGAGCACCTCGTTGTCCGCGAGCAGCGGGAGGGCCTCGCGCTCCAGCAACTCCACCGCCTCGCGCTCCTTGCGGTACTGGGCGAGGGCGGCCCGCACCTGGACGGATTGGGCACGGCGAGCGGCCTCCAAGGCCACCTGGAGACGCCGCACCCGGGCCTCGCCCGTCACCCGGGCGGACTGTCCCCGGGCGAAGAGCGGCAGGGACACGCCCAGGGCACCGAGGATTGCACGCTCATCGCCCTCGTTCGCATAGCGGACCCCCACGTTGACGTCAGGCCACGCGGAGCCCTCTCCCAGGCGCCGCTCCGCCTTGGCCTCCTCCAGCTCCGCCACCAGGGCGGTGACGTCCGGGCGCTCGGGCAGCGTGGGCGGAAGCTCCATCGGCTGGGCAGCCAGGGCGCTCAAGTCACCACGCAGCGCGAGAGCGGCGTCAGCGGGCAGGCCGAGCAGTCCGCGGAGCTCTCCGAGAAGGGCCAGCTCCGCCCCCTCGGCGCTCGCCACCTCCGCCCGGGCACGCGCCAGGGCCACCCGCGCCACGTTGACGTCCACCACGGGCACATCCCCCGCCTCGAATCGCCGCTGGGTGGACTGGGAGAAGTCCCGGGCGGCCTCTTCCGCTCCTCGCGCCAGGCGAAGCCGCTCCCGGGCATGCAGCGCCCGCAGGAAGGTGGCCGCCACGTCCCCGAGCACCAGGCGCTCCGTGTCCCGCTGGCGGGCCGTCTCACGGGCGAGGCCGGCGCGGGCCGCATCGAGACGAGAGCCCCGCTTTCCACCCAGCTCGAGGGGTTGAGAGAGCCCCACCACGACATTCGGCGCTATCTCTCCGGTGGCGAGCCTGCGGGGGCCCGCTTCGAGCTCCAGCGTGGGGTTGTCGTGCAACAGGGGGGAGGCCCCAGCCACGGGCCCTCGAGCTTCGGCCACGCGGCCCGCGGCCTCCAGGAGGGCCGGGGCACGCTGGCGGGCCAGGGCCAGGGCCTCCTCCAGGGTGAGCTCAGACGGCTGGGCCGCACCCGGGCGCGGCCAGAGCAGCACGGCGGCGAGCCCGAGGGCTGCCGTCGTCAGACGGTGGAACACGAGACACCTCGCGAATGTGGGCGAGCGTCAGAAGCGAGGTGCCACCCAGGACACACCCGGGGCACACCCTTCCTGATGACGCTCGAGGCGGGGAGACGAACAGGGCCTTACGCGAGGGACGCTATGGGGACGTGCAGGATGTCACCCATCTCGGCGGAGGGTGGCTCGTCCTCTTCGTACTCGGTGGCGGGAGCAGCGCTCCAAGCCAACGAGATGGTCGCAGGGGTGGGGGCCACGACAACCGGGCGCACGTGGGAGCAGCAGACGCAATCAATGCAGTCCGGGGCACACTGCCCGCGCTCATCATCATCCCGGCAGCTCTGCTCGCACACGTCACCCGAGCTGACGGGGGGCAACAGGCCACCGCCCACCGGAGCGAACAGCAGGAGGCTGAGGAAGAGCCAGACGCGGAGCACCGGGAGTCCTCCTAACACGTCGGCGAATGGCCTGCCCACGGGTGCTGTCCAGCAAGTGTGCACAGCAGCCTTTGAGACATGTCACTTGTAGTCGACTGCAAGCGATGTAGGCCAAACACGCACATCGCTTGTAGTCGACTACAACTGTCCTCGCCTCTGATGCAGGCATTTCGGCAGTGCCAGATGAAAAGATACAGGTGTATCTTGAAGTTACCCATCTGGAGGCCAGGGGTGCGTGGGAGCCACCCCACCGAGATGAATGAGCGAGAATTCCCCTGCGCGCTGGCTCCTGCTGCTGCACCAACTTCCGCCGAAGCCGGCCTATCTGCGCGTGAAGGTGTGGCGGCGGCTGCAGCGGCTGGGGGCCGTGGCCATCAAGCACTCGGTCTACGCTCTCCCGGCCACGGAAGAGGCGCGCGAGGATTTCCAGTGGGTGGCGCGCGAGGTGGTCGAGAGTGGTGGCGAGGCCACGGTGTGCGAAGCCCGCTTCGTCGAGGGGCTCACCGATTCGGCGGTCGAGGCGCTATTCCAGGCGGCGCGGGACGCTGACTATTCCCAACTCGCCGAGGAGGCGCGTGCCTTGTTGCCGCTCGCGCGGGATGCCCGGAAGGCTCCGCCCGGCGGCACGGACGAGTTGCAATCCAGCGTGGCCCGCCTGCGCAAGCGGCTCACCGAGGTGGTGGAGCTCGACTTCTTCGGCGCCTCCGGCCGGGAGGCCGCCGAGGGGCTCATCACCTCGCTGGAGCGTCGGCTGGAAGAGCTCTCCCAGGGCGCGGCGGAGGGCCGGCTGGCCGAGGTGTTGGACAAGCCGCCGCTCGGCGGCACCTGGGTGACGCGCCGGGGCATCCATGTGGATCGCATGGCGAGCGCCTGGCTCATCCGCCGCTTCATCGACCCGCGGGCGCGCTTCCGGTTCGTGGACGGGCGCGACTACCGGCCGCGCAAGGGCGAGCTGCGCTTCGACATGTTCGAGGCCGAGTACACGCACGAGGCAGACCTGTGCACCTTCGAGGTCCTCGTGCAGCGCTTCCGGCTCGAGGCCCCCGCCCTGCGCCTGCTCGCGCAGGTCGTCCACGACCTCGACCTGAAGGACGGCAAGTTCGGGCTCGCCGAGACGCCGGGAATCGAGCGGCTGGTGGCTGGAATCGCCCTGGCCCACTCCGACGACGAGATCCGGCTCGAGCGGGCCTCGCAGCTCTTCGATGATCTCCACGCGGCCTTCGAGCGGCTGGGGGGCCGAGCGCTCCCGGCGGCCCGCGCCGCGCCCCGCCGCGCGAAAGGACGCAAACCATGAACCCCGTGCCCGCCTCCGGGGACGTGCGCGCCCCCGTCCCGTCGATGCGCGAGCTCTTCTGGTACTTCCTCAAGCTGGGCTGGCTGGCCTTCGGTGGACCGGTGGGACAGATCGGCCTGATGCACCTGGAGTGTGTGGAGCGGCAGCGCTGGATCTCCGAGGAGGAGTTCGTGCGTGTGCTCAACTTCTGCCACGTGCTCCCGGGGCCCGAGGCCACCCAGATGGCCATCTACCTGGGCTACCGCAAGCGCGGCTACCTCGCGGGGGTGATGGCCGGGGTGCTCTTCATCCTGCCGGGCTTCCTCACGCTGTCCGCGCTCGCCTGGGTGTACGTGCACTTCGGGCTGCGCCCCGAGGTGCAGGGCGTGCTCTGGGGATTCCGTCCGGTGGGGCTCGCGCTGCTGCTGGCGGCGATGGTGCGCATCGCTCGCGCCGCGCTGAAGAGCACCGTCCAGGTGGTGCTGGCGCTCGCGGCCTTCGTGGCCTTCTTCTGGTTCCACGTGGGCTTCATCTACGTGCTGGTGAGCTGCGGGCTGCTCTACCTCCTGGGGCAGCGGTACGGGGGACGTGGGGCG
>NZ_JBJMQO010000062.1:0-15199 GCF_045802675.1 Archangium sp. | reverse complement strand
GGAGGCGTTGGCCGCGACCACGATGGTGTACTCGAGCGCGCCGTAGCGGGCGAGCTTCTCCACCACCTGCGCTACGGTGGACTGCTTCTGGCCGATCGCGACGTAGACGCAGAAGACGTTCTGGCCCTTCTGGTTGATGATCGCGTCCACCGCCACCGCGGTCTTGCCGGTCTGGCGGTCACCGATGATCAGCTCGCGCTGACCGCGGCCGATCGGCACCAGCGCGTCGAGCGCCTTGATGCCGGTCTGCAGCGGCTCGTGCACGCTCTTGCGCTTCACGATGCCCGGCGCCTTCACCTCGAGCTTGCGGAACTCGGCGGCCTGGATGGGGCCCTTGCCGTCCATCGGCTCGCCGAGCGCGTTCACCACGCGGCCCAGCAGGCCCTTGCCCACGGGCACCGAGGCGATCGTCTGGGTGCGCTTGACGGTGTCACCCTCGCGGATCTCCTTGAAGTCACCCATGATGGCGACGCCGACGTTGTCCTCCTCGAGGTTGAGCACCAGGCCGCGCACCCCGTTGGAGAACTCCACCAGCTCGCCGGCCAGCACGCCCTCCAGGCCGTAGATGCGGGCGATACCGTCGCCCACGGAGAGCACGGTGCCGGTCTCGGCGACGGTGACCTTCTTGCCGTAGTCCTTGATCTGCTCCCGGATGATTCTGCTGATCTCGTCGGCGCGGATGTCCATCTTGCGTCCTTGTACGGGGGCGGCCAGTGGGAATGCCGCCAGAAAACCTGAAATGGGCCGGGCCCCCTTACCATGCGTCCCCCCCTACCGCAACGCGCAAGGGCACGTGGGGGCACGCGAGGTCATCGGCGCTGTTAGAGGCACTGGAGGAGGGGACTTTCCCTCTCAGGCGCCCGGGGCGTGACGGGGCAGCCAGACGATGAAGCGCGTCCCCAACCCGACGCCGGACTCCACCGAGATGCGGCCCCCATGGGCCACGACGATCTGCCGGGCGATATACAGGCCCAGGCCCAGACCGTCGCCCGTGGCGCGCTTGCCACGCTTGAAGGGCTCGAAGAGGGTCGCCCGCTCCTCGAGCGGCACCGGCGGCCCGTCGTTGTGCACCGTGAGGGTGAGGCCCTCCATGGCCCCCACCAGCTTCACCTGGATGGGCGTGTCCTCGGGGCTGTGTTGCACCGCGTTGCCCACCAGGTTGTCCAGCAGCTGGCCCAGGCGCGACTCGTCCCAGCTGCCGCGCGCGTCCCCCTCCACCTTGGAGACGATGAGCCGGGTGGGGTGCGACACCTGGAACTGCTCCACCGTGCGCTCCAGCAGCTTGTCCAGCGCGAGCGGGGTGGGGCGCACCGGCAGGCCTCCGGCGAGCCGCGCGCGCGTGAAGTCGAGCAGCTCGTGGATCATCCGCTCCATGCGTCTGGCGCCGGCGGCCACGTGCGCCACCTGGCGCGACTGCGTCTCGTTGAGCCCCCCGGCGCGCTCCATGGCCCCCACGCTCAGCTGGATGGCGTAGAGCGGGGAGCGCAAGTCATGCCCCACCACCCCGAGCAGCTGCTCGCGGAAGGTGTCGGCCCGGGCCGCGGCCTCCTCGGCGGCCTTGCGGGCGCCGATGTCCCAGACGGCCGTCATCCGCACGGTGCGTCCGGAGTACTCCACCGCGCGTCCGAGCACCTCCAGGAAGAGCCGCTTGCCATCGCTCCGCATCCCCGTCAGCTCGTAGGGGGACTCCACCTGCCGGGAGATGGCCAGCTGCACCGTCTCGCGCGACTCGGGGGCGATCCAGCGCACCATCGGCTGGCCCACCATCTCCTCGGGCGTGACGCCCAACAGGGAGGCCAGCGAGCGGCTCGCCTCGAGGACGACGCCCGCCTCATGCAGGAAGTAGCCGTCGCAGGAGACGGCGACGAGGCCGCGCAGCCGCTGCTCGCTCTCGCGCAGGGCCAGCTCCTGCTCCACGCGCTCCGTCTCGTCCTCCAGCGTGAGGCCCACGCCGGTACGCAGGCCGCCCGAGGACGCGGGCAGCACCGACACCCGGAAGTGGCGCACCGTGGGCGTGCTCCCCAGGGGGCCGGACACCCGCGCCCCCACCACCGTCTCGCCCGACAGGGCCCGCTGCAGCAGCGGTCCCAGGGCCGAGGACAGCGCGGGCCAGATCTCTCCGGGGGTGCGGCCCTCGTACGCCGGGCCGGGCAGTCCGCTCAGGGCGACGATGGCGTTGCTGATGAAGCGGAAGCGCAGCTCCCGGTCCAGGAAGGCCAGCCCCAGCCCGGAGGCCTGGAGGAGCGCCCCGAAACAGGGCAGGGCCTCCTCGGGCAGGGAGGGCGCCGCGGGAGCGGCATGAGGACGATGGAGGACGGGCTGCGCCATGGAAGGGGACCCACGGGCTGGGACCCGGGTGGGCCCACCATATCCTTTCCCTGACCCGCTGGGAATACCGGGCTTGCAGGGAAATGCGGAGGAGCGGACAACGTGCCCCCCGGTCGCCCGAGGGGCAGGTGGGCTAGCGCTGCTTCAGCTCGCGGCGCATCTGCTCGAGCTGGGTGCGCAGGGTGCCGTCGTAGAGGGTGCTGCCGACCTGGGCGGCGACCCCCCCCAGGACGTTGGGGTCCACGCGGGCCTCCAGCACGACGTTGCGCTGGGTGAGGTCCTTGAAGGAGCCGGAGAGCTTCTGGAGGGCGTCGGCCGAGAGGGGCACGGCGCTGGTGACGTGGCCGCGCAGACGGCCGGCCTGGGCATCGGCCATGTCGCGGTAGAGGCGGGCGATGTCCGGCAGGTAGACGAGGCGGTTGCGGTCCACCAGCAGGCGCAGGGTATTGCCCAGCACGGGCTCCACCGGGCCCAGGGCCTTGAGGATCGCCTCCACCACGCGGGCGCGCTGCTCGCGGGAGTAGGCCGGGTTGAAGAGCACATCCGCCAGCTCGCGGTTCTGGGAGAGCACACCGGCGACGGAGGAGAGCTGCTCGGACACGGCATCGGCGCGGCCCGTCTCGGTGGCGACGTCGAGCAGAGCGCGGGCGTAACGGCGGGCGATTGACACGTTCACCATGGCGCGGCGCGCTTAGCACGCCCTCTGGCCGGGGGCAACGCCAGGGCACGAGCCCGTGCCGGGTCTTCAATAAGTTCCCCTGCCGCTGTACCCATGAGGTGGGGGTGCTCGGTGGGGGTAGAGGGGGGCCTCCGGAAGCAGGCATCTCCGGCGTATCATGAGAACGCAGGCCCCTTCCGCCCCCCGGACACCGGCTCCTTCATCCATGCGCGACCCCGTCATCGGAATCGACCTGGGCACCACCAACAGCGCCGTGGCCTCAGTGGAGGACGGCCAGCCCCGCATCATCCCCTCGCGCTCGGGCGGGCGGCTGACGCCCTCCGTCGTGGGCCTCACGCCGAAGCTGGCCGAGCGCGTGGTGGGCACCAAGGCCCAGGCGCTCGCCGAGGAGCACCCCGACTGCGTGGTGTGGGCCACCAAGCGCTTCATCGGGCGGCGCTTCACCCCGGAGCTGGTGGCGTCGGCCAAGGCGGTGGTGCCCTACCCGCTGGCGGGCGGCAACACCGGGGACGTGCGCGTGAAGATGGCCGGGCGCACCCTGCCCGTCACCCAGGTGTCGGCGATGATTCTGGGCGAGCTGAAGCTCGACGCCGAGGCGTACTTCGGGCGCCCCGTCAGCAAGTGCGTCATCACCGTCCCCGCCAACTTCGACGACGGCCAGCGCCAGGCCACGCGCGAGGCGGCCACCATCGCCGGGCTGGACGCCATCCGCCTCATCAACGAGCCCACCGCCGCGGCGCTCGCCTATGGCCTGTCGCGCGGCTTCCAGGGCCACGCGCTCGTGTTCGACCTGGGCGGCGGCACCTTCGATGTGACGGTGCTCGAGATTACCGACGGCGTCTACGAGGTGAAGGCCACGGGAGGAGACCCCTCGCTGGGCGGCGAGGACTTCGACCTGAAGATTGTCGACTGGCTGCTGGCGCAGGTGGACGACAACCACCGCGAGCTGGTGCACCGCGACGCGGTGTCCATGCGCAAGCTGAAGGTGGCGGCGGAGCAGGCCAAGCGCGAGCTGTCGGAGCACACGGAGACGCTCATCTCGCTGACGGGCCTGGGCGACCATACGCAGCCGGCGCGCAAGCTGACGGGCCTGGAGACGGCGCTCACGCGGCAGTTCTTCGAGCAGCTGTGCGAGCCGCTGTCCAAGCGCTGCATCGCGGTGTGCGAGTCGGTGATGAAGGACGCGGGGATGGACCCGCATGCGGTGGGGACGGTGCTGCTGGTGGGCGGCATGACGCGCGTGCCGCTCATCCGCCGGCTGGTGGCGGACTTCTTCGGCAAGGCGCCCTCCACCGAGGTGAACCCGGACGAGGCCGTGGCGTTGGGCGCGGCCATCCACGCGGACGAGCTGGCGCTCCAGTCGGGCGCGGCGCTGCTCTTGGACGTAGTGGGCAGCTCGCTGGGCGTGGGCGTGATGGGCGGGAGGGTACGGCACCTGATTCCCCGCAACAGCGCGGTGCCGGTGGTGGCCAAGGACGTCTTCCTCCCGGGCCGCCACGGGCAGACCGAGGCGCGCATCCCCATCTACCAGGGCGAGAGCGAGCTTCAGGACGAGAACCGCAAGCTGGGCGAGGTGGTGCTGCGCAACCTCCAGGCCGGCTCGCGCGGGGACACGCCGCTGGAGGTGACGTTCGAGCTGTCCAACGAGGGCACGCTGTCGGTGCGCGCGCTGGACATGAAGACGGGCGTGAGCGAGGCGGTGCGGCTGGAGGCGCGCCCGCACCTGCCGGGACAGGAGGCCGAGCGGCTCGTGAAGGAGCAGGCCTCGTACGCGCAGAAGCAGGCGCAGGCGGACGCGAAGAAGACGGAGGAGACGTTCCGCAAGCTGCTCGAGCGCGGGGAGAAGCTGGCGAAGCTGCTGCAGCGCACCGCCGAGGAGAACCCCAGCGATCAGGCCGATGCGGCCATGCTCAACGTGCGCAACCTGCTGGCGGCCGGCCACTCCGCGCTCGAGGCCCGCGACGCCGAGCAGTGCGCCCAGGTGGCGCGCCAGCTCATGCAGTTGCTGTCGGGACGCTGAGGTGGTGCCCTTCTTTGCGGCAGGGGCACCGGGTGTGGCTGGCGTGGGGGTCTAGCAGGTGCTCACGACGGAGCAGGAGGGGCCGTAGAGATACCCGTTGACATCGAACAGGGGCATCGTCCCCCCCTTGCAGACGAGCTTCGACCCATCGGGCTTCGTGAGGCACTGATCCCCGGAGAGAACCCCCTGCTGGACCCTGCCCGTCGCCACACTGTCGGTCCGGAAGGCGACATAGGTCGTGAAGGAGACCGACCCGTTTCCATTCCCGACGAAGAGGATTTGAACGCCCTCGTTGATTCCAGTGGTCGTGGGATCATCCTGGAGATCAATCTGGGGGATGAGCCCATTGGTCTGGACCACCACGACGCTGGTGGCCCCGACGATCACGGAGCCGCCGCCGTAGTTGTGGGTGAACGCGTTGGTGAGCGCGCACGTCCCGCTCCCCGTGGTGAAGTTCCAGCTGTACGAGCGGTAGATATTGCAGGGAATCTCCTCGCCGAGGGCCGTCACGAAGACGAGCGGGCTCTCGATGGAACCGGTGTCGCTCCGCGCGCTGACCGACTCCTGGGCCTCGCCACCACACGCCGTCGCCAGACCCGCCACGACCACTACGCCCGACAGCAGATTCTTGAAGTTCATGATGTCTCGATTGGTGAAGGGAAGGCCTCGGGCCTTCGCCGGACCCGGTGGAGTCGCGGCGGGCCCCGTTCTGCCTGGGTATTCATGCTGATGCTGTGAAGCCGTTCACACCGACGCCATAAACCGATTCGTGCTGCCCTACCGAGACGCGCCTCAGTCCGCGTTGAGGTCGAGCTTGAAGACGTTTGTCTGTCCGGGCTTCACCTCGACGGTCTTCACGAGGTCCTTGTTGAGCTCGGGGTTGAGCAGCCGCACCTTGTGCGTGCCGGCGGACACCTGCTGGGACTTCAGGGGCGTCTGGCCGAGCGCCGTTCCATCCAGGAACACCGTGGCGTAGGGCCGGATGCGGAACTCCAGCGTCCCCTTCTGCGCGACCTTGCGCCGCACGGCGGGGGTCTCCGCGGGCTCCGGCTTCGTGGGCTCCGCAGGGGGCTGCTCCGCATGGGCCGCGGGCTCCGGCGGGGTGGGGGCGGCCACGGGCTCCGGGTGCTCCGCCGCGGGCTGGGGCGGGGCCTCAGTGGGCCGGGCCGCGACCTCGGTGGCCGGCGGGGGCGGAGTCCGAGGAGGAGGCGTGGGCGCCGCCGTCATGGGCGCGGGAGGGGGCGCGATGGGCTGGGGCCCGGTGCCGCTCCGGAAGTGCAGCACCGCACCGCCCGCGGCGAGCAGCACCAGTCCTCCCATCGCCACGCCCAGGCCCAGGCGGCGGCGCTGAACGTGGGGGACGGCGTCCTCCTCCGGGAGGTCCGTCTGCGCGGGGGCCGCTGCCTGCTGGGGGAAGGCCGCCTGCGTGGGGGCCACCGCCTTCTGGGAGCCCGTCACCTGCCGGGCAGCCGTCCGCTGGGGCTCGGGCGTGGGCGGGAGCTGCGTCTGGGAGATGCGCGTGGACTCCAGGCGAGTCTCGGGAGGCGGTGCGGCGGAGTCCACCCCGATGCTCTGGGTGCGTGCCGCTCCCAGCTGGCCCGTGGCGGGCCGGACCTCGGCGTCGAGCGGCGCGGCCATGGTCTGCTGGCCGGTCCCCACCGCCGGAACCCGCTGGGAGATGGCCGTGGCCGCCAAGCCGGCGTCCTCTCCCTGGCCCGTCGCGGCGCTCCTCGCCGGCGCGCTGTTCTTCGGGACCAGCCGCTCCACCCACTGCGCCAGGTCTCTCGCCCCCACCGACTGGCCCGTGGAGACGATGAAGCGCTCCAGGTCCGCCTGGAAGGTGAGGCAGTCCGGGTAGCGCTGCTCGCGCACCTTGGACAGCGCCTTGTCCAGGATCTGCACCAGCGCCTCGGGCAGGTCCGTGCGGCGCGACTTCGCGGGCACGAGCGGCTCGAAGAGGATGGCCTGCATCATGCTCACGTCGGTGGTGGCCTCGAAGGGGTAGTTGCCGGTGAGCAGCTCGTAGAGCACCACGCCCAGCGCGTACACGTCCGCACGCCGGTCCAGCGGCTGGCCCTGGAGCTGCTCCAGCGGCATGTAGGCGATCTTCCCCTTGATGGTGCCCGTCTTCGTCTTGTGCCGCTGGTTGGTGGCCTTGGCGATGCCGAAGTCCACCACCTTCACCGCGCCCTGGCGCGACAGCAGGATGTTGTCGGGGCTGATGTCGCGGTGGATGAGCTCCAGGTGCTTGCCGGTGGACGGGTCCACGAAGTCGTGCGCGAAGGCCAGGCCCTCGCACGCCGCGGAGGCAATCTTGGCGCAGAAGGCCGGAGGCAGCGAGATGCCCGCCTGCACCGCCTTCGCCGACAGCGTGCGCAGATCCGGCCCGTCGATGTACTCCATCGCCAGGTAGTAGGTGCCCTCGGCCTGACCGAAGTCGAAGATTTGGACGATGTGGGGATGGTTGAGCTGCGCGGCCACGCGCGCCTCGGTGAAGAACATCCCCACGAAGGCCGGGTCCTCGGCCAGGTGCGGGAGGATTCGCTTGAGCACGAGCGTCTTCTCGAAGCCCATGGGGCCTTCCACCCGGGCGAGGAACACCTCGGCCATGCCTCCGGTGGCGAGTTTGCTGACCAGCTTGTACTTGCCGACTTGCGTCAAGACGATCTCCCGTGACCCGGCTACAGGCGCATCATATGCGCACCGCGCCCGGCGCGAAGGGGGGCTGCCTGCCCCGGGCCGGCTCCTGCTACGGTGGCGCGCCATGAATGCCAGTTCCCCCCGGACAGGACGAGCACGGGTACTCGCCCTCTGCCTCGCGGCCTGCCTGCCTGCCCAGGCGCTCGCCGCCGCGCCCGCCCGGAAGACCCCGGCCCGGAAGACTCCGGCTCGCAAGGCCCCGGCCCCCCAGGAAGACTTCCAGAGTGTGTTCTCCGCCGCCGTCAGCCTCTACGAGAACTTCGAGTACGAGAAGGCCCTGGCTCAACTGTCCCGCGCCAGGGAGTTGGCGCACGGGGTCGAGCAGGAGGTGCCGGTGGCCCTGTACCAGGGCGTCGTGCAGGCGGAGCTCGGCCAGCGCGACGAGTCGCTCGCCTCGTTCCGTACCGGCCTCTACCTCCAGCCAGACGCGAAGCTGCCGGTGAAGGTCTCCCCCAAGGTGGAGCGCGACTTCGAGGACGTGCGCCAGTCGGTGCGGCGTGACCTGGGCGTCCAGGCGCCCGCCACCGGGGCCACCGCGCAGGCTCCGGCGGATCGTCCGGTGCAGACTCCCGGCCTCAACCCCCGCGTGGAGCCGCGGCCCCAGACTCCCGCCTACGTGCCCTCCGTCAACGAGCAGAAGGCGTCCGGCCGCTCGGTGCTGCCGGCGGTGCTGCTGGGGACGACCGCGGTGGCGGGTGGCGCGGCGGCCTTCTTCGGCCTGCAATCGGCTACCCAGGTGACGCACGCGCGCGAGGCCGGCTTCTACGACGAGCGCGTCACGTACCTGAAGAGCGCCGAGAGCAACGCCCTCGTCGCCAACATCCTGTTCGGCACCGCGAGCGCCGCCGCGCTGGGAGCGCTCGCCACCTTCCTCATTCCCGGGAGCCCCACCGCTCCCGCCCTCGCCTCCACGGGAGGAGGTTCGCCGTGAGCGCTCTATCCAAGCTCCTGCTGCTGTCTTGTCTGGCCTGCACGGCCGCCTGCATCGTCCCCACCATCGAGGAGGTCGAGGAGCAGGAGGGCCCCGCTGGCTGCGACGACGCGGACCACAAGTGCCCCGAGAGCTTCGTCTGCTACGAGAACCGCTGCATCCAGCTCACCTCGGACATGGTCTGCAAGCCCGGGGTGAGCGAGGCCTGCGATACCAACGGCCTGGGCGAGTGCAAGGCGGGCGCGCGCCAGTGCGGCGCGGAAGGCACCTTCGGCGTCTGCGAGAGCAAGAAGAAGCCGGTGTTCGAGCGGTGTGACGGCCTGGACAACAACTGCGACGGCCCCGCGGACAACTGGAACGACCCCCTGCCCCTGAGCAAGAGCCTCGACAGCGGCTCCACGCTGGCCGCCATCGCCGTGAGGCGCGCGCCCGACGGCTCGCAGGACACGCTGCTGGTGCTCGAGTCGGAAGCGGGGAACCTCGTGGCGCGCACCCTCGCGCCCGATGGCACCCTGAAGCAGGGCACGACGTTCATGCCCACCAGCGCCGCCTACAACTTCAGGTCTCCCTCGCTCGCGGCGGACGGAGACACGGTCGCGGCGGCGTGGGTCGAGCAGGGGACCGTGTCGAGCTCGTCCGACTACCGGGTGAAGCTCACCCTGCTGGATGGGAGCGGAAGCCGCGCCGTCTCGCAGGTGCTCGAGCTCCCCTATGCCTCAGCCACCGTGTCCCGCGTCAAGGCCGCGATCAACATGACCCATGTCCTCGTGGCCGTCACCTATACGCCCAGCAGCACCTCGACCGATGTGACGGCCGTGTACACGGTCCCCCGGAATGAATTCACGCCGACCGCGGTGCGCGGCCCCAACAAGATCGCGGCCCATCGCGGGGGATTCGGGCTCGATGCCACGGCGAACGGAACGGGCAACGCGTTCCTGGTGGCGTTCGAGGACGCGGGTGTCCGCAAGACGGTCATCGTCAAGAATGACGGCTCGCTGACCTACGCGGCGGGGGCCGCCATCACCCAGAACGGGTCCACCCACTCGCCCTTCATCGCTCCCCTCAAGGATGACCCGGTGCGCCACGTCGTCTTCTACGTGGCGAACGCCGTCACGGGCTCGGGCGTCACCTCCCAGCTGCTGGGCGTGGGGTGCGGTGACCAGGCCTGCTCCCTCGAGCCAACGGTGGTCGGCTCCACGGATAGCAACATCGAGAGCATGGTGATGGCGCGGCGGCCCGGGATGCAGGGCCCCGAGAGCGCGCTCGGGGTGTGGACGGATCCCGCGTCGGGCCAGCGGCGCCTCCTCATCGGCACCCTCGGAAGCTCAGGCGTGAAGGATTGGCTCCCGCTGCGTCCGCCCGGCAACAACACCACGCTCTCCGAGGCGCTCGTCGTCATGCCGGACTCCACCCGTTTCCTGGCCTACAACCAGCTCGCCCCGTCGCTCGCGGTCGGTTATGCGTCCGAGGGGTACCTGCTGCCCTTCTGCGGGCCGTAGCGCGCGGCCCCTCGCGGTTTTCTGGCTGTCCCGCGCCGGGAGGACTCGGTTTTCCGAGGCCCCTAGCGCGGCCCTCCTCCCTCCAACTCCTCGAAATCCCGAGCGCCCGCCGTAGCGCGCGGCCCTGGCACGTGCGTGGCAATGAGCGCGGCGCGGCCGGAACACGCTTCGAGGAGTCAGGAACATGCGGAAGAACCACGGTGGGCTGGCGCTCGCGCTGCTGGCGCTGGCGGGGTGCGCGGACACGAGCGGCATCCCCGACAACCAGCCCGTGCAGATGCACGCGAGGCTGGAGTCCTTCGAGAGCTGCGGAGCGCTCGAGTCCTATCTCGAGGACGCGGCGGTGCTCGACATGCGGGCCACGATGGAGCGCTCCAAGCCGTCGTACTGGAAGTCGCGGGGCGGCTGGTTCGGCGGCACCCCCGAGATGGGGGATGCGGCCGGGGACCCGGTGCCCACCACGGGCTCTCCGGGAGGCGGCGGCACGGGCTCGCCCGCCCCGGATGACTACACGGGCACCAACAACCAGGTGGACGGCGTGGACGAGGCGGACTTCGTGAAGAACGATGGCACGCGCATCTTCGTCCTCTCCGGGCAGAAGCTGTACGTGCACCGCTCCTGGCCGGCCGAGTCGCTCCAGGCGGTGTCCTCGCTGAAGCTCGAGGGCGTGCCCCGGCAGATGTTCCTGCGCGGCGACAGGGTGCTCGTCTTCTCCGAGGTGTACCCGCCGTCCCCGGGCGCGAGCGGAGGCACGGGCTGCACGCCCATGGGCCCGTGTGATGGCCATGGCCAGGCGTATGGCTACGGGTCCGCGTTCACCAAGGTGACGACGGTGGACGTGTCGGACCTCGCCGCGCCGCACGTGACGGGCGAGCTGTACCTGGCCGGCGGCTACCACGACGCGCGCCTGACGGGCGGCTCGGCGCGGCTGGTGTTGCGCGACTCGTTCCGCTGGCCCGAGGGGATGCGCTGGTGGCCCGACTACTCGCAGGACCTCTGGAATGACCAGACGCGGCTGGAGAAGGAGCTCGACAAGCTGATGGAGCAGAACGAGCGGCTCATCCGCGCCAGCGCCCTGACGGACTGGATGCCGGAGGGCCGGTACAAGCGGCCGGATGGCACGGTGGAGGCGGTGGGCTACGACTGCCGGGACTTCCACAAGACGAACGCGCCCACGCGGCCGGGCTTCGTCACCGTGGCCTCGCTCGACCTGGACGCGCAGGTGATGCAGGCCCCGAGCCGCACCACCCTGGTGACCGAGCCGGGCGAGGTGTACGCCACCGCCAGCGCGCTCTACCTGGCCACGCCGCACTGGTGGTGGTGGCCGGAGGCGGGACAGGCGGACTACACCTATGTGCACAAGCTCGACCTGAGCCAGCCGCACCGCGCCACGTACGTGGCCAGCGCCACGGTGGAGGGCACCCTGCTCAACTCGTTCAGCATGGACGAGCACGAGGGCGTGCTGCGCGTGGCCACCACCCTCACCCGGCGCGTGGCGGAGCCCGGCAACGACTGGGGCCGCCTAGAGCTGAGCAACCGCCTCTCCACGTACCGGCAGGAGGACGGCCAGCTGAAGCTGCTCGGGCAGAGCGAGGAGCTGGCCCCGGGCGAGCGCATCTACAGCGCGCGTTTCCTCGGCGACAAGGGCTACGTGGTGACGTTCAAGCAGATGGATCCGCTCTTCACCTTCGACCTGTCGGACCCGGCGCACCCGCGCAAGGTGGGCGAGCTGAAGGTGCCGGGCTTCTCCTCGTACATCCACCCGCTGGACGAGAACCACCTGCTGACGGTGGGCGTGCACGTGGCGGAGAACGGGGACTGGCGCACGCGGGCCCTCAAGCTGTCGCTCTTCGACGTGACGGACCCGGCGCACCCGCGCGAGGCCTTCACGCAACTGGTGGGCACCGCCTACGGCTGGAGCGAGTCGCTCTACGAGCACAAGGCCTTCAACTTCTTCCCGGCCAAGGGGCTGGTGGCCCTTCCCTTCTCGGATTGGACGCAGCAGTACTCGGGCGACTACTGGGGCGGCTTCGTGAGCGAGCTGCGCGTCTTCCGCGTGGACCCGGCCGCGGGCTTCACCTCCGTGGGCGCCCTCTCCATGAAGGACGTGTACCAGACCGTCAATTACAACCAGTGGAGCTACACCTACTCGCCCTCGGTGCGGCGCAGCGTGATGGCGGATGACTATGTGTATGCCATTACCGACGCCGGCGTGCGCGTGGCCCACGTGAGCCAGCTCTCGCAGCCGCTGGCCACCTCGCGCTTCGACCCCATCGTCTACCCGTGACCCGGAGCCTCTCCCCGGGAGTGGACCTGTAACCGAGCGACACCGCCCGGCCGCCTGGAGAACGGGCGGCTGGCGGATGGGTCAGGCGAGCGGGGGTCGGGCCGTCCGCGAAGTCAGCCGCGCATCTCCGGCGGAAAACCGCTATAGGCCACCGCTCCCATGTCGTCCGCTCCACTCCCCAGCCGTTTCGAAGAGCTCCGAGAGCTCTGGAAGCTCGCCCTGCCCATCGCCATCGCCCAGGCGGGCCAATCGCTCATGGGCTTCGTGGACACGGCGGTGGTGAGCCGCGTGGGCACCCATGCGCTGGCGGCGGTGGGCCTGTCCACCGCGGTCTTCTTCGCCCTCTGCAGCTTCGCCATCGGACTGATGATGGGCGTGGACCCGCTGGTGTCCCAGGCCATCGGGGCGCGCAACGCGATGCGCGCGCGCTCGCTGCTCTGGCAGGGCAGCTACCTGGCCATCCTCGTGGGGGTGGTGCTGGCGATACCGCTGGGGGTGGTGCCACGGCTGCTGCCCCGCTTCGGCGTGGACTTCGCCGAGCTGCCCGAGGTGCGGGACTACCTCACCTTGCGTGCGCTCAGCCTGCCGCTGCTGCTGCTCTTCATCACCGCCCGGGCCTTCCTCCAGGCGACGGGCAGGCCCCGGGTGCTGGTGGTGTCCACGGTGCTCGCCAACCTGTTCAACCTGGGGGCGAACATCGTCTTCGTCTTCGGCGGCGAGGGGCTGCCCGCCTTCCTCGGGCCGCTGCGCCAGGTGCCGGCGCTGGGGGTGAAGGGCTCGGCGCTCGCGACGCTGCTGGCGTGCGTGGTGCAGTGGGCCATCGTCGCGTGGGCGGTGCACCTGACGCCCACCTCGGGAGGCAAACCCTCGCTGCGGCCCGTTCGCGCGGACATGCTCCAGGCGCTCCGGGTGGGGCTGCCCATTGGTCTGCACATCGCGGCGGAGGTGGGCGTCTTCTCGCTGGCGGGCGTGCTGGCGCGCTGGCTCGGTCCCGAGAGCATGAGCGCCCATCAGATCGCCATCTCCTTCGGCAGCGTGTCCTTCGCGATGGCGCTGGGCATTGGCAACGCGGGCAGCGTGCGGGTGGGGTGGGCCGTGGGGGCGCGCAACACGCCGCTGGCGCGGCGCAGTGGGATGACGGCGTTCGCCTCGGGGGCGGGCTTCATGACGGTGAGCGCGCTGATGTACGCGCTGCTTCCCCGGCAACTGGCCACCCTCATGGGCGCGCCCGCCGAGGTGCTCCCCCTGGTGGTGCCGCTGTTGATGGTGTGCGCCGTCTTCCAGATTTCCGATGGCATCCAGGGCGTGGGCGCGGGCGTGCTGCGCGGGGCGGGGGAGACGCGTTTCACCTTCTACGCCAACGTGGTGGGGCACTACCTGGTGGGCCTGCCGGTGGCGCTGGTGCTCGGCTTCGGGCTGAAGCTCGGCGTGGTCGGCATCTGGTGGGGCCTGTGCGCGGGACTCACCGCCGTGGCGCTCGCGCTCTTCTGGCGCTTCGAGCGACAGAGCGCCGGGACGCTCCAGCCGCTGGAGGGGTGAGGGGCGGGCGGCCTACCCTCGGAGCATGAGAAGGCTTCGTGGGGTGGTGCTTGGGTTGTTGCTGGTGGCGGGACTCGTGCCGGGTCCGGCCTGGGCGGCGTCGCCCGCATCGGCGGTTTCCCCGGTGCGGGCCAGCGTGCTCGCCGGAGTGGATTCCATCCGGCTGGAGATGATGGCCTGTCTGGTGCGCGGTGACATCGCGGGCGCCATCGCGCTGTACGAGGCCGAGACGGGACAGGCGGCACCCGCGTGGTTGATGGAGTTGCAGGGGGCCTACAGCGTCGCGAATCAGCAGGCGGGCAAGTGCCAGCAGGTGGCGCGCATCATCCACACCGCGTTCGGCAAACTGGGCCAGACGCCGCAGTACATCGCCATAAGGGCATTGGGTAATAAGGACTACATTGCTTTCGATATGGCGAGCGGAAAGAGTCCTGGCATCACGTATAATGGCTATCATGCCGCTGTCATGATCGAGGATCGGGTCTACGACGCATACACCGGACCAATGGGTATGAAGTTGATGGACTACATGTCTCGGCTTCACGCGGAACTGGGAGTGACCTGGACAGTGGTGTCCGCGCCATGAATGAGGACAAGCCTTCTGAAGGCCAGACATCTCGCCAGCATGTGTACATGCTCGATTACCTGATGCGCATGCGGCAGGACATGCTGCGGGGACGCCTGGCAATGTATCTGGGCGATATCGACATCGTCCGGATGGTGGCCTTCACCGATGGCTACCGCTCCTGCCAGAGCGCCAACGGCATCACGGATGAGGAGTACGGCCTCTTCCGCGATTGGCTGCGTGACGTGAAACAGGAGTTCCCCACCGAGGGCTGGGCCGCCAAGTACCTGCGCGACTGCGAGGGCGACCATGAGCGTGCCATCCGCAAGTTCCTCGACTTCGTCGCCGAGTTCGTCGCCCTGCGTGAGCGCGAGCGGCAGGGCAGCTGACTCACCACAGCAGGTCGTGCTGAATCTCCCAGTCCTCGAGGGCGTGAGGAGCGGCCGTGCTACCCTCGAAGAGTGAGAAGGCTTCGTGGGGTGGTGCTTGGGTTGTTGCTGGTGGCGGGACTCGTGCCGGGTCCGGCCTGGGCGGCGTCGCCCGCATCGGCGGTTTCCCCGGTGCGGGCCAGCGTGCTCGCCGGAGTGGATTCCATCCGGCTGGAGATGATGGCCTGTCTGGTGCGCGGTGACATCGCGGGCGCCATCGCGC
>NZ_JBJMQO010000061.1:0-49329 GCF_045802675.1 Archangium sp. | reverse complement strand
GGTACTCGTCGGGCTCGTGGCGGGCCACGCTGGCCGTGACCTCGATCGCGACCTGCTCGAAGGCGATCGTCGTCTCCAGGGGCGAGAGGTCGGCGGGCAGCAGCCAGTTCACCATCGTCTGCTGGTGCTGCTCGACCCGGCGCACGCGCGCCAGCGCGAGCTGCAGGTCCTTGTTCATGCGGGCGCAGGAGTGCGAGAAGCGCAGCGCCTCGGACTCGATGCCGTTCATCAGGATGACGCGGACGCGGGTGAACGCGTCGTCGTTGAGCTTGCTCGTCGGGGGCTGGACCAGCTCGCGCCAGGTGAATCGCTGGCGGTCCAGGGGGGTGCCCCTGTCCTTCATCAGGTTCAAAGCCATCGGCCTACCTCGTCGGGGGTCGGGGGGATGGGCCCCACTGTGCAAGGACGGTTCCACGCGCGTGAAGGGCGAAGGCCCGCGGGAATGGCGCGCTTTTCCCCGGAGGGCGGCGACGGCGCGCCGGGATCGTGTAATCCGTGCGCGCGCGGAGTCCCACAAGATACACGGACGATCCGCGCCGGCGGCGATGGGCCTTGCATAGCGCCGCCGTCCTACCGTACCCTGATCGACGACGCACGCGTCTTCCTCTAGTCGTCGCGGGATCGGGGCGCCACGCCCTGACCGGGTCGGGCGACCCCGCCACGGGGGATCTGATATGGGAGTCGCCGGGGCCGACGTCCTCCTCAGCCTCATCAAGCAGAAGCAGGACCTCCAGGGATATCGGGAGCGCCACTGGACGGGCACGCTCGCCGACTACATGGAGGTCGTCATGGCGAACCCGCGGGTGGCGCGCAACGCCTACCAGCGGCTCTTCGACATGATCCTCTCGCACGGGGTGACGGAGTACACGCGCCAGCACGAGCGCTACGCGCACTACCGCCTCTTCGACGACCCCATCGACGGCGGACGCGACGCCGTGTTCGGCCTGGACGCGCCCCTCATGCGCCTCGTCCACAACATCAAGTCGGCCGCCTTCGGCTACGGGACGGAGAAGCGCATCCTCCTCCTGCACGGTCCCGTCGGCTCCTCGAAGTCCACCATCGCGCGGCTGATGAAGAAGGGCGTCGAGCAGTACTCGGGCCAGCCGGAGGGCGCGCTCTACACGTTCGGGTGGAAGCCGGACCTCGCCGCCATCGGCCACGAGAGCGT
The DNA here is from genome assembly GCF_045802675.1 of Archangium sp. Lineage (GTDB taxonomy): Bacteria > Myxococcota > Myxococcia > Myxococcales > Myxococcaceae > Archangium. Next base: position 48,161 of record NZ_JBJMQO010000061.1, on the reverse strand, counting down.
CCAGTGGTGCCCGATGCACGAGGACCCGCTGCACCTCATCCCGCTGGAGAGCCAGGAGGCGGTGTATGCGGAGGTCAACCGCCGCCTCTCGCCGCGCGACTATCGCATCACCAACACGGGCAGCCTCTGCCCGTTCTGCCGGAAGACCTTCCAGGACTTCCTCACCCAGTACGAAGGGAACTGGGAGAAGCTGATCCGGCACGTGATCGTGAAGCGCCTCATCCTCTCCGAGAAGGACCGCGTCGGCATCGGCACCTTCCAGCCCAAGGACGAGAAGAACCAGGACTCCACCGAGCTCACCGGCGACCTCAACTACCGCAAGATCGCCGAGTACGGCTCCGACTCCGATCCCCGCGCCTTCAACTTCGACGGCGAGCTCAACATCGCCAACCGCGGGATCATCGAGTTCATCGAGATCCTCAAGCTCGACGTGGCCTTCCTCTACGACCTCCTCGGCGCCTCCCAGGAGCACAAGATCAAGCCCAAGAAGTTCCCCCAGACGGACATCGACGAGGTCATCATCGGGCACACCAACGAGCCCGAGTACAAGAAGCTCGAGACCAACGAGTTCATGGAGGCGTTGCGTGACCGTACGGTGAAGATCGACATCCCGTACATCACCAAGCTCACCGAGGAGGTGAAGATCTACGAGAAGGACTTCAACTCCCGCGCCATCAAGGGCAAGCACATCGCCCCGCACACCCTCGAGATGGCGGCCATGTGGGCGGTGCTCACGCGCCTGGAGGAGCCCAAGAAGCACAACCTCTCGCTGCTGCAGAAGCTCAAGCTCTACAACGGCAAGACGCTCCCCAACTTCACCGAGGACAACATCAAGGAGCTCCGCAAGGAGGCTTCCCGTGAAGGCCTCGAGGGCATCAGCGCCCGCTACATCCAGGACAAGATTTCCAACGCCCTGGTGAGCGACAAGGGAGAGGGCTGCATCAACCCCTTCATGGTCCTCAACGAGCTGGAGGCCGGCCTCAAGGGCCACTCGCTCATCAACAGCGAGGACTCCCGCAAGCGCTTCAAGGAGATGCTCACCTCGGTGAAGCAGGAGTACGAGGACATCGTCAAGAACGAGGTCCAGCGCGCCATCAGCGCCGACGAGGACGCCATCGGCAAGCTGTGCGGCAACTACATCGACAACATCAAGGCCTACACCCAGAAGGAAAAGGTCCGCAACAAGTACACCGGCCTCTACGAGGAGCCGGATGAGCGCCTGATGCGCAGCATCGAAGAGAAGATCGACATCCCGGACAGCCGCAAGGACGACTTCCGCCGGGAGATCATGAACTACATCGGCGCGCTCGCCGTGGATGGAAAGAGCTTCAACTACCGAACCAACGAGCGGCTCCACAAGGCGCTCGAGCTCAAGCTGTTCGAGGACCAGAAGGACAGCATCAAGCTCAAGAACCTCGTGTCCACGGTGGTGGACAAGGAGACCCAGGAGAAGATCGACCTGGTCAAGGACCGGCTGATGAAGAACTACGGCTACTGCGAGATCTGCTCCACGGACGTGCTCAACTTCGTGGCCAGCATCTTCGCCCGCGGTGACGCCAAGGAGTAGTCAAAGGGGGTTGTCGTGTCGCTGCGGATCCACCAGGACCACTCGCGCTTCAAACAGATCGTCCGCGGGAAGATCAAATCCAACCTGCGCAAGTACGTGCAGAAGGGGGAGATGATTGGGAAGAAGGGGAAGGACACCATCGCCATCCCCATTCCCTTCATCGACATTCCCCACTTCAAGTACGGCCACAAGGAGCAGGGCGGCGTCGGGCAGGGAGACGGTGAGGTGGGTCAGCAGCTCTCCCCGGGCTCGGTACAGCCCGGAGATGGGCACCAGGCCGGCCAGGGAGAGGGCGACCACTCCCTGGAGGTCGACGTCACCCTCGACGAGCTGGCGCAGATTCTCGGGGAGGAGCTGCAGCTGCCCAACATCGAGCGCCGGCACAACGAGAAGATCGTCACCCAGAAGATCAAGTACACCGGCGTCAACACCACCGGCCCCGAGTCGCTGCGCCACTTCAAGCGCACCTACAAACAGGCGCTCCGGCGGCAGATCGCCATGGGGACGTATGACCCGGCGCGGCCCATCATCATCCCCACCCGCGAGGACCGGCGCTACCGCAGCTACAAGCTGCAGGAGCTGCCGGAGACGAACGCGGTCATCATCTACATGATGGACGTGTCGGGCTCGATGGGGGACGAGCAGAAGGAGATCGTCCGCATCGAGAGCTTCTGGCTCGATACGTGGCTGCGCCACCAATACAAGGGCCTGGAGTCGCGCTACATCATCCACGACGCCGTGGCGCGCGAGGTGGACCGGGATACCTTCTTCCACACCCGCGAGTCCGGCGGCACGATGATCTCCAGCGCCTACAAGCTGTGCCGCGACATCATCAAGGCCGACTACCCCAAGAGCGCGTGGAACATCTATCCGTTCCACTTCTCGGACGGGGACAACTGGAGCGCGGATGACACGCGCCAGTGCATCGAGATGCTCCGCGAGGACATCCTCCCGGGCGTCAATCAGTTCGCCTACGGCCAGGTGGAGAGCCCCTACGGCAGCGGCCAGTTCATCAAGGACCTGCGCGAGGCCATCGGAGACTCCACCAACGTCGCCCTGAGCGAGATCGCCGACAAGGACGCCATCTACGTCTCCATCAAGGATTTCCTCGGCAAGGGCCGCTAAGGCGGCCCACGCCCCCCGGAGCTCGCGATGCCCAAGAGCCTCACCCCGCCGTTGGCCAAGCTGAAGGAGGAAATCGAGGGCTACGCCCGCCAGTTCGGCCTCGACTTCTTCGAGACCATCTTCGAGGTCGTCAGCTACGACGAGCTCAACATGGTGGCCTCCTATGGTGGCTTCCCCACGCGCTACCCACACTGGCGCTGGGGCATGGAGTACGAGCAGCTGTCCAAGGGGTACGAGTACGGGCTCAGTAAAATCTACGAGCTCGTCATCAACAACGACCCCTGCTACGCGTACCTGCTGGAGAGCAACTCGGACGTGGACCAGAAGCTCGTGATGGCCCACGTGTACGGGCACTGCGACTTCTTCAAGAACAACTTCTCCTTCCGCCACACCAACCGCCGGATGATCGACGGCATGGCGAACCACGCCACGCGCGTGCGCCGGTGGATCGACAAGATTGGCGTGGAGAAGGTGGAGGACTTCATCGACCGGACGCTGTCGCTGGAGAACCTCATCGACCAGCACGCGCCGCACATCCGCCGCAACCCCGACCCCAAGCGGGCCGAGGACGAGATGGAGTCCAACGAGCGGGTGGAGGGCTTCAAGGTGGACCGCGAGTACATGCGCGGCTTCATCAACCCCTCCGAGTTCCTCGACAGCCAGCGCAAGAAGGTCGAGGACGAGAAGCAGCGGGCCAAGAAGTTCCCCGAGCGCCCCCAGCGCGACGTGCTCCTGTTCCTCCTGGAGAACGCCCCGCTCGAGCCCTGGGAGTCCGACGTCCTCTCCATCATCCGCGACGAGGCCTACTACTTCGCGCCCCAGGGCCAGACCAAGATCATGAACGAGGGCTGGGCCAGCTACTGGCACTCCACCATCATGACCCGGCGCGCGCTCAAGGATGACGAGGTCATCGACTACGCGGACCGGCACTCGGGCACCATGGGCACCCGCCCCGGCGCGCTCAACCCGTACAAGCTCGGCATCGAGCTGTGGCGGGACATCGAGGAGCGCTGGAACAAGGGCCGCTTCGGCAAGGAGTGGGACGAGTGCGATGACCTGCGCGCGCGCCGCTCGTGGGACAAGAAGCTGGGCGCGGGCCGCGAGAAGATCTTCGAGGTGCGCAAGCACTACAACGACATCACCTTCATCGACACGTTCCTCACGGCCGAGTTCGCGATCGAGCAGAAGCTCTTCGTCTACGGCTTCAACGAGAAGCGCAACTCGTGGGAGATCCTCGACCGGGAGTTCCGGAAGGTGAAGAACAAGCTGCTGCAGGGGCTCACGAACTTCGGTCAGCCGATCATCGAGGTGGTGGACGGCAACTACGAGAACCGGGGCGAGCTGCTGCTGGCGCACAAGCACGACGGGCAGGACCTGAAGGGCGACTACGCGCGCGAGACGCTGCGCAACCTGCAGTCGCTGTGGCGCCGGCCGACGTGCATCATCACGAAGTACGACAACAAGGGTGTGCTGCTGCGCTTCGACGGGCAGAACCACACCGAGAAGAAGATCGACCTGTAACCCTCGAGCTCGGCCCCCTACCCCTCTCCCACCGGGAGAGGGACGGGGTGAGGGAAGCGAGGGCCCCGCTCCTTCCCACCGTGCCGCAAATCCACCGTGTGCCCGGAGCGAAGGAACCAGCCAACCAGCCGAGCCCCCGTGGACACGGGGAAATGCGCGGCCGGAAGTTAGAAACAGGCCTGTAGCTCCACTACACTGCGCGAGCCCCATGAGACTCGCCGCTACCGTCCTGTGCCTGGGTGTGCTCCTCGCCGCCCCGTTCGCCGAAGCCTCGACCACCTACAGCGTGAAGAACCGCCGCATCGAGCCCAACCAGCCGCTCGCGGCGGCGCTCCAGCAGGCGGGCCTTCCCCCGGAGCAGGTGGGGGCGCTCATCAACGCGCTCGAGGGCGTGTTCGACTTCCGCAAGTCGCGTGTCGGAGACCAGTTCCGCCTGGTGATGCGCGCGGGCGAGCTGGACTTCTTCGACTACCGGCAGAGCTCGGTGGACGAGTGGCAGGTGCGCCGCGACGGCGACAAGTTCGTGGGCAGCAAGCGGGCCATCGAGGTGGAGAAGCAGGTGGGCCTCGTGTCGCTGGAGATCAACAACTCGCTCTACGAGGCGGCGCTGGCGGCGGGGGAGGACCCGGTCATCGGCATGGTGCTGGCGGACGTGTTCGCCTGGGACATCGACTTCTACCGGGACGTGCGCAAGGGAGACCGGGCGCGGGCGCTGGTGGAGAAGTTCGTCTCCAAGGGCCGGATTCTGCGCTACGGCGAGGTGCTGGCGGCGACGTACGAGGGCGAGTCGGTGGGCCGCAAGCGCGTGTTCCGCTACGAGCTGCCGGACGGCAAGGCGAGCTTCTTCCAGGAGGACGGGGCGAGCGCGCGCAAGGCCTTCCTCAAGAGCCCGCTGAAGTACGCGCACGTGACGAGCGGCTTCGGCAGCCGCTTCCACCCGGTGCTCCAGTACGTGAAGGCGCACAACGGCGTGGACTACTCGGCGGGCATCGGCACGCCGGTGTGGGCCGTGGCGGACGGCACCGTCACCGTGGCCAACAACACGGGCGCGGGCGGCAACACCGTCTGCCTGCGGCACACCAACGGCTTCGAGACGTGCTACCTGCACCTGTCCAAGTACGGCTCCGGCGTGCGCGTGGGCTCGCGCGTCAGCCAGAAGCAGGTCATCGCCTACTCGGGCAACACCGGCCGCAGCACGGGCCCGCACCTGCACTACGCCCTCAAGCGCAGCGGCCACTACGTCAACCCGCTCAACCAGAACTTCCCGCGCACCGAGCCCCTCCCCAAGGGCCTGCTCACCGACTTCCACGCGAAGATTTCCCCTCTCGCCCAGCAGCTCGACTCCGTCTCCGTCGCCGCCGCCGCGGTGAGCGCCCCGCAGTAGAAATTTCCCGTTAAACCATCTGACCTGGGATGTAGGGTTGCTCCTTGGTTCCCGCTCTCCAGGGACTCCAGGGAAAGCGGGTGAGCCCACTGCTCGATAGCCGACCTGTCTGATAGGCTGGGCCGTTACGCCCCCGCGTAATCCCCCCCAACCCCCGAAGACTGAATGTCCGCTATCGCCGAGTTCATCCAGACCGCCGAGGAGCTCCACCGTGGGCTCGTCCGGCTCAGTGAAGAGTTGCAACACGGGCTCCCCGAGCGCCTGGCGCGCTTCCCCCGGGATCCCCAGCAGCGCCAGGCCATGCAAGAGGAGCAGGCGGCGCTGCTGAAGAGGCGCATCCCCGAGGTCACCGCCTGGCTCAACAGCCACTTCGCGCACCTCACCGGGCTGGACACCCGGCTCACGGACGAAGAGCGCGAGCGGGCGCTGGAGCACCACCGCTCGGCCGTCCAGCCCTTCTTCCTGCAGAGCCCCCTCATCCGGCGGTGCGTGGACAAGCCCCTGGGCTACCCCGGCGACTACGCCACGGTGGAGATGATCTTCGATGGCGAGGATCGGGGCGTGGCCACCATGGCCCGGCTGCTCTCCCAGTACGCGCTCGACTGCGGGCCCGCCAAGGCCCACCGCGCGCGTCCGCCCTGGCTCCTGGGCCACCTGAGCCAGCGGGAAAAGCAGCTGGGACGCCCCCTGCGGGTGCTCTCGTTCGCCTGCGGGCCCGAGCACACCCTGCGCGAGCACACCGCCATGGGCGGCACCGGCTCCTACACCCTGTGCGACTTCGATCCGGCCCCGCTCGACTACTGCCGCAAGCACTTCGAGAAGCTCGCGCGCATGCCCCGGGGCGGCGTCCCCACGCCCCAACTGCGCTTCGTCCAGGTCTCCACCTACCAGTTGCTGCGCTACCGCGACTCCCTGGACAAGCTCCACCACCCGGACGGCCCCATGGACGTGGTGATCGCCGCGGGCATCCTCGACTACCTCAAGGAGAACGTCATGACCCGCTTCCTGGACATGATGTCCTCGCTGCTGGCGCCCGGCGGCCTGCTGCTGCTCACCAACCTCCACCAGCGCAATCCCTGGCGCTCGCTCATGGAGTACGTGTGCGACTGGAACGTCATCCACCGCACCAAGGAGCGCTTCCAGGTGCTGTGCGAGGGCGAGCCCGCGCGGGGGATGAGCACGCTCGAGCTCACCACCGACTCGACGGACACCAACATCTTCTGGGCGGGCCAGCGGCGCTGAGCGGCACCCGGGCCGGGCTCAGGACCACTCGAGCAGGTACTCCCCGTGGTCCAGGGCCACGGCCCGGCCCGTCACCTTGCCATTGCCCCTCAACACGAGCAGCGCCTGCGTGAGGGCGCCCTCGTGGAAGTAGATGGGCTGCATGTCCCCGCGGTAATGCAGCCGGAGGCGGTTGTCTCCCAGGTCCTCGCAGGAGCGCGTCCCGTAGCTGACGAGGGTGGAGTAGATGGTGTCCACCGAGGAGAAGACGCGCTTGGGGTCTCCCAGCCCCACGAGCTTCATCAGCGTATTGCCCACGTAGCTGCCGAAGAAGCCCGTCACCGTGGAGGCCCCGCACGCCCGGAAGGCATCCTCCAGGCTGGGGTACAGGGGCTCGAGCACGTCCACCGCCGTGTACAGCATCCGCAGGAAGTCCGCCGCCGGGTAGGAGAAGAAGTCCACCGGCATCTTCTTGAGCCGCTGCTGCTGCAGCATCCGGTCCATGCCCGCGCTGCCCGAGCGCTGCTCCACCAGTCCGTACACGGACTTGAAGATGAAGCCCCGCACGGTGTCCTCCGGCTTGCAGAGGGCCACCCGCTGGGCGAGGTCGCGCTTGTCACTGGGCATGAAAGGACCTTCTGGGTTCCAGGCCGGGGGCAGGACCTGGGCGCACCTGCTTCCTACCAAGTCCTTCACGGCACGGCGAGGTCTCCGCACGTCGCGCGCTCCGAGGAGACGTCCCCCGAGCGCCAGAGCCGCCCCGCTCGCTCCTCGGGCCGGCCGGCGGGTGATGGCGCGGCGAGAAGGCCAGGACTCGGGCCGGGCGGCGGAGCGGGTCCGTTCCCCGGAAACCCCGGGACTCCGAGCCGCATTCCAGCGCCCCCCCGGGCCCGGAGTGCCCGCCCGCCCTGGGAGCACGCATTTTTTCTTTCGGTGCGAGGTGTTGCGGCTCGTTCTACCCTACCGGGCTCAACGTTTTCCCATCACGAACCGAAAGCACCTCGTATGTCCACCCTCCCCGTCGCCGACCTGCCGCCCACCTCCGCGTCCGATACGAACGACACGGGACGTGAGCCCAACCGCACCGGGCTGGACCCGCGCAACGTGCGCCGCGGCTTCCTCGAGCACGTGCGTTTTTCGCGCGGCAAGAACCCCGAGACGGCCACCGCCCACGACCGCTTCATGGCCCTGTCGCTCGCCGTGCGCGACCGGCTCGCGGACCGCTGGGTCCGCACCGCGCGCACCTACTACGAGCAGGACGTGAAGCGCTCGTACTACCTGTCCGCCGAGTACCTGTTGGGTCGCGCGCTGGGCAACAACCTCATCAACATCGGCATGTACGAGGCCGCCGAGCAGGCCATGCGCGAGGTGGGGGTGGACCTCACCTCGCTCATCGAGATGGAGCCGGACGCGGGCCTGGGCAACGGCGGCCTGGGACGCCTGGCGGCGTGCTTCCTCGACTCGCTGGCCACGCTGGGCTACCCCGGCATGGGCTACGGCATCCGCTACGAGTTCGGCATCTTCACCCAGGACATCGTCGACGGCTACCAGGTGGAGCGCGCCGACGAGTGGCTGAAGTTCGGCAACCCCTGGGAAATCGTCCGCCCGGAGAAGGCGGTGCCGGTGCGCTTCTTCGGCCGCGTGGAGCACCACCAGGGCGCCGACGGCCGGCCCGTGGCGCGCTGGGTGGGCGGAAAGACCGTGGTGGGCGTGCCCTATGACACGCCCATCGCCGGCTACGGCAACAACACCGTCAACACCCTGCGCCTGTGGCAGGCGCGCGCCAGCGAGGAGTTCGATCTCCTGCTCTTCAACGCCGGCGACTACGAGCGCTCGGTGGTGGAGAAGAACGACTCGGAGGTCATCTCCAAGGTCCTCTACCCCAACGACGCCTTCCAGGCCGGCAAGGAGCTGCGCCTCAAGCAGCAGTACTTCTTCGTGGCGTGCTCCATCGCGGACATCGTCCGGCGCTACCTCAAGAGCCACACCGACTTCAACGACTTCCCCAAGAAGGCGGCCATCCAGCTCAACGACACCCACCCGGCCATCGCCGTGGCCGAGCTGATGCGCGTGCTCGTGGACGAGAAGCGCCTGCAGTGGGACGACGCCTTCAACATCACCCAGGCCACGTTCGGCTACACCAACCACACGCTCCTGGCCGAGGCCATGGAGAAGTGGCCCGCCACGCTCTTCGAGCGCCTGCTGCCGCGCCACCTGGAAATCATCTACGAAATCAACCACCGCTTCCTGCGCCAGGTGCAGATCCGCTACCCGTTCGACCATGACCGGATGCGCCGGATGAGCCTCGTGGAGGAGGGCCCGGAGAAGAAGATCCGCATGGCGCACCTGGCGGTGGTGGGCAGCCACAGCGTCAACGGCGTGGCCGAGCTGCATACCAACCTGCTGCGCCGCGACGTGCTCCCGGACTTCGCGGAGATGTTCCCCGAGCGCTTCAACAACAAGACCAACGGCGTGACGCCCCGCCGCTGGCTCGCGTGGAGCAACCCCCGCCTGTCCAAGCTCATTACCAGCCGCATCGGCCCGGGGTGGACCACGGACCTGGATCAGCTCCAGAAGCTCGCGCCGCACGCGGAGGACGCCGAGTTCCGCAAGGCCTTCGCCGAGGTGAAGAAGCAGAACAAGGAAGACCTCGCCCGCTACCTGCGAGACCAGTGCTGGGTGAACCTGGACCCGAACGCCATCTTCGACGTGCAGATCAAGCGCCTGCACGAGTACAAGCGCCAGCTGCTCAACGCCCTGCACGTCGTGTCGCTGTGGATGAAGGCCCGGAGGGATCCGAGCACCATCATCGCCCCGCGCGTGTTCCTCTTCGGCGCCAAGGCGGCGCCGGGCTACCACCTGGCCAAGCTCATCATCCGCCTCATCAACGGCATCGGCGAGGTGGTCAACAGCGACGCGGGCACCACGGGCCTCCAGGTGCTCTTCGTGCCCAACTACCGGGTGAGCCTCGCCGAGCGCATCATCCCCGCCACGGACGTCTCCGAGCAGATCTCCACCGCGGGCATGGAGGCCTCGGGCACCGGCAACATGAAGTTCATGATGAACGGCGCGCTCACGCTGGGCACGCTGGACGGCGCCAACGTGGAGATCCGCCAGCAGGTGGGCGACGAGAACTTCTTCCTCTTCGGCCTCACCGCCGACGAGGTCATCGCCCGCAAGCGCGCCGGCTACCAGCCCCGCGAGGAGTACGAGCGCAACGTGGAGCTGCGCGAGGCGATTGATCTCATCGGCTCGGGCTTCTTCTCGCCCGAGGACAAGAACCTCTTCAAGCCGCTGGTGGACAGCCTGCTGGAGGAGGACCGCTACCTGGTGCTGGCCGACTTCGGCGCGTACGCGGCGAAGCAGCAGGAGGTGGCGCGCACCTACAAGGATCAGGACAAGTGGACGCGCATGGCCATCCACAACGTGGCCCAGTCGGGCATCTTCTCCTCGGACCGCACCATCAAGCAGTACGCCGAGGAAATCTGGCAGGTGAAGCAGACGCCCACCGCGGGCTCGTGAGCCCCTGAGCTGACGGCGTCACCCCGGAGGCCCGCGGCGCGCACCCCGCCCGCGGGCCTTCGTGTATGCGGGGCTCACCCCGCCTGGGCGCCCGGAAGGCCGAAGTGGTGCCGGATGCGCTCGGCGTCCGAGCGCAGGCCGTGCTCCTCCAGCTTGCCCATCACGTACCGCAAGGCCGAGTCCATGTCGGACACGGCGGCATTGGGCATGGGCAGCGGCTTGAGGTGGAAGACGAGGCTCAGCGACAGGCGCACGGGCGCCGAGGTGATGATGCTGGCGTTGCCGAGCACCCGCTCGCGCAGCTCCGCGTCGTGCTTGCGCAGCCACTCCACCTGCATGGCGCGCTGGGCGGCCGAGGGAATGCCCACCTGGGCGATGTCCGTGATGCTGACGTAGCGCTCGCCCCGTTCCACGAAGGTGCTGGAGTGGGTGAGGAACCCCTCGTACTGCTTGTCCGTCATCACGCCGTTGGCGCGGAGGATGAGCAGGGGCCAGAGCGAGTCGTCGAAGGTGACGCGCGCGCTCATGTTTCCTCCGACATGGGCGGCCTTCGGTGGAACGGAAGATGACTGTTCGAGAAACACCTGGCGCCGCTGCCTCCGTGCCCTGGCGCCGTGCTCGGCCATTCCACGGCGGGGCGCCCGGGCACCCTACAGCCGAAGCTCCGCCGCCACGATGGGGCCCCCCACGGACAGCCCTCCACCTGAAACGAACCGGTGTCCGATGTCCACCAGCCAACGCCCACTTGTCACGCCCGGAGCCGGGGTGCCGCTCTTCTCGAATTCAAAGAAAAAGGGCCGCCCCGGTTACCCGGAGCGGCCCCTCTCAGCGCTCAACGGTGTGAGCGACTACGGCGTCTCGGTGGCGCTCGTGGAGCTCTGCGGCTGACGCGCCGCGCGGGTCACGAAGTCCGTCGAGTTGTTGTCCGTGTCGTAGCCATTGCCACGGGAGGCATCGGTGCCGCCGACGGCCATGGTGGCGGAGGTGGAGGTGCTGACCGCCTTGCGCTCGAGGCTGCCACCCACGGCGGGGTGCGCCGGAGCGGCGGTGCCCTCGGGCGAATTCCCGGTGCCCCACCCCAGCTTGTCCACGGTCTTCGGGTCGTTGGCGTTGGCCGGATCGAGGCCCGGGCCGATGCGCACGTGACCACCCGCCGTGGTCGATGCCGACGTGTCGAAGGTGTAGCCGAGATCCTTGGCCGCAGTGCCAGTGCCACTGTAGTTGGCACCCCCGAGCAGGAAGTACTTCTTGGGCTGGATGAAGGTCCCCGCGGGGATCGTCACCGAACTGCTGTAGGTGGTGCCCGTGGCCGACTTGTACTGCACCGTCCACCCATTGAGGTCCACCGGGCTATCGGTCGGGTTGTAGAGCTCGATGAACTCGTCCGTCGCGGCCGTCCCCGTACCATTGCCTCCGGAGAACTCGCTGATGACCACGTGGTTGGCGATCCCCGGCGGAGTCGTCGAGGTGATCGTCACGGTGCCAAAGACGCCGCTGGCCGGAGCCGCGATGCCGTTCGCATCGCAGTACACGTAGGCCGAGGCCGTCCCGGTGACCGGGTCCTTGAAGTAGTACCGGAAGCCGTAGTTGTACGAGCCCGCGGTGCCAATGGTCAGCGTGCCCACCGTCTGGTCGTAGTCGCTCACCGGGGGGCTGTAGCTGCCGTCGTACGCGATCGGCGCCCAGGTCCAGGTGGTGGCGGACGTCGAGGCCGTGCCGTAACCCAGCTCGGCGAACACGAACGGGTACATGTCGTTGCCCGCCATGTTCCGGTCGGTCACGCTCACCCCGCGGAACTGGCTGGTGATGGTGATGGGCGTCCCCACGGGGGTGGACGGGACCGTCTTCGGCGACTGGATGTTGCAGAAGTTCAGCGACGGGGTGGCCGTCATGCCGCACGCGGAGTTGGCGGCGTTGGGCGAGCCGTAGTCGCCGCCCGACAGCAGCACGTCCGAGTCACACCAGTACCAGGGGTAACCGTCGGAGCGGGTGCCCACGATGAGCGACGAGAGGCTCATCGCCTTGCCCGCCGTCTGCGGGAAGCTCGACGTGTAGCCGAAGTCCGTCACCGTCGTGCCGCCATTGACGAGCGTGATCTGCCCCGAGCCGTCCAGCACGATGGTACCCGGGTACTGGTAGCTCGCCGAGACCCCACCGTTGGTGGCCGTGTTCTTGTCGGACGCCAGGACGAAGGTGCCCTTGCGGCCGATCACCTGCGGGACACCGCCCGCGTCCACCAGGAAGGAGCGCGGAGTGCCGGCGGCGTTCTTGTAGGTGACCGTGAGGCCGCTGAGGTTGAGCAGGTTGCTCGTGGTGTTCGTCACCTCGAAGTACTCGGTGGCCGGGGTGGCCGCGGTGCTCGAGGGCGAGTGCATCACCTCGGTGACGAGCAGCTGGTTGGCCGCGGGCTTCGCCGCCGTGTCGCACGTGCCGTTGAAGCAGACGGCATTGCTGCCCGTGCAGGCGGTGGACGTCTGCGACTCCTGGCAGGTGGCGGTGTTGCTCACGTCGACGCAGGTCTCCGTGTAGGTGATGCGCGACACCCCGTCCGGAGCGCAGGTGGGCGCGGTCACCGGGCAGACGTAGCCGGCGCACGGGTCCACGTTGGTCGTCGTGTCCGCCGCGTTCGCGAAGGACAGGCTCGCGTTGGTGGCGTCGTCCTTGATCCTCAGCGCGAAGTAATACTGCGTCGAGGGCTTCAGCCCGGTGACGAGGACGGACTCCGTGGAGCCCCGCGGCTGGGACAGGCCCGTGAGGCTCGCCGTGACGGCATCGAAGTTCGCGGCGGTGATGGGGCTCGTCGAGTAGCGCAGGTCGTAGCTGGTGGAGTCGCCCACCAGGACGTCATCCCCCGGAGCCGTCCAGCTCAGCGCCAGCTGGGTGCTCGTCTTGTCCGACACGGAGAGCGACACGGTGGCCGGAGCAATGTCGTCCGTGATGGTGAACGTGTTGCTGCTGGCGCCGTTCAGGGACCCGCCCATGGCGTCGAGCCGGAAGCCCGTGCCCTGCTGGTCCACGGACAGGTCCGTGAAGGTGGCGATGCCCGCGACGGGCTTGACCGGCTGCGTGCCCGAGAGCACGGCGCTGGCATTACCACCCGCCAGGGCCACGGTGACATCCGGAGTGCCGGTGTTGACGGTGTTGCCGTACGTGTCGGTGATGCGCACGCTCACCGGCGCCAGCGCCGTGCGCACCCGGGCGTTCGTGGGCTGAGCGACGAAGGCGAGCTTCGCGGGCGTATTCGGGTCGACCTGGACGTGGGCCGTCGCGGCCAGGAAGGGGCTGGCCCCGTCCTGCAGGGACACCGTCTGGTCCGCGCCCGCCGTCTTGAGCGTCACGGAAAAGGCCTTGTGGCCCGCGTCCGTGGAGGTGAACGGGGTGCTGGCGGGGAGGACCGCCTGCGCGTCGTTCGAGGTGAAGCCGAGGGTGCCCCGGTAGCCGGTGGCCAGGTTGCCGAAGGAGTCCTTCAGCGTCACGTCGAAGGAGAGCGCCGTGCCAGCGAGGACCGGCCCGGTGGGCGACACCACCAGCACGAGCTCCGAGGCCGACTCCGCGGAGACGGCCAGCGTATGGGAGTCGCTCAGGGAATTGGCCGCGTCCGTCACCGTGAGCTTCGTGGAGACGGCCTTCTTCAGCGTGACGCTGAACAGGCGGCTGCCCGAGTCCGTGGGGGTAAAGGCGTAATCCGCCGGCAGCACGGCCTGGTCCGCGTCCGCGGAGAAGGCCACCGTGCCGGAGTAGTCCTTCACGAGGTTGTCCTGGGCATCCAGCGCGGAGACCTTCACGCTCACCGGCGTGCCGGCCTTCGCGGTGTCCGGGGACTCCAGCACGAGCTTCGCCACGCCGCTCCACTTCACCGTGGTGCTGGCCGTGGCGGTGTACGCCGCCTTCACCGTGTCCGTCACCGTGAGCGAGGTGGTGGCCGACGGCGCGCCCGCGGTGAGCAGCTTCACGGAGAACGTCTTGAGGCCCGCGTCGGTGCCCGTGAAGGCGTAATCCGCGGGCAGCACGGCCCTCGCGTCCGAGGACGTGAAGTGCACCGTGCCGGTGTACGCGGTGTCACGCGCGCCGAAGCCGTCGAGGACCTCGACCGTGACGGAGACCGTGTCGCCCGAGATGACCTCCGACGGCAGGCCCGTCAGCACCAGCTTACCCGCGGGCGCCGCTGTCACCTCGGTCGTCTGCTTGCCGTCCGTCAGGCCGGGGGCGGACACCGTGAGGGACTGCGAGCCCTCGGTGCGCAGAATCACGCCCGGGAGGGTGTGCTGGCCCTTGTCCGCGGCGGTGAAGGCGTAGCTCGCCGGACTGGTGGCCGCCGCGTCGCTGGAGGCGAACGACACCGTGCCGGTATAGCCCTCCGCGAGGTTGCCGTAGGCGTCGCGCACCGTCACCGTCACGCTCTGCTCGGTACGGGCGACGACCGTCGAGGGCAGGCCCGAGAGCTCCAGGCTCGCGGCCGCCGCGGGAGCGATATCGAAGGAAGTGCTGGTGGCGAGGGTGAGGCCGCTCGAGGTGGCCTCCAGCGTGTAGCCCGTGCCCGCCTTGTCGATGCGCACGTTGGTGAAGGTGGCCACGCCATTGACCGCCGCCACGGGGGAGGGATCGAAGCCCGTGACGCCCTTCACGGTGAGCGCCACCGCCGAGGTCGCGTTGCCGACGACCAGGCCATCGGCATCCTGGATCTCCACCTGGATGGTGGCCAGGGGCGTGCCGGCCGTGCCGCTCTTGGGCTGCACGGTGAAGGCGAGCTTGGAGGCCGTGGGGGACGGCGTGGAAGCCATGAGCGAGGCCGAGAGCGCGGCGTTGCCCGCGTTGTCCGTCACCCGCAGGGCCACGTAGTAGGTGGTGCCCTGGGTGAGGCCGGTGAGGGTGGCCGACTCGATGCTGCCGGCCGGCTGGGGAACCCTCACCCCCAGGGACACCGGGGTGGCGGCGTCGAAGTCCATGTCCGAGGCGATGGGCGCCGTGGAATAGCGCAGGTCATAGCCGCTCGCGATCCCGGCATCGCCGTCATCCCCCACCGCCGTCCACCGCACGGTGAGCGAGGTGGGCGTGGCGCCCGTCTGCGCGAGGCCCGGCACGGAGGGCTTCACGTCGTCGATGATGGTGAAGGCCTCGCTGAGGCCGGACGCGCCACCCGCCGCGGAGGCCGTCAGCACGTAGCCCGAATTCTCCTCGGCGATGGACAGGCCCGAGAAGGAGGCCACGCCATCCACCGGCGCCACGGACACGAGGCCCGCCAGCGTGCCCCCGTTGTTGAGCGAGAGCGACACCGCCGGAGCCCCCGCGAGCACCCGGTTCCCGAAGGCGTCCGCCAGCACCACCTGGACCCCGAACGGCGCACGGACCGAGTGGTTGCGCGGCTGCTGGGTGAAGACGAGCTGGCTGGCGGCACCCGGCACCACGGCGAGTTCCACCGAGTCCGTGAGGGCCGCGTCCACCGAGTCCTGCACCGTCACGCTGCGGGTGCCCACCTGCTTCAGCACGAGGTCCGTGAAGGTGTGGCGGCCCAGGTCGGCCGCGGTGAACGTGTAGTCCGCCGGCAGCGTGGCCAACGCATCATCCGAGGAGAAGCCCACCGTGCCGGTGTAGCCCACCGCCTCGTTGCCGAAGGCGTCGCGCACCACCACCTCGAGGCTGGCCGCGCTGCCCGCCATCACGGGCTCCGCCGAGGCCGTCACCGCCAGCGAGGCGGCGGCGGCGGGAGCCACGGTGAAGATCGGGCTCGCCGCGCCCGTGAGGCCCTCGGCGTTCGCCACCAGCATGTAGCCCTCGCCGGCCTTCTCGAGCACCAGCTCGGAGAAGCGCGCCACACCGTTCACCGCCACCGCCGACGCCGTCCCCTTCAGGGTGGCCGCCGCCGGACCGGAGGCGAGCGCCACCGTCACGGTGGAGCTCGCGTCCGTCATCGTCTCGCCATCGGCGTTCTGGAGGGTGACCTCGAACACGCCCAGCGTCGCGCCGGCCGTGCCGGACGCGGGTGCCGAGGTGAAGGCCAGCTTGGAGGCCGGCAGCACGACGAACTCGACGGTGGGCTGGGACGACAGCGTCACCGGGCCGCCCTCGGCCTCCACCGACACCGTCACCTTCTTCGTGCCCGCGGCCGTGGACGTCAGCTTCGCCGTCGCCACGCCCTCGTCATCCGTGGAGCCCGCCGGCTGCGTCACGGTGTTGCCCTCGCCGGAGACGGACACCTTCACCGTGCGGCCCGCCAGCGCCGTGCCGTCCGCCTTGCGCACCGTCACCTGGATGCCGACGGACTCCGTACCATTGGCCCTCACGCCCAGCGCCTTGCTCACCGCCACCGACGAGCGGTCCGCGTCCGGCATCTCGCGCGTGACGGGGGGCGGGGTGACGGGGTCTCCACCACAACTCGCGCCGCACCCGGAAGTGAGACCGAGCAACAACACGCTCCACGCGACCAATCGCGTGAGCGTGGGGGGGCCATGCATCATGAACGTCTCCTGATTGAGGAAGAACCGAACCCGCCAGGGGGGGAAAAGTGGCGGGGACGCAGTGCGTTCTACCAGACACTCTCTTGCTGGAAAAACGAAGCGTCAGGAGACGAGCTCGGCACCTTGCTGCCGTGGGATTCTCACATTCCCATGGCCTGGAGCATGAGGCCAGAGCCGAGCAGGGACTGGCCGCCGTCGCACACCATGATGGAGCCGGTGATGTACGAGGCCGCGTCCGACGCCAGGAAAAGCGCGAGTTGCGAGATATCCTGCTTGGTGCCGAAGCGCTGCAGGGGCAGGGCGCGGGAGAGCTTCTCGTGCGAGTCGCTGGAGGGGGCGAGCCGGCGCATGCCCTCGGTGTCCTCGATGGGGCCGGGGGTGATGGAGTTGAGGCGCACGCCCACCCCACCCCACTCGATGGCGAGGGTGCGGGTGAGCATGTCCACACCGGCCTTGGCGGCGCACACATGGGCCTGCATGGCCATGGGCAGGTAGGCCTGGGGCGCGGAGATGTTGAGCACGCAGGCGCCCGGCTTGCGCAGGTGCTCGAAGGCGGCGCGGCAGGCGTTGAAGGTGCCGAGCACGTCGATCTCCAGCACGGACTTGAAGCCGTTGGAGGACATGCCCACGGCGGGAGCGGGGAAGTTGCCGGCCGCGCCGCACACGAGGATATCGATTTCCCCGTACGCGTCGCGCGCCTGCTGGAAGGACTTCTCCATGGCGTCGTACTGGCGCACGTCGGCGGACAGGCCCATGGCGGTGCCGTGCGCCTGGAGGCCCTTCACGGCCGCCTCGAGCTTCTCCACGTTGCGGCCGTTGATGACGACCTTGGCGCCCGCCTTCACGAAGGCCTCGGCGATGCCGAGGTTGATGCCACTGCTCCCCCCGGTGACGAAGGCCACCTTGCCCGCGAGCAGACCGTCCCGGAAAACACCCTGTGCCATGTGACTCAGCTCCCCTGGAAGCGCGGAGGCCGCCGCTCGGCGTACGCGGCGAAGGCCTCGGCGAGGTCATTGGATTGAAGGAAGGCGGAGTTCCACACCGCCACGTAGCGCAGGCCGTCCGCCACGGACTTGTCCGCGCAGTACTCCATCACCTGCTTGGCCCCCTGCACCACGAGCGGGGGGTTGTCGGCGATCTTCCGGGCGGTGGCCCGGGCCTGGGCCAGCAGCTCCTCGGGGGTGGCGAACACCTGGTTCACCAGGCCCATCTGGAGGGCGCGCTCGGCGTCGACGTCGCCGCCGGTATAGGCGAGCTCGCGCGTGTTCCCCTCGCCGATGATGCGCGGCAGCCGCTGGAGCGCGCCGAGGTCCGCGGTGATGCCCACGCGCACCTCGCGCAGGGAGAACTTCGCCTCGCGGGAGCAGTAGCGGAAGTCGCACGCGGCGATGAGGTCCATGCCCCCGCCGATGCACCAGCCGTGCACCGCCGCCAGCACCGGCTTGCGGCAGCGGGCGAGCCCCTCGGTGGCGGCCTGCATCTTCTCGATGAGCTGGAGCAGCTTCGTGCGCTCGAGCGCGAGGTTGCCCTCGCCCATGATGAGCGGCCCGAGCGACTCCGTCATGGCCATGAGGTCCAGGCCATAGGTGAAGTGGGCACCCTCGCCGCGCAGGAGGATGACGCGCACCGAGTCATCCGCGTCGAGCGCCCGGAGCACCTCGGGCATGTCGCGCCAGAAGTCCGGTCCGAGCGCATTGCCCTTGCCGGGGCCGGTGAGCACCACCTCGGCGATGCCCTCCGCCTGCTCGAGCCGGAGAGACGCGTATGCCGTGGCCATGGAAAGCCCTCCCTCGTGAGGAAGGGCCACTATGAACAGAACGCCCGGGCAGCGTCCACGCCCGCGCTCAGCCGAACTCGACCACCTTCATGCCGAAGAGCCGCTCCACGGATTGAATCAGCTCGTCGCTCACCTGCACCTTGAGCGCCGTGTTGCCGATGAGCGCCTCGGCCTCGTTGGTGAAGAGCAGGCTGACGGCCACCGGCGTGGCGCCCGCGTACTGTTTGGCGAGCTCCGCCAGCTTCGCCATGCGCTCGTCCGTGGCGAGGTCCACCGGCAGCCGCAGCTCCAGCCGCCTGGTGCGCTTCTCGCGCACGGCCTTGAGGCTCTGGATGTCCTCGACGATGAGCTCCACCACGGGCGTGTCCTCGTCGCGCTGGTTGATTTGCACGGTGCCCGTCACGAGGATGGGGTCATCGCTCTTGAGCAGCGGCTCCCAGTGCTCGAAGCCGGGCTTGGGCCCCGACTTCGTCCACTTGCCGTCCTTGCCCATGACGTTGCGCGTGCCGTCCTTGCCCGGGAAGCACACCAGCTCGATGGAGCCGGACAGGTCCTCCAGCGTCACCCACGCCATGCGCTTGCCCGTCTTGGTGGGCCGCTCGCGCAGCGCCGCCACGATGCCGGCGATGGTGAGCTTCTCGTCCTTGCGCGCGCGCTGCACCGCGGTGATGGGCCGGGCGTAGCGCTTGAGTTCCTTGTCGTACTGGTGCAGCGGGTGGCCCGACACGTAGAAGCCGATGGACTCCTTCTCCAGCGACAGGCGCTCCTTCTCCGGCCACTCCTCCACCTGGGCGTAGTCGTTCTTCATCGCGCCGCCGGCGGCCGAGGCGCCCCCGCCCAGTATCCCGAAGAGCGAGCTCTGCCCCGCGGCCTTGTCCTTCTGGCTGCTGGAGCCGCGGCTCATCGCGCGCTCGATGGTCTCGAAGAGCTGGCGCCGCGGGCGGTTCTCGAAGTCGAAGGCGCCCGCCTTCACCAGCGCTTCGAGCACCTTGCGGTTCACCTTGCGCGAGTCCACGCGCTCGCAGAAGTCGAACAGGCTCTTGAAGGGCCCTTCCTTGCGCGCCTCGACGATGGACTCGATGGCGCCCTCGCCCACGCCCTTGATGGCGCCCAGGCCGAAGCGGATTTTTCCCTCCACCGCGCCGAAGGCCATGTCCGACTGGTTCACGTCCGGCGGCAGCACCTGCACGCCCGACTGCCGGGCCTCGCCGATGTGCAGCACCACCTTGTCGGTGTTGTCCTTCTCGCTGGTGAGAAGGGCCGCCATGAACTCCACGCGGTAGTGTGCCTTGAGCCACGCCGTGTGGACGGTGACCAGGCCGTAGGCCGCCGAGTGGCTCTTGTTGAAGCCGTACTCGGCGAACTTCTCCATCAGGTCGAAGATTTCGCCGGCCACCTTCAGGTCGACGTTGTTCTTCTTGCAGCCCTCGAGGAAGCCGGCCCGCTCGGCCTGCATGACCTCGGCCTTCTTCTTGCCCATCGCGCGGCGCAGCAGGTCCGCGCGGCCCAGGGTGTAGCCTCCCAGCACCTGGGAGATCTGCATCACCTGTTCCTGGTAGACGATGACGCCGTAGGTGTCCTTGAGGACGGGCTCCAGCGCGGGGTGCGGGTACACCACCGGCTCGCGGCCGTGCTTGCGGTTGATGAAGACGTCCACCATGCCCGAGTCGAGCGGACCCGGGCGGTAGAGCGCGCCAGCGGCGACGACGTCCTCGAAGCAGGACGGCTTGAGCTTCATCACCATTTCGGTGAAGCCGCTGGACTCCATCTGGAAGACGCCGGCCGTGTCGCCCTCGGCCATCAGCTTCCAGACCTCCGCGTCACCCTGCAGCGGGATGTCCTCGCGCAGGATGGGCTTGCCGTTGGGCGGGGTGCGGTTGACGAGGTTGAGCGCGTTCTGGATGACGGTGAGCGTCTTGAGGCCGAGGAAGTCGAACTTCACCAGGCCCGCGGCCTCCACCTCGTCCTTGGCGAACTGGGTGATGAGGGTGTCCTCACCCGGAGGCTGGTAGGTGGGGACGAACTCCCACAGCGGCTTGTCGGCGATGACGACGCCGGCCGCGTGCATGCCGGGCTGACGGTGCAGGCCCTCGAGCGCGAGGGCAATCTCCAGCACGTCCTTGGTGGTGACGTCCTTGCCGTCCACCTGCCCGATGGCGGTGGGCTTCTCCATCATCTCCTTGAGGCGAGGCTCCTGCTCGATGGCGTCCTTGAGGGTGATGCCGAGCACCTCGGGCACCAGCTTGGCGATCCGGTCACCTTCGCTGAAGGGCAGCGCGAACACGCGGCACACGTCGCGCAGCACGCTCTTGGCCTTGAGCGAGCCGAACGTGATGATCTGCCCCACGTTGTTCTCGCCGTACTTGCGGCCCACGTACTTGATGACCTCGTCGCGCCGGTCCTGGCAGAAGTCGACGTCGAAGTCGGGCATCGACACGCGCTCGGGGTTGAGGAAGCGCTCGAAGAGGAGGTTGTACGGGAGCGGATCCAGGTCGGTGATCCGCAGGCAGTAGGCCACGAGCGAACCGGCGCCCGAGCCACGGCCCGGCCCCACCGGAATCCCGTTCTGCTTGGCCCAGTTGATGAAGTCCTGAACGATGAGGAAGTAGCCACTGAACCCCATCTTCTGGATGACGCCGATCTCCAGCTCCAGACGGGCCTTGTAGGGCTCGCGGTCCACGGGCGGCTGGCCGGCGCGATAGCTCGCCAGGTCGATCTCCTTGAAGCGCTCCTCGAGGTTGGCGCGGGCCAGCTCCGCCATGAAGCTGTCGGGCGAGTGGCTGTCGGGCACCTGGAAGGTGGGCAGCATGGGCTTGCCCAGCTTCAGCTCCAGGTTGATCTGCTCGACGATGCGCTGGGTGTTGTGGACGGCCTCGGGGGTGTCCTTGAAGTACTCCAGCATCTCCTGGGGACTGGTGACGTAGAGCTTGTCCGTGGAGTGCTTCATGCGCTTGCCGTCGGCGAGCGTCTTGCCGCTGGCGATGCACATGAGGAGCTCGTGGGCGCGCGCGTCCTCTTTCTTGATGTAGTGCGCGTCCGCGGTGGCGCACAGCCCGATGCCCAGGTCGCGGCCGAGCTGCTTGAGGTTTTCGTTGGCCTTCTCCTGCTCGGGCATCCCGTTGGACTGCACCTCGAGGAAGAAGTGCTCGGGCTCGAAGATTTCCTTGTACTCGAGCGCCGCCTTGCGGGCGTGGTCCATGTCCCCGCGGAAGGCCGCGCCCGTCACTTCACCACCCAGGCACGCGGTGAGCGCGAAGAGACCCTTGCTGTGGTCCTTGAGCAGCTGCTTGTCGATGCGCGGGTGGTAGTAGAAGCCCTCGCGGTAGGCCATGGACGAGAGGTACTTGAGGTTGTCGTACCCGTCCTTGTTCTTGGCCAGGAGGATGAGGTGGTGGCCCACCTTCTCCGTGCGGTCCTTGCGCCCCTTCGGACCCGCGACGTACGTCTCCATCCCGATGATGGGCTTGATGCCCGCGTCCTTGGCCTTCTTGTAGAAGTCGATGGTGGCGAACATGTTGCCGTGGTCGGTCACGGCCACGCTCGTCATCCCCTTCTCCTTCACCGTCTTGATGAGGTCCTTCATCCGGATCGCCCCATCGAGGAGCGAGTACAGGGAGTGCAGGTGGAGATGGGTAAAGGACATGGCAGGAAAGTAGTGTGGAAGAGGGGCTACAGCATCACATTTGTTCAGGGCCGCCGGGCTCGCCAGTTTCTGGCCGGACGACGCGTCCGGAGCCGGAAAATCGGCCCCGGCACGTTGTGCCATGCCCCACACAGGCGGTGAAGGAGCCATCAGGTCGGGCACGGAGCACGGGGCCTGCTACCTGGGATGGCACCCCGGCGGCCTCCCGCCAGGCCACCCGGCGGGCGAGCGGGCTTGGGGACCTCACGGGCCCGGAGCCCGCCCCCGCGAGCCCTTCACACTTCTTTACCCGGCGAAAAAGCGCCCGAAATGAGCCCCGCGCAATCTGTCCACCATCGCCGATTGACGGCGTCCACGCAGGAAAAGCGGGGCCTCGCGGGGCCCCTGGAGCATCACGCCATGAAGACCACGTCCAAGCTGCTCGTCGCCGGTTCCGCCGTCCTCGCCGTCGTCCTCCTCTCGGGCTTCCGCGGCGGACACATGGGCTGGGGCCCTCGCGACCCCGAGCGCGTCAAGCAGATGATCACCTGGCGGATGGATGACCGGCTCGAGGAGCTCAAGGCCACCGACGCCCAGAAGCAGGCCCTCCACGGGCTGAAGGACTCGCTCTTCGACGACGGCAAGCGCCTCTTCGAGGAGCAGAAGGGCGCGAAGGAGCAGCTGCTCCAGCAGTGGGAGTTGCCCAACCCGGACAGCAAGGCCGTGCACGCCCTGGTGGACGCGCGCGTGGACGCCTTCCGGGCCTTCGCCCACAAGCTGGCCGACGCCGCCCTGGAGGCCCACCGCGTCCTCACCCCCGAGCAGCGCCAGCAGGTGACGGCCGACGTCCGTGAGCACATGAACGCCCGGTAGCGGGTGATTGCATGCGGTAGCACACATGGGGCTGGACCGGGGTCCAATCCGGCCCCCCGGCCCGGTGCCGGGTGAGTACCCTGGCGGGGTGCCCCAGAACTATCAAGAATACGCCCGCCGCATCCGCGGCTACGCCGACATCGCCGAGGTGAACGAGTACGCCCGAGTCGTCGAGGGCGGTGTCGAGTACCCGCTCTTCCGGCTCACCCTGCCGGGGGACCGTTGGCTGGTCATCACCTCGGGCTTCCACGGGGAGGAGCCCGCCGGCCCGCTCACCCTGTGCCAGTACTTCGAGGACATCGCCGTGTACGCCCGTGAACGGCGCGTGGGGCTGCGCGTGTACCCGTGCATCAACCCCTCGGGCTTCGAGGACGGCACCCGCTACAACCGCAGCGGCGAGAAGCCCAACAACGACTTCCTGCGCTACGAGACGGCCCCCGGCGTGTGGAAGGGCGAGCTCACCCGCGACGAGGCCTTCCTGCGCTGGGCCCTGTACGAGGGCGGGCCCAAGGAGACGCGCGCGGTGCGCTCGGACATCGCGCGCTACCCCGCCCCGGCCGCCGCGCTCGACATCCACCAGGACAACTACCTGCCGGGCGCCGCCACGTACGCC
Source organism: Archangium sp. (assembly GCF_045802675.1). Taxonomy (GTDB): domain Bacteria; phylum Myxococcota; class Myxococcia; order Myxococcales; family Myxococcaceae; genus Archangium. The sequence goes on along the minus strand of NZ_JBJMQO010000061.1, from coordinate 24,481 downwards.
TATACCTTCGGGGACAAGGCGCCCTTCCGCCGCCACATGGAGGCCGCGGCGGCGTACGCCCGCGTCATCCGCAACGAGAAGGTGGACGAGGTCAACCGCACCGACCCGGACGGCCTCATCGAGTACAACGACGGGAGCGTCACCGATTTCTTCCTGCGCAGCGGGGTGCCCTTCGCCGCGGCACTGGAGACCACCACGGCGACTCCGCTAGAAGCCTGCCACGCCATCAACCTCATCTGGATTCGCGGCTTCATCGACCTGGCCGCGCGGGGTGGCAACGGGAGCACATGATGATTCGCAGACCTCTGGGCAACACCGGCCTTCACGTCTCCGTCCTGGGATTTGGCGCGGGGCCGGTGGGAAGTCCAGAGCTGTCCGAGCCCGAGGCCGAGGCCCTCCTCCACGGGGTGCTGGACTCGGGCATCAACCTCATCGACACCGCGCCCAGCTACGGGCAGTCCGAGGAGCGCATCGGCCGCTACCTGCAGCGGCGGCGCGGGGACGTGGTCCTCTCCACCAAGTGCGGCTACGGCGTGCCCGGCGTGGAGGACTGGACGGGCCCCTGCATCACCCAGGGCATTGACCTGGCCCTGGGCCGGCTGCGCACGGACGTCATTGATGTCGTCCACTTCCACTCGTGCCCGGTGGACGTGCTCGAGCGCCCCGGCGTGGTGGACGCGCTCCAGCGCGCCGTGGAGGTGGGCAAGGTGCGCGTGGCCGCGTACTCGGGGGACAACGCGCCCCTGGGCTGGGCGCTGTACTCGGGGGCGTTCGGCTCGGTGCAGACGTCCGTCAACGTGTTCGACCAGAAGGTGATGGATTGGGGCCTGCCCGTGGCGCGCGAGCGGGGCATCGGCGTCATCGCCAAGCGGCCCCTGGGCAACGCGCCCTGGCGCTTCTCCGAGCGCCCCGGTGCCCCGGACATCGCGACGTACTGGGACCGGATGCGCGCCATGGCCATGGAAACCGAGGTCCTGGACTGGAGCGAGCTGGCCCTGCGCTTCGCCGCCTTCGTGCCCGGGGTGTCGAGCTGCATCGTGGGCACCACGCGCGCGGAGAACCTCCAGCGCAACCTGCGCGCCCTGGAGAAGGGCCCCCTGCCCGAGCCCCTCGTGGAGCGCATCCGCGGCGCGTTCCGCCGCCACGGCGAGGGCTGGGACGGGCTCATCTGAGCAAAGCAGAGCCCCCTGGCCTTTGCCTGCACCAGGGGGCCCACGACTCCCGGGAAACCGGCCGCCTACTTCTTCGGCGTGGCCTTCTTCGCGCCCTTCGCGTCCGCGGGCTTGCCCTGCTTCTGCAGCTCGACGACGTAGTGGGCCAGCGCCCAGCGATCCTCCTCGGGGAGGTTCACGAAGGCCACCATCGCGCTTCCCGGCACGCCCTTGCCGAGCGTCTGGAAGATCTGCTCCGGCTTGTTGCCCTGCTTGAAGGGCTCGGTGAGGAAGTTGCGCGGCTTGGGGTTCAGATACGTCCCCATCGGCCCGTCACCCTCGCCCTTCATGCCGTGGCACGTCTGGCAGTAGGTGGCGTATACGCCCTTGCCCTTTTCGATCAGGGCCGGCGTGGCCTTCGGCGGAGGCTCGGCCGCGACAGCCGCGCCTCCCACCACGAACGACAGCACCAGCCCCATCCACTTCGTACTCATGCGTTGCGACTCCCTGTGAGCCTCCTGGCTCGACGCGCCCATTGTAGTAGCTCGACTGCACCGCGCCACACTTGCCACCCGAGCAGGCGCCCCGCCCACTGCCGCCCTCGATGGGCCCGCCGCCCGTCTACCGTGGAGAGCGCCAGGGCCGGGCGCACCCACCTGGGGAAGCTGGGCTGGGACGATGCGCGCTGGGAGTCCGAGGCCCGCAAGTACCTCACGCTCTGGCGCACGCACTACACCCTGCCCGAGCAGCCCCGTGGGCCCAAGGGAGGGCTCGTGCTCGTCCAGGGCGAACGCGCCTCGGACACTCCGGCGGCCACGGCGCGCCCGGCCGACGCCCCCGTTGCGCCTGGAACCACGACCCTGTCGCGCACGTACCCGGTGCGGCTGCGCACGGTGGACCTCGGAGGCCCCGTGCACTACGCCGACTACGGCGGGAGCGGGCGCACGCGGGTGCTGCTGCACGGCCTGGGCGGCAGCTACCTCAACTGGCTCCCGGCGGCGCCCGAGCTGGCGAAGCACGCGCGGGTGCTCGCGCTGGACCTCGTGGGCTTCGGGTACATCCTGTAGCGCGACGGCAAGCGCAGTGCGCTGGATGGCTCAATCGATCCAGGCCCGTTAGAGTCACCCGGTTGACCGGAGACCGTCTCCATTCGCCTCCGATGGAAGTCCGCCCTCATGTCCTCCGCTACACCTTCAGAGCCGTCACGCCGCTCACGCACCCACACCGCCATCGCCGTCTACATGGTGCTCGTGCACGGGCTCGCCGCCTCCTCGCTGTGGCTTCCCTGGCCGCCCTTCGCGCTGCCGGTGGTCATCGGGCTGCACGTGAGCATCATGCTCGGCACCACGGTGGGGCTGCACCGGCTGCTCAGTCATCGCGCCTTCCGCTGTCCGCGCTGGGTCGAGTATGGGCTCGTCACGCTCGCCATGCTCTCCGGGCAGGGCAGCCCACTGCTGTGGGCCTCCATCCACCGCATCCACCATGTCCACACCGACCTGCCGGAGGACATCCACTCCCCGCTGCGCGGCCTCTGGTATTCGCACCTGGGGTGGATCCTCGACGAGGACTCCACGGACTCCGAGGCCTGGCGCAAGTACTGCCGCGACCTCGCCGAGGATCGCTACTACCTCTGGCTGCTGCGCTACCGCATGGTGCCCCAGGCCGTCACGGTGGTGCTGCTCGGCCTGACACTCGGCTGGAGCGCGCTGCCCGCCTGCTTCTTCCTGCCGCTGGTGCTCTGGATGCACAGCACCTACTGCGTGAACTCGGTGTGCCACGTCCGGTTCCTCGGCTTCCGCACCCCTGACACGCGCGACTTCAGCCGCAATGTGTGGTGGGTCAGCGTGTTCGCCCTGGGCGAAGGCTGGCACAACAACCACCACGCCTTCCCGGGCTCCGCGCCGCACGGGCAGGCCTGGTGGCAGTTGGATCCGCGCTGGGCCTTCATCCGGCTGCTGCGCGTGTGCGGTCTCGCGTGGGACGGGAAGCTCCCCGGCCAGCGCGCTCCCGAGCCCCAGCCGGAAACCCGGGCGACCTGAAGCGCGCGCCCGTTCCCGAAGCCCCCGCCCCTCCCCACTTCCCTTTGCTTCACCCGAGGCACGTCCATGCGGATCGCCATCATCTCCACCTATACCCATCCCACCCGGCTCCACATCAAGGAGCCGTCCATCATGCAGTCCTCGGTGCCCGAGCTCATCGCCGCGCTCTGTCCCGAGGACGCGGACATCGAGCTCTACAACGAGAAGGAGATGGACATCCCGCTCGATAGGGAGTGGGACCTGGTCTTCTTCTCGTACCTGCACTCGTACTACGAGCACACGAAGGTGCTCTCCACGCTGCTGCGCCAGCGGGGCATCGTCACGGTGGCGGGCGGGCGCCACGCGAGCCACTTCCCGGACGACTGCGAGAAATACTTCGACGCCGTCATCACCGGCGAGCCCGAGCCCAACGTGCCCGCGCTGGTGGAGGACTTCCAGAAGGGCCAGCTCAAGAAGCGCTACGCCCTGGCCTCGAAGGGCGTCACGGACATCCGCCCGTACCGCTATGACCTCATCGACTTCACGCACAACAAGGTGCGCCTGCCGGGGATTGAAGCCTCGCGAGGCTGTCCCTTCAGCTGCAACTTCTGCGTGCTCACCGGGCACGAGCGCTACCGCTACCGGCCGGTGTCCGAGGTCATCGACGAAATCCAGACGCGCATGTGCTGGAACAAGAACTTCTTCGGGCTGCTGGATGACGCGTTCGTCTTCCTGGACAACAACCTGGGGGGCTCGCCCAAGTACCTGCGCGAGCTGTGCGAGGCGCTCATCCCGCTCAAGAAGACGTGGGGCTGCGCGCTCACCTTCAACGTGCTCAAGGACGAGGCGCTGGTGAAGTTGATGGCCCGCGCGGGCTGCCGCTACATCTACACCGGCCTGGAGTCGCTCAACCCCGACTCCATCGAGGCGATGAACAAGGGCCAGAACAAGCTGTCCGAGGTGGAAGCGGTCATCCGCCGTGCGTTCTCCGCCGGAATCCTGCTGTCCTTCGGGCTCATCGTGGGCTCGGACGGAGACACCAACGAGTACCTGGAGAAGGTGCCCCAGTACCTCGCGGACCTGAGCTACTTCTCCATCACCTTCCTGGGCATCGTCTGCCCCTACCCCGAGACGCCCTTCTTCCGCGAGGTGGCCTCCGAGGGCCGACTGCTGCCCGGCACCCTCAGCCGCGACTACGACGGCTACACGCTCTGCCACCGCCCGAAGCACCTGCACCCTTCCGAGGTGGTGGAGCACTTCCAGCGGCTGTGCCACACCCTGGGCAGCCTGCCCAACATCGCCAAGCACTACTGGTCCAAGCTGGCGATGAGCGACATGCCTCGCTACAAGAGCACCATCCTCTTCTCGGGGCCGGAAATCCTCAGCATCCGCAACCCGGTGAAGAACAAGGCGCGGCGCTACATCGCCGGGATGGACGCGCTCGAGGAGTGGGACGTCCAGCAGATGGCGAGGCTGGGGCTGGAGCCGCAGCGCATCATCCCGCCGGGGCCCCCGCTGTCCTTGGTGAGCTGAGCCAGCTCGCCCCGCTGGCGCTGGCGGCTTCGGCGGAAAAAGAGGACCCCGGCTCGCCTGCTGGCGGCCGGGGCCTTGCTACTTCCAGTGGAGGCGGCGGGATTCGAACCTGCCGCCTGCACTCCCAGAGTGCGAGCCTGGCCCCGGCGCGAGCGCCCCCTCAGGCCGCGTGGTGTTGAGTCTCAAGACAGCCAAGAGGCCCAGGGCCCCTGCCGCACCCCTCCTGGGAGGACGGCCTGGGCCGGCGTGTACCCCAAAGGGACTGCGCGGCCTCTCCACCGGCCTGGTGCACCACTCGGCCGGCCCCCTTCAGCGGCCCTCCTCGACCTCTCTGCTCCAGCCCTCTCCCTCAACACGCCTCCCATCCTTCTTATACGCTAGCCGGGCTGCCGCCCACCCGCGCGCTCAGGCTGTGGCGCTCATTCGAACAGCCTCGCCCGCGACAGCTCCAATGCGCGCTCCACCTTGTGGTACAACTCGCCTTCTTTGAATGGCTTCTGGATGTAGTCGTACGCCCCCAGGCGCCTGCTCTCCACCGCGCTCTCGCTGGAGCCGAAGGCAGTCATTATGATGACCTGGAGGCGCGGGATCTGCTTCAGCGCGCGCTGGAGGAGGGTGAGCCCGTCCATGGGCTCCATCTTCAGGTCCGTCAGCATCAGGTCCACTCCTCCCATGGCGAGCATGGACAGTGCCTCCTCCCCGGAGGCTGCTTCGATGACGTAGTAGCCCTCGGCGCGCAGCATGAGCGCGGTAATGGTGCGCATGTTGCGCTGGTCGTTTACCACCAGGATGCGGCCGCGGATGAACGGGGTGGATGCGTTGTTCACGTTCACCATGATGCTGCAAGAGCCGACGTCGTTGAAGCCGTTTGAATCCTTTGACACCCTCTCTGGGGCTCCGGATCGTACGCCGCGTACACCTCGCCCATGGCGCCCGGGCCGATGCGCTCGAGCACCACGTAGCGCTCGAGCGTGGCCCCCGGGGCCAGGGGGCGTCCAGGGAGGCCTCCGGCGCGTGCTCGGCGGCGCTGGCGCTCAAGGCCACCAGCAGCTGGCACTCGGAGCAGCCCTCCATGTGCGCCAGGACGCGCCCCCGGTGCTCCTCCGCGAGCAGCCCCTCGAGGAAGTCGCTCAGTGTGGTCTCGTCCGGGCAGTCCATCAAGGAATGCACGTTATCAGAGGAGTCCGGCTCCACCACCCTGGGGGGCGCGCGGGGCACTCAGCCGCGCAGCTCGGCGGGCCCGGTCTCGCGCGTCATGTGTAGCCCGAGCTCGCGGTGCGCCGTGAAGGAGCCGGGGCCTCAGTCTTCCGGAGCCTCCCTCGCGGGCACCGCCGCCGCGGCGGGATGCAACGTGGCCAGTCGCAGCTTGACGAGCAGCCGCAGCACCAGCCCGCCCACGTCGAGCTGCCACGGCCCTCGCCCGAGCAGCGGCGAGCGCGGGTAGGCGTGGTGGTTGTTGTGCCAGCCCTCGCCCAGCGCCCACAGCCCCACCCACCACACGTTGCGGCTCTCATCGGGCGAGTCGTACGAGCGGAACCCGAGGCGGCTCGCGTGGCACACCGCGTTCACCGTGTACTGGGCGTGCATCCACAGCTTGAGCGGCAGGTACATCACGAGCGGCACGGCCCGCCAGCCCCACACCGCGACGATGAGCGCCAGGAGGAGCCCGTGCGGAATCCACCGGTAGCGCAGCAGCCAGAGGTAGTAGCGGTCCTGGGCGAGGTCGCGGCAGTAGGTCTTGTAGGCCTCGCGGTCCGTGGACAAATCATCCACCACCCAGCCGAGGTAGCTGTACCAGAAGCCCTTGTGCGGCGTGTGCGGGTCGCCTTCCTGGTCGGCATTCCCGTGGTGGAGGCGGTGGTTGGCCACCCACTCGAGCGGGCTGGTCTGGAGGGTCAGCATGGCGGCGGTGACGAGCGCGTACTCCAGCCAGCGGGGGCACTCGAAGGAGCGATGCGTCAGCTTGCGATGGAGCCCCAGGGTCGTCCCCAGCCCGACCAGCATGAAGACGCCGAAGCCCGCGAGCACCCAGTCCAGGCGCCACGGGAGCACGAACGCCGCGAGCGCCAGCCCGTGGTAGATGACCAGGATGAGTCCGACGACCGGGTTCATCCGGACGGGTCTCGCTGCCAGGCTGGATGTCTGCATGAAGCCTCCACCGCGGGGCTCGGGGCGCCCCATTCGAGAGCGGATACCGACGTGCGGTGAGCATATGGCCAATGCCGAAGAGGCGAAACGCTTCAAATCAACGAGCTCCTGTCCAAGCTGGACTGAGTTCAGCGGCACCGGGTCTCCCGCCGCGGCGATGCGGTGCACCTCGCCCTCACGCCGCCCGGCGGAGATGAGCGGCGAGCCTGACAACACAGGAACGCTGGCTCGGGAACCGGGCTCACCCGAGCGCGCGCTTCCCTGTGCTCAAAACTCCGCGCCCATCTTCGCGTTTCGCTCCCGAATCGCCTCTTCGGTCCTCGGCACGGATTCGAACCCGTAGACGAGGCGATGGAAAACCCCAAGCAGGACGCGCGTCATCCCGCCCCGTCCCACGCCGTTCCCCCATGTGCTGCCTCCAACCCCGCTGGAGGGGCACACTGGGGGCACATGCAGCCCAACCAGGTCAAGCCGCTCACGGACGCGAGCGTCAGCTGGCCCCGGCACGGGGAGCACCGCGGCAGGCGTGGTGCTGAGCCTGGCGCAGCTCCGCCGCCCTGGGCTCAGTTTCAGTTGAAGCCCAGGCTGATGGAGACGCAGCCGATGAAGTAGTGCAGCACTGTCACCCCCACCAGGGTGCCGTGCCGACGGTAGAGCATGCCAAAGACGAGGCTCGCCACGAAGGTGATGAGGGCGAACGCGACGGACACGTACAGGTGGAAGATTCCGAAGAGCGCCGAGGTCAACACCACGGGCACCTCCGGCCTGAACTCGGGGAGGAACCGGGTGAGCGCTCCCTGGATGACGCCCCGTCCGATGAACTCCTGCAGGAAGCTGTGAGGGCCGTAGGCGAAGAAGAAGGCGGCGAACTCCACCGGGGAGTAGTTGGCCAAGGAGCCCCAGGTGACGAGCGGCTCCTGGGGGGCCCTGTTGAGCCAGCGCCAGCCCACGGCCAGCGCGACCAGGCCGGCTGTCAGCACCAGTGACTCCCGCACGCTGCGGCCGGCGTTGCGCCAGCTCAGCCCCCACGTCCTTGGGGACAGCCGCAGGCGCCAAGCGAACCAGCCAATCGGCGCGAAGGTGAGCAGCAACATGCCCCACGAGTACAGCATCTGCAAGAGCGGCGGCAGCCCCGGATTGATGAGCTTTTGCACCGCGGAGGCGATGCCGAAGAGGACGAGCGTGATCACGAAGAAGATGGCGAACTGGTTGCGCAGGTGCGCCTGTTGCAGCCGCTGGTGCAGGGCCTCGACATGGCTCTGATTGATGGCTCGCAGCCGGCGCACCATGATGCGGGCGATGGCGACGGAGAGCTTGTCCTCCAGGGTGGGAGTCATGGAGGAGGCCTGGGCAAGCCCCTTGCGCGTCACCCGCAGCAGCTCGCAGGGCCCGCTGGCCCGCAGGGTGGCCGAGGCCGGCTCTCCATCCAGGAAGGACAGCTCCCCCAGCATCGCGCCCTCGCCCAGCTGGGTGAGGGTCTGCTCGTCGGGGTACTCATCGTCCGGATCAGGCAGGTGCGTCACGTCCTTGGAGACGTCCACCTGCCCCCGCAGGACCACGAAGACGGCGTCGGGGTGCTCGCCCTCGTGGACGATGACCTCCCCGTCCGCGCACAGGCGATGCTCCGCCACGGAGACCAGGGCCTGCAGCTCTGCCTCGCTCAGCTTCTCCGTCAGTGCTTGCCGCCGCAAGAAGGAGAGCACGTCGGGTCGGGTCGGATTCGGCTGACTCATGGCTCTGCCGCGCACCGTACCACGAGGACCCGGGGTCCTCGGAGGAGGGGCGGGAAGCCCAGCAAGTCGGCGGCCAGGCGGACGTAGACAGAACCCCGGCGGAGGACGTCGCCCCGGTGAGCCGGAGGCCGGGGCGCTTGCCCTCACCCTCCACAGGCCGTCTATTCGCCTTATGCGTTGCCCCAGGAGAAGGGTAGGCTTCGTCTGTCGCGGCTGCAGCCAGCCGCGCCTGCCCACGCCATGCCCTTGATCAATGCCGACTACCCGCTCGCGAGCTGGTTCCTCCTGGTAGTCACCATCTCCTTCTCCTGCCTCTACGCGCTGCCCCTGCTGTTCATGCCCTTGAGGTGGGCCCGCTGGTTCCGCTGGCCGATGCCCGAGGGCAACACCTGGCTCACCGTCTACTTCGGCCGGTGTCTCGGAGGGCTCGCCCTGGCCGCCATCCTCATCGTCGTGCGCGCCATCCCCGATCCCAAGGCCCACCTCCCCCTCTTCGACTTCATCTACCTGGTATGCGGGATCATGACGGCCATCCACATCTGGGGTGCCCTCGAGCGCACCCAGCCGTGGACAGAGGACGTGGAGATCCTCACGTATGGCGCCGCGGCGGTCGCCGCCGCCTGGATCCGTTTCTCCGTTCTGGCCTGAGCTGGAGCACGTGGAGCTGCCCTCGCGGCCCGCGAGGCGGGCCCCGGCCAGGATCATCGCATCGAGCGCGCTCTACCGTTCGCTCGGCTCGGCGGGAGCCTCGGTGAGGCGCCGCACCCGCCGCAGCTCGGCCTCGGCGCCGATCGCGGTGAAGATCACCTCGGCCTTCTCCAGCATCTCCTCGCGCAGATGCGGCAGCGCCACCGCGGCGTCGTAGCAGACCACGCCCTTCTCCCAGCGGTTGGGCGTATCCTTCAAGACTTCCAGCGCCCGCCGGAAGAGCGACTCGGCCTGCTGGGTGCGGCCCCTCAGTCGGGCGTACCGGGCCTTCACCCGCAGGGTCGGCCCGGCCAGGTAGGGGTAGCGACCGGCGACGAACTGCGCCTTGAGCAGCGAGAGGCGCACGATCTTCAACAGCCGCGAGCGCTTCACCGAGGTGGCTCCCGTCTCCAGCGCGTAGAGCGCGGCCTCGGCCGCATCCACCAGGCCGATCTGGAGGAAGGGCACCAGCACATGGTAGCGCCAGATGGTGCGGAACAACCGGTCCGCGAGCTGGGCGGCCTCCTCCGGTTGCTCCTCGCGCACCGCGATGTTCGCGAGGTGGTTCAGCGCCGCGCACTGGTTGGCAAGGTCCTTCACCTGCACGCTGATGCCGTGCGCCTTTTCGATCTCCGAGCTGACGCTCGCGGCGTCCTGCGTGCCCAGCAGGTACCGGCAGAATGGCGCCCACGCGTGCGACCAGCCCTGGTGCATCAGCGCATTGAGCTGGAGCCCCAGCGCGCCCATCTCGATATAGATTCCCTCGGCTGCCTTGAACTCCGACTTCAAGAAGCGGCTGGTGGCCAGCATCATCAAGCTGGTCTGCAGCTCCCACATCTCGCCCACCTGCCGGAGCATCCCGCCCGCCTGCTCATGCAGCGTGACCGCCCGCGACAGCTTGTTCGCGAAGGTGGCCTGTACGGCCAGCCGGCACAGCGCGATCGCCTCCGTCGCCGGGTCCTTCGCGCGCCGGGCCAGCTCCACTCCCGCCTCGCACTTCTTGACCGAGCTCTCGAGAAACCCCGCCCCGAACAGCAGGGTCCCGTAGTAGGACCGCGCCAGGCTGGAGGCATAGTCCGAGCGCACGCGCTGGGCCATGTTGTTGAGCACCAGCGTGGCCCAGGTCAGCTTGTTGATGTCGACGAAGTAGTAGATCTTGATGAGCGCGACCAGCGTGTCCAGACGCCGCAGGTAGTCCCCACGGCGCTCCTCGGACACTGGCCGCAGCAGCAGCCACGGGAGCAGCGTGCCGAACGCGCGCAGGAGCACCTCGCCCAGGATCTTCAGCCCCAGCCCCACGAGCGACCTCGGCGCCTTCAGCCCGAACAGCCGCAGCGCCTTCTCCAGTTCCTGGATCGCCGTACCCGACTCGCCCTGCTCCTGGCGCACGCGGCCCAGCCCCGAGTGGAGCTCGGCGCGCGCGCGCGGGTCCTTCTCGGTGGCGAGGCACTCCTGGAAGATCGCGGCGGACTCGGCGTAGCTGCCCGCCTGGAGCAGGGTGTGCGCCAGCGCCTCCTTCACCTTCCGGACCTGCCTGGCGACCTCCTTCTCGTCGCGGATGGCGCCCGAGGTCAGCAGCTGGAGCGCCTGCCGGTAGTGGTAGCTCGCCTCGCTGTTGGCGTACTGCGCCTGGGCCTCGCGCGCCGCGAACAAGCTGTAGCGCAGCGCCTTCGCCAGGTTGTTCCCGGAGAGGAAGTGGTAGGCGAGCACGCCCGGCGCGGTCTTCGCGCTCGCGGCCTCCAGCGTCTCCGCCAACCGCAGGTGGAGCCCCTGGAGCGTCGGCGCGGGCAGGTTCGCCACCACCGCCTCGCGGATCCGGTCGTGGAAGGCCTCCACCAGATCCGGCTCCTTGGTGCGGACGAACCGCTCGCCGCGAAGCAGCGACAGCGTCTCCAACTCGGAGGCAGCGGGCAGGTCGGCGATCTTCCTCACCACCGCGACCGGCAGCGGCCGCCCCGCCACGCAGATCACCTCCAGCAGGTGGCGGGCCTGCTCGGGGAGCTTCTCGACGCGCTCGGCGATGACCCGGCTCAGCGACAGCCAGTCGGCGGGGCGCACGCTCCCCTCGCGGCGGAGCGCCCGCAGGTACCAGGAGAGCTCGGCCACGAAGAACGGGCTGCCCGCGGACTCGCGGGCAATCGTCGTCGCGTCATTGCGCGCGTTGGGGTGGTCCTCGCCCAGCAGCGCCAGCGCGAGGTTGCCCGCGTCCTCGGGGCTCAGCGGGCCGACCTCGACCTCGCGGAAGCGCGCCCCCGTCTGCTGGCCGCGCCGTGGCTTGAGCGCCGTGACCACCGCGCTGCGCTCGGCGTCCTCGGTGCGGTAGCTGGCGAGCAGCAGCAGCGCCGGCGACTCCGGTGGGCTGAGCAGATCGGACAGCAACGCGGCGCTATCGCTGTCGCTCCACTGCAGGTCATCGATGAACAGGACCAGCGGCCGGTGGCGGGCGAGCCGGAGCAGCAGCTCACGCAGGGCCGTGGTGCCTCGGCGGCGCAGCTCGTGCGGGTCCGTGGCCGGCTCCCGTGCCGGGATGCTGGCGATCACCTGCGCGCGCTTGAGGGCCGGGAACAGCCCGGCCAGCGAGAGGATGTCGCGCGGCAGCAACTGCTCGGCGTCGCTGGGCGGCAGCAGCATCAGGTGGCGGGTGAGCGAGTCGATCAGGCTGTCCAGCGCCTTGTACGGCACCTGCTCGCGCTCGTAGCAGCGGCCCTCGAGCACCACCGCCTGGCCTTCCCGGGAGAGGGCATCGAGGAACGAGCGCACGAGTACGCTCTTGCCCATGCCCGAGGTGCCGTGGACGAAGAGCAGCACCGTGTTGCCCTGCCGGGCGCCGGTCAGGCCCTCCGCGAAGGCGGCCAGCTGCCTCTCGCGGCCGAGAATGCCGGTGTCCTGGTCGCGCCGGGAGAGGGGCTCGGGCGCGCGAACGGCGCCGGCCTCGCCGCCCAGGCGCGCCAGCACCTCCGCGCCGGTCATCCGCTGCGCGGGATCGCGGCTCAACAGCCGCATGGAGATCTCGCAGAGGTCCTCCGGCAGCTGGCGGTCGAACGTGCGGGGATCCGGTGGATCCTCGTTCATCTTTTGGAGCAGCATGTCGCGCGCGCTGCCGCCGTAGGGCAGCTCGCCGGTGAGCGCCTCGTAGAGCATCACCCCCAGCGCGTACATGTCCGCGGCCGGGGTGAGGTCGCGGCCGACGGCCTGCTCCGGCGCCATGTACGCCGGGGTGCCGGAGATCACCATCTCCAGGCCGCGGTAGACGTTCTCGCGCGAGAGCTCCGCCACCAGGCCGAAGTCGAGCACCACCACGCGGCCCCTGCGGGTGACCATCACGTTGGAGGGCTTGAGGTCCCGGTGCAGCTTACCCGCTTGGTGGAGCGCGCCGAGGCCGGCCACCAGCTGCGTCATCGCCTTGCGCAGGCGAGCTTCGTCCAGCGTCCCTCCATGTCGCCGCTCGGGGAGCTGCCGCGAACCGACAGGGAGGCCGCCACTCCCCTCCGACCTCAGCGTCTCCACCACGGAGATAGAATCGTTCGGGTCAGTCCCCGGCATGTGCACCGGCGCCGAGGGCAGCCCTCTCCCGAGCGGCAGGGCGTCCAGGTTCTGCGACTCCGTCGGGGCAGGCGCCATCTGGCCGAAGACCTGCGTGCCACGCCCGCTATTGCCCGAGTCGTGCGGCGGCAGCTCTCTCACCGGTGGAGTCGGGGCAGGCGCCACCTGGCCGAAGACCTGCGTGCCACGCCCGCTATTGCCCGAGTCGTGCGGCGGCAGCTCTCTCACCGATGGAATCGGGGCAGGCGCCACCTGGCCGAAGACCTGCGTGCCACGCCCGCTATTGCCCGAGTCGTGCGGCGGCAGCTCTCTCACCGATGGAACCGCCTGGAGCACCTTCCCCCCGGACACGTGGGTGTCCCGCTCCGGCTGGGACTGACTGCGCATCGTCGGGAGGTAGCCGGACTCCGGGCCGGAGGGCACCGAGCTCGGGAGCTGCTCGGAGGCGCCGCGGACGTACTCGAGGAAGTCCACGCCTTCGACCAGGTCCATCGTGAAGTACCACTGGTCGTCGATGGAGAACAGCTCGTGCAGTCCGAGCAGGTTCGGGTGCGTCACGTCCGCCAGGGAGCGGAACTCCTGCTTGAAGTGGTAGACGGTCGAGGCGTCGAACTGGCGAAGCCGCTTCAGGGCGACCTTGAGCTCTCGCTGCTTGTCGTAGACTTCGTAGACGATGCCGAAGCTGCCCGCACCGAGACGCCGCTCGACGATGAATCGTCGGTTGAGCGTTCCCCCCACTTCGAGTTCCGGCGCTGTTGACATCGGCAGATCATATGCTGCGATGCCACCCCCCGAGCAGTGTCTAAGTTCGAGTTTCGCAGTTTCGGGCGGTCAGGATGAGCGAGTGGAGGGTGAGCTGGTGGGTTACGTAGCCTCCGCTCCCGGTGGCGCCTTCCAGCTCGCCTGATGACGGCCTCACCGGGGTGCTGGTAGCGGTAGGGAGCAGCGGACCCAAGCACCATTCGGCGGACTACCGGCTGTTCGCCGCGGCGCGCTGGAGCCTGGACGCGCTGGGGCCGGGTGGTGCGCTGGATGAACGAGGCACTCCCCGAGCACCGCTCCACGCCGGACCGGCAGCGGGCCCTGCCCCTCTCCACCGCGATCTCCAGCCGATAGCCCGGCCGCGGATGGTATCTTCCGCCGCCTCATGTCACGCGACACCCGGGCCCACGTCATCGCCTTCTCCGTCCTCGGGCTCCTGCTGGTGGTCCACACCCTGCTCTTCTTCCCGATGCGGGTGGATGACGCCTTCATCCTGCTGCGCTACGCGGAGAACCTCGCGGCGGGCAACGGGCCCGTCTTCAACCCGGGCGAGCGCGTGGAGGGCTTCACCAGTCCGGCGATGGTGGTGCTCGAAGCCGCCCTTCTGCGCCTGGGCGTGGAGCCGCTGCTGGCGGTGAAGCTGTTCGGAATCCTGTGCGGGCTCGTGCTGCTGGGCGTCACCATGGCCCTCGCCCGGGAGCTGAGCGGCTCGCGCGCGGCCGGAGTGCTCGCGGGGCTGCTGGTGGCGCTGCACACGGGCGTCGCGGTGGCGTGCATCAACGGCCTCGAGACGGCGCCCTTCGCGGCCCTCGTGGCGCTCGGCCTCTATTTCCACGTGCGCGCCCGCTCGCCCCGGGACGAGGGCCTGGCGGGACTCGCGCTCGCCCTGGCCCTCCTCTTCCGCCCCGAGGGAGGCCTGCCGCTCGCCTTCATCGGCGTGAGCGCGCTGTGGCGCTGGCGCGAGGAGCCGGACCGCTGGCGCCGCTGGCTCGCGCTCGCCCTGCCCACGCTGGTGCTCGTGGTGCCGGTGCAGGCCCTCAAGGCGGAGTGGTTCGGCTCGCTCACGCCCAACACGCTGCTCGCCAAGGTGCCGCTCGACGCGACGGGCCGCCTCGCCTCCGGGCTGGACTACCTCGCCGGGTACGGCACCGCGCACTACGGCTACCTCGCGCTGCTGAGCCTGTGGGCGCTCGCGCTCAAGGCGGACCCACGCTTCCGGCTGCTCGCGCTCCTGGCCACGGTGTGGACCGGGTACATCGCCTCCGTGGGCGGTGACTGGATTCCGCACTACCGCTTCCTCGTGCCGCTGGTGCCGCTGGCCGCCGTGGGCACCGCCACCACCCTCGTCTTCATCTGGAAGCTGCTCGGCGAGCGGCCGCGCGAGGGCGTACGGACTCCGGCCCGCGCGGGACTGGTGCTGCTCGCGGCCGCCGCGGTGCTGCCCGCCGCCCTGCTCGAGCTGCGGAGCGTGCTCGAGGAGGTGCACTGGGGCACCCGCGCCTCCGTCCGGGCGCGCGAGCCGCTCGGCCCGTGGCTCATGTCCCTGGCCGGGCCGGGCACCTCGGTGGCGATGCTCGACGTGGGCGCGGTGGCCTACCGCTCCGGGCTGCGCGTCATCGACACGGGCGGCCTGACGGATGCGCGGGTGGCGCGCGTGCTGCACACCAGCCATGGCGGCTACCAGGGCTACCTCTTCTTCCCGGACAAGGCGGGGGCGCGGGAGATCGCCCGGGTGGTGCTCGCGGACGAGCCCTCGTTCGTGGTGCTGCGCCTCAATGGCGAGCTGCCGTGGCTCCTCCAGGGACGCGTCTGGCTCGAGGGCAGGCCCCTGACGCTGCGCGCGGCCTACGAGCAGGACCGCGCCCTCATCGAGGCCCCGGGCTTCACCGAGCAGTACGAGTACCTGTGCAGCATCCCCTCGGACCTGAGCCCCTTCGGCTGGGTGTGGCACTACAATGTCTTCGCCCGCAAGGGGTTGCCGCTGGCCCACCGGCCCCAGCCGGACGCCGAGGGCGCCACGCGCTGCTTCTGAGGCGCCGTCACACGGCGGTCACGACACGAAGGACCACAGCCGCAACGTGTGGTGGGTGAGCGTGCTCGCGCTCGGCGAGGGCTGGCACAACAACCACCATGCCTTCCCGGGCTCGGCGCGGCACGGCCAGGCGTGGTGGCAGTTGGATCCGGGCTGGGCCTTCATCCGGCTGCTGCGCGGGTGTGGCCTCGCGTGGGACGTGAAGCTTCCCGGCCAGCGCGCTCCCGAGTCCCAGCCGGAAGCCCGCGCGGCCTGAAGCACGCCCATCTCCGAAGCTGCGCCCCTCCCACTCCCCTCTTCTTCGTCCGAGGCACGCCCATGCGGATCGCCGTCATCTCCACGTACACGCACCCGACCCGGCAGCCTGGGACGCGCAGCAGATGGTGCGCCTGGGCATCGAGCCCCAGCGCATCGGTGTGCCCGAGTCCCTGCTCGCCCGGGTGAGCTGAGCCGCGGCGTGCCCATCGCCTATGGAGCGAGGAAGCGGCCGTGCTCGTGGTGCAAACAAACTGCTTGGAGCTCACAGCGGATCGACCGGACGATTTCCGTCCGATAGAGTCCCGCGCCATGAATTTCATGAACCGCAAGCTGTGGATCATCGGAGGAATGAGCCTGGCGCTGGGCGCGTGTGCGGCGAAGAAGGTGGCGCCGGTGCGCTACAGCCTCGGGCTCGCGAGCGCGGACTACCGCGACTACTCCAAGGCCCGGGTGAACATCTGTGACGCGGAGCCGCGCACGGTGGCGGACGAGCTGGGCGGGGTGAACAAGCTGCTGACGGACTTCCTGTCCTCGACCGAGCAGGTGAAGAACCCGCACTCGGTGGACCATGGGCGCGCCGTGGAGCTGCTCCAGGAGGCCTCGGGCTCGCTGGGCAAGGTGCTGGACGTGTACCAGGCCAACCTCGGCGCGGTGGGCAAGTGCGGCTACGCGAAGTCCGGGGCCTTCCCCGAGCTGACGAAGCAGGGCCGCGAGCTGGTGGAGCAGTCGCGGGCGCGGATGGAGGCGGCCACGCAGTTGCTCGCGGTACAGGAGGCGCAGAAGAAGTGGCTGGCCGAGGCGCCCGAGCGCGAGAAGACGGCGCGCCAGACGTGGTGCGCGAAGAACCCCGAGGTGGGCAGCACCGACCTGTACTACGCGCGCCGGTTCGCGGACGGCCGCACCGAGTGGCTCTTCTGTGATGGGCACATCGTCCAGTCCGGCGCCAACGGGGGCGAGCCGACGCTGGTGTCTCCCGAGGGCCTGAGCCAGAAGGATCGCCGCAAGGTGAAGCCGCCGCGCTACCTCGAGGCGGCGCAAGGCTACCCGGTGGAGGAGATGGACAAGCAGCCCGCGAGCATCGCGGACCTGTCGAAGCCCGCCCCCGCCCCCGCCCCCAACACGGCCGCGGGCGGGAACTGACGGCGCGCGCTACGGCGCGTACGTCACCACCAGGTGGTTGGTGGTGAGCACCATCCGGCGCGGCACGGCGTTGCCGCCCGGGATGGTGAGGTCGAAGACGAAGGGCGTACGCAATACGCGCTCGTTCATCTGCTGCCTCAACATGCTCTCGGAGTTGGGGCTCGAGTTGGCGTTGAGACGCGTGTGCGACGCGTGGGCCTGGGCCTGCAGCGTGTTGTCGCTGCCCAGGGACAGCTCCACCAGCAGGTCCACCACCACGCCGGCGGCCACGCCCGATTGGAACTTGCGGACCTCCTGTTGGTAGGCCTTGGGGACGCTGCCGGTGTAGCGGATGTTCTCGCCGCGCATCAGGGCCTTGCAGGTGAGCGTGTTGGCGGGGCCGAAGCGCACGTCGGTGAGGCGCTCGATGATGACGTCCCCGTCGAGCTGCTGGTGGAAGCTGCGCGCGGCCATCCTCATGGGGAACAGCTGCGAGGCCAGCTGCTGCAGGGCGGCGGGCGAGTAGTACATGGAGAAGGAGCGCCCCGCCTTGCCCGGAGCGCGCAGCTCCTCGGCGTAGGACGTGACGGACTGGAGGGCGCGGTTCGTGGCCTCCAGCTCGCGGGTGAGGCGCTGGTTCTCCAGCTCGGCCGACCGCACGCGCGCGGCACCCGAGGCGCAACCGGCGCCGCACAGGGCCCAGAGGGCCAACAGGCCCAGGCGGAGCGCCCTCATGGCCCCACCTTGCAGGTGCCCGGGGCCAGGCGCCACGCGCCCTGCGTGCGGGACGCGGCGAAGGTGGCCATCAGGCGGTAGGACTGGCCACGCAGGGAGAAGCGGGCATGCTCGGCACCCGAGCGGGGCAGCCCCGGCACCGGCGCGCTCACCGGCGACACCCCGACACAGGCGAGGTTGTTGAGCCCGGCGGCGCCTTCCGCCTGGGACACGGTCTGGAAGGACTTCACGAGCTCGGCCTGCCTGGCGCTGAGTTCGGCCTGGAGCTCGGCGTTGCGCGCCTCCAGCTCCGCGGCGCGCTGCTCCGTGGCGGAACCCGAGGAGGAGCGCGAGGCCCCCTTTCCGGAAGCACACCCGGCCGCGCACAGCGCGAGCACGGGCCACAAACACCAGCGGGACGTGGTCATGTCCCTCACGCTACACCGCTCACGCACCCAGGCGGGACAGGCGCTCGGCGAGGCGCGAGTCCTCCCCCGCATCCAGCGAGCGCAGCCACGCCGGCAGCGAGCTGCCTCCCGCCACCAGGTGTCCCTCGAGGTGCGGGCGCAGCTCGCTCCACCGCTTCTCCCAGCCCTCACCGCCCTGGGCCCGGGGCCGCTCCTCCAGCAGCGTGCCCACGCGCAGCGCCAGCTCCGGCTCGCCGAGCGCCTCGGCCTGACGGGACAGCAGCGCCGTGGCGGCCTGGGACGGAGCCCCCGCGGGCGCGCGCTTCCACTGCTCCAGCGTCCGGGGGAAGGCCGAGGCGTCCAGCTCGGACAGCAGCTCCATGGCCACCCACAGGGGCAGCCGGGGCTCGCCGCGCGGCGCCACCACCTTCGCCATCAACGACGTGAACACCGTGCCCAGGGCCGGGTGTTTCGCCGGGTCCACGCCTCCGAGCGTCCGGAGCGCGCGCCGGGCCCCGCGGGCCTGCTGCGCCACCTTCCAGCTCCGTCCGCCCACGAGCGCGTCGAGCGTGGTGAGCGCCGCCACGGCCGCGGTCACCTGTTCGGCGGAGGGCTTGCCCCCTCGCACGCGGGGAGGCAGCGAGAGCTTCGGGGCGGCGGCCGCCGCGCCCTTCGCCCCCTTGGGAGCGGCCTGGGGCGCCTCGGAGGACACCTCGCGGTAGCCCTCGCGCAGCTTCTCGGCCACCTTGCGGTCGTACTCGCGCCGGGCGCTCTCTTCGTCGTCGAACTCCTTCTCCTTGCGCTGGCCCTCGGTGCCGAGCCTCCCGTACACCACGACGAAGGTGCTGCCCTGGACCTCGGCCATCCAGAACTTCGCGCTGGTGCCCTCGACGAACTCGAACCTGCGCATGGTGCTGCCCCTCCCGTACCGGGTGTGCGGATGCCCGGCGGACGCTACTACGGGCGGCGGTGGCGCTCCCACTCCAGACGACGCGGATGGCGCTTCACCCGCGCCTCCGCGGCGGTAGTGTCCCGCGCATGATTCGTTCTGCCACCCCCGCGGATGTCCCCGCCATCGCCCGGCTCATCCGGGCCCTGGCCGAGTACGAGAAGCTCTCCCACGAGGTCGTCCTCCGCGAGGAGGACCTGAATCAGCACCTCTTCGGCCCCAAGCCCTACGCCGAAGTGGTTCTCGCCGAGGACGGCGGCCAGGTGGTGGGCTTCGCCCTCTTCTTCCACAACTACTCCACCTTCCTGTCCAAGCCGGGCCTCTACCTGGAGGACCTCTTCGTGCTGCCCGGGTCCCGGGGCAAGGGGCACGGCAAGAAGCTGCTGTCGCACCTGGCGAAGCTCGCCGTGGAGCGCGGCTGCGGCCGCTTCGAGTGGTCCGTGCTCGACTGGAACGAGCCCGCCATCCAGTTCTACAAGTCCTTCGGCGCGGCGCCGATGAACGAGTGGACCGTCTTCCGCGTCACCGGCGACGCATTGCAGCGGCTCGCGCGCGCCGCGTGAGCGGGCCCGGTTGCCCTCCGAGCGGCCTGCCGCACGGCGTCGTGGCCCGTTGATTACGGAATCGGCGCAACGATGCATTCTCGCCTCCACCCGGGCGTGACATCCTGCACGGGAGCGAGGCTGCATGGGGTCCTTCGACGACAAAGAGCGACGCACGCTCGTCACCGACGACGAGCGCCGCACGGCCGTGCCGGAGGACCGGCGCACGGTCGAGACGGATGAGCGCCGCACGCTCGTGAAGGACGAGCGCCGCACCGTCAACCTCGGCACGGAGAACCCGGCGGAGCCTGTCTCCCGCACCCGACCTGATGGGATGCCCACGCTGGGCCGGGGCACGCCCCTGGACCGGTACGTGGTGCTCGACCCATTGGGCGAGGGCGGCATGGGGATGGTGTACGCCGCCTACGACTCGGTGCTGGACCGGAAGGTGGCGCTCAAGCTGCTGCCGCCCGATGACCTGGAGGGAGGCACCGAGCTGGCCTCGGGACGGGCGCGGCTGCTGCGCGAGGCGCAGGCCATGGCCCGGCTCTCCCACCCCAACGTGGTGGCCGTCTACGACGTGTACCAGCACGGCGCCCAGGTCTTCATGGCCATGGAGCTGGTGGAGGGCCAGACGCTCCTGCAATGGCAGCGGGAGAAGCCGCGCACGTGGAGGGAGAGTCTCGCGGCCTTCCTCGACGCGGGCCGGGGACTGGCCGCCGCGCACGCCGCCGGGCTCGTGCATCGCGACTTCAAACCCACCAACGTGCTGGTGGGCAAGGACGGCCGCGTCCGGGTGACGGACTTCGGCCTCGCGCGCGAGCACCACGCGCCCCCGGAGCCCGTGTCCGTCGAGAGCACGCCCTCCCCGGGCACCGGCCCCGTCAAGCCGCACAGCCTGCTGGAGCTGGAGCTGACGCAGCGGGGCGCGGTGATGGGAACGCCGGCCTACATGGCGCCCGAGCAATTCCGTGGCGCCACCGCCGACGCGCGCGGAGACCAGTTCTCCTTCGCGGTGTCGCTGTGGGAGGCCCTCTATGGCGAGCGCCCCTTCGAGGGGGCCTCCGCGAGCGAGCGCCGGGAGAACGTGCTGGCCGGGCGCATCAAGCCGCCGCCGTCCTACTCCAAGGTGCCGCCCTGGGTGAACCGCGCCCTGCTGCGCGCCCTCAACACCGCGCCCGAGTCGCGCTACCCCTCACTGGACGCGCTGCTGGCCGTGCTGGAGAGAGACCCCGCCCGGGTGCGCCGCCGCTGGGTGGGCGGCGTGGCCCTGTGCCTGCTCGTCATCGGCTCGAGCGTGATGGCGTGGACCTCGTGGCGCCAGCGCCTGGCCAACCTGTGCACCGGCAGCCAGCAGAAGCTGACGGGAATCTGGGACACGCCGCGCCAGCGGGCCATCGAGAAGGCCTTCGTGGGCACCGGCCTGTCCTACGCGCCCGACACCTGGAGCCGCGTGCGCACGGCGCTCGCCGCGTACACGGAGGCGTGGGCGGACATGCACCAGGACACGTGCGAGGCCACGCGCATCCGCGGCGAACAGTCCGAGAGCGTCATGTCCCTGCGCATGGCGTGCCTGGAGAGCCGCCGGCAGGAGCTCGCCGCGCTCACCGAGGTCTTCACCGACGCCGATGCCACCGTGGTGGAGAGGGCCATCTCCGCCACCAGTGCCCTGCGCCCGCTCCAGGGCTGCGCGGACGTGGAAGCGCTGATGGCCGAGGTGAAGCCGCCCGAGGACGCCATCGTCCGCAAGTCCGTGAACGTGGCGCGCGGCCAGCTCGCCCGCGTCAAGGCGCTCGTCGAGGCCGGTAAGTACAAGGAGGCCCTGGAGCTGGCCACGGCGGTGGAGGCCCGGGTGGCGACGCTCGGCTACAACCCCCTCCACGCCGAGGCCCTCTTCATGAAGGCCTGGACGCAGATCCTCTCCGAGGAGAACCAGGGCGTGGCGCCGCTGCTCCTGCGGGCGCTGTGGCTGGCGCACGGCTCGCGGCACGACACCGTGGCGACGGCGGCCGCGGTGCGGCTGATGGGCTACTACAGCAGCCGCGGCAGCCAGGAGGAGACCGAGCGCTGGGAGCACCTCGCGGAAGCCTCGCTGGACCGGCTGGGCGAGCACGGCGAGCTGCGCGCCATCTTCTTCAACAACCGGGGCCTGGTCTTCTACCACCAGGGCAAGTTCCCCGAGGCCTATGAGGCCTTCGACCGGGCCTTCGCCCTGGCGGAGCAGACGGTCGGCCCCGCGCACGCGACCACCCTGCGCTACGCCACCAACTCGCTGGCCGCGCTGGACAACCTGGACCGCGTGGAGGACTCCCAGCGGGCACTCGTCACGCTGGTGCGCCTGGGCGAGAACAACCTCGGGCCCGACCATCCCTTCCTCACCCAGCCGTTGATGAACCTGGCGAACATGTACGCCATCCAGGGGCGTACCCCCGAGGCGCGCCAGCTGCTCGACCGGGTGCAGGAGATTGGCAAGCAGGCGTACCGGAACGGCTCGGAGCAGTGGGCGAACTTCCACATCGCCTACGGCGACCTGGAAGCCACCGACGGCCACGACGCCGAGGCCCTGAAGCACTACGAGGAAGCCGCGCGCCTGTTCCACGAGCGCACGGGCCCGGAGAGCCCGGAGCTGATGCGGGCGCTGGTGAACGTGGCGGAGATGCAGATGATGGTGGAGCGGCTGTCCGAGTCGCAGCGCACCTTCCAGCAGGTGATGGACCTGGCGAAGAAGGACTTGCGGCAGTCCGAGCACGTCTACATCAAGGCCCTGGGCGGGCTGGCGGACCTGCACGACGCGCGAGGCCAGTACGACAAGGCCCTCAAGCTGCGCCAGCAGGCGCTGGAGCTGCGCGAGAAGAGCCTGGGCCCCGAGCACATCACCACGGCGCTCATCCGCGTGAGCATCGCCAGCACCTACCTCGAGCTGGGAGACCCCGCGCGAGCGCTCACGCTCTTCGAGAAGGAGCGGCCGCTCTTCGAGAAGATGGGCGTGGACTCGCCCATTGGGGTGCTGCCGCTGGAGGGCAAGGGCGAGGCGCTGCAGCGGCTGGGCCGGGCCACCGAGGCCGTCGCCGTGCTCGAGCGCGTGCTCGCTGTCGTGGAGAACCAACCCGTGCGCCCGGCGTACCGGGCCACCACGCAGTTCGCCCTGGCCCGCGCGCTGTGGGACGCGGGACAGCAACCCGAGCGGGCCCTGAAGCTCGCCCAGACGGCGCGCGCCACCTTCGCCCACTCGCCCACCGTCCACGCCAAGGCGCTCGCCGAGCTGGACGCCCTGCTCGACCGGCACGGCCCGAAGACGGCCATGCCCGTATCAACGGCGCTGTCGCCCCCTCCGTGAGGGAGTCTTTCAGGCGAGTTGCGAGACCGAGGGGCGTTGTGGCTGTTTCACGGCATACTGCAACCGCGTGTTGCCTCCGATGAAGATGACGCGAGGGTCGGACGGGAGCGTTGCATCCCCGGCGAAGCTGGCCAACGAGTCGTGAACGGACTCGTCGAAAAACGCGATAATCTTCTCGTCGCGCAGACCCTTGTTGTGTTTGAACTCGGCCTCGTAGGCATCGAGCAGCGCCTTGTAATGGGGGCGCAGCTTCCCGGTGAAGGACATCAACTTGAGCATCAGGGCATCGGTCAGGAGTTGCGCGTCATAGAGGCGCAGGTTCTTCTCCAACGAGCCATCCGAGCCGGGAAGCGTGTCTTGGACGGCTTTGACGCCGAGGTACTCGTTGCGCTTCTGCTTCGAGGTGTCCATGAGTTTCCGCACCCCGTCGAGCTGCTCCCGGGTGGGTCCTCCTTGATACTCGGGCCTGGACTGCCGGATCATGCTCCACATGGCCTTGTCATAGTCATCGTGGTATCTCTTCGATTCAGCATCCAGCTTGTCCATCTCGGCTTGCGTTGCTGACTTCTGCGCGGCCCAGCGTGGTTCGTATTCACGCAGAATGGCCTCGTCCTGCGTCGGCAGCCCGGCCTTCCACGCCTTCATGTTGGCGGCGATCTTGTAGAAGCGCCACTGGTAGTAGACGCGCATGTGGGCCAGCACCTGCCGGCCCAGCGGCTCGCCCGCTCCGCCCTTCACGGCATTCATGTAGTGATTGAAGCGCTCCAGGAGCTTCTTGTATTCACCCGCGCTGCCCTCATCCATTCCGAAGTCCTTCAATCGCTTCTTATCGGGGATGGTCTTGAGGAGGGGAACCTTGGCGTGGAGCGCGGTGTCGCGCATGAGCCGCAGCGGAATGAGGCTCAGCATCGAGCCGGGCTTCAAGCTTCGTGCCCCTTCACCCGGGCGGTAGCCACCGCCCACATCCGAGTGAACGCCGGGAAGGATCATCTCCCAGCAATTCTTCGGGTAGAAGTTTCCCTGGAGGACGCTGTCCAGGGGGAAGGAGTTTCGAATCTCATGGCCGGCCGCCAGATGGAAGCATCCTTCCACCATCTCGGGAACGTGCAGCTCATCCGCCCAGGAGCTATGACCGTCGAACAACCCCTTGGCCGGGTCGGCGCCGGGTGTGGCTCCGGTGGCGATTGCCCAGGGAGAGTTCGGGTCCACGCGGGAACCCATGGACGGAGAATAGCGCTGGCTCATCGCCCCCCCCGGGCTCACTTGACCGATTGCCCCGTTGTTGTTCGCACTGATCGCCAAACCAACCGAAGCCACGGTGTCGAACAGCCCGAGGAAGTACAACCGGATGGGCTGCCGGGCCGGAATGAAATGCCAGACCCCTGACTTCTTCTCGCTGAGCTTGGCGATGCGCACGGCGAAGGCGCGTGCCAGTGTAGCACCACGGGAGAAGCCAAACAGCGCCACGTTGATCGTGCCCCCCTTGCCGCCCGAGTCCTTGATGCGCTTTTCCAGCTTGCCCATCGCCCATTGGAGCCGGTCTTCGCC
>NZ_JBJMQO010000060.1:0-27275 GCF_045802675.1 Archangium sp. | reverse complement strand
ATGGGTAACCCCCATCTTCCTGCCGAAGTACACCTCCGAAAGCCTCAACTGGATTGAGGGTTTCTGGGGCCACACCAAGGACACCTTCTTCAGCCGCATGCTGACGAGGAAGCGCGATTCCTTCTATGCTGAAGCCGTCGAGCGTCTACAGCAACTGAGACGGCCCAGCACGCTCCAGGCTCTTCTCCGTCCCCGCGCGCCGGGCCCCCCTGAAAGAACTTAGTTCGGCTGGCTTAGAGCGAGCACAGCAGGAGGCGGCAGCGCAGGCCTCCGTTGCGCACCGGGAGGTTGCGTCCCTCGGGCAACGCCAGCGCGCGCTGCAGCCCCGGATCCTCGGGGAGGAGCACCGCGGCACGCCAGCCCGGGAAGGCCCTCCGGAAGGTGGCGCCCAGCGCGCGGTACAGCCCCGGCAGGTCCTCCGCCTCGCCCACCCGCTTGCCGTAGGGCGGATTGGCCACCACCAGCCCGCGTCCGAGTCCCGCCGGGGGCGTCAGTGTGCGCACGTCCTGGCGCTCCAGCGTGAGCGTCACCCCGGCCCGCCGCGCGTTGCGCCGTGCCGTGCCCAGCGCTCCCGCGTTGATGTCATAGCCCCTCGGCACCGAGCGCGGCGCCGGCAGCGCCTCCGCCTCCACCCGGGCCTTGCGCGCGCGCCAGGCCGCCGCATCGAAGCCGGGGAAGCGCTCGAAGGCGAAGGAGCGCTGCAACCCCGGCGCCTTCCGCTGGGACATCCACGCGCCCTCGACGAGGAAGGTGCCCGAGCCGCACATCGGGTCCACCAGCGGCTCCGCCCCGTCATAACCGGCCAGCACGAGGATGCCCGCGGCGAGCGTCTCGCGCAGCGGGGCCCGGCTCACCTCCTGCCGGTAGCCGCGCCGGTGCAGGGGCTCGCCGCTGGTGTCCGCGCTCACCGTGCACGTGTCGCCCTCCAGCCGCACGAGCAGGGTGAGGCCCTCGGACACCTCCTCGTCGAGCACGCCCACGCGCTCCACCGAGGGCAGCCGCCACGCCTTCGCCGCCGCGGCGAGCACCGCGTCCGGCCCCTTGAAACGCGCGCGGTGCAGGGCCACCGAGAGCCTCGGCGCCGAGCGTCCGTCCCACACCGGGCCCAGGGGCAGCCCCGCCAGCCCCTTCGCGAGCGCCCCGGCATCCGGCGCGGCGAAGCGCCCCAGCCGCAGCAGCACCCGGCTCGCGGTGCGCAGGCGCAGGTTGGCCTCCTGGTGCAGCCCCGGCGCGCCGGTGAGCTCCACCCCGCCCTCCACCTTCTGGGGGGAAAGGCCCAATGCCCCGGCCTCTGCCTCCAGGGCGGGCTCCAGCCCCGGCAGCGCCGAGACGAAGACGTGCTCCCTCTGTTGGACGTTCGTCACCTGAAGCGGCATTGTCCGCGGCCGACGCCCGGCCGCAATGCTTTCCTCGAAAGAACGTCCACCGGGCTGCTAGGGAGGAGGCCATGAGCGCCGCCGTGACGACCGCACGCAACCGCCCCCGCGAGTACGAGGTGACCGTGACGGAGGTGCGCCTGGAGACGCACGACACCGCCACCCTCTCCCTCGACTTCGGCTCCGAGCGCCCCGAGTACAAGGCCGGCCAGTTCCTCAACCTGGACCCGCACCAGTTCCCCGCCATCAGCCACTTCGGCGCCTACCTCCAGGAGCAGAAGGGCCGCAAGGAGCCGGCGCGCTCGTACTCGCTGGCCTCCGCGCCGCACGAGCCCCTGGTGTCCATCACCGTGAAGGACGAGGAGTTCATCCCCGGCTTCACCCGCTACCCGCCCCTGCTCTCGCCCTACCTGGTGCACGGCCACCTCACCGGCACGAAGATGAAGGTGCTGGGTTTCATGGGGCCCTACGTGCTGCCGGACGACGTGGAGGAGCGCACGGACCACCTCGTCCACGTCATCGCCGGCTCGGGCGCGGTGCCCAACTTCTCCATCATCAAGGACGCGCTGCACCGGGGGCTCAAGCCGCGCCACACCGTCCTCTTCTCCAACAAGACGTGGGGCGACATCCTCTACCGCGAGGCCTTCGAGGCGCTCGAGCGCGAGCACCCGGGAAAGCTGCGCGTGGTGCACACGCTCACCCGCGAGACGGACGAGTCGCGCTACGGGCCGCACGTACGCAAGGGCCGCATCAGCGAGGCGATACTGGAGGAGCTCATCCCGGACCGCGCCACGTGCCTCGTCTACGTGTGCGGCCCGGCGATTACCCCGTGGGACCGGCGCAAGGCGCTGGAGACGCGCACTCCGGCCACGCCGCGCTTCATGGAGGCGGTGCTCGGCCACCTCCATGACCTCGGCATCGAGGACAAGCGCATCAAACGCGAGTCGTACGGGTAGCCGGAAACGCGGCGCTCAGCCTGGGATGCAGTACCAGGGCTCCGCGGGATGGCGGTGCCCGCACGTGAGGCCGGGACCACAGGACGAAGGGGTCTGCGGGTTGCAAGGCTTACGGCATTCATAGACGAGGCAGGGGATTCCTTCCGGGCAGTCCGAGTCCTTCTTGCACCATTGGATGCATTGCGTCCGCATCTCCCAGGGGCGCTGGGGGACCTCGAAGACATCGCAATACAGCCCCTCGGGACACGGGTCCTTCCGGCAGTCGGGCCCTTCCACCCGGCCACACACCGAGACGCCGCCGTCTTCCTCGATTCCCCGTGGAATGCACTGCTGCCCCTCGGGGCAGGAGCGACCCTCGCAGGTGGGCAGGCAGGAGGGAGCACCTTCACGGCCTTCCGAGCAGAAGAAACCCACCGGGCAGCTCGACGGGTCGTCGACCCGGCATGGCCGGCCACACCGCCACTGACAGAGCAGGCCCGGCGCACATGCGTCCGCGAGACTGTACGCGGTCACCCGGCATTGCTCCCCCTCCTTGCGATGCCCAACGAGCGAACACGTCCGCACCGGAGTTTTGCCACGAATGCTCTTGAGAAGCGTGCAGGCAAAACCCTCCGGACACTCCGAGTCTTGCGAGCACTGGCTGTCCGTGCAGTAGGAGTTGGCAGATCCCCAGGCCATGAAACAGCCAAGCGGGGGCTCACAGTCCGCATCCGAGAGGCAGTCCCGCTGGTACGTCAGCAGGGACCGGCGGACATCCTCGGTGAGCACCGGAAGGGCATTTGCCTCCTGCACTGCTGGCACGGCTCGCGGTTGCATGGACACGAAGAGCACCCCGGCCATCGGGAGCACGAGGAGAACGGAAGCCAGTACCCCCAGGAGGATGCGCCATCGCATGAGTCGCACGACCTCAGACTATTGCTTTCCACGTGGAATCCACGGGGAGCACCCTTTGGGACAACGTTCATGGTAGTTTTTCTCGTTGCAGAGTTCCTCCAACTCCTTATCCGTGAGTTGACATGACGTTGATTGGGAATTGAGCCCCATCACATCCCTGTGCAACGGGACTTCAATGGCACTCTGTCTGCCCCACGTCTCTCCGCACCCCATGTCCAGGGAGCCGAGTAGCACCAGAACCAAGAGTGGTCTCGACATACGGTCTCCAGCAGCAGTGGGAGTGCCAGCATAGCAGCACGGTCCGCCCCACGGGACGGGTCCGGTCCGCCCCTTGACCTGCTAGGTTGACTCGCCGGAGGAACCTCCCGAGTGACCCTGGCCCTCGCGCGCCGCTCCCTGTGTCTGCTGCCCTTGGTGGGTGCCGCCTCGGCGGCGGCCCAGCCGCGTCTGTTCTCCGGCCCCGAGCTGAAGGCGCGCTCCCTCGTGCTCCCCGACAATCCCACCGCTCCCGCGCCCACGGTGCGTGCCGCCCCCGGCTACGTCACGGTGCTCGAGTTCGATGCGTCGATCGACCCCGACTCGCTCTCAGTGGAGGGCCGGCAGGAGCGCTTCGCCCTCGTGGAGGCGACGACTCGCACGGTGGTGCTGCGCCCGGCGCTCGCGCTGCCCGAGGACACGCCCCTGCTGCTCACGGTGGACTTCGCGGATGGGCTGACGCCCTCCCACGCCACGCTCGCGCTCGTCCCGGCCACCGGCGAGGTGGATGCCCAGGTGCGGGTGATTCGCCGGCCGCGCTCGGTGCCGGCGCTCGAGTCCGAACTGGAGGCGGTGCTCGCCCGGTGCGAGGCGGGCAACCTCGCCAAGCTCGCGCTCTCGGGGGAGCTGCGGGGTGGCGTGACCCTGGAGCGGCTGCCGTCCGCGGACTCATCGAGCGAGGTGAAGGTGCTTGAGCAGAATATCTACCGCACGCTCGCCCATGCCGTGGTGGCCGTGGAGCTCGAGCTCGCCCCGGGAGCCCGGCCCTGGACGCCCGGCGAGGCATGGCTGCGGGACGCGGCGGGCCAGGTGCTCCGGCGGCTGCCCGTGTGGATGGACGGAACGCGGCTGCAGCCCGGAGAGAGCCGCTCGCTCGCCGTGGAGCTGGAGCGTCCCTCGGCGCCAGCCGAGCCGCGCTGGCGCGTGGAGCTGCGCGAGCGCGACGGTGAGCGCCACATGGCCCTGGCCCCCTTCACACCTTGAGGTGAACCATGCATGAGACGACATTCCTCCTCCGGCCCGAGGCCCTCCCACCAGGAACGGAGGTGGGCCAGTGGCGCGTGGTGGCGCCCCTGGGCGTGGGCGGCTACGGCGCTGTCTACCGGGTGGAGGACATCCACCACCCCCGCGTGCCGCTCGCCCTCAAGGTGGCGCTGCACCGCGAGGACCCCCGGGCCCAGCGCGAGGCGGTGCTGTTGATGGAGCAGGCGGTCCACCCCCACGTGGTGCGCTTCCACGGCTGCGGGCGCTGGCCGGACCCCGAGGAGGGCCACACCTTCCACGTGATGGACCTGGTGCCCGGCCTGCCGCTGGACCGGTGGGCCGAAACGCTCAACCCCTCCTTCCTCCAACTCACCCAGGTGGGGGCGAAGCTGGCCGGGGCGCTCGGAGAGCTCCACGGACGGGGCGTGATGCACCGGGACGTGAAGCCGGAGAACATCCTCATCCGCGAGCCGGACGGAGAGCCGGTGCTGGTGGACTTCGGCATTGGCACCTACGCGGGCGCGGCCTCCCTCACCCCGGCCCCCCTGCCACCGGGCACGACGCACCTGCGCAGCCCCGAGGCCATGCGCTTCTGGGTGGAGCGGGGCAAGCTGCCAGGCGCCTCGTACGAGGCAGGTGCCGCGGATGACCTGTACGCGCTCGGCGTGAGCCTGTACCGGGCGGTGACGGGGCACTACCCCTTCCCGCCCGAGCTGCTGGGAGACCTGCTCCCGCTGGCCATCGCGCAGAACCGGCCGCACGCGCCTCGGCGCTTCAACCGGCGGGTGCCCCGGGCGCTGAGCGGCGTGCTG
Source organism: Archangium sp. (assembly GCF_045802675.1). Taxonomy (GTDB): domain Bacteria; phylum Myxococcota; class Myxococcia; order Myxococcales; family Myxococcaceae; genus Archangium. The sequence continues at coordinate 21,998 of NZ_JBJMQO010000060.1, read as the reverse complement.
GTGCGCATGCTGGCCAAGGACCCCCGGGAGCGCTACGCCAGCGGGGCCGACGTGCGCGACGCACTGGTGGAGGCGGCGTCCTTCGGCCGGCGCGCGGCGTGGGAGGCGAGCCTCTTCGAGTGGGAGTCCGTCCCGGCACGCCACGAGGGCGAGGCACCTGGACGGCGCATCCGCCGGCCCGGCTTTCCCACCCGCCCGATGACGGTCACCGCGCCCAGGGTCCAACTGCTCGAGGGAGGCTCCTCCGTCCGGCGGCGGAGGAGGGAACGGGCTGGAGCACCCGCGCCGGCCCCGGAGGCGCGCCAGGACCGGGGCCGGGCACTCCCGGGGAAAGCCCTGGCCGTGGCGCTGGGGCTCGGGTTCGCACTGTCCGCCGTTTGGGGAGTGGTGCGGCATGCGCCGCTCGCTCCGGCCTCTCCAGAGCAGGCAGTCCAGGGCGGCGAAGTGGCGCGAGCACCGGAACTCCCCGAAGCTGGGTCGGCCGCGGCTCCACTACTTCTGGAGTCGACCCCCGCGGCTGCCGCCCCCGTGGAGGCACGAGCCATGAAAGGCGCTCCCTTGAAGAAGCCCCCGCACACGCCTCCCAACGCAGCTCCCCCGCGCGAGCCCGGCTCCATGGGCAAGTTCCTCGGCACCGCCGCCTGCGTGGGCCTGGCCTGTGCCAGTGCCCAGACGCGCCCCGCCAGCACCGTCTGCCCCCCCGAGTCGCGCGCCGTGATGCGAGAGCTCCGCCTGGCCTGGGGGGACGGCCCGCCAATCATCACCGACATCCAGCAAGGCGAGCCGGCCCCGGGCCAGGAATACGCCACCGTCCGCTCCGGCCCCATCGTCAGCAAGACACGCGTCGACAATGGCCAGCTTCCGCCGGGCACGCTGCTGTTCGGCGAGCTCTTCACCGAGGGCACCAACGTCTACGGCCGCTACGACCGGGCCCAGACGCCCGACGGCAAGACGTACCCGGTCTGCTACATCCTGGGCAACACGGACAAGCAGGGCGAGAAGAAGCTCCCGGGCTCCCGGCCCGGGGCCGCCCGCATCCCGCGGGCGACGCTCATCACCGCCGTCAAGCGCTTCGTCTACAAGGAGCCGAGCGAGAAGAAGGAGCAGGAGGACGAGTAGTCCGGGCACTGCTCACCCGGACGAGTCGTCCTCCCCCGGCGCCGGAGGCCGCGCACGCGCCGCCGCCTCCTCGCGCGCCGCCTGTTCCGCCGCCAGCCACCGGGCCCGCTCCGCCTCTCGGGCGGCCACCATCTCATTGCCCCGCTCCAGGAAGTCCGCGAACACCGGCCAGTGCTCCCGGAAGAACGCCAGCTCCTTCTCCGGGAAGGGCGCGAGCGAATGCAGCGTCAGGATGACGAAGCCGACGTCGCGCTCGGGGTCCACCTTGCTCTGCGCGTAGGCGCGGAACAACCGCAGCCGGCCGCACACGAAGCCCTCGGCCAGCACCATGGCCCAGCTCTCCTCCATCTTCTTCAACGCCGCGCCCACGTTCCCCTCCCGGCAGAGGATGGCGACCGTGGGCATCACCAGGAAGGTGGGCATCCCGTCGAAGCGGCGGCAGGCCTCGTGGATCCACCGCCAGGCCCGCCGCGTCTCCCCCAGCATGGCCAGGCCCAGCGCGAGGTGCCCGCGCAGGGCGAGCTCGTCCAACGCCATCCAGGGCGGCAGGCGCCGCTTCATCAACGGCTCCAGGAGGGCCACCGCCTCCGCGTACGCGCCCTGGTGCAGGCGGCAGACGCCCACTCCCGCGAGCGCCGCCGTGCGCAAGGAGCCGTAGGACCACCGGGCCGACTCCCGGAAGAGCGCCTCCGCCCGCGAGCTGTAGCCCCTGCGCAGCTGCTCGCTCGCGAGGCGGTAGGAGCGAAACCAGCGGCGCCGCACGAAGTGCTCCCCCACCACGGCGCAGGCGTACAGCAGCGCGACCAGCGCCACCAGCAAGAGGACACCGCGCACGAGCTCCAGCAGCAGCGGCGAGGACAACAACCATTCCATGACGGGGGCTCCAGGGTGACGGCAGAGGTCTGGTGCCCGACCCTACCGCCAACGTCACCCGCAGTCACGCGCCCGGGGCATGGCCTCCCACGGGCGTGGCACGTCCACGGGAGGGGTATGCCTCGCGCTCAGGCGGGAGTGGACGCCGTGCGCGGCGCGGGCTCCACGCCCAGCATCCGCGCCAGCTTGGGCCGCACCCCGAAGGAGCCCAGCAGCGCCTCCAGCTTCGCGCGCGCCTGCCGGTTCTCCTTGTGCACCCGCCGGCCCAGAATCAGCTCGTTCTTCAACGAGTGCTCCCAGCCCGTCAGCTCCGTCACCGTCACCTGGTAGCCGAAGGCCTCCAGCGTCAACGCGCGGATGACGTTGGTGAGGTGGCTGCCGAACTCGCGCCGGTGCCAGGCGTGCTGGTAGAGCAGCGCCAGCGTGGGGTCCACCGCCTGCTTGCTCTCCTTGAGCTGCGTGGCCACCTCCGCCTGGCAGCACGGCACCACCGCCACGTGGTCCGCGCCCTTCTGGATGGCCACCGCCAGCGCGTCGTCCGTCGCCGTGTCGCACGCGTGCAGCGCCGTGAGCAGGTGCAGCCGCTCGGGCCACTGCGCCGCCTCCAGGTGCGCCGTCTGGAACTCCATCCTCCCGAAGCCCAGCCGCTGCGCGCGCTCCTTCGCCCGCTGCGTCAGCTCCGGCCGGCCCTCGATGTTGAGCATCGTGCCGGCCTCGGCGTCCTTGAAGAACAGCTCGTAGAGGATGAAGCCCAGGTACGCGTTGCCACTGCCCGCGTCCACCACCACGGGCGCGCTGTGCCGCGTCTGGAGCTCCTCCATCGCCGGCCGCAGCAGCCCCACCAGGTGATTCACCTGCTTGAGCTTGCGCAGGGCGTCCGCGTTGAGGTGCCCCTCGCGCGTGAGCAGGTGCAGCTCACGCAGGAGCTCCTTGGACTGGTCCGGCAACAGCTCGCGCCGGACCTGCTGGCCTTTGACTTGTCGTCTCAGACGGACACCACCTCGTTGACCTCGGGGACGAGCTCACGCAGGCGCGACTCGATTCCCATCTTCAGCGTCGCCGTGGACGAGGGGCACCCCGCGCACGAGCCCTTCATGTGCAGGTAGACGATGCCGTCCTCGAAGCGGTCCAGGGTGATGTCCCCGCCGTCCTGCGCCACCGCCGGCCGGATTTCCGCGTCCAGGATGTCCTGGATGCGCATCTCCACCGAGCCGCTCGCGCCCGTCGCCACGCGCGAGGCCGCCAGGGCCTCCTCGTTCACCGCCGGCAGCCCCGCTCCCAGGTGCTCGTCCAGCGTGGCCATCACCGCGTCGTTGAGCTCGTCCCACTCACCCTCGTCCCCCTTGGTGACGGTGACGAAGTTGCTGCCCACCATCACCGCCCTCACGCCCTTGATGCCCATGAGCTTGAGCGCCAGCGGCGACTTCTCCTCCGCGGCCTGTTGACTCGTGATGTTGACCGCTCCGGACGCCAGCAGACGGCGATCCACCACGTACTTCAGCGTGCTGGGGTTGGGCGTCCACTCGAGCTGGATGTTCACCGACATGTCGAAATATCTCCCGTGCCCCCTTCCTCTAAGCCGCCCGTCCTCCCCTGGCAACCCCGAGCTTCGCGGCTTCTCCTGCCCGCCAGGGTTGCTTTATCGGACAATTAGATTCTTACTCGACTTCAGCGATTCGCCATCAAGGCATGATAAGCTGAGAGAACCGTTGGACACCCAGTCGGGGGAGACGTTGCATGGAGAGCCCGAGCCTGCTGGCGCAGACCCCCAGCGCGGCGGTGCAGCCGCGGATTCCCTCGAGCGTGTTCGAGGGGCTCTTCGTCCGAGGCCTGGAGCCCCACGCCGCCCTGGCCCGGGCGCTGGCCGCCGAGGGCTATGACCCGAAGTGCCCCGAGCTGGACTACCCCATGCAGGTGTGGAAGCGGTGTGTCGCGCTGGCGAGGGACCTCGTCTACGGAGAGCTGAGCGACGCGGAGGCCTATCGCCTGCTGGGCCGCAAGCTGTCCGCGGGCTTCGCGAACACGCTGGTGGGCCGGGTGGCCGCGGTGGCCCTGCCCATGATTGGCGCGGCGCGCGTGGTGGAGCGGCTGCCGCGCTACCTGGCGATGATGGGCCGGCCGGACCTGGACGTGCAGCTGGTGCCCGTGGGCGAGCGCGCCCGGCGCATCACCTTCCACGACCTCCACAACCGCCCGGAGCTCGTCGCGGGGGCGCTCGAGGTGGCGCTGGAGGCGGCCCACGCCCAGCCCCTCGTGAGCGTGGAAGACCGCTCACATCTGGGCTTCCGCCTCCTCGTGCGCTGGTAGACTGCCCGCCATGGCCTTTCCTCCCCGGCTGGCACACCTCGCCACGCGCGCGGTGGTGGTGGCGAAGTTGATGCCCACCTACGCGCGCGCCCACCACATCGACGAGAACGAAGCCGCCCAGCGGCTCGGCGCCGCGCTCCAGGGCCGGCTGCTGCCCTCGCTGCTGGAGGAGGCGTGGCGGGCCATGCGCGGCAAGGCCAAGCGTCTGGATGACGAGGCCCTGGTGGAGAAGGTGGCCACCACGTTGATGGACCGGCCACAGCGGCCCGGACGGGTGGCGGAGCTGACCCCCGCGTGGAGCGCCTTCCTGGTGCTCGCGGACCTGGAGGCCGGCACCGCCAGCGAGGCCGCGCGCCGGGTGATGGAGTCGCCCGAGGGCCGGCAGCGCGCCGCGGACGGTCTGGCCGAGGCGGGCCGCTTCCTCGCCGCCGAGCTCACCCGGGGCCGCTAGCCCGCCCCGCCGCCTCCTGGCTGGCGGGCCCACGGGCCGGCCGTTATAGGCTCCGGCCGCCCGACCGATGTCCGACCCGCTGCCGCCCACCCTGCGCGTCCATCGCGCCATCACCGAGGTTCCCCGGGGAGCCTGGGACGCCCTGCTCGAGGACGAGGCCCGGCCCTTCCTGGAGTGGGCCTTCCTCGCGGCGCTGGAGGAGAGCGGCAGCGTGGGCCCCCCGTGCGGCTGGCACCCGCGCCACCTCACCCTGTGGCGGGGCTCGAGGCTGGTGGCGGCGGCGCCCGCCTACCTCAAGGACGACAGCCACGGGGAGTTCGTCGCCGACGGGGCCTGGGCCACCGCCGCCGAGCGGCTGGGCGTGCGCTACTACCCGAAGCTGGTGCTGACGGTGCCCTTCACCCCCGTCACCAGCCGGCGGCTGCTGGTGGCCGCGGGGGAGGACCGGCGCGCCCGCGAGGCCGAGCTCGCCCGGGCCGCCCACGAGTACGCCCGGGCCGAGGGCCTCTCCAGCGTCCACGTCCACTTCCCCACCGAGGCGGAGGCTTCCACGCTGGAGGCCGCCGGTTACGCGGTGCGGCTCGGCGTCCAGTACCAGTGGCGCAACATGGGCTACGACTCCTTCGAGGACTTCCTCGGCCGCTTCCACTCCCACCGGCGGCACCAGGTGCGCCGTGAGCTGCGTGCGCTCGAGGCCCAGGGCCTCACCCTGCGCACCCTCCGGGGCGAGGCACTGGCCGGGGTGGAGCCGGACGCCCTCTACCGCCTCTACGCCTCCACGGTGGACAAGTACCCGTGGGGCCGGCGCTTCCTCACCCCGGACTTCTTCGCGTGCATGCTGTCCACCTTCCGCTCCTCCTGCGAGGTGGTGGAGGCGCGCCGGGACGGCCGGCTGGTGGCCGGGGCCTTCAACCTGGTGGGGCCCCGGGTGTTGTATGGCCGCTATTGGGGCTGCTTCGAGAAGCACCCCTTCCTGCACTTCAACGTGTGCCTCTACCACCCGGTGGCCGAGGCCATCGCCCGGGGGCTGGAGCGCTTCGAGCCCGGGGCGGGCGGGGAGCACAAGCTCACCCGGGGGTGCGAGCCGAGCCTCACCCGGAGCGCCCACTTGCTCTTCCACCCGGGGGTGGACAGGGCGGTACGCTCCTTCCTGGAGCACGAACGGGCGGCCGTGCTGGCTGGCCTGCCCCGGTGGCGAGCGGAAACAGGCTTCAAGCGGGGGCCGTTCGTGCCCCCTACTCGTTAGAGGGAGACCATGTCCCGAGAGAAGTACGACCCGGATTCCAACGTCGCGACGGAGACTTTGCCGCAGAAGAAGCTCAAGCGGCCCACCCTCTACAAGGTGCTCCTCCACAACGACAACTACACGACTCGGGAGTTCGTGGTGGCCGTCCTCAAGGAGGTCTTCCACAAATCCGAGGCGGACGCCGTGCAGATCATGCTGCACGTTCATTACAACGGAATCGGCGTAGCGGGCGTTTATACGTTCGAGGTCGCCGAGACGAAGGTACGGACCGTGGAGGCGGCGGCGCAGGAGAATGGCTTCCCGCTGCGCCTCTCGATGGAACCAGAGGAAGGTTGAGACCGTGGCAGGACCGCTAATCGCCAAGGCATTGCAGGACAGCTTCCGGACCGCGATGGAAGAGGCGCGCCGGATGCGTCACGAGTACCTCACGCTCGAGCACCTGTTGCTCGCGCTCACCAAGGACAGCCGCACCCGCGAAGTGCTCAAGGGCTGCGGAGCCAACGTCAAGCGCCTGCGGGAACGCCTGGAGGGCTTCCTGGAGGAAACGGTCGAGCGCCTGCCCGAGGGGGTGGACGCCGAGCCGCAACAGACCATCGGGGTGGAGCGTGTGCTGCACAGCGCCGCCATGCACGCCCTGTCCGCCGAGCAGAAGTACATCGACGGCGGGGACATCCTCGTGGCGCTCTTCCGCGAGGAGGAGAGCCACGCCCTCTACCTCCTGCAGGAGGAGGGGCTCAGCCGGTTGGATCTGCTCAACTTCATCTCCCACGGCATCTCCAAGGACGGCGAGTCCTCCGAGGGAGCGCCCCAGGGCGGCGGCGCGCCGGCCGGGGACGACGAGGAGGGAGAGGGCGGCCCGCGCAAGAGCCCGCTGGAGGCCTACACCACCAACCTCAACGAGGAGGCGAAGGCGGGCCGGATCGATCCGCTCATCGGGCGCGAGAAGGAGCTGGAGCGCACCATCCAGGTGCTGTGCCGGCGCCGGAAGAACAACCCGCTCTACGTGGGCGAGACGGGCGTGGGCAAGACGGCCATCGCCGAGGGCCTCGCGCTGCACATCCACGAGGGCAAGGTGCCCGAGGCGCTGAAGAGCTCGGTCATCTTCTCGTTGGACATGGGCGCGCTGCTGGCGGGCACCAAGTTCCGCGGCCAGTTCGAGGAGCGGCTCAAGGGCGTGCTCAAGGCGCTCAAGGAGCACCCGGACGCCATCCTCTTCATCGATGAAATCCACACCATCGTCGGCGCGGGCGCCACCAGTGGCGGCTCCATGGATGCCTCCAACCTGCTCAAGCCCGCGCTGGCCAGCGGCCGGCTGCGCTGCATCGGCTCGACGACGTACCAGGAGTTCAAGGCGTCCTTCGAGCGCGACCGCGCCCTGTCCCGCCGCTTCCAGAAGATCGAAGTGGGCGAGCCGAGCGTGGAGGACACCATCCTCATCCTCGAGGGGCTCAAGAGCCGCTACGAGGAGCACCACGGGGTGAAGTACGCGACGGAGGCCCTCCGGGCGGCGGCGGAGCTGAGCGCCAAGCACATCAACGACCGCTTCCTGCCGGACAAGGCCATCGACGTCATCGACGAGACGGGCGCGGCCGAGCGGCTCAAGCCCCAGGGCCAGCGCACCGGCCAGGTGACGGTGGTGGACGTGGAGGCGGTCATCTCGAAGATGGCGCGCATTCCGGCCAAGAGCGTGTCGGCCAGCGAGGGCGTGCAGCTCAAGAACCTGGAGCCCGAGCTCAACAAGGTCATCTTCGGGCAGGAGTCGGCCATCAAGTCGGTGGTGGACGCCATCAAGCTGGCGCGCAGCGGCCTGCGCGCGCCGGAGAAGCCCATTGGCAGCTTCCTCTTCTCGGGCCCCACGGGCGTGGGCAAGACGGAGCTGGCCAAGCAGCTCGCGCAGGTGTTGGGCGTGGAGTTCCTGCGCTTCGACATGAGCGAGTACTCGGAGAAGCACACGGTGAGCCGGCTCATCGGCGCGCCTCCGGGCTACGTGGGCTTCGACCAGGGCGGCCTGCTCACCGACTCCATCCGCAAGCACCCCTACGCGGTGCTGGTGCTGGACGAGATTGAAAAGGCCCACCCGGACCTCTTCAACATCCTGCTGCAGGTGATGGACCACGCGACGTTGACGGACAACAACGGCCGCAAGGCGGACTTCCGCAACATCATCCTCATCCTCACCACCAACGCGGGAGCGAGGGAGATGAGCACCAAGTCCATCGGCTTCGGCGACAAGCTGGCTGTAGTGGACGGGGCGCGCGCGAAGAAGGCCATTGAAACCACCTTCACGCCCGAGTTCCGCAACCGCCTGGACGGGTGGGTGCTCTTCTCCGGCCTGCCGCCCGAGGTCATCCTCAAGGTGGTGGACAAGGAAGTGGGCCTGCTCCAGAAGATGCTGGACGAGAAGCGGGTGAAGCTGGAGCTGACGCCGGCGGCGAGGGCGTGGCTGGCGGAGAACGGGTACGACCCGGCCTTCGGCGCCCGTCCCATGGCGCGGCTGGTGGACAACACGCTCAAGAAGCCGCTGGCCGAGGCGCTGCTCTTCGGCGAGCTGGCGGGCGGAGGCGTGGCGCGCTTCGACGTGGAGGGCGAGGGCCTGAAGCTCAAGGTGGTGCCCGCCAAGGAGCCCGCCCCCGCGGCGTAAGCCCCTCTCCCCCGGGAGACCCCGGAAACGACAAGGGCCAGGTGGAGGTCTCCCTCCCCTGGCCCTTCGTCTTTTCCAGCGCCGGGCCGGACTACTGAACGCGGTAGGCCTTCACCGCGCTGCTGAGCTGGTCGGCGATGATCTGCAGGGTGGTGGCGGCCTCACCGGTGGCGCCGATGCGGGCGACGGTCTCGTCCATCATCTTGGACAGGTCGCTCACGGCGGTGGTGATCTGGTTGATGCCCACGTTCTGCTGGCCGACGGCGGCGGCGATCTGCCGCACGGCCGAGGCGTTGTCCTGGATGATGCCGGACAGCTCGCGCAGGTTCTTGCCGTAGGTGCGCACCTGCTCGAGGCCCGCCTCCATGCGCTGCGAGCCGCGCTCGGTGATGCGCACGGCGGTGGCCACCGAGTTGCGGATATCGTCCAGCAGCTCGCGCACGCGGTCCGTGGATTCAATCGACTGGTCGGCCAGGGCGCGGATTTCGCGGGCCACGACGCCGAAGCCCTTGCCGTGCTCGCCCGAGCGCACCGCCTCGATGGCGGCGTTGAGCGCGAGCATGTTGGACTGGTCGGCCAGGTCCTTCACCGTCTGGGTGATGCTGCCGATCTGCACGGTGCGCTCGTCCAGCTCGAGAATCTTCTGGGCGATCTCCTGCACCTGGGCGCGGATGTCGTTGAGGCCGGCGAGCGTCTGCTCCAGGGAGGCCTCGCCCGCGCGGCTCAGCTCGTCGGCGCGCTCGGCCACGGAGAGCACCGCGTCGGCCTTCTGGGCGGCCAGGAGACTCGTCTGGCGGATCTCCTGGGCGGTGACCTGCGTCTCCTGCAGCGCGGAGGCCTGGCGGGAGACGGTCTGCGACTGCTCGGAGGCGGAGGCGTTGAGCTGCTCGGTGGAGGCGTTGAGGGCCTCGGCGGCCTGCTGGAGGTTCTGCGTCACCGAGCTCAGCCGCTCGACCATCTGCGAGAAGTAGCGGGCCAGCTGGCCCACCTCGCCCACGGCCTGCACGCGGATGGGGCGAGAGAGGTCGCCGGACTCGACGATGTGGGCGGCCACGTCGGTGAGCTCGCGCAGCGGGCCCACGATGGAGCGGTTGAGCACCATCACGGCCACGACGCCGCCCAGGACGATGAGCAGGCCCAGTCCCAGCATGGTGAGCCAGAGCCGGCCCACCTGGGCGCCCACGTTCTCGTGCTTCATGCCCACGTGCAGCACGCCGCGCGTCCCGCCGGACAGCGGGGCGGCCACGTCGACGACGGTCACCGACTTGCCGTCGATCGTCGTCTCCACCGCCTCCTCCACCTTCACGCGCTGGCCGTTGGTGAGCTCCCCGGGCTGCAGGCTGTTGCTGGCGAGCAGCGGCTGGGGGAAGTCGCCGGAGAAGGTGTGGGCGAGCACGTTGTTGGCGCCGTCCACTACGTAGAGGTAGCCCACGCCGTCGGCGTCACGGAACGTGTCCAGCAGGGGCTGCAGCGAGGTGGCCCCATCGGCCGAGGCCCGCTCGGCGGCCGCCGTGAAGCCGATGGCGATCGCCTTGCCCTCGCTCATGGTGCTGTCCATGAGGTTGCCGCGCAGCCTCTGGGCGGCGATCGCGGAGAGCAGCAGCACGATGGCGACACTGACCACCGCGGTGACGGTGACGAATTTGGGGCCGATGCCCATCGATTGATTCTGGGTGGCGGGGGCGCTCACGGAAGCTCCTCAACGGAGAAAGTCGGGGCCGGCATGGGGGACCGGCGGGCAAAGGGACTCAAGCGACACCCTCCGGACTGGGAGGGCGGTTGGGCATGGAGCCACCGCGGCGGCAGCTCATGCGGATGATGTCGGGGATGGCGGACAGGGGAACGCCGCGGTCGGCCGCCTTCATCTCGATGGCCACCCGGGGCATGCCGAAGACGACCGAGGAGGCCTCGTCCTGGGCGAAGGTGACGCCACCGGCCTTCTTGATGTCCAGCAGTCCGCGCGCTCCGTCCTCGCCCATGCCGGTGAGGACACCGCCTCCCGCGCGGCTGCCGTAGGTGCGCGCCAGCGAGGACAGCAGCAGGTCTCCCGAGGGGCATGGCCCGCCGCGCGTGCGCGTCAGCCGGATGACGCCGTTGCCCTCCACCGTCAGGTCGTGCCCGTCCAGCGGGAAGTACACCCGGCCGGGCTCCAGCTTCTCGCCCTCGCGGCCGATGACGACCTTGAGGGGCGTCACCTGGGACAGCCAGCGCACCATGCCGGGGGTGAAGCCCTCGGTGATGTGCTGGGCGATGACGATGGGCACGGGCAGGTCCGCCGGCAGGCGCGAGAGCACCTCGGAGAGCGCGGGCGGTCCACCCGTGGAGGCCGCCAGGCCCAGGATGTCCACCCGGGCCCCCGTCACGGGCGGCGGCGGGGTGGCGGGACGCAGGCGCCGGGAGATGACGGGGACCTCCGCCATCAGGCACACCGACTCGGCCAGCTGCCGGCCCCAGCGGCGCAGCTCCTCGCCACTGGCGACGGACGGCTTGCCGATGAGCTCCAGCGCTCCGGCGCTCATCGCCTGGAAGCACACCTCCAGGTTGCGCTGGTCCGCCACGGCGCTCACCACGAGGATGCGCGCCGGGGCCTCGGCCATGATGGCCGCGATGGCCGCCGGGCCGTCCAGGTCCGGCATCAACAGGTCCATGGTGATGACGTCCGGGCGCAACAGGCGCGCCAGCGTCACCGCCCGGCTTCCCGTGTTGGCCCGCCCCACCACCTCGATGCGCGGATCATCCGTCAGCAGGGCGCTGACGGCATCCGCCATGGTGGGCGAGTCGTCCACGACCAGGACGCGAATGGGCTCCTTGCCAGTGCTCATGCGCGTGCCCCCCTTCGGCTCATGACGTCCAACACCTCGGTCAACAGGCGGCCCGCGGCGCACTCCCGCTTGCTGAGGTAGCCGTCCGCACCCGCCGACAGGCCCCGCGCCCTCGCGCCCGCGCTGTCGTTGGCGGAGACGAGAATGCACGGGACGTCGCGCGTGTCCGGCTGCGCGCGCAGCTTCGCGATGAGCTCCGTGCCGTTCATCTCCTCCATCTCGAGGTCGCAGATGATCACGTCGTAGGTCTCCGTCTGCAACCGCTCCAGGGCGCGCGCGCCGCTGGCGGCCAGGTGCACGGTGAAGCCACCGGCCTCCAGCATGGCGCGGTGCAGGGCGCGCGCGGTGAGCGAGTCGTCCACCACGAGGGCGCGGCGGCTCGTCGGCATGGAGACGGCCTGCTGGGCCGCCTCCGTCACCACCCAGCCGGGGCGGAGGATGAGCAGCAGCTCGCCGCGGCTGAGGATGGCGGCGCCCTGGTAGGCGGGCACGTCGCGCACCTCGGCGGGCAGCGGACGGATGACGAGGTCGCGGTCACCCACCACCGCGTCCACCGCGAGCGCCAGGCGCTTGCCACCGCTCTGCACGATGATGAGCGGCTGGCCCTCGGACGGGGGCGCCGAGGCGCGCAGGCCCATGCGGGCGCCCAGGTCCGCCACCGGCACCAGCTGGCCGTTGTAGTCCAGCTGCGTCTTCGTGCGGCCGATGCGCAGGTTGTCCTTGCTGGCCAGCTGGGTGGACTCCACCGCCAGCATGGGCAGGCCCACCTGAGCGTCGATGGCGCGCACCGTGAGCACCGGCGAGCTGCCCAGATCCATGGGCAGGGTGATCATGAAGCGCGTGCCGCTTCCCTTGGTGCTCACCACCTCGATGCGGCCCTGCATGGACTCCACCGCCGAGCGCACCGCGTCCAGGCCCACGCCGCGGCCCGAGGTGTCGGTGACGTCCGTGCGGGTGCTGAAGCCGGGGCGGAAGATGAGGTCGCGCAGCTGCGCCTCGTGCATCCGCGCGCCCTCGTCCGCGGTGATGAGGCCCTTGCGCTCGGCCGACGCGCGCACCATCTGCACGTCGATGCCGCGCCCGTCGTCGCTCAGCTCCAGCACGAGGATGTTGCCCTGCTGCTCCACGCGCAGGGTGAGGGCACCCTCGTGGTGCTTGCCGGCGCGCTCGCGCTCGTCCGGCATCTCAATCCCGTGGTCCACCGCGTTGCGCAGCAGGTGCACCATGGCGCCCTTGAGCTTCTCGAGCAGTCGGCGGTCCAGCGACACCTCGGCGCCCACCACCGCGAGCCGGGCCTGCTTGCCCAACTGGCGCGACAGGTCGCGCACCATGCGCTGCAGGGGCTCGAGGATGGTGCGCACCGGGCGCGTGGTGATGGACTTGAGGCCTTCCTCGAGGCTGTCGACGATGTCCGAGGCCTCGTGGCCATCCGAGCGCACGCCGGCCGACACGGCCGAGAGCACCGCGCGGGCGCGGGCCGTGGGCGCCAGCAGCTCGCGCGCCGACAGCAGATCCACCGCCTTGGACAGGTCGCGGAGCCGGTCCTCCAGGCGCATGCGGAACTCGCGCAGGCGCTCCACCTCGCGCATCAGCGTCGTCACCTGGTGCGAGGCCACGCGCCAGCCCGCGTCCCCTGCCTCCTCGTCCGCCATGGACATGGACGGCGCCGGGGCCATGGGGGCCAGCGTGGGGGTGGGCGCGGCGGCCGCGTGGGCCACGGAGGCGGCCTGTCCGGAGGCGGCATCCTCCGGGGGCGGTGCTTCCGCCACCAGCTGCGCCAGGGCGTTCGTGGGGTCCGGCAGCGCCTCGCCGCGGCCCTCCGCGTGCGCCTGGGCGCGCAGCAGGAAGAGATCCAACCCGTGCAGCAGCATGTCCACCAGGGACCGCGGCATGGGCTTGATGTCCTTGCGCAGCGGCGCGAGGGCATCTTCCAGCTTGTGCGCGATGGAGCTCAGGTCCTGCAACCCGAGGCTGGCCGCACTGCCCTTGAGGGTGTGCAGGTGGCGCGCCAGGCGGGTGTACACCTTGCCCAGCGCCTCGTTGTCGAGCCCTTCCCGCTCCAGATCGAGCAGATCCAGGGTGACCTTCTGACAGACTTCCTGCGCCTCGCCCGAGAAGCCGGCGACGAGGCTCTGCAGCATGGGGTCAACCGGCATTGCGCGCCCCGGCACCGCGCGCGAAGAGGCGCGGCAGATCAATGACGTGGACGATTTGGCGGGTAGTGCTCAACAGAACCTCGGTCACCGGGCCCTCCGCGTGCGTGCGAGCCGCCTCCACCGCGGCGGCGGGCAGGCTCAACGGGCGGGGAATGGCCTCGCAGTCCAGGGCACACAGCTCCCCGTCACCGCGATCCACCACGAGCAGCACGGCGGGGTCCTGCCGCCAGCCGTGGCCGCCCAGCAGCGCGGCGAGGCTGAGCGCGGCGAGCACCTGGCCCTGGTAGCGCAGCACGCCGATGACGTGCGGCTGGGACAGGGGCACCGGTGTCACCAGGCGCAGCGGCAGGGCGGCGCGCAGCGAGTCCAGGGGAATGGCATAGCGCTCCTCGCCCAGGGGGAACTCGGCCACCATGAGCATGGTCTCGTCGGCGGTGCCGTCGATGCGCCCGCTCAGGCGCTTGGCGCGCTCGTCCAGGAGCGAGCGGACCTCTTGATCCTGCACCTCCTCGGGGCCGCGAGAGGGGGTTGTCATTCGATGGCTCCCAGCGTGAGGAAGGCGTCGGCGGACGCCCTATAGAAGCGGGCCGGCAATGGCTCGGGCCCCTCGATGGTCAAATCCGGCGGAAGCCGGGCGGCGTTGTCGCGCACGGTATTCATGAGAGCGAAGGCAGCCTCGCGCGCCCCTGCGCGCTCACGCAGCAGGGCGAGCTCCAGCATGCCGGGGAGATAGTCCCGGAACTGTTGCAGCAGCTTTTCCAGAATGGTGGCCGCGCCGGCCTCGTCGCCCCCCTCGATGCGCTGGAGCGCCTCGGTGTGGAGCTTCACGGGCGAGGGAGGAGGCGGCGGCGCGGGAAGCGGCGGCGTCACCGCGCGCATGGCCACCCTGAAGGGCTCGGGCTCGCGGGCGGCGGGCTTGGGCGGAGGCGCCAGCTCCTTGGCCGTCGGGCGGCGGAAGGCCTGCAGCTCCGGAGGCCCCACGCGCACCAGCCCGGCGGGCGGATGATCCACCTCCACCGTGCCCAACAGCAGGTGGCCGCCCGGCACGAGCGCGCGCGCCAGGTGGCCCAACGCCATCTGCACGGCATCCGGGGAGAAATACGTGAGCACGTTGCGGCAGAAGATGACGTCGAAGCTGCCGTGCAGCTCCGGCAGTGGCTCCAGCAGGTTGCCCTGGGCGAAGCGGGTGACGGCGCGCACGGAGTCGATGATGCTCACCCGCCCGTCGGCGACCTCCGTGTAGAGCGGGTAGAGCATGGGCCCGGCCTCGCGACGGGACCAGTTGCCGTACACGCCCCGGCGGGCCGCCTGGAGCCGGCCCTCGTGCAGGTCGGTGCCGAGCACCTCCACGCGCACGCCCGGGGGCGCCATGCCCAGCAGACACGCGGCGATGGAGTACGTCTCCTCGCCCGAGGCGCACCCGGCGCTCCAGCCGCGCAGGGCGAGCTCGCCCCGGCGCAACGCCGCGGGCACCACCTCGGAGGCGAGGAAGCGGAACTGCTCCGGGTGGCGGAAGAAGTACGTCTCCCCCACCAACACGGCGTCCAGCAGGGCCCGCGCCAGGGGAGTCCCGGGACGCTGCAGCTCCGCCAGCAGCTCGGCGGCGGAACGGCCGCGCGCCAGCTCCGCGCGCACCACGCGGTCCACCGCGGAGGGTGAGATGGCCGTGTCACGGAACCCCGTGCACGAGGAGACCACCTCACGCGCTCGCGCGAGCACCTGCTGAGACTCCACCCCCGAACTCATGCGCTGCGCTCCACCTCCGCGGGCTTCAACACCCGCGCGGCCTCGCTCAACATGTCCTGAGTGGCGAAGGTCCGCGGGTCGAAGATGGGCACCGAGCGCTCACCGGCCCTCAGCATCCCCATCAACGCGTCCCGCAGCTGCCCGTGACCGGAGGCGGCCACGCGCTCGCGCCGCTCGATGTCCGAGGCCTGGTACTCCTCGGGGTCCTGCACCGCGTCCACGCTCAGCGCCAGCTGCAGGCCCTCGAGCTCCATGATGACCAGCTTGCGCTCCTCGACGGGCTCGCTGTGCGCCACCTCCAGCCGGCGCGCCAGATCCAGCACGCACACCGGCTCGCCTCGCAGCTCGAAGAACTCGGAGATGTACCCCGGCCCCAGCGGCAGCGTGCGCGTGGTGGGCTGGAGGATGACCTGGCGCACGGAGTCCAGGGGGATGGCGAACTCCAGGCCCCCCACCGTGAGCCGCAGCAGGGCCATGGAGCCCTGCCGCGCACGGCGCCTCGCGTTGGCCAGCGCGTTCTCCACCGCGCTCAGCAGCTCATCGGCCCGGAAGGGCTTGGCCAGGAAGAGCTCCGCGCCCATGCCCAGGCACGACTCCGCCCGGCTCACCTCCGAGGAGATGATGATGACGGGGATGGGCGCGGTGGCGGGATCCGCCTTGAGACGCTTGAGCACCTCGTCGCCGTCCATCTCCGGCATGGAGAGGTCCAGCAGGATGGCCGCCGGCTGCACGCGGCCCACCTTCTCGAGCGCCTCCTTGCCATTGCTCGCCGTGTTCAGCGCGTAATGGCCGGAGAGGATCGCGCGCTCGAGCGCGAGGATGGCATCACTGTCGTCGACAAGGAGCAGGGACGGGAGGCTCACGACTCGGCTCTCAATTCTGGGCCAGGAACTTGCGCACGGTTTCCGTCAGATCGTGATGGGAAACCGGCTTGTTGATGAAGGCATTGGCACCGGCTTCGACCCCGCGCTGCCGCAGGTCTCCGCCGCGCTCACCCGTGAGAAGGATGACCGGGACGTCGCGCACCTGAGCCAGGGGGCTCGCGCGAACCTGCTTCACGAAGGTGATTCCGTCCATACCAGGCATGTTGATATCCGCGATGACCAGCTTCACCGGCACCAGCCGGAGCAGTTGCAACGCCCGTGTCGCATCCTCTGCCTCGACGAACCCCATCTTCAGGTTCATGAGGTAGATCTTGAGGATGTTGCGTACGGTCGGGCTGTCATCCACGAGGAGGATGTTGGCGCTCAAACCCAGGCTCCTCCCGGGGCCACAAGGTCCCGGGTGAAGGAAACGGTGAGACTGTACCGTGCTCTCGCCTTCCAGCAAAAGCCGGTGCGATCAAAACCAGGAAACCAGAGGGACGGACGAGCCCGTCCCCCCGTACAGCGATCAGCCAGCCGAGGGAGGAGAGCCGGTTTCCCCACCCCCCGCCTTGTCTTCGTTCAGGTCTACCGGCGGGGCGCCGATGGCGTGATAACCCCCATCCACGTGCACCATTTCGCCCGTGGTGGACGGCAACCAGTCTGAGAGGAGCGCGCATGCGGTGCGGGCCACCATGTCATGGCTGGTGCGCGCATCCCAGCCCAGGGGCGCCTGCTGGCCCCAGCCCTTCTCCAGGGACTTGAAGCCGGGGATGCCCTTGGCCGCTATGGTGGCCAGCGGGCCGGCGGCCAGGGCGTTGACCCGAATGCCCTTGGGGCCCAGGTCCCGGGCGAGGTAGCGCACGGTGGCCTCCAGGGCCGCCTTGCACACCCCCATCCAGTCGTAGATGGGCCAGGCCACGCGGTTGTCGAAGTCCAGCGTGACGATGGAGCCGCCCCTGGGCATCAGCGGCATCACCGCCACGGACAGCTCCTTGAGGGAGAACGCCGAGATACGGAACGCCGTCTGGACACTCTCCCAGGGCGTGTTGAGGAAGTTGCCGCCGAGCGCGTCCTCGGGGGCATAGGCGATGGAGTGCAGCATCCCGTCCACCCGGCCCCAGCGCTGGCGCAGGGCCTCGGTGAGGGCGGGGAAGTGAGCGGGGTTGGTGACGTCCAGCTCCAGCACCTCGGTGCCCGCCTTGAGGCGCTTCGCGCTGCGCTCCGTGAGCGAGCGCGCCCGGCCGAAACCGGTGAGGAGGATGTCCGCCCCCTGCTCCAGCGCGTGCTCGGCCACGCCGTAGGCGAGCGACTGGGGGGTGAGCACTCCGGTGATGAGGAGCTTCTTGCCCTGCAGCAGCATGCACAGGCCTTTCTGGCTAAGAGAGAGAGAAGAAGTCCCGGGGGTTTATCACTCCCGGAGGCCCGGGTAAGCCAGGAAGAAGGAAGACCTCCCGGGTCGCGCGTCCCGCCGGGTGTCGGAGAGCGGATGAAGTTGCGCTCACGTGGCGCATGAATCCTGCTGCTCCCCCGGCGCCCACGGGCTGGGAAGCGGGGTGCGCCTGCTCAACAAATCGTGCCGAAAACCCCCCAACGGGGCGGCCTTCCAGTAAAAGACAGCACGCCATGGCGAATTTCCAGGACTCGTACCTCTCCGGCGGAAACATCGACTTCATCGAGGGGCTCTACGCGCGCTACCTCGAGGATCCGTCCAGTGTGGACCCGAGCTGGCGCGAGGTGTTCTCGCGCAACGACGGCACCGGCCGTCCCATCTTCAACCCCACCCTCATCGAGCCGCCCACCCCCGTGGTGCCGGGCAAGGAGGCCAAGGCCAAGGGCAAGGGCGACAAGGCGGACGCCGCGGTGGCGCTCGCCCCCCAGACGGCCCCCACCGTCGCCTTCGAGCAGGACATGAAGCTGCAGTCGCGGGTGGATCAGGTCATCTCGGCCTTCCGCCTGCGCGGGCACCTGCGCGCCCACCTTGATCCGCTCGGCCGCCCCCGCCCGGCGCTCAGCCACGTGGCCGACGTGGGCATGGTGGACGACTCGCACTTCTCCGCCGCCGAGCTGGAGCAGCTGGTGGAGAGCTCCGGCGTCTTCCCCGAGGCGCGCGTCAAGCTCAAGGAGCTGCTCGGCCGGCTGCGCCGCACGTATACCGGCTCCATCGGCGTCGAGTTCATGCAGATGCTCGACAGCGAGCGGCGCCGCTGGCTGATGAAGCGCATGGAGGACAGCGAGAACCGTACCGCGCTGCCGGTGGAGGACCAGCGCCACATCCTCACCCGGCTCTCCTACGCCGAGGGCTTCGAGAACTTCCTGCACACCAAGTTCATCGGCGCCAAGCGCTTCGCGCTCGATGGCGGCGAGGCCCTGGTGCCCATGCTGGACGCCATGCTGGAAGTGGGCGGCAACATGGGGCTCAAGGAGGTCGTCATCGGCATGGCCCACCGCGGCCGCCTCAACGTGCTGACGAACATCCTGGGCAAGCAGCCCGCGCAGATTTTCAGCGAGTTCGAGGGCCCGCAGGACCCCAAGCAGCACATGGGCCGCGGCGACGTGAAGTACCACATGGGCTTCAGCTCGGATCACGCCACGCGCACCGGGAAGAACATCCACCTGTCGCTGGCCTTCAACCCCAGCCACCTGGAGGCGGTGGACCCGGTCGTCGAGGGCCGCGTGCGCGCCAAGCAGGACCGCAGCGGGGACACCGAGCGCACCCGGGTGATGCCGCTGCTCATCCACGGTGACGCGGCCTTCATCGGCCAGGGCGTCATCGCCGAGACGCTCAACCTCGCGGGCCTCGAGGGCTACAAGACGGGCGGCACCCTCCACGTCGTCATCAACAACCAGGTGGGCTTCACCACCGACCCGTCCGACTCGCGCAGCTCCATCTACTCCACCGCGCTCGCGCAGATGCTCGACGTGCCCGTCTTCCACGTCAACGGCGACGACCCCGAGGCCTGCGTCCACGTGGCGCGCCTGGTGGCCGAGTACCGCCAGACCTTCAAGACGGACGTCGTGGTGGACCTCGTCTGCTACCGCCGCTACGGCCACAACGAGGGTGATGACCCCTCGTTCACCCAGCCGGCCATGTACGACATCATCCGCAAGCACCCGACGGTGCGCACGCTCTACGCGCAGCAGCTGGCGGAGAAGGGCCGCATCTCCGCGGAGGAGTCCGAGGCCATCAAGCAGCGCTGCATGCAGGAGTTCGACGCGGCGCTCACCCGCGCCCGCGCGCACAGCGAGTTCAAGGAGCCGAGCGCGCTCGAGGGCCTGTGGGCCCCGTACAAGGGCGGCCTGCACAAGAGCGCCCCGCAGGTGACCACGGCGGTGGACAAGGAGACGCTGCGCGCTGCCCTCAAGAAGCTGTCCGAGGTGCCCGAGGGCTTCAACGTCCACCGCGACGTGGAGCGCACCGTCCTCAAGAAGCGCCAGGGCATGCTGCAGAGCGAGGAGCTGCAGTGGAGCGAGGGCGAGTCGCTCGCCTACGCCACGCTGCTCTCCGAGGGCTACACCCTCCGCCTGAGCGGCCAGGACAGCGAGCGCGGCACCTTCAGCCACCGCCACGCCGTGCTGCACGACGTGAAGACGGGCGAGAAGTTCGTCCCGCTGCGCCAGTTCCCCACCGGCCGCGCCTGCTTCGACGTCGTCAACAGCCCCCTCTCCGAGATGGGCGTGCTGGGCTTCGAGTACGGCTACAGCCTCGACGTGCCGGACGGCCTCATCCTCTGGGAGGCCCAGTTCGGTGACTTCGCCAACGGCGCGCAAATCATCATCGACCAGTTCATCGCCGCGGCGGAGACGAAGTGGCGGCGGCTCAGCGGCCTCACGCTGCTGCTGCCCCACGGCTACGAGGGCCAGGGCCCCGAGCACTCCAGCGCCCGTCTGGAGCGCTTCCTGAGCCTGAGCGCCGAGGACAACCTCCAGGTCGTCTACCCCACCACGCCCGCTCAAATCTTCCACCTGCTGCGCCGCCAGGTGCTGCGCCCGCTGCGCAAGCCCCTCGTCATCATGTCGCCCAAGAGCCTGCTGCGCCGCCCCGAGGCGACGAGCAAGCTGGACGAGCTGGCCACCGGCTCCTTCCAGGAAGTGATTCTGGACAAGGTGAACCCGGCCAACGTGACGCGGCTGCTCTTGTGCAGCGGCAAGGTCTACTACGACCTGGTCAAGGCCCGGGACGAGCGCAAGGACGACTCCATCGCCATCGTGCGCGTGGAGCAGCTCTACCCCTTCCCCTTCGACGAGCTGGCAGGCCTCGTCGCGAAGATGCCGAAGCTCACCGAGCTGCTCTGGGTGCAAGAGGAGCCCCGGAACTCGGGAGCCTGGTACTTCATGTTCCCCCGCCTGCACGACCTGGCCGCGGCGCGAGGCCAGGGCGGCCCGCTGAAGGTCGGCTACATCGGGCGCGCGGAAGCCGCCAGCCCCGCCACCGGCTTCCCGCAGACGCACAACCTGGAGCAACAGCTCATCGTCGAGGAAGCCATCCTCCGAGGAACCAAGAATGGCCGTTGAACTGAAAGTCCCGCCCCTGGGCGAGTCCATCACTGAAGCCGTCGTCGGAAAGTGGAACAAGAAGAAGGGCGAGGCGGTGTCCGCCGACGAGCCCCTCGTCGTCCTGGAGACCGACAAGGTCACCATCGACGTGCCCGCTCCCGCCGCCGGCTCCCTCGCCACCATCTCCTTCAAGGAGGGAGACAAGGTACGCGTGGGTGAGGTGCTCGGCCTCATCGAGGCGGGCGCCGGTGCCACCGCTTCCGCTGCGGCCGCCGCGCCCGCTCCCGCGGCTTCCGCTCCGGCCGCCGCCGCTTCCGCTCCCGCCGCGGACGACGTGCGCATGACGCCCGTGGCCCGCAAGATTGTCGAGGAGAACCGCCTGGACGTCGCCCAGCTCAAGGGCAGCGGCGCCGGCGGGCGCATCACCAAGGAGGACGCGCTCGGCCAGCTCAACCGCCCGGCCGAGGCCCCCGCTCAGCGCGCCCCCGCTCCGGCCGCTCCCTCCGGCCCGCGCCCGCGCGCCGACCGCGAGGAGCGCGTGAAGATGACGCCGCTGCGCCGCCGCGTCGCCGAGCGCCTGCTCCAGGCCCAGTCCAACGCCGCCATCCTCACCACCTTCAACGAGGTGGACATGGGCGCGGTGATGGAGCTGCGCAAGCAGTACAACGAGAAGTTCCAGGCCCGTCACGGCGTGAAGCTCGGCTTCATGAGCTTCTTCATCCGCGCCGCCGTCGAGGCCCTCAAGGCCTTCCCCCAGGTCAACGCGGAGATCGACGGCGACGACGTCGTCTTCAAGCACTACTACGACATCGGCGTGGCGGTGAGCGGCTCGCGCGGCCTGGTGGTCCCCGTCGTGCGCGACGCCGACACCCAGTCCATGGCCGAGCTGGAGAAGAAGATCGGCGACTACGGCGTGCGCGCCCGCAACGACAAGCTCACGCTCGCCGAGCTCCAGGGTGGCACCTTCACCATCACCAACGGCGGCATCTTCGGCTCGATGCTCTCCACCCCCATCCTCAACCCGCCCCAGACGGGCATCCTGGGGATGCACAACATCGTGGAGCGCCCGGTGGCCCGCAACGGCCAGGTCGTCATCCGGCCCATCATGTACCTGGCCCTCTCCTACGACCATCGCCTCATCGACGGCCGCGAGGCCGTGCAGTTCCTGGTGCGCATCAAGGAGTGCATCGAGGATCCGCAGCGGCTCCTGCTCGAAGTCTGACAGCCCGCTCCTCCCGCAACAGGACGGCCCCTTCCGCAAGCTGGGAGGGGCCGTT